>JARNMJ010000005.1 GCA_029432795.1 Pontiellaceae bacterium B12219
TTGAGGTATCCGCAGACTCCAGGCTTCAGGATCCTCCGGCGGTATTTGCAGACCCACACGACATGATACTGCAACCGATATGCACAATGTGATGCCATTCGTACTTCCATAAGTCGGAAATATACCGCCTCCGGGCTCATTCATCCACGGGAAATCCCGTGGTGTTCTGTCTTCGACCACATAAAAAAAGCGGGCCCCGAAACCGGAGCCCGCCCTTTCCAACCATTGGAAATAACTTAGCCGAGAAGCTGAAGCACGCCCTGCGGCAACTGATTGGCCTGAGCCAACATCGCCGTTCCAACCTGCTGAAGAATGTTGTATTTCGACATTTCAGCGGTTTCCTTGGCCACATCCACGTCGCGGATCCGGCTTTCAGTGGCACTGATGTTTTCTTCGTAGGAGCGCAGGCCGTCGAGGGTCTGATCCATACGCTTAATTTCCGCACCGACGTCAGCACGTTTTCCACTGAGGTAATCAATCCCGGCATTAATTGCACCAACAGCCATTCCCGGCTCTCCGCTGGATCCGATATTCAATCCACTTCCATCGGTCGTGCTGGACAGCAGGCTTCCCCAAGTAAATACAGTATCATCACCGCCACCCGACGAGCCATCCGCACCGAGGTCGGTATATATCACGTCCGTATTCGCAGCCGTCAGGTCAAGTGCAACGCCTTCAAACGTCTGACCGCCATCTGCTCCAACCTGCTGAATAACTCCATCCAACGCACCGCTTGAATCCGCATCAACCGCCTGAAACAGGCGAAGGCCATTGAACTTTCCCGCAGCATCGGTATCGCTCGTCGTTGCCCCGGTAATACGCTTCATTTCATCCTGCATCTGTGCAAATTCTTTCTGCAGAATATCTTTATCCGTGGTCGACTTAGTCCCGTCATTGGCCATTACAGCCAGTTCGCCCATACGACCGAGCATATCGTGCATTTTCTGCATCCACGAATCTGCGGTCTGCAGATAATTGAGCTTATTTTCCACGTTACTCGCCGCAGCTGAAGTATTGCGGGTCTGGATGCGCAGCCGTTCACTCATAGCCAGGCCTGAGGGATCGTCACCTGCGTTATTGATGCGGCTTCCTGACGAAAGTTTGGACATCGAGTCGCGCAGACTGCTGACGTTGTTGGTATAGTTTTTCCATACATTGAATGATGAAATATTATTACTGACTTGCATTGTGTGCCTCCTTGGCATTGCTTATTAAACGAGCTGCACGTCCTTGTGCCACCCATCCGCTTTTCCGGACCATCCGAAAATCTCTGCGGATACATGCCTATTCGGTCGCGGGAGCGGGATACTTAAGCGGGAAAAGGAAAAACCATTAGCCCCGGCAAATATTGCCGCATTAATATTTTTCATTCATCGAACACGCACCGTCCCCTCTATGGCATTGAGCCTGCTTATTCTGCGATCATGAAGACATCTGAAAAACAATGGGAAAAAAGCACCTATGTCAGCCGAACCCATATGGCACACAAGCCGTTGAGCCAACGCAGGCCTTTGAAACGCCAGACGGGCATCGTTCGAGCCGACAAGGTACAGTTCCAGCCAAATCCGATCGAGATTGGGATCAAGCAGGAAAAAATCCAGCTTACCCCGATCATGAAAGACGGCCAAATCAAGGCCTTACACGTGGTCTGCCCCTGTGGTTGCGAATCCACGTTTGACATCCAATATGCAACAGGAGAATCCAAATGATGTCCCCAACATGGGCTGTTGTCTGTCTATCCGTTGTATTGGCGAGTGGATGCTCTCACTTTAAGAAAAACAAGCCGCTCAAAATCAACACCGACCAGAATTCACCTTTGCGCATGCATGTCTACGACTGGAATGAACATAAGACTGATTCCGTTAACCCCGCAGATCAAATTCTGCTCCTGCCTCCGCTGGGCATTGAAGCTCGCGACCTGAAAACAGATTTTTACCACCACCTTTACAGTGGTGCCCAACGGCGCTTTTCCTCCCCTCTTAAAGTTATTCGTCCCGACAGTGCATACGCGCCGTATATCGAAGACAGCAATCTCATGCGCAACGACGGATCGCTCGATATTGGAGAGGTTGCCTTTCTCGGTGCCCTGATGAACTGCAAGTACGTCATCTGCCCGAACATACGTGAACTGAAACCCTACCACCCGCAACGCATCGATATCAGCCTGCTGCTGATTAATTCAGGAACAGGAAAAATCTGTGCGGAATTTGCGGGGGTGTTCGATGCAAAAAACCGTGATATTTACGATTATTTCATCGAATACAGCAATGCTCACAAAAGCAAAAATGAAAGCAAGGACGACCTGGGCTTTAAAATCAAGTCGCCGGCCGCTTTTCAGGGTTTTGTTTCCGATATGTGCGGTACGGTTATGGCCGACAGGCTTTCGCTTTAATAAGGATTGAAGAAAATGGAAATCGGATTCTCCACAGGCACAACCTCAAGCATTACTTACAACACGAACCTCCCGAAACCCGCTCATGCCCCATCAGGCGGCAACGACTGCGATCGTGTGCGCACATCAGATCAGGCTCTCTTGCTATCGCGCAGCCTTGCGACACTTAAAGAACAGATGCTTCCCAGAGCCGAAGTGCTGCAGCAGTTTGCTTCCGGCCTCGATGCTCCGGTTGAACTTGATGCGTCATCATTGGACCGTATTCTCAGGCAGCTGTAATTCTCCGTTTCAACAATCGACAAAAAAGATCGCCGGGAAGCATGCCCCGGCCTTTTTTATGCAAAGACCGGATCAACATATTTTTGCAGAACATCCAACAACTGCTGCTTGCGCATGGGTTTAGCCAGATAGTCATTCATTCCTGCAGCCACAAACGTTTCCCGGTCGCCCTGCATGGCATGTGCCGTAAAAGCAATGATCGGCACGCGATTTTCCGGATTCTCGCGCTCCCGAATCAACTTCGTCGCCTCCAGACCATCAAGAACCGGCATCTGAATATCCATCACAATAAGATCGAACAGATGCGGGGAACTGGACGGGCCGGTTCCCAGCCCCAGCGCCTCCAGAGCCTTTTGCCCATCTTCCGCTTCCACCACTTCGCAACCTTCACGCTTCAAAAATGTTTTTGCCATCAGACGGTTGATTTTATTGTCCTCAACAACCAGCACTTTAGCTCCTGAAAGAGGATTAGGCTCCTGCTTCTTTTCAGCATTGAATGGTAAATTTCCGTCCCGGTCGTTCGGCAAGGCATCGAGGTAAGTGAACGGCAATTCAAAAACAAAGGTCGATCCCTTTCCTTCTTCACTCTCCACCGTCAGGTTGCCGCGCATCTGAGAAACAAGCTGGCTTGAAATGGTCAAGCCGAGTCCGGTTCCGCCATATCGGCGTGTACTGGAACCATCGGCCTGAGAAAATGCCTCGAAAATTTTCGAGCGGGCATGCGCCGGAATTCCAATACCGGTATCTTCAACACTGAATCGAATCTGGCAGCGGTGCTGTTCCGCATCAACCCCTTCAGATTTGGCATGCACATAAATCCTACCTTTACGGGTGAACTTAAAGGCATTCGTGATCAGGTTGCTTAGTATCTGACGTAACGGCCCGCGGGCGGCCTCTATATAACGGGGAATCTCCGGATCGATCTTTATCTCGAGCGGAATCCCGTAGCCCATCGTCGAAGGCACAAATGCCCGCTCCAGTTCAGCAAAAAACCGATGCAGATCGAACGGTTCAAGCAGAAGTTCCACATGACCGCGCTCCACACAGGAAAGATCCAGAATATTATTAATAGTTCCCAACAGATTTTCACCCAGATTCAGAATGGTGTCTACCTGCTCCTGCTGGTGCTCATTAAGAGGCGAGTCGAGCAGGAGTTCTGACAACCCGAGAATCCCGTTCAACGGCGTCCGAATCTCATGCGAAGTATTCGCCAGAAACTCACTCTTGGCCATACTGGCGCGCTCGGCCTCTATTCGAGCATCCTCGGCAACCTCTTTGGCCAATTCCATTTCACGGGTCGCCTCCTCGCGTGCGGACGTGCGCAATTCAATTTCGCTGGCCATGGTGTTTACACTGCTCTCCAACACCCCGATTTCATCGCCGGATATACCGATCGGAATGCGAGCGGCCAGATTTCCGTTCTGCACGGCTTGCAGACAATGCACGGTGCGCAGTATCCGAGGAACGACCAAGCGGTTGACGATGAGAGCCTGCGTGAAACCACCGACCAAAATGCACGCCAGCGTTCCCAGAAAAAAAATCACCGTCAGCTGCCGCTTAAAGTGCATATCGCGTTCTGTGTTCACCGCGATCCACAGATAGCCGGCCAGGGTTCCCTGAATATGAAGCGGCATGACAACATTGCGGCGGGATTCCGTGCGATAAACATTTTTTCGAATAAGGAGCTCTCCGTCTACTTCCATCAGCTGTTCAAAAACTGCACTGCCGGGATCAATATCACGCAACCTAAGCCCCTCTTCTCTCGCGGAAGAACTGTAAAGCACGCGGCCGCCCGCCCGCACCACCATCGCATGTTCGACCTCCCGGCCAATCAACCGTTCGAGCACTTCGGTATTGCGAACCATCGAATAATTAAGCGAACTTTCATTCATCAGTACGCCGGGAATCTGAGACTGCGCAACAAGCTGGTTTTCTATATACAGTCCAAAGTGGCGTGAATAATAGACCCCCAACGTGGATAGAACCACTGTGTTGATCAGCAGAATGAACAGGGTCAGCTTAACCGCCAGCGACTTAAACCCAATCGGCATTTCCTTCATAAACATCCGTGTTCCCGGCACCCGGTCAAAGCGCACCTCGCCATGACTACATATAATTCAACAACGACATGTTGACGGTTTTTGTGGCCATAGCCAGCGCCGCTTGATAAGCCGTTTGCTTCTCCGTCAGTTCACTGATCGCCTGGGCAATATCGACGTCTTCAAGAGCAGAAATATTTTCATTCAGCAATACTTCCTGATTCCCACGGATTTCATTGACGAAAGCAAGATGCTCTAAATATGCACCAACCGAAGCCCGCCCGACTATCACTCTTTCCGCGGCAGCATCAACCTGAGCCTGCAACGTCGTCTCTGCCAGATTTTCGCCGGCTAAAAGCCGATCACGCATTTCAATCAACGGAGCAAAAGCATCGCTCGCGCTTGAGAGCATAATTCCGTTGTCCGCACCACCGCCTACCAGCTGGTTCGGAAGCACAGCGCCGGCAGCCACCTCAACCATAGCCGAAACACGTCCTCCTTCATATGCCACGGAATCGATGCGGCCATCCGCATTGCGGGTCACCGAAAAAGGTTCAGCTGCGGATTGAACCCCGCCGAACAGATAACCGCCGCCATCAGACGGGCTGTTTGCACGACTCACAAGCTGCTCAAGCAATTCATCCACCTGACCAGCCAAGACCTCCCGGTCAGCTTGATTCAACGTACCGTCTGAGGCCTGAACCGCAAGTTCAGAAGCATTCTGCAGGAGAGATCCTATGGAATCCAACATCTGATCTGCGGAGAGTAATCGGGATTCAAGCAACGATGCATTCCGTTCATATTGCGTAAGCTCCTTTTGCTGACCTTGCAACCGGGAAAGGCGCGCCCATGCAACTGGATCGTCGGAAGCTTTCTCAATACGGGTTCCCGAAGAAATCTGCTGTTCCTTGCGGTATACAGCGGACTGATTATCCATGATGTTGTTCGACAACATCTGGTTCGACATCTGATTAGAAATTCGCACGTTTCCACTCCTCGTGTTTTATGTAAACAAACAGGAGCAGGACAGATGCCATGGAAAATCAGACATCCAATTTACGCTGAAAAAACCCGGCCAGGGATTTATTAACCATTTCACAGAGAAGGTCCGGAGAGAATGGTTTAAAGAGCACTGCCTTTCCCGGCAGTCGAAGCGTTGCATCCTCCGGAGAATAGGCGGTCATATAGATTACTTCCGATGTTGGGAAAAACGTTTTGAATGCACCCGCGAGTGCCCCCCCATTCATATTCGGCATACGCATATCCGTCAGTAATATATCAATTGCTCCCGTATGGGACTGCATGATCTGCAAGGCCTCTTCCGCCGACTCGGCGGTGAGCACCGTATACCCCTCCTGAACCAAAATAATGCGAATGAGATTAAGAAGACACTCTTCATCATCCACCACTAAAATGGTCGTATTTTTCCTCCCCGAATCAAGCATATCACCCCTCTAACTCCGTCACTAAAGCAGAAAATTTTATATAAAAATCCTTCTGAAAAAAGAGAATACACAGCTCTTTTTACAACATACTACGCACGAACCAAATACCCTGACTCACCTACACGGCAATGGCCAACTCTTCCCTGCGCCGAGCCCGGATCAGCCGTTCTTTAGACGATGGAATACCCAGCTCCTCACGATATTTCGCCACTGTCCGACGCGCCACCTTTAGCCCCTGCTTTTTGAACCGCTCTGAAATATGGGCATCCGTTAACGGTTTCAGCTCCTCTTCAGCCGCAATAAAGGCCTCCAACTGTGCTTTAACGCGTTCGGGCGTAACCGACGAACCATCAGCACAGCGATATCCCACTTTAAAGAAAGAACGCATCTCGATCAGACCGCGCTCTGTGCGGATATATTTATTGGCAATAGCCCGGCTCACTGTGGTTTCATGAACACCGATCATTGCAGCGACCTTATTCATCGTGAGCGGTTGCAATGCACCGGTTTCAGAAGAAAGAAATTCGCGTTGTACGCGCATAATCTGACGAGCCACTTTCAGCATTGTATCCTGCCGCTGGGAAATTCCCTGAATCAGGAAACCGGCTTCCCGAACCTTCCCGCGAATATAGTCCAGATCGGCCTTGCTTCCCTGCCGGGCTTCCAACAGGCGCTTGCAATAACTGCTCAACTGTAATTTAGGCAGGCGTTCGTCCAGCAGCTCAACATGTAACTCTCCATTCTTACAGCGAATCTCAAGATCGGCCTCGACGTATTCGGCCGGCACTGACACATAGTTTCTTCCCGGCTCCGGATCGAGCGTACGAATCAGTCGAAACGCAGCTTCAACTTCCTCAGGTTCTTCTCCAAGGTGATCCGCCACCATAACCGCCCGGCCTGCCGCCAAATGATCCAGCCAGTTGCCCGCCAGCATTTGGGCCAGCTCGGTATCCGAATCCATCGCCTTCAACTGAAGCACAAGACACTCGCGTAAATCACGGGCTCCGATTCCTGCCGGGACGAATGCCTGAAATTTTTCCAGAACAACCTGGATTTCGGACACGTCCAGCCCGGCCTCCTTCGCAATATCTTCCAATGCAGCATCAAGATAGCCTCGCCCATCAATTGAGCCGGCAATAATCCGCGCCACTCCGGCATGTACTTCAGTGAGATCAGAAAAAAGAATGGCCTGCTCCAGCTCATCCTGAAGACAGGAGGCGGTGGCAATATGATCTATCGTATAATCATGTTTTTCCTGCAAGATGTGACTGCTGGAAAGCCGCGGTTCGTCCGCTTGCCGCCATTCCTCATCAATATCGGCCAACACGCTGAGTCGTTCGCCTACTTCTGAACTGCAAAGATCAACTCCATCATTAGAGGTCGGCAGCTCTTCCGCCGCAAAATCTTCGCCCATAGACGATTCTTCAGCCGACGCGGTTTCCAGAGCCGGATTGGAAACCAGTTCACGATCAACCAACTCAGCCAGCTCAACCGAAGACACCTGAAGGATTTTAAGCCAGTTCAGCAGCTGAGGTGCCAGATTGAGTTGCTGAGAAACATTCGAGCTTTGATACATCTTTATGTTGGTATTCATGATCCTTCTCCCGTGGTAACTGGAACCCCCTTTAGCTCAGAGTGAGCCAACTTCGAATTCCGGACCTCACACAAAACCGAATCACTTACCAACTGAACTCATTTTCAGAGACTTACGATTTTTACCTTTTTTTTCACCTTGAAAAAGGCAACCCACCATCCCGGCCCAGCGTGTCGTATAAACCAACAGCTCAAGAGCAAAACCCGACACATCAACACATCGGAATACCACTGCCCCGGCTTTCCATCATAAACGTAATTTTTGCATCAAAATCAGACTTGCGTGACGAGACAATTTTTATCAACCATCTCAACCCAAACAGTCACTTTCAGCCTTTGAAATAAAATGAAAATGAGCTGAACAGAATTGAATTTAACAGAAGCGGGAGCGATCCTGGTCATCTGCGTATGTTTGAAGAAAACCCGTAAAGCTCATTGCCCTGTTTGGACCGCACCGCTTAGCGTTCAAATATAATTTTTTCTCGCCCCTCAATCTCCGACATATTGAACTGCCAGAAACCGTTCCCCAGATCCTCAGCGGCGATACCCTTTATTTTCGGCATGCCATCGGCACTCCAGATCACCAGCGAACCGTTTTCAACCATGGAGACTTCCAATGATTGGAAAGTCGTCTCAATTGATTTCACGGCAACGGGGGACAGATATTTATCGCGCGCGCCAATGACAGCCCACCCCTTTTGAATCGGGGCGAGCAACAGCAGACGATCCGAAAACCCGGTCAGTTCAATGGGATACGGTTCGTCCAGCTTCTGTCCCGAACCTTTGCGCCAATCGAAGAGCACCAGTCCCTCTTCCGGAATTTCCCAGGGTCCTGTATAGGGCTGAATCATGCCGGATGCTTGTGCATAGTCTGCGGCCGTTACTTCAGTCGTGATCGTTTGATCTCCCGGATGGTTCAGGTTATAGGTAACAATGGCGGCGCAGCGATTCGCCAACGGAGCAATCACCCGGAACGCCTTTCCGCTCTTGTAGACATCCATCATCATGGAATCCGGCAACGGAAATCCCGGAGCGAGTGGACGCAGCAATTCCCCGTCCTGATATGCCAGCGGACGAATGAATGCATCGCAGAAGTCGGACGGGTTATCCGACAGATAAATCGGTGCGCCGGACATGGCTTTGGAGATGGCCATCAATTCGCCGCAATCGGGATCGGAGGAATGAAACATGTCATGATCCGGCCAGACGGTCTGTCCCTGCATCAGGGTGCATACATACGACTGCTCAATATGCGCCTTCGCTTTGGCCGGATCGTTCAGTTTGTAGTCGATACTCACGCGCGACACCGCCGAATAACGGGTGCCCAACACCTGGGGTGTGCCCTGGCTCATGCAGTTGATCATGCCCTGCGGCATTCTGGCTTTCACGGCATTCTCGAGGGCTTCGGTCATCCAGCTATTGATCTGCACACTGCTGTCTACGTTTTTCTGACGGTTGTTGTAGAGCGACTGGTTGTCGATCTTCACAAAATCAAACCCATAATCAGCCACGGAACCAATGAATGCATCGTAAAAGCGTTGCGCACCGTCCTTTGAATTTCCGGGGCCCAGGTTTTTACCAAAGGGAATGAAGTCCTTATTCAACGCACCGAAATCGTTCTGTTCATTAATGCCGTTCCAGAGTCCCATATAGGAGTGCCATAGACCAAACCACTTGATCCGGTCTTCCTTGCGCATATTCAGCAGCGGTTTCCAACCCCTGGGAAAGGTCTTCGGATTCGGCGCAAAGCTCTGCAAGACCTTCCCGTATTGCTGAAAACCGTCATCAACTAAAAACCAGCGAATCGGCACCCCGCTGTTCTCAATGTTCTTTGCGGCCTGCACCAGTTTGTCGCTATCAATGTTTTTCTTGAAATGCTCCCAGGAACACCAGCCCAGATATTTAAATGCCTCCGGATAGGTTTTATTCATCCGCCAATCGGTCGAACCCTCAAGTTCTCCGAGCGCGAGCTCCCACGCGGTATGCAGCGATCGGTAGAGATCGCGGTCCTTCGCCCAGACCAGCAACGGGATGCAGCCGCTCTCCGCGCCAATACCATAGTTGCCAAGTACCAGTTTCACCTCGCCGCTCTCCGAGGTATCCAGCCAACTCATGGCGGAACCTTTACTGAGCGGAAGCAGCGTCAGATATTCACCCGACGTTAATTGATAGAGCGCAAACATGCCCTGCGGCTGTGCCCCTTGGCCAATGGTTCGACATGGATTTTTAGCAAACGGTTCCGCGAACAGCGTAGACATATCGTTGTCATGCACAAACCACGGCGTCATCTGATTGGCCAATCGCGGCCACTTAAAACTGGAACCCAGTCCCCCTCCAAAATAGACTCCCCGCTCAAATGGCGGAAGCTTCACCTTCCGGGAGAGCAGCACGCCGGCCTTGTCCGGCTTTACCGCATCAATCGTTTCAACGATCAGGCCGTTTGGTTTATCGGCGAACTCAATCAGCTCAGCCCCTGAAGCAACGTACGCAAAAACAGACGAAAGAATGAATAACACTTGGAGTTTTTTCATGGCATCCTTATTTGGTTGTTTACCGGCCGGATCCACATGCAGTGTCCGCCGCCGGGCGCAATTACAAACGGAATGGCATCCCCTTTCCGGACAGAATCCTGCTTGATTAAATACAGCTCCCGACGGGTTTTCTGCGGCTTCAACTCGGTCTTTGCGGCTCTGGCTTCCCGCTTATTCATCGGCCCGATGTATTCATAGTGAGCATCTGCGGCATCTTCATAAAGCGTCACGTCGTAAACAATCCCCTCTTCGAGGAAATCCAGAGTCACGCAGGTTTCCCGGCCCTCCTCATCCGCCAGAGCCCCCACAAACCATTGATCACCGGCTTTGCGGGCCAGCGTGATGTATTTCCCGATGTCCGCTTCAAGCACCTTTGTTTCATCCCAGTTCATAGGAAGCTGCCCGATAAACTCGAACAAATCCGCTTTGCGGCGGTAGGCATCCGGAATATCCGGCAGGGTTACCAGACCGCTTGGATAGAGAAGACATTGCGCCACCTGGGAAACGACGGTTGACGGAATCTGGCGATGGCATTTTTCGCGCGCGATGAAGGAGTCCAGATCGAACATGCCGCAGCTGCGGTCGACCGGCCCGGCACTGCCAAAAACAAAGAGTCCGGTAATCACGCGGCTGGGTGTGGCAGGAGGGCGTTGGGCGGAATCCAGCATGCTGTTCACATATTCATTGGACATAATATTAGGATAGGTGCGGTTCAGCCCGGTCGGCTTGGCGGATTCATGCCGGACCAGCATGATTTCATAGTCCGCGCATTTTTTCACAACCCCGAGGTCGAACTCAATCGACGCACGGTTTTCCGAAGAGCTGAATCCCTGTTTAATTCCAACCACTCCCCATTCCTTGAATTTTTTAAAGGTGGCATCCATATCAAATTTATGGAGTGCCTTGGTGTTTAGATAGAGCCATATCCCCACCCCCTTACTTTTTGCATGCGCGCAAACGTTCTCGATGTCGACTTCAGGAATGGCGGTTTTGGGATCAGATGCCACATCCCGTTCAGGACCATACCACTCAGCGTCGATCAGCAGATATTCAACCCCGGCCTCAGAAGCAAAGTCGATGAAACGAATGTAGCTCTCTGTAGTAATGCCATACTCAAATCCATCGTCCGCATGCGCACCATGGGCACGCCAGTCCCACATCGTCACACCGGGCTTGATCCACGATGTGTCTTTCAGCACGGAAGGCTCGTTCAGGTTCAGAATCATGGAAGACTCAATCAACTCAGCAGGATGTTGCACAATCGTAATCGTCCGCCAAGGGGTAACCTGGCCACCGGCAGCACGGATCGCGCTGTTATACATCAGCGTGTGATTATTCAGACGGAGATCAGCAATATCGGATTGCACGACAGCAGCTTCGTGCACCGAAATCGTTGCCTGCTCGGAAAGCTTCACCACAAAGGGCGTTCGAATAACATCCGGTTTATAATCGTACCGTGCGTTCTTACCAGGCTTCTCCCCGTTCTTCGAGGGTTCCCACGAATTCAGATCCGTCTCATCCGAAACGAGGACCTGCGTCAGAGGAAACCAGGCCTTCGGGGTTTCGGAGACGAAGGATATTTCGGTTGCTTCAAATGCATACGCTTTATCACGGAAGGTTCCCGTCTCTGGAAGTTGGTAACGGATGGCAATGCCTTCATCATAGGCTCTTAAAATAATCGTCTGGGCAGACGGATCTCCAAGTTTAAGCTGGATTTCGTTATAGCGATCGCGAATCGAACTCTGGTTGCCCCAGACCGGTTTCCACGTTTTATCTCCCGACAACCGGGCAATTTCTGACAGTTCAAGAGCCGCGGCCTCATCGGATTTGAGTCCGAACGAGGAAGGGGAAATGATGAGCTCTTCGTTCAATTTGACGGAATAGGTAAAGTTCGAGGTATCCAAGGTGACTTCAATTTTTCCATTGGGCGAGTGCAGGATTTCCGCTGCATTTCCACTCCCCCCGATCAGACCAACCCAAACCGCTAATAATCCCGCTCTGCTGATCATAATAATTCCTTTGTCTGTTCCGACGAGTCTCTGCCTCGAGATAAATCGCCAACGATTGGAAGCCCGGCCGAGCTGCTATTCCTGCGCAAGTACAGCCGAGATCTCCCCTGCCACCTGTTCAGCTAAATAGGCATATCCCGGCGCTGAAAAATGAACATCGCCCTTTTGTTTCCGGATTTCAGGCAATCTCAAAAGCGCATGGGTATGCAGGTCGTTGATCAACACCCCGTTTGCCATCATGATCTCTTCGGCAATCCGGTTGTATTCAAGGTCATCTCCCAGCTTACGCCCCGCCTCACCTTCAGGAACCGGTGTTGTGGTGCACCAAATCAGAGTGGCATCGGTCTTCTTCAGGCGGGTAACGATCTGTTCCATATTGATCCGGTATTGCTCCGGAGTTGCCGTCAACGTCCCGTTCACCTTATCCCGATGTCCCTGCATTTTTGATTTCGGATTGCGGTAACACAGATCCCACAATCCCCAGTTAAAATGAATGACATCCCACCGACGAGTTCCAATCCATTTGTTCAGATTTTCCAATCCGTACGCCGAGTCTTTTCCATTGCCTGGAATTCGAAAAACATCGGCCTTGCCCTGCAGTTGCTTCCTCACCTCCACGGTATAACCGATGGAAATGGAGTCACCGATCAGCAGAACATTGGGAAGAGCCGGATCATCTGCGGGATTCGTAAAAGCGGAGGAATACTCTTCCCCGGTATACAGTTCCGCCTTGCTCGCCAACTCTTCCTTCCCGTTGACCGATGTAATAAACAGAAAAGCAAAGACTCCAGCGATCAATGTGGTTTTCATTAATGTCTCGCCCCTTTCACCGCTTGGGGCAAGGCTTGCTGTCCCGCATTCCTGCTTGAACGGATCTCCGTGTGGCGCTTACTCCGCGTGGTATACCAATGATATGTACCTTTTGCCGCCGGATCGGTTTTCACCGCCGAATCGTATTCCACAGCAATCACTGTGTCTCGCGAATCCGGCATTTTCGCGGGAACTTCAATCGTTGTGATGCAGCCGTTTCCGTCATACTGAACCGGCAGCGCTTTGCGCTCGGCATCCGCAAGAAAATAGGCTTTGGCCGGTTTACCGATGATACCGTTAAAGGTAATCCCTTCCGGTTTCCATTCCAGCACGTGCAGGTAAACCGTCTTATTCTTCCGGGTCATGGCGCCCCACCAGAAATCATAATCAACCGGGGAATAATCCGTCCCGTAGATCGATTCACCGTTCACTTCCATCCATTTCCCGACCGCCTTGAGCCGCTCGGTCTCTTCCGGCAGCAGCGTGCCTTCGGGAGTCGGCCCCACGTTAAGCAGGAGATTGACGCCCCGTGCAGCGCACAGCGCCAGAAACTCAATGATGTCCTTTTCGCTTTTCCAGGCATCGTCGGAGCGATCGTAGCCCCAGTTGTGGCGCATGGTCATACAGGTTTCTGTGTCGTCCGTCATGCGCCTGGCGGGCAGCATGCGGTCGGGCAGCGATTCGAAGTCGGCATACTTCTGCTCTTCCTTCGGCACTTTGCGACTGTAGAGACGGCTGCAGATCACAGCATTGGGCTGCAGTTCGCGCACCCGTGCTCCTTGCGCGTCAGCTTCGATCACGTTGCTGCCGCCCACGTCGAACCAAAGGACAGCCATCTCGCCATAGTTCGACAGCAGTTCATCAAGATTTTTCTCAACCAAAGCCAGATATTCATCGTTTGTCAACGTACCGGGATTACCCCGTCCGCGACTGCGGTGATACCAATCCTTGAACTGCGAATAATAGACCCCGAACTTCAGGCCCTGCTTTGCGCACTCTTCCGAAAGCTCCTTGATGACATCACGCTTGAACGGCGTGGCATCCATCACGTTGTAGTCCGTGGCATCCGTATCGAACAGGCAGAAACCGTCATGATGTTTGGAGGTGATGACGATGTATTTCATCCCGGACTCTTTGGCGACCGACACCCACATTGCCGCATCAAATTCCGTCGGGTTGAATTTCGGTGCGAGGGTCTCGCGGTATGCCGCACCCGGAATCTTTGCGCTGTTCATCAGCCATTCTGCGCTGGCACCGCCCTGTTCCTTGCCATAGTCCTTGCCCTTCCATTCACCGCCGGCAACCGAATACAGCCCCCAGTGAATGAACATACCGTAGCGCGCTTCGCGCCACCACTCCATATGGGAATCGTCAACCACGTCCGCAACACCCACGAAGGGAGTCAGTGTTAAAGACGCAAGCAAGGAGCACAGAATGATCTGTTTTGATTTCATAGTCTATTTCCTTCGCTTCCCTGAACGGTTATTTCATCCAGCCCAGTTGTTTCCAGGCATTGGGAGTATCGTTCTTTTGCGGGGCGCCGGGCGTGCTGCGCCCATTCCTGACCATATCGGAGGCCAATGCAGTCAACTGCTCCACCACTTCAGGATGTTCGTTGATCAGGTTATTAGTCTCTTGCGGATCGTTGACGATATCGTAGAGCTGGTATTCGGGCAGTCCCTGTTTGCGCGCCTGGGCGTCTTTGGGGCTGGACCAACCGCCGGAACCGGGGCAGAAAATCAGCTTCCACTGTTTGGACCGGACAGCAAACTGGCCGGAGACGGAATGATTGATGATGGCCTCGTGCTTTTGGGTTGGATCGTCGTTTCCCTGCAGCACATCATAGAAACTGATGCTGTCCTCGGCGGCATAATCGGGGAGCTGCACATCGACAATATCAGCCACCGTGGCAACAATATCGCCCAGCACAGTCAGACGATCTGTCTGAGAACCGGCTTTGACCTGCGCCGGCCACTGAACCAGATGCGGCACACGGTGTCCGCCTTCCCAGATGTCGGCCTTGGTTCCGCGATAGATGTAGTTCGGGCTGTGCCCCTTCGCTTGCAGTTCATCAATCTCTGCCCGGGGCGAACAGCCGTTATCGGCCGTAAAGACAACCAGCGTATTTTCTTCGATGCCCGCATCCTTCAGCGCCTGCAGGATACGCCCGATTCCGGCATCGGTCTGCATCACAAAATCGCCATAGTCGTTGAGGCCGCTCTTCCCTTTCCATTCAGATGTCGGGATGATCGGTGTGTGCGGGCTGGTCAACGGCACATAGAGGAAGAACGGTTTCGAATCGTCTGCTTCCCGAATATACGCCGCTGCTCGGTCGCAGAATTCATCCATAGTCTGGAAATGATCAAAATCATCACCGACCCACCCCGGACGAAACGTCGTGGTCACCTTCAGGTCCTCGCGGATTTCCTTGTTCGTAAGATAACGCACATTCTGCGTCGTGTAATCTTCGTTCTCAATGTAGGTGTACGGTGGAAAGTCGAGCGAAGCACCGTGACCCCAGAAATAGTCGAACCCGTTGCTGGTGGGTGTGCGTTTGACCGACTTCGTCCAATCCACATAATGGTTCTTTTTATCGCCCTCCGGGATGCCTGTGCCTTCATCGACGAGGGGCAGTTCCATACCGAGATGCCATTTACCGATCATCGCCGTCCGGTATCCGTTATCCCGACAGAGCGAGGCTAAGGTCAGGCGGTCCTCATCAATCAGGGGTTTTCCGTAGCCATCAAGCACGCCGGACTTCAGGTGCGTGCGCCAGTTATAGCGGCCCGTCAGCACGTTATAGCGCGTCGGCGTACAAACCGACGAACTGGTATGCGCATCGGTAAAGGCCATTCCTTTTGCAGCCATCCCGTCCAGATTCGGGGTCGGGATCTTGCAGTCCGGATTCAGGGCACCCACATCCCCGTAGCCCATATCATCGGTCAGGATGTAAACAATATTCGGGAGGTCTGTTTTGCTCGACTGGGCAACGCAAGCCCCGGTAAATACCGAAAGACAAAGCCCGGTCATGATAAATCTTTTGTTCATTCCTATCTCCTTCACTAATCTGATTTCTTAATTTCAAACGGTTTTTATTCTGCAGGTCGGATCCACATACAATGGCCGCCACCGACGGCCATAGTTGCAGGAATCACGTCTCCGCGCTTCACGGTCACAGTTTTAATTTCATACGCTTCCGGATTTTTCACACCGTGCGAATCCGGCGCATCCTGATAGAGCGTGGCCTCATAGCGCGTACCCGGCTCCAGAAAATCCAGCACGAGGTCCAATGAGCGTTTTTGCTGATTATTTACGGAACCGACAAACCAGGTATCGCCCGTTCTGCGGGCCACGGAAACTGATTCTCCAATTTCCGCATGCAGCACCCGGGTCTCATCCCAGGAGGCCGGAAGCTGCTTCAGGTATTCAAACAGATCGGCTTTTTTTAAATATTCTTCCGGTGCATCAGGAAGCGTAATCAGGCCGGTATAAATCACAAGGCAACGCGCACATTCGCTGACGACCGTAGAGATATAGCTGTTTTTCTTCTTCGGTCCCTTTTTGCGTTCGCCGGCATTGATGCTCTTGATCCCGAAATTTCCGTTGGCCTGATCCAGCGGCCCCACCAACGCACTGACCATGGCCATTTTGAGGAAAGACTCCGGCGTAAACGCACGCCGGCTGTCCTGTTGCGCGTGGCAGTATTCCCGGGTAATCAGATTCGGCATCGTGCGCTCCACACCGCTCATCGGAACCGGCCCGTCGTGGTGAAAAATCAGCATTTCATGTTCCGCTGCTGCGTCGATGGAATCCCGCGTAAAATCCGCTTTGCTGCCCATGAAACCATATTTCATCCCGACAGCGCCCAGTCCGGCATAATAGGAGAAAAGCGTCTCGTCGCCGAAGTTTCCTTTTTTGCGGTCATAATAGAGGATAACGCCAACGCCCTTCTCTTTCGCATAGGCCACGGTCTGTTCGATGTCCACCTCCGGCGAAATCACCATCGTTCCATTGTCCGCCGAAAGAAACCAATGGTCATCAATCGTGATGTATTCAATTCCCTGTGCTGCACAAAAATCAATATACCGCAAAAAGCTTTTTGTATTGATGTCATAAACAAACTCGCCGTTGTCATAGCCGTGTACCCGCCAGTCCCACAGACCTTTACCCGGCTTAATCCAGCTGGTGTCCTTCAGTTTGCAGGGTGCGGCCAGATTCAGCACCACATTGTTCACCATCAGCTCACCAATCGAATCGCCCACCAGAATGACGCGCCAAGGCGTAACCTGTCCGACACCGGTCGAAATGCTATGGCTGGATACATCAACTGCTTTTTCTGCAGCATTCCATCGAAGAGTCATGCTGTTAAATCCAAGGCAGGAATAAAGATCCGATTCCAGTAAGGCCACTGCCGCATCATCGCGCAAGGTAACCAAAGGCAACGAATATTTTTTTTGTGCCTCCAACGCAAACGGGCCTTTAACCCCCGACTCGCCGCCATGCGTATAGTGCTCGCCCCCGGCCACTACCTTGTACTGCGAGACAAACGCAATTTTCTTTCCCTTGGATTCTTCAGACATCACAAACCGGAAGCCCACCCCGTCATCGAATACGCGACACAGCAGTGTCACCGGTACGCCGTCCGCCTCCAGGGAAAGGGTCAGCTCATTATGTCTATCACGAATACTACTGAACTGCCCCCAGACCGGCTTCCAGTTTGAATCACTTTCCTCAATCGTATACTCGCTAATCGACATCGTTGAGCCCGCAAAAATCTCCATTTTGGAGGCATCCATAATCGGTTTCCCATCTTTGGAAACCGAATAAAACAACGATCCATCCTTCACATCAAACGCCACCGAAACCTGTCCGTCCAGCGAGCTGATTTCCAAAGCGCCCATCCCGACAAGCGGCATCCATAAAGCAACGACCAGTAAGGCTATACCTGTACTCATTTTCATAACTGAACCTTCTTTAAGTTAAATCTTCGAAAAAAAATCATGAAAGACTATTTCCAGACCCTGGAGTCCCCTTTTTTCAAAGCAATAGTTTTGCTGAGTTTGCCGTTTGCGTAGACGCGGCATGTACTGTCGCGGGTTGCGCGGATCGTAGCTTGAAGCAAATTACCGTTTGCCCACTCAATATCCACTTCAAAACCGCCGCGAGCTTTAAGTCCATTGATTTTTCCATTGGACCAGGCCGACGGCAGCGCGGGCAGCAGATGCAGAATATAGGGCGCGGCAGCGAGCGTTTCATCCGGCACAACGGGGATAAAATGCTTTGGATTCTTCGGATCCTTTTTATAGGCAATAAAAGCGGCGTCTTCGATGGTTTCTGCATCCGGGTTCACACTGCGAAGATGACTCTGCAACAGCATTTCGCAAACGCCTGCGGCGCCACCGAAGTTGCCGTCAATTTGGAACGGCGGATGGAAATCGAACAGGTTTGGGTAAGCGCGCTTTGACGTCAGAAATTGATAGATTTTATGGGCATGATCTCCGTCGTGAAGACGCGACCAGAAGCAGGTCTTCCATCCCGAGCTCCAACCGGTGGACTCATCGCCGCGATGAGCCATCGTCACCAGAGCAGCCTGATACAGTTCCGGCGTCGTGAGCGGCGAAATATCGCGCCCCGGATGCAAAGCAATGAGATGCGAGATATGGCGGTGTGTATCTTTCGGGTTATCCCAGTCTTCCGGCCATTCCTGCAGTTGGCCGTATTGCCCGATCTTCTGCGGGCAGAGTTTCGGAATCATGGCCTGCAGGGTTTGCCGAAAACCGGCATCGCAACCGAGAACAATGGAAGCTTCGATGCAGTCGGTGAAGAGGTTCAACACCAGCTGTTGATCCCACGCCGCACCATAGGTCTGTTTATTCAGCTTGCTGAACTCCTTGGCGAGAAAGGTGTTTTCCGGCGACCAGGTCGGATAGACCACGAGGGAACCGTCTTTCCATGGAGAAAGAAACTCCACAAAGAATTCGGCCGAACCTTTCAGAATGGGATAGATCTCTTCGAGATAAGCGCGGTCCTGACTGAAGGTATAGTGATCAAACAGATTTTGACAAAGCCAGTGCCCGGCCTGTTGCGCGCGGCGGCCATGTACATTCTGCGCCGTGAAACCAAACACATTGCCGTTGAGGCCCATGCTCCAGCCTTTATCGATGCCGAAGGTTTCGCGCGCCGTGTGGGTTCCCGACTCGGCAATCACTTTCATCCATTCAACATAAGGCCGGAACGACTCGGAAAGATTGGCGGGATCGACCATCCAGTAGTTCATCTCCACATTGATGTCGGTATGGTAGTCGCAGTTCCACGGGGGCTTAAGCGAATCATTCCAAAGGCCCTGAAGGTTCGATGGAACCGGTGCGCCGCGCGAACAGCTCAATTGCAGATAGCGGGTGTAGTTGAAGTAAAGATTTTCCAGCTCCACACTCGCCTGCTTGACGAGCTGATCTGTCGTCAGGCCGGAAGGCTCAAAATCCAACTCCAGCCGGCACCGATTCATCAGAGCCGAAACATCATCCACATGCGTTTTTCTAAGCGTGTCATAGCCCGCCGCAGTTGCGGTTTCCAAGGTTTGGAAACAGTCCTTTTTATACCTGCGCCCTTTGAACGACGGATAGACCGGCAGATAATCGCAATAGCCCGCCAGAACAATCGTCACTTCGCTGGCCCCCGAAACCATCAACGATCCGTCGGGCTGTGCTTTCACGCTTCCCCCCTCCGCATCAACCTGCACCGCCTGCATAAATTCAACATTGTCCTGAACCATCTTGGTTTCACCCGTCAGGATAATTCGATTACCCGCCGCCTTCAGCATTGTTGTTTTATGCTTGGTGGAGGTTCTAACCGTCAGGCTGAGCGGTGCGCCTTCGGCCGTATAACGGGCCACGACCACATCATGTGGGTAGCTGCAGAAAAATTCGCGGGTGAACGCAGCATCGCCGATCGAATAGCTTACGGTGCCTAAACCCGTGCGGGAATCGAGCGAACGATGATAGTCCGTAACGGCAGCAGGATCGTGTCCGGTGGAAATAAACAAATCAGTAAACGGAGCATAGTTTCCCAGCGGTTCACTGCTGCTCACATATTCGGTCGAGAGGGTTTCCATACTCCCTTCTTTCGTGCCGTATTTTCCGTCGCGATACGCCTGCCGAACGATCTCGAAATCCTCGGGAGCCACTTGACGCGCCGATGACTGAGCCGCGGCGTCCTGCCCTCGCTTGGCATTCATCCACAACGTGATGTCATTCATCATCAAATGTTCGGAATCAACACCCCCGGAAAACATGGCGCCCAGCCTGCCGTTGCCCATCGGCAATGCGGTTTGAATGTAACCCAGTCCCTTCTTCCTGCCTTTACCCGGTTCCGTTTCTTTTGCCGGCGCATCATAGTGCAGTACAAAACGCGCATCGGCCGCGGCAATCGCTGTCGTGATCAGGAATATTCCGAATATGGATTTAAATCTATTCATGCTCATTCTTTTCAACCCTCTATTCACTCCCCGGACTCGAAGGCGGCATGTTGGCATTAACCGAAGAAAGCCACTGGTTCAGCTTACTGCGTAACCGCTCCGCCAGTTCCGGATTCTGATTCACCCGATTCGTAGTCTCCATCGGGTCTTCCTCGAGGTTGAACAGCGCGTCCGGAATGGTGCCATGCCCTTCATAAAACTTCCAGTCGCCCATGAGAATCGAACTGCCCATATAAAGTTTCACATCGGGACGGTTATGCGGATAGTGCCAATACAAGGCATCACGATTCAGTTTTTCCGAACCCTGGAAAAGCGGCATCAGATCCAGCCCTTCTAACTGTGAGATCCCCTTCGTTGATCCGCCCGCCGCATGCACAAAGGTCGGAAAAAAGTCCATGCTGTTTACCGGCACATCGCTCTGCGATCCGCCTTTGATGATCCCCGGCCAGCTCACCGCCATCGGCACGCGCAGCCCGCCTTCCAACAGCGATCCTTTTTTATCCGCCAGCCATTCCGTGGGTTTATCTCCGCCGTTATCGGAATAGAAAACCACCATCGTGTTATCCAGCGTTCCCGTTTCTTCAAGCGCATCCAGTACATCCCCAACGGCATTGTCCATGCATTCGAGCATGGCCAGATAGGCATTCCCGCCATTCTTTTTCACCAGTTCCTTCGGAGCCTTGATGGGAGTGTGAACCGAATAGAACCACAGCGATAAATGAAAGGGCCTGTCTTTATTGGCCTTAATGAAAGTAACCGCTTCATCGCTCAGTCGGTCCGTCAGATATTCGCCCTTTTCCCGATCCTCGATGGTTCCGTTTTTATAGGGATCAAACCATGATTTGGGCTGTCCGTAGGCACAGCCGCCGATGTTGCTGTCGAAACCAAAATGCTCCGGATGGTAGCGGCTGTCCACGATGCCGTCTTTCGTCTTCACCGAACCTTCTCCGGCCAAATGCCATTTTCCGATGAAGCCGGTTGCGTACCCCTGCTTTTTTAACTCACGGGCATAGCTGGGCAATTCCAGCGGAAGCTGTTTAAGCGTCTCCGCATCGCGGGGACCGCCCTTCGGCGCCGGGCGCTCTCTGCCGGCAATGCCGGGGATATGTGTCGTAAGTCCAATCTGCGCGGGCGACATGCCGGTGATCAACGCCGCGCGCGTCGGCGAACAGACGGTCGCCGCGGCATAGGCTTTATTGAAGACCATTCCGCTCTCCGCCAACCGTTGAAGATTCGGCGTGTTGATTTCCGGATGACTCCCGTCGAAATCGACCCACCCCGGCCCTAAATCATCGGCCACAATAAAAATTATATTGGGCTTATCCGCCTTCGCTTTAGCGACGGTGGATTGCTTCTCCGCGGACCAAGCGGCAGTCGCTATGCATAGTGATCCGACAACGAATGCTGTCAGGACGTACGTTCTGTTCGTATACATCATTTTTTTCATACTGTATTTCCGTCATATAAATGCGGTTTCAACATAATCGACACCAGCCCGCACCCCATATCCTAAGGAACGCCCGTGCTTGACTGATTAATACAACTTTACTGTCAAAAAATGACCGGCAACGATGAATATCGGAGCATCGAATTCAATCAAGACACCGCTTTCATATTTCACCAGTTTTGTCTTCTGCGGTTTTCCATCCAACGTCACTTCACTCTTTTCGGCGTTCAGATCCTTCGGGTTTAACTTCAGCTTCTTGAGCTTCAGCTGCCCCCATTTTACAGCCAGTTCCGCCGTCATCTCTTTATTCCCAATCGTCTGACTGAAGGTGCCCCAGCCTTCGGCGGCGGTGAAGGGTGCGCGGAAATTCTCCGGATGAATGACCGGATCGAACCCGATCATGCCGGCCGGACCGTTATATTCAAATCCGCAGGCGGCCAGGAAACTCCCGTAGGACGCCATGGCGCGCGCATAGAAATCGGAAAATTCGATTTCGTTGTAAGGATTGCGTTTTTCCGGTGCGTAGCGGTCGTGCACCGTGCGCATAATCGCCAGTCCTTTGGTCAGCAACTCGGGATCGCGCTCCGCAATCATGTGCGCGGCCACCTGATGCTCAAAGCCGGACATCACTTCGTTGAAATATCCAAAGGTCCAGAATTCGCGCTGTTTCTCGGTAATCCCGCCATGCGGCCAAGAACACATAATCAGCCCTCCATCGCCTTTCCAAGCATAGAACCGACCTTTTTTAAACACCTCGCGAAACGGACCGACATCCGGCAGATAGTTATATTTCCAGATGGCGTTCAGGGCCGACTGTATATGCTCTTCATCATAGAGCCGTCCCAGTCCCACCTGATTGGCCCAGAACTGACCATAGACCTGATCGATGTAAACGCCGGGGCCGACGCCGATCGCATCGGCATGGTTCGGATCTTCGAGCTGCACATAGTATTCGCCGTTGTAGAGCTTCTCAATATTCCTGCGGCCCATTTCATAGGTATCATGGCAGCGCTTTTCAAATGCGGTATCGCCCATTTCCATGGCCATTTCTTCGCCGGCACGCAGCGCCGCGAGATAGAGCGAGCAGAGCACGTGCACCTTTCCGTACCATTCTGCGTCAAGTGTATTGTGCTGCTCGCCGTCGAGCAGGCCGTCGAAGGCTTCGTCGTTTTCATCGAATGCAATCAGGTAGTTGACCGCCTGCTTTATTGACGGCCAGTTCCGTTTCAGAAATTCATCATTCGCCGATATCAGATGCTCGCGATAAGAGCGCAGCACCGTGCCGCATTGGCCATCGATGGCAACCTTGGTCTTATCCCTGGAAGGCCGGAACGGAACGCCGCCATCGGGCATCTGATAGAGCCCAAAATCCGTCACCTCGCGGAGGTTGCGTTCCAATGACGGGAAAAGCCGTGCCATCGCCTGAGCATAGGCCCAGACATGCGTGCAGGTTCCGGAACCGGCACCAATACCTTCCCACGCCCATAACCGCTCGCCGGCAAACTGCAGATTGGCCGTCTGCATCGTGCTGGCCGGTGCCATGGCCCGGTCCATGAACCATTGCGGCAGGCTCGTATCGTTCCATGTTTTCACCCACAGTTCGGTCTGCGAAGACAATGCGTTGAAATGGTCTACAACATAACTGCTGACTTCCGCCGCATTCTTAAATTTGTGCGAGTACGCATCATGCCCGAAGTGCCAGGAAATCAGAAACGAAACCGTTTTGCGCTCCCCCGGTGCCAGCTGCACGGCAACCCGAAACCCGTCGGCATCGGCTTTTTCGAATGGCTTCGCATCGCCGATCACCGTCAGCCCCATCGACCCGGCCTTCTGTTTCCCAACCTTTGGAACCTCCAGCGTAAACCCGGTGGCTTCATCCAACGACTCCACCTTCAGCTGTGTCTCTCTGTCCGGAAGCCCCAACCAGCCGCCGAAGTCAACCGACACCGGTTTTGCAGAATCATTGGAGAGCGTAAACGCCATCACCGTGATCGGAAGTTTTGAGTCCTCCACATTCAGCGGAATAAACGGCGAATACGCCTGCAACAACACACGGACCGGCGACGCCGGATCTTCAAAGCGCACGTTGCCGATGGGCCACTGCCCCTCGAATTCGACGGTTTTCCAATCCATGGAATTCATCCCCAATTCAGGTCCCCCCGAGATCTTCATCGAAAAACCGGAATTTACCGGCGGCGGAAATGTTGAAACCGTCGGCGGGTTCATGAAGTTCGCGCCATCATGAATACGGATGGTTTTTCTTAATCCGTTTTTGAAGCCCAGATAACCTTCCGGAAGCTCTACGTCCTGATTGATGATTCCCTTGGGCTGCGCGCCGAAAATATCCCACGCATATAATTGCCCGGCCCCGTCCATAATCAGGGAACCACAGGCAATGCCGCCGACCGGCATGCCGATGTATTTGAGCGAATCCTCCGCCTTCGAACCGTGGATCGCCGCATCCAGCGCGTGGCCCCGCTCCGTTAAAGATTCCTCCCATTCAGGATCGAGTTTTTTTTCAGCTGGAACCATTTTGTGGTACAACTCGGCGGTCTCTATCGGATTTCCTGATGATACCGCTGTCTGAGCAACCTCAGAGGCATCCGACAGGATCAGCACAGGAGAAGAAAGATCCCACTGGGATGCAGTCTGTTCATTCCTGAAACGAAATACGGCATATCGACTCACCAGCTCATCCGCGGGGAGGCTCATTTGAATCAGGAAGCGGTTGCCCTTCGGCGTAACAGGCATACGGACTACCGCCTCTGCAGACCCCCACTCGGTGCCGCCCCCTACATTAAGGGCGCTCTCACCATACGTCCCAAGAAACTCGACGGTCAATCCGCTTGGTTTTCCCTGAAAAGCCTTCAGATTTCCTGACAGCGAAATACCGCCCTCTGCGGCCTTTCCGCTTTTTCCTGACAGATCAAAGATCGCGTAACCGATAAATTCAATCGCGCCGTTTTTATTTTTACCGGAACGGATCACGCTTTCGTTCACCTGCGGCTCTCCCTTCGAGATAAAGAAAGTCCCGGAATCCGAAACCGGTACATCAACCGCCATTGCACCCATGCATCCGACCAACCCAAAGATCAAACTTAAACCGTTCCTTTTCATATCCATTCCTTTACGACGAAATGTATGAATATACTTAATTTAATATAATATGTAATGTGGCGTAATCGCGTCACATCATAAGCAGCACTCTTAACGCGACCAGCAGCCTTTGCTTAGCGTTGAACCCCTGCGTCGATTCGTTTTAGTAACTTTTAACTGCATTTTTTAGGATTATCGTAGACTGAAACTGCTGAGAAATCATGCCCTTCAGTCGTCCCGACGATGCGTTCGCCGGGGAATGAATTTACACGCAAAACGTAGCCCAGGCAGTAAACCCAGACTCCACAGCAAACAGGAATAACCGTCATTTCTGGCGATACCTTTTCAACTCACGATCCATCTGCTGCACCACTTCGGGATATTCCGCATACAGATTTATCGTCTGATTGGGGTCGATCTCCAGATCATAGAGTTGAGCGGGCGGTGCGTCCTTTTTGATTTTGCCGTTTTCGATATCGCTGTTCGGTGTATGGACCAGCGCGGCAACCGCCGCGCCGCCCCAGGCGTGCTGGTTGGGTTTTGAGCCGGTAAAGCCGCCATCGCTTTTCGCCGGGATATACATCCACTTTCCTTTGCGCAACCCGAGATGAGATGCTTTTTTGGGGCTCACGATCATTTCGGTGCGCAGGGGCATTTCCGGATTCCCGGTCAGCGCCGGAAGCATGTTGATACTGTCATTCCGATCAGCATCGCTCAGTTGCTGCCCCGTCAGCGCCGCAAGGGTCGCCTTCAAATCAACATTATTGAGCAACTGACCGGACACACTGCCGGCCTCGACCTTACCCGGCCACCACACAATGAACGGAATGCGGTGCCCGCCTTCCCAGATACCGAATTTGGAACCCAGCAGTTCGCCGTTAATGGCGTGTCCCATTTCCGCTGCCGTGCGGCCGCCGAGATTAAACATGCCGCCGTTATCGCTGGTAAATATCACCAGGGTATTGTCGGCAACGCCGGCCGCCTCGAGGCTTTGCATCACCTCGCCGACGATCCAATCGAGCTCGTGCACAAAGTCACCATACAGCCCGCACTCGCTGGAACCCAGAAACCGCTTCGCCGGCGTGAAAGGGTGATGCACTGCTGTGGTGGCCAGATAGAGAAAAAACGGTTTGTTATCCCGCGTTTCGATCCATTCCGTCGCCTTTTCCGCCAGCGTGGTTCCAACTGCATAATCGTTGTAGCACTTGTGCGCTTCCACCGCCCCTTTGAATCGGTTGGCCGTGCGCTGGGCCGCTGCTGCGGGAATCGGTGTGATCGGCGTGGCCGGTTCTTTCGGCTTATTGCCGAGATAAACCAGCGGATCCGAAGCAACCCCGCCCACGATACGATCATTTTCCACGTAAACGTAGGGCGGCGCACTGTTCACAATCGGAACCCCGAAGTAATAGTCAAACCCGAGTTCCTGCGGGCCGGGGCGCAGCGGCTCCTGCCAATCGTTTTTCCCCGTTCCGAACCCTAAATGCCACTTCCCGATTACTGCCGTATCATAGCCCTTGTTCTTGAACACGTCAGCGATGGTCAGTGTTTCCGGATCGATAATCAGCGGCGACTCAACGGGGGCCGGCCCCCACACACCTTTGCCGCTATGGGCCTTATAAGGATATTCTCCGGTCAGCAGTCCATAACGTGACGGTGTGCAGACGGCCGATGCCGAATGGGCGTCGGTAAAACGTCGCCCTTCAGCCGCCAGCCGGTCAATATTCGGCGTCTGCAGCTTCGTTGCGCCGTAGCACCCCAGGTCGCCATACCCCAAATCATCGGCAAGAATCAGGACAATGTTTGGCAGCGGCTGCGCTGCAGCCAAACCGGAAACCGCCCCCAGCAGAACCAATCCAATCATATTTTTCAGACTCATCATCGCTCCTTGTTTCCAACCACTGGAAAAATCATATTTATACCACGGAAGACACGGATAAGGAATTCTCACCGACTTCCATGTATTCTGTGGTTATTAACTCTCTACTTTTAGATCAAGTTGCTGACCGGCTTTGAGGACCAGCGGTTTCTGAAGCTTCAGGGTCACGTCGCCGTCCTTCATGCTGAAGTGCGCGGCAACCGGTTTCCCGGCGAGCGACACCTGTGCGGATGCGGGCGGCCGACTGCCCGGCCATCCCAGATCCACTTCGGTCAACCGCAACTGTCCTTCCTTGAGGTCGATGGATGCGTTGAGTTTATTTCCTTCCAGGGTTTGGAAATAAAGCCCGTAGCCTTCCGCTGCCGTGAAGAAGCTCCTATGATTTTCCGGCGTCAGAACCGGATCGAAGCCGATACGCCCGGCGGGGCCGTCGTAGACGAAGCCCTGCAGTGCCAGCAGTGCCGACCAGACACTCAGCGAACGGCCATAGAACTTGCCGCACTCGTCGTCGCCGAACGGATTGCCGGAATAGCCCCACGGTCCGTTTTTCACATTGGAAACCCCCTCGGTCCGCAGGCGGCCGTTGTAGCGATCGGAGATCACCTTAATCACCATCAGACCTTCGGGTACCATGCCGTTCTGAATCATGGAAACCGCGGCGCCGTATTCAAAGCCGGTCATGACTTCGTCGCCGTATTTCATGCCGGGGATCGGCTGCGGATTTTTCGGCCAGGTGATCATCTTCATGCCGCCGTCGTCGACCTCGCAATACTGCCGCGGCTTGAGCGAATGCCCGTGGAAGTCGGTGAGGAAGTTATATTGCAGCAGCGACTCCATCGCTTTACGGGAACGGGCGCGCGGAAAGTTGCGATCGATATCCACCTGATCGGCCCACCACTCGCCCAGAATCTGATCGATGTGACAGCCGTCGAGGTAGTCCTGGCTGCGCTTGTCGCCCGGTTCCTGGATGTAGTATTCGCCGTTCCAGAGGCGTTCGTTCTGCAGCTTTTTACCCGATGCGCGAATCCTTCGGTATTCAGCCGCCGCCGTTTTATCGCCTACGACGTCGGCCATGCGGGCCGCTGCTTCGAGCGCGGAGAGATAGAGGCTGCCTATCCAGGAGGAACATCCGGAAAAGTCGCCGTCCAAGGTATTGTGCTGCGTGGTTTCCATGAAGCCGTCGCGGCTGGGGTTCCAATATTCGATGCTCCAGTCCATCCCCTTTTTCACCTTCAGCCACTTCGACTTGAGCCACGCATCGTCGGGTGAACAAAGATATTCGCGATAGGTATTGAGAATGGTGCCGTAAAATCCATCGGCCGCCCCGCTCTTGTTGGTATGGCGGTAGGGCGTCAGACCGTCATCGGTCTGACGGTCAAAATCCTGCTCGCGCATGAGTCTTCCAAGCTCTGGAAGCAGGCGGGCATGCGCCTGGGCATAGTGCCAGACGTGTGTGCAGTTCCCCGCGCAGCAACCGGCCGTTTCATTGCAGCCTTCCCATACTCCGAAATAACCGTTCGCATCCCACCAGCAGGTTTGACTGCGCAGCACCGCCAGCTGCGAGCTCATGCGGTCCAGCAGCCAGACCGGCAGCGTGGAGGCATAGAGCGTGTCATGGAAAAGGCGCGTGCGGGCCGTCAGGTCGGTCAGGTTTTCCTGCATGTATTCAGCAACGCCCATCGCGCTCGGCCACCAGTTGGTATAGTTCTGTCCCTGGCCGGACCAGGCAACACTGCTTCCGCCTCCTTCGCCCTCCAGCGCCTTCATGGCTTTTCCCGAGCCATGTTTACCCGCCTTGAAATACCAAGTCAGCACAACCGTGACCGACTTTGTTTCGCCCGGCGCCAGTTCGACCGGCACGGAGAGCGCCCCGTTCACCGATTGCCCCGCCGGGGAAACCTCGGACGTTGCCGGCCCCTTTAAAGCACCGGATGCCGCCACAACATTGTAAAGTGATTTAACAGAATCCCACTCCGCGGACGCAGTCGCTCCGGCCGTCTGCGTCATCAGCACCATGTCAGAATTATCAACGCCCTTACGCGTCATGTGGATGACCGTGGCCCCGTCCTCCTTGAGGACTTCATTCTGATTACTGCCGAATTTGCCGTTCTTGCCTTCGTTGAAGCCCAGCGCATTTTTCTGCGCGGCCAGCACATCAACCTTCACCGAAGATGTGGACGTGTTTTTGGCGGTGACAGTATAAATCGCGCAGGGAATCGCCGAGTCTTTCAGATCCATCGGGATGAAGGGATTGAACACTTCCAGCGCCACTTCGACCGGCAGCGCCGGCTCTTCAAATAGATAGTTCGCAAACGGGTATTCCCCTTCAAACTTCAGCGATGGCATCGCCTTGAACGGTCCGACCGGTTCGGTCTGCAGCGCACGCACGACCGCCTTGCCGCCGGCCGTCTGCACCCGCACGGCGAGAAAACTGTCGTCCATTTTTGCTTCGTTAAAATTACAGGCAATTTGCCAGATGGCGGGTTCCGCCTTCCCGTTAAACTGAATGGCGCCGGCGCCGATGCCGCCCACCATAAAGTTGATCGCTTCCAGCCGCTCGCCTTCGTAGACCGTCGTTGAGCCGTGGGCCGTCAGGCCTGAATCGTTGAGCATCGCTTGCGCCTTGCGGGCGCGCAGCGCGTCGCGTTCGGCCTTCACCGCCGCCGCCTGCGCTCCGGTTTCCTGAAGTTTTTTCTGCCACGCCGGACCGGCGGCGTTGATATGCTCCTGAATCTCCGCCTGCGTCAGACCGCGCGCAAAGCAGGCCACTTCATCGAGCGAAATATGGGTTGAACCCCAGCCGTTTTCGACGGCGGTCGCCCCGAGCGTCATGGTGGTTTTCTTCGGTCCCCGGCGCGTATATTCGTAGGCGCCCCCCACCAGGCTGCACTCATAGCCATCCACATAAGCACGCACATCGAGGTCGTAACTGGTGAGTGCAAAATGATACCAGCGGCCGATTTCAATCGGCTGATCCGTCGGCAGATGGATCTCCGTCACCACCATGCCGTTCGTATTCTGATAAAGCAGTGCGGACCGATCGTTCTTAATGCCGATCACATAGAGGGCCTGCTTTCCGGTCCCCTGGGCGATAATCACGGGATTCCCGTCGCCATCGGGTTTGGCATCCAGTTTAAAAACAGCTCAAGCGTCGAGGAGCGGCCTTTCAGCTGATCGGCTCCCGCCACCGAAAGCGGTTGATGGGGCTGCAGGCTGATTGCCTTACTGTCAATCGCCCCATCAACAAACGAGGGGGACCCACTGGCCACCGCATTGGATTTCCCGACCCGATCAACCAGGTTGTCTTCAAAACGCCAGTAACCGCGCAGCGCCGGATCGGACATCAGAAGCGATGCATAAGCCTCCCGGCTGCCGGCCGCCATCGTCGGCACCGCACCCAGCGCGGCGGCAAACATACCGGTGCCGACCAGAAAACGGCCGCGCGAAATTCTCGTGCCTCCCGAACAGGCGCAATCGGTATTACAGGTATCAACAGGTTCTGATTTCATTATTTTTCCTGTCTACTTCTTTTTATTCGGGTAAATGGTTTCTTCATAGTCCTCTTCATTCGACAGCAAACGGCGCTGAGCGCCAAAGGTTCGGGAGTTTTGTCCAAACGTATCGTGGTCGCCGATATCCTGCTGTGCCCACTCCGCCAGCTTCATCAGCTCGGCGACTTTTTCAGGATGGCGATCAGCCACATCCGTGGTCTCGCCGATGTCGACATCCAGATTAAAGAGCATCGGCTTTTGAATCCGGATGGCGTCCGCTTTGGCGATATGATTTTTCCACTTCATTGCAATACTGGCTTCCACCGGTTCCGTATGCGGCAGCATCAGTTTCCAATGTCCGGAACGCACCGCCCGCAGACAGTCGTGCTGATAATAAAAATACGTGCGGTCCAACGAATCGGACGCTCCGCGCATCAGCGCCGATATATCAACGCCGTCGATCACGCGATCGGTTGGGGGCGCCCCCCCCGCCAGCTTGGCGATCGTCGGCATCAGATCGATGGTGGCCGCCACCGCATCACACTCCGTTCCGGCAGGAATTTTTCCCGGTGCGCGCATAATGCAGGGAACGCGCAGGCCGCCCTCCCAACAGGAGGTTTTCCCGCTCCGCAGCGGATCGGCATGCCCGCTGTGGTCTTTGCGTATGAGCCACGGGCCGTTATCGCTGGTGAAAATTATATAGGTGTTATCGTCGAGTCCGAGCTCCTTCACGGTGTCGAGCACGCGCCCGATGTTAAAGTCGAGCTCCTCGATCACGTCTCCATAGAGTCCACCTTCCGACGTACCCTTGAATTCCGCTGAGGCGGCCAGCCTGGTGTGCGGCATGGTGTGCGCCAGATAGACAAAAAACGGCTCATCCTTTTTTTCCTCGATGAACAAAATGGCTTCATCCGTGTAGCGCTTCGTCAGGGTAGACATGTCGGCCTTTTGCTCAATCTCCTCCGTGCCGCGGATCAGGTTGACAACCTTATCGTTGCTGCCGGGCGTACCGAAATAAACATCAAATCCCTGATACGGCGGAAGCAGCTCCGGCTTGTACTGCCCCGGATTATGACCGGCCAGATCCCACTTGCCGAAGGCGGCGGTTGCATAGCCCTGCTCCTGCAGTACTTCAGCGATGGTGATTTCATCGCTATGCATTTCGGGATGGATGGAGTTGGGATCGTCCTGCCGGGCAAAGCGCAGCGGATAGCAGCCCGTCATCAGCGCCCCGCGCGACGGTCCGCAAACGGTCTGGGCATAAAAGCTGGTAAACCGCATGCCCTCGGCCGCCATCTGATCAAGCCGCGGCGTCTCAATATCCGGAGAACCGTAGCAACCCAGATCCTGATAGCCCTGATCATCGGTAAAAATGATAATAAAATTCGGTCTATCCTCCGGAAGATCGGCAACGCTGGAAAACGCTGCCAAGAGACCAAGTACCCATACATATTTAAATCCAACCTTCATCAACATCCCCGTTTGGGGATCAAACATCACCGATCCATTCGACGTCGGTAAAGTAGGCACCGCCGGCCTTCCCGTCTCTATCATAAAGCCAGGTCACCAATTCCGTCGGGCCCGCCGGAAGATCCAGCTCGATAACGACGCCCTTGCTGTCGGCCATAACGGGCACTTCCTTTTCCTGCCCGGCAATCCCGACTTTTGCACGGACCGCCACCACCGGCTTGTCCGCTTCGGCGGGCCATTGGCGCAGGGTCATCCGATACCGCCCGGCGCGTTTGACATCCACCAGCCACGGCCCGGTTACTTTCGGAAGCTTTTTGATTGCGCCGAAATTCCAGGGCGGGTTGCCGGTTTTCATATGCCAGTCCTGCGAGCACAACACGGTTTTGGGTTCCGCCGGATTTCCAAGGTCGATACGAACCGGCGTCAGGCGCGGGGATACGCGCTCCCAGAAAGGATCATACAGTGCCCGCAGCTGCTCCACCACTTCAGGATGCTCAGCGGCGACATCGGTGCGCTGCGCCGGGTCGGCCTGAATATCAAACAGCTTCTGTCCGTCGGAATTGACCAACCGCCAGCGTTCGGTCAGCACCGTCGAATAGGCCAGCGGGCCCGGCGGCAGGGCTTTGCCATACGCCCCCCCATGATACTGCACTACGTGGTGCTTCCGCCCCCATGGTTCTTCGGAGCCGTCCAGTAGCGGCTTGAGAGAAATCCCATCCAGGTCATATTCCTCCGGAACGGGGATGCCGCACAGATCGGCCAGTGTCGGCAGCACGTCAATGTGCGCCGCCAGCGTGTCGATATCCTTCCCTCCGGTCAGTCCGCCCTTCGGCCAGTAGATAAAAAACGGCACGTGGTGGCCGCCGTCGTAGACCGACGATTTTTTACCGCGCATCCCCGCGTTGTAGCCGACCACCGACTCGGAATCCAATCCCCTGAATTTTGCTCCCGCGGACGTTCCATTGTCCGTCATAAAAATCAGAATCGTATTTTCGGCCAGCCCGAGTTCCTCGAGCTTTTCACGAAAGAGACCCATGTTGAAATCTATGTTGGCGATCATCCCGTAAAACGCGGAGTTGGCGACCTGCTCATTTCCCTTGTACGGAGCCTCCCACTCCGGCGGCACGCGATACGGCCCGTGCGGCGCATTGAGCGGCAGATAGAGAAAGAAGGGCTTGTCCCGGTTCTTTTCCACAAACCGGATCGCCTCGCGGAACCAGACGTCGGTGCAGTAGCCCTCGAAGGCTTCAAAGGTCCCGTTGCGTTCATAGGTGTCGTCGAAATAGTCGTTGCCCCAATAGTCCGACGCCTGCCCGATCCCGCCGCAGCGATGCCACACGACATCCTGAAAACCGCGATCCTGCGGGCGATGCGGCGCGTTGTCTCCCAGATGCCACTTGCCGACCATCCCGGTGGCATAGCCGGCATCAGCAAAAAGATTCGCCACCGTTTTTTCATCCGGGTGCATCATGGTGCGCCCCGAGCTGGTGCGGAAGGCTCCGGTGTATCCAGGATGGTTGCCCGTCATCAACGCCGCGCGCGTCGGCGTACAGAACGGACTGACATGAAAATCGGTAAAGCGGATCGACTGCGCATGCAACTTATCGATCTCCGGCGTTTTCAGGATCGGATTGCCGAGACACCCCAAATCCCCATAGCCCTGATCATCGGTCATTACCAATATGACGTTGGGGCGCTCCATCGCCGAAGCCATCCATGCCATTGCGGTACAGGCAATAATAAGTACTATATTTTTTCTTTTCATCTGTATTCCTTTAATCACGGTGCGCTTTTCCTTCTACACAGGGCTCACCTGCAACATACCGGTTTAGAAGCGCACGCATGGCCGACACCTTTTCCGGATATTGGTCATAGAGATTTCTGGACTGCCGCGGATCATCCTTGATGATTAAACAGCAGGCCGGGATTATTTTCCGAATACATTTCCAAACCAAAATAGTCCAGATACTCCTTCGGCTCCTGTCGAGGCGAGGAACCCGAATGCGCATTAATGAACACCCAGTCTCCCTGTCGCAGAGCATATTTCCCTTTGGCCGTGTTCTGCACCGTCGCTGTGCGCAACGGCTTAGGAAATTCCTCGCCTTTCAGAACCGGCAGGATGCTGTAACTGTCGATGGCTTCATCGTTACCGAGGTGATGTCCGAGAATGTCGGCAAAGGTTGCTGCCAGATCCACCTGGCTGATCACCTCGGCCGAACGGGATCCAGCTTTGACCTTGCCCGGCCAGCTGACGATAAAGGGGACGCGGTGACCGCCTTCGTAGAGATCCCGCTTCATTCCGCGGAAGTCTCCGGAACTCCACTGGTCAAATTTTTTGAGTCGCTCAAGGCAATGCTTCTCCGACCCGTTGTCAGCAGAAAAAACGACCACGGTGTTTTCAAGCAGTCCTTTCTTTTCCAGAGCGGCCATCACCTTGCCGACCATGGCATCGGTCTCGATCACGAAGTCGCCATAGTAGCCCGCCTTGGATTTTCCATGAAACGCCTTGTTGGGAACGATCGGATAATGCGGTGAGTTGAAGGCGAGATAGGCGAAAAACGGGGCGTCCCCATCCTGCTCCTCGATCCACTCCACCGTCTTTTCCGTTATCGTCGGGAGAATGTCATACGGATTCCAGCCCTCAGCCATGGGGCCGGCCCGAAACCCGCCACCGCCCGCCAGTGGTCTTGATTTCATGACCGGCTTGGTGGGTATCGTTAAAAAACGATCGTCTTCGATCCAGCAGTATGGAGGAAAGTTGATCGTTCCATCTCCAAAGTAATGATCGAATCCCTGATCGACCGGGCCGCCCGGGAAACGCTTCGTCCAATCATACGAAGAAGCCTTCGCCAGATTCTTTTTGGCTACACCGGGCTTACGGATGGCATCCCAGTCCCAGCCAAGATGCCACTTTCCAAACATGGCCGTCCGATAGCCCTGCTGCTTAAACATACGTGCAATGGTGAATTCGTTCGGTTCAAAAACGGATCCTCCGAATGCACCAACGATACCGTGGAAACGCCGCCAATGGTGCTGCCCAGTCAGCATTGCATAACGGCTCGGCGTGCAGATACCGGACGAGCTGTGCCCATCAGTGAACGTCATGCCCCGGCTGGACAAACGGTCGATATGCGGCGTCTGAATCATTGCCGCGGGATCACCATAGGAAACATCCCCGACGCCCATGTCATCCGCAAAGAGAATAATAACATTGGGCTTTTCCATCGCTGAGGCCAGCGTTCCAGCCAGCGCCGCCGCGGCGCAAATTAACACACGTATATTCATGATTATTTTTTTCCTTTTCGAATTCAAACTCATGCGACTGCTGGCCACGCCAGACCGACACCTTATGACGGCCAGCACTGAGACCCTGTATGGTTTTTGCAAAAGTTTTGGAAACAACTTTTTTGCCATCAATCTCGAGTACCACATCGTCGCTATCAAACCCATAATTGGCCATTGCACTGAACTTAGGTACATTGATCAGCAGGACACCGCGCAGAGAATCCATGCCCGTGGCCGTCAGTTCGGCTTGCGTATTCAACGGTTTAAACTGCGCGCCCAGGACTTTCGCGTAGCGGACCTTGGACGCTTTATTCGCCTCCACATTGATCGGCAGGATAATCGGCGGCTCTTCCGCCATTGCTCTCAAACGGGCGGAAGTCACTCCGAAGCCCTTCATGGGGAAGTTTTCAAAGCCGACCGACAGGGCCGGCGAACCGGCAGCCACCGAAAAGTCACCCTCGGCCGGGTTCACAAACTGTACATTGCCATACAGGCTGTCCGCATCATCCCCGGTTTTACTCTGACCAGCGATCCAGGGCTCCACCGCTTCACCGGCAGAGTTGTGCATAAAACTCTGGTTGCGCGAACCACCCCAAAGCTTCGGATTGGATGCGGAATAGCCGGTGCCCCAAAAGATATTGGATTCAAACACATCCTGCGTCGGTTTGGGATACGGCACATTGCAGGTGTAGCCCTCTCTCAGGATAATATTGTTCCTGACCACGCGTTTATAGCCTTCCCGGGTCTTCAGCCCCCCGGACAAACACAGGTTGTTGTAGATCTCGTAGTTGGTGGAGCCGTCGTCCAGATCGATATCCCAGCCATGATCGCACTGCATGCGGTTATGGCGAAGCGTGGTCGTCTGATAGGCATCCCAGAACGGCGAATTTGGATCGTCCTCGATCCAATGACTGATCAACGGTTTCCCGCTTTTGTCTTTATGTTTGGGGCCGGACGGTCCGGCCTGATGCCAGTAGCGGTCGCGGCCCCAGGAGTTAAACGCCCCGTGGTCGTGCGTCTCCAGCACGGTCTCAAAACAATCGTTCCACTCGATCACGTGGCCGCCCCATGTGCCGTCGCAGATATTGATCGCCGCGCGCGGGGTGTCGAACACGGTATTGTGCCGCACGGTAATTCGGGTCGCCATCGAGATGTTGACTCCAGCGCTCTGCTTTTCCACCCGGCCGCAGCGCGTCATAAGGTTGTCTTCCACCAGACAGTCCGCCGGATATTCTTCCGTCTTCGGCCCGACTTCCCGGTCCACACTCTTAAGCGGATGCGGCATGGTCAGATAGCTGAAGCGCGGCGACCGCACGGCGGCGAACGAACCAACAAAATTCACATCACTCGCACCATTGTTTTTAAACAGGTTTCCGCGAATAACGGCGTGGCGGTTGTAGCCATCGACAAACACGGCGTTCCCGCCCAACTCTTCGAAATCGCAGTTTTCAATCGAGATGTGTTCCGTTCCGCGCAGATGGACGGCGCCGCCGCGATAGATGGCCCAATCGCTCTGCAGTAAAGGCTCGCGGGTATCCATAAAGGTTCGTCGGGTGCCGGCAAAGCGCAGTCCCTGCAGCTCAATCCACCGGACCGGCTTCGTCGTCTCCGGCGTTTCAAGTTCCAGGCCGGGAACCTTGTTGCCGGGATCGGGAATTTTCATGGAAGCGACGGGCTGTTTCAGATCGCCGTACACCTCAACCAAATGACGCAGCCGAACCACTTCCACCTGAGCCGCCGCCAGATCGAGACCATCCTGAGGCATATAGTATAGGGTGGAGGTTTTTGCGTTGTGAAACCATTCACCGGGAGCATCGAGCTCCTCGAAAATATTTTCCACCATGCGCTGGCTTTTGTGCATGCCCATCTGGCGATTGTTCTGCCAGCCGCCTTCATAAGTCACCTCGCCTTTGGCATCCTTGCCGGTAATGAGATAGTGATAACCACCCCAGCGAGCGCGATGCATGGCGTGGATATAGCCGCCGGACGGATCGTCCCATTTTTCTGCACGCTGTTTAGAAAATGCATCGGCCGCATAGCCCTGATAGGCTTCCGTCTTCTTTACCGCATCATAGTTCGGGTAACGCGCCATCCGCTGGTTAGCGCCGTCGATAATTAACTGATCGATGTCCAAATCGGCCGGGGTCTTCGCCTTAAAAATTCCGTTTTTGTGCGGCTTCCAATCCAACTCCAGCTTCAGCCCGCCGCTCAGCACCGCCCGGCCCCGGTTCTGTGCGCGATAGATAACCGGGTATTTTTCAGAGCCGGAATCTTCGGGCGTAAAGACCAGCGTTTCGGGCAGATAGTAAACCCCGTCAGCAAGGATGACCGAACAGGGTTCCTTGCCCTGCTGATTAGACGTGCGCAACGCATCCCGTGCCGCCGCGACCGTCGCCAGTGGCGCATCCTTTGTTCCCGCATTCGAATCGTTCCCTATCGGGCTGACATACCAATCAGCACCCAGTGCGCCGGAGCTGACGGCTAAAATCCCAAGCATGACCTGTTGTGTTATTCGTCTCATGAATCTCTCCTATTGCTTCAATCGTTTCTACAAATTATTCTATCTGGCGTTTTCACCTATTTGATCGCCATCGCCTATATCTTTGCGGGCGAACTCAATATATTTCATCAACTCCTCGACCACCTCTGGGTGTCGGGCGGCAACGTCTTTGGTTTCTTCAATGTCATTTTCCAGATCGTAGAGCATGGGTTCTGTGACCTCGATGCAGTCACCATCCCGATAGAACCGTTTCCAAAACTCATCCTGTGCATGAGGCACGTGCAGTTTCCATTTCCCGACCCGGACGGCGTGAAGCGTTTCCCGTACATAATAATAAAACGCTTTGGTCGGGCTCTCGGCACCAGGAACGCCGTGAATCAGGTCGCTGATATCATGGCCGTCAATCACCCGATCCGCAGGAACCGTTCCGCCGGCCAGCGCAGCGAAGGTCGGCAGAATGTCCAGCGTCGTTGCTATCTCATCGCTAACCTGCCCGGCCGGAATCCGGCCGGGGGCCCACAGTATGCTGGGCACCCGGAACCCGCCGTCCCAGCTCGTCGTCTTATCCCCGCGCAACGGAAGGGCTGAGCCGCCCTGATCATCGGCCTCCTGTTTCCCGCCATACTTTTTTATATGACGCGGATCATTTCCCAGATACCAGGGGCCATTGTCACTTAAATAGATGACATAGGTATTCTGTTCCAGCCCCTCCTCCGCGAGGGCATCGAGGACGCGGCCCACATTATAGTCCAGTTCCTCAATCACATCGCCGTAAAGCCCGCCGGCGGACTTTCCTTTGAACTCTTTGGATACCGCCAGCTCCACATGCGGCATATGGTAGGCGACGTAGGCAAAAAACGGCTTGTCTTTGTTTTCTTTGATAAAAGAAATCGCCTTGTCGGTATAGGTCCGGATCCGAAGGTCCGGCGGCAGTGGCTTGATGCGCTGATCGTTATCCAGGAATTTTTTCATGCCGTCATCCGGCGCGCCATAATAGGAATCAAACCCCTGATGGGTCGCCAAAAGCTTCTTGTCCGCGAACTTGAAGCGACCGTCCATATCCCACTTCCCGTACGCCGCGGTGGCATATCCTTCGGCTTTGAGGATTTCAGCGATCGTAATTTCCGAGGCATTCAGCCGCGGGTGCGGCTGCGTCCGTTCTTTCAGCGATGAACATGCCGTGCGCAGCGGATAGCAGCCGGTCATGATCGCTTTTCTGGACGGACCACAAACGGGCTGCGCGTAGAAGTTTGTAAACTTAATTCCCTCCGCCGCCATCTGATCAATCCGGGGCGTCTTGATATCCGGCGAGCCATAACACCCGAGATCCTGATAGCCCTGATCATCCGCCAGCAGGATGATAAAGTTCGGCTTAGTACTCACCTTCTTCACAACCGGGCTATCGTTGGATGTCGAATACGCGTCCATAAACACCAGCATTCCAGCCATTAAAAAAAAGGTGAACTTATGCATATTCGTATTCTCCAATTATCAAAAAAACGTCTTCTCTTTTCCTACTCAACCGGCGGCCAGCAGGGTCGTTGATCGGAGCCTGTCTGCCCGTAATCTCCGAGCTCAGTGCGGATGCGATCCGCTTCTTCCACCAGCGAGGAAACCACCTCGGGATGGGCAGCAGCGACATTCTTTTTCTCGCCGATATCAGCAGCGAGATTCACCAGAAAGTTCTCTTTCAGCACAGAGAAAATGCGCCCCTTCTGCTTTTTACACCAGTAGGGTTGCGCTTCGCGGGTGCGCGGCAGATGAAGCTTCCACTTGCCCTTGCGCACCGCCTGCAGGTTCAAGCCGTTATAGTAATAGATAAACTTATGCGGCGACTCATCGCTCTTGCCGAGCAGCACATCCAATATATTTTTGCCGTCGATGATTCGATCGTTCGGCAACTCCACCCCGGCCAAATCGGCAAACAACGGAAAGAGATCCAGACTGCTGAGCGTTGCATCCGACACCTGCCCGGCAGGAATCGTCCCCGTCCAGCGAAAGATGCCCGGCACGCGGTGCCCGCCCTCCATCGTCACATATTTCCCGCCGGCCAACGGCCCTGCCGATCCCGCCTTCGCCGGGCCGTTATCCGCAAAGAAAACCACCAGTGTATTTTCGTCCAGACCGTTGTCTTTCAACGCCTGCAGCATCACGCCAACGCTGTGATCAAGCTCCACCACAAAATCCGCATACCTGCCCTTTTTCGTAGAGCCCTCAAAGTCCTTACTCGGCAGAATGGGTGAATGCGCGATCTGGTGTGCCATATAGATGAAAAACGGTTGTTCCTTCGACTGCCGCTCGATGAACTGTACGACTTCCCGGTTGTAACTCTGCGTAAGCTCTTGAAATGGGACCTCCTTCTCGATCTCCCAATCCCGAACCAGTGCCTTGCCTGTGGCCTGGGTCTTGTCGCCATAATTGTGAGGGCATCCATAATATGAATCAAATCCCTGATCCATCGGATGCGCCCCCTCCACATTGAATCCCAGATGCCATTTGCCGACGGCAAAGGTGCGGTACCCCGCCGGTTTGAGTAGCTCCGCTAACGTAATCTCATCGGGATGCAGTGCATAACACCCTCCGCTTTTAGAGTGGTAATCACTGCGATAATACGGGTGCCCGTTGCGCATAGGATAACGGCCGGTCAGCAGCGCTCCGCGCGACGGGCCGCACACATTGGCCGCCACAAAAAAATCCGTTGAGCGGAAACCATCCGCCGCCAGCTTATCAAGCACCGGCGTTTCGTATTTCGCGCCGTAGCAACCGATATCCCCGTAACCGAGGTCATCCGCAAGGATGATAATAATGTTCGGCTTCGACCGTTCAACTCCGCTCACGGCAGGCCGGCTCTCATTCGAGTCTGAGCCTGCGGGCTCTCCCCTCAGAGTCGAAGATACCACAGGCGGCTGATCCGCCAAAACAGCACCAACCAAACAAAGCCCACCAATAAATTTCAGCCATCGTTTCATTTAATCAAGTTCCTATTTCGCAAACGACAGCTCGATTTTTTCCAGCATCGGCTTCGAATGGTTTGCAGTTGTATCGGTCAATTTAACCTCAAACTGAAAACCATACCCGGCGGGAAGCTCACTCAACCCCAACGATGCAGGGATTCTTGCGACCTGCTTGGCAAAACCGGGAACGGCTTCATAGCTTTCCTTTACAGTTTTCCAATCGGTCCATTGATCGATTTTCCCATCATTGGAAACATCCACACCGACGCGCACTTCCACGCCATCCACCCACGGGCCCGGACTGACGAAATCGTTCGGTGTCTGGGTAAGCAGGTAGAATTTTCCTTCGGCAAACATGATATCCGGGTCCGGATGCCCTTTACCGACGTTGCCGCAGAAGGTGAACGGCTTATTGATGTCATCCGAGGTAAACCAGGCCACGCTCATCGCGTTCTTATCGCCATGAGCGGTCGATGGATCAAAATCGCAGAAGAGGTAGTATTGCCCGCCGATGGAAATCGCCGCCCAATCGCCATAGGCATTCTGCTCCGGTTCATGGATCTCATATTGTGCCGAAGCACGAATATCGCCTTTTTTAATCCTATGCTGCCGAAAGTCTTTCGGCGCAGGTTTTCCCGGATAGTTCTCCGGATCATCCCGGGTCCAATGGGGATGAAAATACTCTGCAAACTTTCCCGTGGGTGTGGTGCGCTCGTCCACCGCAGGAGGAAGAATCTTAAAATCCTTGATGCCGTCCGCACTGACCGCATGCATCGCCAGCGGCGAATCCCAGGCATGGGTGGATGCATCAATCGGGCTCCAATCCTCCAGAATCAAATGAAAATTCCCATCGAGATCCCGAATAATGGCGCTGTCCGAACCGTGCGATGGATCTTTAAACGCCATCCCCATATCTTTACCGGGAATGCCGTCAGTCAGGTCTTCATCAATTACCAGGTGCGGATCCTGATCGTTCGGGAAATCGTAGTAGATATAGACGTTACCATCCACCAACTCCGCCGAGGTTGCACAGTTTGCGCGCTTCGGTGTCACGGGTCCATAATGAGTCCAGTTCACCATATCGCGGCTCTGCCAGCCGTGATAACCGTCCACCCGCTTGCCCGCCTTCATTTTCGGCATCCCGAAGATCCAATAATCCTGATCTCCTTTGCGAAGAAAAATGGGCGCACCGCCCAGATTACTCGGGCCGATATTCCCCGCCGGCTCCCAATTTTCCCAGATGGTCGACTGCTCAAAGGAAATCGACTCCGCCGATCTTTTATCTGCAAAACGTTTCAGCTTACTTTGAAAACTTGCCGTTTTCGCCGTTGGCGAGGCCATCCCGTCGTTCAGTTCAATCTGATCTTTAGATGCGATGTTTTGTTCCCACTCGGCTTGACTATCCACCACCCACGCAGAGTCCGCCAGCGCGACAGAAACCATTGCCATACTCAAGATACCCATTGTTTTTTTCATGCTCATCCTTTTACTGCTCCACAGTGAATTCATGATGCTGGTAGTTGCGGAACACCTTCACCGAAAACACACCGTTTGCTTTTTTGAGGGCGCGCTCAAAATCCTCCAGCGTGCGCACTTCCGTTGTGTTAAGGCGAATGATGGTGTCGCCCTCTTTCATGCCCGCCTTGAGTGCCGGGCTGTCCTTGCCCATGCGGTCAACAAAAACGCCGGAGGACTGACCGCCGGAGGCATCAATATAATCCGGGAAGTCGGAAATCGTCACCAGGTCCATCCCCAGCCACGTCAGCGTACGCGGCTCGCGCTCAGCCTTGGTATTCGCCTGCTTTTCCGGGCCGACAAACTGTCCGGCCAGCAACGATGCCAACCAGCTCTGGTGCTTCACCTGATCCACTTTTTCAAACGCAACGCGATCTTCGAAACCGACCGCATGGCCCTGCGCATTAAACGTATTGGCGCGCACCGTTGTGTGCTCATCGATCCGGAACGGTTTTTTGTAAACCGGCGATTTAGCAGTCGGCTCGGAACCATCCACCGTGTAGTGAACCTGCCCTCCCCGTGCGTCGGCACGAATCACCACCTCCACAGCGTCTTCAAACTGATGCACCACATTCATAATCCGGGTCATCTGATGACCGAATTGATCCATTGGAAAGTTTTTGAATCCCAGCTTAAGCGCGGGCGATCCCGGCTTCACCTGATAGTTGCGGTTCTCCGGGTCGACGAACTGTGGATCGGCAAACACACTGTTCCTGCCCTGGTGCTGCTGCCATGCCTTTAGGCTCTTGGCGACCTTCCCCGCGCTAAAATCCGGAACATTTACATTCCACCAAAGGTTGTAATCAAACGTGCCCCAATTCGATGGGTTTTTCGGCATGCGAACGGGCCCAAGAACGGAGCTCGTTTTTCTACCACTGCCTTCGACCGCCCCGGCCACCACCGTGATATTCCGCTTAAACACATCCTCCGAATTATCCGCCGGCCAGACATGAAATCCGAGCGGAACGGCACTCACCATAATATTGTTGGTTACCGTCCGGAAGTAACCGTCGCGTAGCTTGAGCGTCGACCCAATCATCAGGTTGTTGTAGATTTCATAATTTGAAGAGCCGTCATCCAGATCGATCGTCCAGTTGCCCGCGCTCACAGCAGAACGGTAATTGCCGACGCGATTATTGCGCAGCACAATCGGCTTGAGCGAGTCCAGCTTGACCCACTCTTTGGTCATTTTCGTTTCACCAAAGAAATGCCAAAAACGCTCGCGGCCCCAGGAGTTAAACGGGCCATGTTCACCGGTATCCAAAATGGTGTCGTAAATGTCGCAGTGCGCCATCACATGACCGCCCCAGGTACCATCGTTAATGGTGATGCCGGCACGAGCGATGCGGTACACGCTGACGTGCTCCGCCGTGATATCCATCGCCATAGAAATCAACACACCGGAGGTCTGTTTCCCATACACGCCGACATCTCGTGTGATGGAATTCTTCACACTGCAGTCGCGCGGATAGTCTTCCGTCTTAGGCCCCGGCTCTAAATCTTCATAAACACCCTTTTTGTCGCTCACCCAGGTCTGATACTCACGCACGGCCTTCGGGTTGCCCACAAAGCAAACCGCACTCTCGCCCGTATCCTCAATCAGACACCCCGAGATATGAATGTCTTTATTAAACCCATCAACAAAAATACCGTTGCCGCCCACTTTCTCGATGTGGAAATTTTTCACGGTGCAGTTCTGGCTGTCTTTAAAATAGACCGCCCCGCCGCGATGGATGGCCCAGTCGCCTCTCGCCAAATCCTCATAGGGTTGCATAAACGTAACGCGCGTCTGGGTCAGATTAAACCCGTCAAAGTGAAGCTGTTCCGCACCCTCGACCTCAATGATGCGATCGATCACGGCGGCTTCAACCGTAACCGCAGACAAATCCATTCCTGTCGGCGGCTTAAAATAGAGCATGTCCGCCTCTGGATCGTGAAACCACTCGTAAGGCGCATCGAGCTCTTCGAATATATTTTCAATATAGAATGGCGATCCCTCCGAATGCCCCTTGCTCTTTCCTCCCACCCCGTAGCGCCGCTGCGCCTGCCAACCGCCTTCGCTGAAATGGATCACACGTTTCGCCGGGTCAATCTCCCTGATGGCAAACTGGAAATTACCCCAGTTCTTACTATGAAACGCATGCACAATTCCCTGCTCTGGATGTTTCCATTGCGCGACACGCCCATCCAGAGCACCGGCCTCCCACTCGATATACTCCATCGAGGATTTGTTTCCCCCCGCATGCAGGTAGCCCTTTCCAGTGCGAAGCGGATTGTTGTAATCCCAGTTCGGATAGCGCGCCCGCACCATGCGTTCATTGGACATAAACAACTGATTGATCGCGCGCCCCTCCAGTGCCGTCCCCTTCAGCGATTGCCGATAGATGCCATCCTTCCATATTTTCCAGGCATTGGAAGAAACGGGAAGACTCCCCTTCAACACCACCTCGTCACCCGGTACCGCTCGATAGGTGACCGGCGCCTTTTCCGTCCCTGAATCACTTTCACGGAAACACAACGTTTGATCCATGGAATAGGTTCCGCCCGTAATCCAGACCGTTACCGGTTCCTCACCGATCAGCCCCTGCTTGGAAATCAGCGAACGTGCACCATCCAAGGTGGCCAGCGGCACTGCCTTTGTTCCCGCATTTGTATCCGACCCTGCGGGATCCACATAGAGTTCAACCGCATGGGTCGCCATCGACAGACATAACACCGTGCAGATAAAACAGATTGAATTTTTCATTACATACTTCCTATATCATTTCTCAATTCAACTTCGTAAATTAGGTGCCGCCTGCGCCGAAACGATGCCGTTCACCAGTAAAAAAAACGCACAGAGTACAGTGCTTGTTTTTATCATTTTTAAAACCTCAGTTCTTTTTTTCGGCATGCGCTTCATGATGAACCTCCAGCGGCATGCCCGCCGCGAAGCGTTTCAGGAACGGATCCCGATCAGTACCCATCCTTGCAACCACCTCCAGCGGCATCGGCTCAATGCTCAACTCAATCGCCGGAGAACCTGACTTGAACAAAAAATCTCCATGCACCATATCCACATATAACGGATCTGCAGCCATGCTATGGACATCGATCTTATTCTTCGCTCCCTTTTTGCGCTGCGCAGCCAGGATTTTTCCTACGTCGCCGCCTTCGTGCCAGTAGACATTGTAATCAAGCCCGGCACCCACCCGTTCAATTTTAGTGTGGAAACCGGCAGGCGTGTTTTCTTTCGTGAAATAAAAACATTCCGACTCATTTCACTCTTCGGATCAATCGTATTGCCGGCTCCTCCCGTCGTCATGGAGCAGTTGACATACATGTTGTGCTGTGAGGTGTTCAGGCCTTTGATGGCAATGCCCATTAACGGCCCCATCGTGCCAAACAGAAGATTGCGGCTCACCGTTCCAGATCCCCGGGATTCGTCCAAGGCTTCAGATCATCGCCTTTGTAGGAAAATTCAAACCGATCCTTTATCTTTCCGGCATACAGGCGACGGGTGCCTTCGCACTCGACCGCAAACAGTTCCGAGCGGGCGCGCGACAGCAGCTTGCTGCCGTCATACAAGCAGTGAAAAAAAGCGTCGCCCCTGGCCCACGGCACCTTCGCCTGCCACACGTTGCCGTCCTGCAGGTCCGTCTTTTCCCAACCCGCGATGACGCGTCCTCCACTGATCAGCAGGCTGGCACCGTCTGCCGCGCGGTAGCGCGTTACGGCCCCCTTCGGCGCGGAATCTTCCAGCCCGAAAACCAATGTTTCATCCAGGGTGTAGACACCGTCGTGAATTACGACATCAATATCGCCCTTTTCCCCGGCGGCCCGTAAGGCTCGTACGGCATCGCGCGCGGCGGGCAACGTAGCAATGTGCCCGCCGGGTGCCACCACCAGAATCGCGTTCGGCTTCGGCGAGGGTTGCGCAACGGACTGTCCCGCAAGCAGGAGTGCAACCCCCAAAACGGCCCTCTGCTTCTCCATCCTCATTCGGTCCATTCCAGGTCATAACGGTGAATGTAGGGCAGCTCGCCCTTTTTGTGGGCAATCTCGACACCCCACAGAATCGGTTCGCCCTGCCCGCTGTCGGTAAAGGCTTCCGGACGATACGAACCTCCGGCGCGCGGACCGTCCACCACATCGTGGGTTTTGCTGAAATGAACGCCGTCTTCCGCGTATTGGACGGTGTTGGTGATATTCGCCGGTCCGGTGTCGCCGATCATGGCGGCCACCCCCTTGCCCTGCGGCCAGGCCAGCACGGCATGATTTCCGGGAATCACCGGATTTTCGGGATGCTTGATATAGGGGCCTTCCGGCTTTTCAGCAATCGCCAGTCCCATCTGCGTGTCGGCAGGGCTTTTGCCCAGCTGGCGCCCTTTGTAGTAGAACCAGTATTTACCGTCGCGGACCATCAGGCAGGAGTCGTCCACCAGATGACTGTCGAAATCTTCCGGGTTGTCGCTGTTCTTCAAGGCCGGATTGGTGGCGAGTTTTTCCCACGGGCCGTCCGGCGAATCGGACACCGCAATGCCGATTTTGGAATCCGGTTTCACCTTCGGTTTTTTCGAAATCGCGGTATAGAACAGCCAGTATTTTCCCTCGGCCACCAGGATGTTGGGGGTGAAAACACTCGCCTCATCCCAGCTCCCTGCCGGACCTTTGGCAATCGCCTCGCCCTGTTCGGTCCAGTTCAACCCATCCGGCGAAGTCGCATACCAGACCGTCGCATTATAGCCCGATTTGATCTTCCCTTTCGAATACCAGACATAATAACGATCCCCGACTTTGATTACATCACTCGGATCGCGCCGCGAAACCGCGTCTTCCTGCCCGATGCCGGTCAATGCCGTGCGCACGCCACGGACCGAAGCCGGCGTATTGGTTGCAGCCTGCACACCGGCAAGAACCATCAGGCCCGCTGTTATTAGAAAAAACTTCATATATACACCCCGTTTAGTTTTCAAAGGAAAGGCCCCTTTTATCGAGCATAGGATTGGATGATCGGCCCGCCGATGAAGGATTCTTCCCTCGCTAACGCGGGCGCGCTTCATCCAGCCAGGCCGCACGACCTGTACTCAGATCGGCGTTTGACTCAGAAACAACCTGAGCAACCGATACCGTCGTCCACAAACCTGCAGTTACGATAAATTTTAATGGACCCATCTCATTTTCCTGTTTTTAAGGAGGATGCCTCCTGCATATTACCGAGAAGAAAGTACAGATCTTCCTCACAACCAACCTATGTTAGCATCTCAGCAATCTTTGCACATCGCCAGTTTAGGGTATTCGCTCTGCAGACCCGGGCCTGTCCGTATATCGACTTCAGTTCGAAAAAAGGACAAACGTGAATTGCTCTTCTGGACGCGACGTCCTCGTCGCGTGCTCTACGCGCGGGTAAGCGACGAGGTAGGTGTGCCGAACAGAAGCAACCTCGCCTCTACGAAAATCTCAAAATCAAACTGAAGATGGTATTACTACATCCATAGATGTATCCCACTCGATTTTTTGTCTGCGTTTAATCGACAAAAGACTCTTTCCACGCGATATCGGGGGCCTGCCAGTCGGGGATTCCGCTGCTTTTTTCCTGGGCATAGTAATCAACGTGGAACGGTTTTTCCTTCGCCAGCGGCACGTCCTCATTAATCATCAGCGGGCGCGCTTCATCCCAGAATTTTTCATAGGCCTTTTTCATTTCGGACACCACCTCCGGATATTGCGCCGCCACATCGGTATGCTGCCCGGGATCGTTTTCCATGTCGTAGAGCGCACCTTCAACGAGCCGGAAGCGCTGGTTGCGCACGGAATAGGTCTTCCACTTAAACTGATCAGGATCAGCCCCGAGATTCCAGCGCGTGACATGCTGAAAATGCAGGCGGTCCTCCCAGACCGGGTCTTTTTGCAGGATCAACGGTTTCAGGCTTCGGCCTTCAAATGCCTGGGTGTCCGGCAGCTCGGCTCCGGCAAAATCCGCCAGGGTTGGAAGAATGTCGAGGTAGGTGACGACCGTGTCGACCGTCCGGCCCGTTTTAATCACGCCGTCCCAGCGCACAAAGAAAGGAACCCGGACGCCGCCCTCGTCCACCGTACTTTTGAGGCCTTTCATGTCTGCGTTGTAGGTCATCATAGGCTTTCCGTTTTTGTCGGTGCCGAGTTGCACCTGCGGACGCCCGGCCTTGCCATTCAGCCCGTTGCCGCTGGGGGTCGTACCGTTGTCGGAGGTGAAGATGACAATGGTGTTTTCCATCAATCCCCAGGCTTCCAACTGCTGGAACATCTGCCCCATGCAGTCGTCGATGTGCTCGATCATTCCGTAAAAGCCGGCCGCATTCTTTTTGAATCCGAGGTCTTCAAAATATTTCTGATACTCCGGCGGCGCTTTGAACGGGGCATGCGGCGCATTGGTGGAGAGGTAGGCAAAAAACGGCTTTCCGGAATCCTTGACCGACTGGATCCAGCCGAGCGTGGCCTTGAACAGAACATCCGTGCAGTAGCCCTGGGTCTTCACAAAGGTGCCGTTGTGTTTGAACACCGGATTGAAGTAGGTGTTGCCGGGCACATCCGCGCAGGAGCCCTTGTATTTTTGTCCGATGCCGCCCGCACCGTGAATAAACACTTCATCGAACCCGCGGGCTTCAGGCTGGTATGGCGCCTCGTCGCCCAGATGCCATTTACCGAAATAGCCCGACGTGTAACCGGCCGGCTTTAATACCTGCGGGATGGTGATGGCGTTCAGGTTGACGCGTTCGCGTTCATAGATTGTATGCGTCACCCCGTTTTTAATGGAATGGACCCCGGTCATTATCCCGGCCCGGCTCGGCGCGCAGGTCGATCCCATCATAAAACGATCAAAACGGATCGACTGGCCGTGCATTTTGTCCAGCTCCGGCGTCCGGATCCACGGATGCCCGTGTGCGCCGATGGGCGAATAGCCCTGGTCATCCGTCATAATGAAAATAATATTGGGCTGCTGCTTCGCTTCTGCAGCAAACCCGGCGAAACAAAGAAGGCCTAACCATATTAATTTAATATTCATCATCTTCTTCTACCTTATTAGTTGGTCGGCTGCAGCATAACCGCACGTAGGTTGATCGGTTGCCACCCATCTGCAATCGGGACTGCAGTCACCCTGTATTCCCCGGCCTTTTCAATGGTCACCGGGCCCAGCTTCACGGCCTTGAAATTTTTATAGCCCCCCGTCGCCGGAAGCCGGCATTCCACCGGTTCGGACACGACTCCCGACACACTCACTCTGACCGCGGACAGACGGTTGACCCCCACTTCCACGATGACATCGTACGTTCCCGGCGTCTTGACCGACACCGACCATTCGACCGTATCGGCAGCGGACTGCCAGCGGGCAATGTATCCATCATCGGCACTGTAGATGATGCCCCGCGCGTCCGACACATTCAGTGTGGCGCTCGCTGCATTCAGAACAATGGAGCCCTCTTTCGCCGGAACAACAAAGACCCCCTCCGGAAGATCCGATGTGTCGTGCCCTTCCAGATCGACCTCTTTCGTACCCTTCAAGGCTTCGGATGCATCGTGCTGGATTACGTTCGGCGTGTGCTGCTCGCGGTCGGTAACGATCTCGAAGGTCCAGGCATACTCGCTCGTCCCGAGATCACGCGGCGGAGTGATTTCCAACCCCTGCGGAGTCATGGCCCATTTCACATTTTCTTCGGAACCCAGCAGGCGCACCGACTTCACCTGTTCTTTTTTCCAACCCTTGGAAGCCTCGATGGTGAACGGCGCCATCGGTTTTTCCATTTTGATGGCATAGAGGTTTTTATCTTTGGTGGTGAAGGCCAGGTGTTCGTTCATCTGGTCGCACACGTTCCAATATCTGGAACCGTAGATGGCATCGCCGTTGATCTTCAGCCAGTCGCCCATGGCATGCAGGCGTTCAACCTGCGGCTCCGGAATCGTTCCGTCAGCCTTCGGGCCGATATTGATCAAAAAGTTTCCATTGCGGCTGATGACCTCGATCATTTCATGAATAACCCCTTCGATGCTTTTATATTTATCGCCTTCCAGATAACCGAAGGAGGTGCCGAAGGTGGTGCAGCTCTGCCATTTGGGGCCGATGACCTTCAGCTTGAGATTGTCTTTTTCAAGACAACCGACGCCGTCGGGCCAGTTTCGGTTTCCGCCTTTGTTGTTTACATAAACGTCCGCGCCGCGCGCCGCGCCGTCGTTCATGAAATCTGTAATCATACCCCGAACCTGATCATCAAAATATTGAACCTCGGGTTTGGCCTGTCCCTTGCGGACGTTGTTTCCATCGCGCGTATAAATCGGGAAGTCATCCATCCAGAGCATATCCGGCTTATACTTTTCCTGAATCTCTTTCCAGCGGGCCACATAGCTGTCGACAAATGCTGCCGTCGTACCGAACGGACCGTAGAGCGACGCCGCTTCCGGGACGCGTTTGATTTCCTCCACAATGTCCGCGCGCGGCTCGGCATTCACCACATACTTCTGGGTGGTGAAAAAAGATTGATGACGTTCGCGGTGATAAGACGGCGCATACTTCAGCCCCTGCTTTTTCAGCGCTTCTCCCAGATCACCAACCAGGTCCCGTTTCGGCCCCATGTCCACGGCATTCCATGGAGTGAGATCGGAATCCCAGTTGGCCCAGCCATCATGGTGCTCGGCCGTCATCACCACATATTTTGCACCGACGTCCTTAAACAGTTGAGCCCATTCATCCGGGTCCCACTTTTCCGCCTTGAACTCCGGGATAATATCCTTATAGCCGAATTCCGGCGGATACGCGCCATAGCGCTCTTCCAGAAAAGGATAATAGTGCTTGGGATCTTCATAGATCAATTTCGGCACGTGCTCCGCATAGCCGCGCCCGCCCTTGCGGTAGCCAATTGCACTATAAGGGCCCCAATGAATAAAGATGCCGATCTTTCCATCGTCGAACCACGCCGGAACCGGCATTTCCTGTAACGATTCCCAACTGCCGTCATACGGTTTTTCCGCAATTCCATTCACAACCCCAAACAAACTCGCCCCGACAACGGCGAATCCAACCCATTTATTATAATTTTTCATATACCTTCCTTTAAATTACTTTTTAAACAGTTCGCGCATATTGCGCTTTATAAGTTATGCCTTCAAAAACGGTACACTGGTGCACCTTAAAAATTCATCTCTCCACTTTGAGTTGAATAAACGTAGCCGGAGCAGAAACTGTGGTGCGGTTGGTTACCGTTTTAAATCCACCGGATTCAGCGGTTTCGCCTACAAATACAATCGGATTGGTTGCCGGAAGCATCAGATCCTCAGTCGCCCCGACACTGAATGTGAGGGAGGAATCGCAATTCTGCTTATAGACCAGATAAAAGAACGACTCCCCGAAAATATTTGTCACAGAAATCTGAGGCCCGAGCAACGCGGCATCATCATTCGTCGGATTTCCGCCAAGCGCATATTCCGCCAGATTATTATAGCCATCGCTCTCAACATCGGTTTCCGGCAACGCATCTGTTCCGGTCAAACCATAGGATGCCAACCAGGCAGTAAAAGGATCCTCAGCATCCAGCCGGTGCACGGCAACCGCATTAAGCTGCACCTGATCCCAGATAGTCACGCCGTCACTGGTGGTTCGCTCAACTTTGAATGAAAGTTCTGTGTCTTCGGCAACAAATACAAGGCTTGCCAGAATACCCGCCCCCGAAGCACCATTGGCGTATTGCCCCATATCTGTGTCATCCACAAAAATGCGCGATCCGGCCTGGCCGCTGCGGTAGTCGAAGAACAGCAGCTGCACGCGGTAGGTTTCACCGATCGTTAATCCGCTCAGCGTGGGCGTGACATTAGCCACATCGGGATACAGCCCCGAAGAGCTGATCTGCGTGCCGCTGTGATAACTCGAATAGTTCGGCGAATTCACACCCAACACACTGGACGATCCGTCCATGCCGGCCACAAACGTGATGCCGTCAAAGGTCAGTTCCGGCCCGCCGGTATTTTCAGCATAAAGCAGCGTGCCGTTCGTATTGAACAGGCCGGAGGAAAGCAGCCCGCCGGACTGCGGTGCGCTGGAGGCCGTCCAATACATTTCCGGCGATTTGACCAGGATCGAAACCGTTGCCGGTTGGCTGACGTCGGCTCCGTCGTCAGCAACAAAGGTAAAGGAATCAACACTCCAGAAATCGGCATTTGGCGTATAGATGAGATCGGGCGGTGTACCGGAGAGCGTTCCATGGGCCGGCACATGATCCACGGAATAGGACAGTTCCAGCCCAAGCACTGACGATGCGGTCAGCGTGATCGCCACTGAATCATTCATATCCAGAGCCACATCCTGATCCTCTGCGACAGGCGCTGTCGCCACCCCGAGGACCCTCACTTCGGCCAGATGAATGGGATTAGTTCCCCGGAGCTGAACCTTTACATACCGGCCGATTGCCCCACCGGCGTCCAACGTAACCTGCGGGTCGGGATGTTCGGACAGGTAGGTTGTCCATACGACGTTATCATCCTCATCAAAGATGGTTACGTCATAATCACTTAAGCGGATCTTTGCACCCTCTGAGTCTATACGGTTGAAGAGCTGAACGAAGTTGATCGAATATTCTTCACCCAGGTCCAGCTGCCACCACGGCTGATCTTCCGTATCTGTATGGGTAACCGAACCTTCGCTCCATACGCCCAGCGTATCGTTATCGATGGCGCGTGATGCAGCTGCAGTAAAGGCCGTAGAACTTTGAGTCGCCGTGCCGTTAAAAGCGAGATTATCCATATCCGACTTCACGTCTATGAGGTAGCAGTTGATACTTAACGCTTCAATCGAAGCGCTGAAACTGTTGTCCGACACGGTGTACGAGGTATTGGAACCTGTAATGGACGTGCTATCGGTCCAAACCACCGCATCAACGATTTCATCCATTTTGGAAGCATCCGCCAACACCGGAACATTGCTGTATGTATTGGAGCCTTCATTGATGACCCATAAGGCGATTTGATCATCAACACGAAAGGCCATGGTGTGAACCTCGGGCAGCGCATCGGCACGAGATGTAAGGTAGGTGCTGTCAGCCGCATGGTTGGCAAAGTGCTTCATGATGTAATACGCGCGCATACGCACTCCGGTACCGCCGCTGGGAAAGTAGATGGGCCGGGTTTCACCGTTTTTATTCCGCGACCAGATCTCGAAAAACAGCTCGCCCTTCGCTCCGGCTTCATACATGCTGCTCTTTTCAGCATAGGCCGCCAGTGGAATGGAAATATCCAGCTCCGCCCCGGAGGTCGGGTTGCCCCCGCCGTGGCGGGATTCATCGTTATAGACCGATTTGCCCAGAGCAGCCGCCTTTAATACAAGCGACCTCCACTGTGCAGTATCCTGATTGCTGTAATTATGGTTGCAGAATGAGTGGTAGAGATCTTCAGTCTCCAGCTCGGCGACATCGTCTACATAATTTATACATGCCGGCAACCCCCAGTGTCCCTGGTCGGAAATCAAAGGCATGGCAATATCGCGCGCATAGAGTTCACTCTTCAGCTTGATAATCACGTCATCAGCAACGTCCGCCGGGAAATAGGCCTGCCATTCCTTAGCCACAGACAGATAGGAAACGGGAACCCCCTGCTGACTCATGTATTCAACATAGTCGGCCAGGAAGATGCCATACTTATCCGTATCGACCACTCGGGTCTCATAGTTACAAAACCAATCCGGCAGATTATTATCATTGCCATACCCGTCGTAATCAGATTTCAAGGTGCCGAAAAACTTGATGTCCGGATTAATCGACTGAATGTCCTTCATACTCTGGATCTGATCATCATAGTACGCCAGATTTTTAACCCCTTCCTCCAATTCCTGATGCTTGTCATACTGCACCCGGCAGACATCGAATTTGATATCACCGAATCCCCACTGGATAATCTGTTCCGTATTCTGCGCACCCTGCACAGCAAAAGAACTGCGCTCCATATCGCCGCCCATCATATCGATTTCCTGACGATAATTGGTAGTATTCAACACAATGGACTGCCCCCGACTCAGTGACGAACATGAGACAATGACTGGTATCAAGATTAAGTTTTGTTTCAGCAACCGTCTTATCCTTCTCTCTTTTTCCATTCTGTTCTCCTCTCTTTTTCTTACAGAACGTCCTTTCGACGAGCCTGCAGAATGCAGGCCGTACAGCAATCGTATCGGCAGGGATCACTCGCCGGCCGTGCTCTTTCTTGAACCTTGAAACAACGACTCAGACAACCCCTCTATTTTTGAACCTCCAGCTTGATAAACTTAGATGTGCCGACAGCATCGGTTCGGTTAGTCACCGTTTTGAATCCGCCGATTTCCTCGGATTCTCCAAATACGGGAATGTCGTTCGAGAACGCCGTCTGAAGGTCTTCGGTGGCGGTGACCGTAAAGCTCAACGCCGGATCAGTATTTCGGTCATACACGAGGTCGGCATACCCGTTCGCAACGATCAACTGCGGTGCAATAACGGCCGCATCATCTACCGCTGGATTACCACCCAGCGCATATTCCATCAGGTTGTCTAAACCGTCCGGCTCGACATCACTTTCCGGTAATGCATCTGTTCCGGTTAAACCATACGAGGCCAACCATTGCTCAAACGCTTCTGTATCCAGCTGGTGAAGGGATACAGCATTGAGCTGAACTTGTGTCCAAAGGGTCGTTCCATCGCTGGTAGTTCGCTCAACTTTGAATGAAAGTTCCGTATCTTCGGCAACAAATACAAGGCTTGCCAGAATACCCGCCCCCGAAGAACCATTGGCGTATTGTCCCAGATCATTATCATCCACAAAAATGCGCGATCCGGCCTGCCCGCTACGGCAGTCAAAGAACAACAGCTGCACGCGGTATATTTCACCAATGGTCAAGCTTCGCAACGTAGGTGTAACGCTATCCAAATTAGGATACTGGCCGGAACTGCTGATCTGCGTGCCGCTGTGGTAACCTGTAAAATTTGGAGATTCTACACCCAGTACATTGGACGATGCATCGGTCCCCGCTTCAAAGGTAATTCCATCAAACGTCAGTTCCGGCCCTCCGGTATTTTCAGCATATATTAACGTTCCATTCGTATTGAACAGACCAGAAGATAATACCCCGCCTGACTGTGGAGCGCTCTTTGCCGTCCAATACATCTCCGGAGAGAAAACCACAACGGATACGGTTGCCGGGTCACTGTCGTAAGTTCCATCATTAACGGTATAGCTGAACGAGTCTTTACCCCAAAAATCCGCATCGGGGATATAGGTCAAATTCGGCGCTGCGCCACTCAAGGTTCCATTAACAGGATATGCTGAGACGGAATAGGTCAGATTGTGCCCGGCAACAGAGTATCCGGACAAGGTTACGGCGACCGAACCGTTCATATCCAGACTCACCTGCTTGTCATCAGCAGACGGAAACGGGTTTGCATCGATATAGGAGGTATACAGATCATTAATGGCATCACCGCTCAGTGCATAGTTGTATAGTCTCACGTCATCCATATCACCGGAGAAGTAACGGGAAGAATTTTCATCCCTCCCCAACAGCATGGAGCTGGAATCCGAATTTAACGTTCCGGGCGTCATATACGTTGTCGTGCGCAATACACCGTCCACGTACAACAGAATCTCACCCGAGGTATCATCATAGATTCCGACATAATGATGCCAGTCCGTCAGCTCAAATCCACTGATGGTGCTCAGATCAAATTTGGTATGACTCTGCACATTATTGGTGTTAAACACATTAAAACTGAACTGAGTGCTATCTCCCCATGGCCAGAGAACAAACTGATTGCGGCACGATGCCAGCACACCGTTTCCATCTGTATTCCAGGTCGGTGTATCACTGCGAACCCACATGGAGATAGTGAATCCATCCGGAAGATCCGGAAGATCAGTCACATTCACATACTGACTTTGCTCCTTGTCAAAGGAGAGGTATTTATTGGTTCCTGCTCCCTGCACATATTCAGGACCGTTTACCAGAATGCCTTCATACTGATAATCGGAAGAATCCAGAGCCATGGTCTCTGACTCAATATCCATCGACCAATGACCCATCAATTGATTCGGAAGATATCGTTTCTGCGATCCGGCCAACCGGATAAAACGCCACTTCACAAAGTTATCCGTCGCGGTTCCCGTGCCCGTATCCACCAGACTGAAATTTCCGAAATTTATCCGAAGTCGCATCCCTGAGGATGGATGATTGATGTAGAACCATCCATATTGATCTTCCTGCATAGACCACTCCACATCAGCACCTGTCGCACCACCTGAAGCCAAGCTGACACCTGAACCTGTATAACTGAGCCGACGGCCATCACTCTTGGCCGCGATATAGAAGTTTCCGCTGGCGGCTTCAATCAATTCCCACTGCATCCAATCATCATTCTGAAGAATGTTTTCCGTGGAGATACCACTGTCTTCGGGATTGTTCTGCAGACGATAATAGCTTCCCATGTTATGGATGACATACCATGAATCTTCCACCAGTTCGGTCCTCCCATCCCAACCGGCGACCATCAAGCCCAACTCCGACAAATCCTCCCAACCGGGATTGGTTTTATCATTTCGCACGTGCAGCCCCATCGTCGGGCCGTCCTTTACCGTCGGATCGGAATTGTTATCCTCGGTACCCCATTCAAAGATGGAATATTTTTTCAGATGCGGAATGCTTTCAGCGCGCCACATAAATTCTGCCAGCCAGTGGTAGAGCTGGTTGCGGTTCCAGTTCCCGGTTCCATACCAGTCTTTCACCGCAAATTCGGTAATCCAGATCGGCTTGCCGTAGGTGTTGTAGAGATTGTTCACGACATTGATAAGATTCTGCGGACTTCCGCCGTTGGCGGTGGCATACCAGTGCAACGCCATATATTCCGTGCGGAATCCTTCCTCTACCGCCATCGCTTCATAGGCCTTGCGCCACGTTCCGTTGTTCTGCGCCGGACATGGTCCAACCAGCGGAAGCTTCGTTCGTTCAAAACGAGGCCAGCGGTATGCCGCAACATCTTCGGAGATATTTGCCTGATCTGCTTTATCCGGCTCGTTGAATCCCAGGAAACCAAGAAATCCTGAGCGCGTATACCAATCCGGCTGATAGCGCAGGCTTGCCTGCTCGGTGGAAGCCATGCCGCTCCACTGCATCGGATGGTAATCGCCGTATTCGCACTCATCTTCACCCGTTGAATTCCAGTCATAGAACCAGGATGGCTGATACATCTTGTTATAGTGAAAAAACGCCACCTGCCCTTTTTTCGGGGCATGCGTTACATAGTTGATCGCCCACTCCTGACTGGGGCTGGAAGATTTCTCCTGCTGAACCACATCGGATCCATCCACATCCAGCACGAACCCGCTCCATACATTTACAATGCGAACGTGGTTTCCATCGCCGGCATCTTCCAGTCGCCAAAGCTGATGCGGCATCGATGCATATTCACCTTCCACAATCGCAGCACCGGCATTCGTGGAAGCGAGCGCAACCTCAAAACAGTTACTGGATACGATACTGCGAAGGCGATAGGTGTCGGTTCCGACATTCAGGAGCACCTGAAACAAAGCCTCATCCTCCGAAACAATAGAACCGCCAGTTGACGTGCTCAGGCTTAATCCGCTCGCACGGTTTTCGATGGTAAAATAGGAATCTTCATATTCGATGAAGCTTTCCATCGGAGGCGCTTCATCAAGCACATCGGTCCAAAGCGGGTAACCGCCCGCATTGTTTTCCGGCAGCACCACCAATTCACGCACAATTGCCTGACTTGAATCCAGCGAACGAAGACGAATTTTCTTGGTGACGACTGCCGTATCAAACCAAAGGTTCATATCAGTCTCTGAATTACCCGAAACGGAACCCCCATCAAAAACGACCCACCCCGAACCATTGTCATATGCAACTTCAAAATCATGGATCTGCGTGCCCGCTGCGCCCTCGTAACCGGAATAGAGCTGAATACCGCGAATATTTTCAGGTTGCGGCAGATGAATTTCCAAATCGTGTGGCCCGGCGGCATCCGTGCTCATCCAGGCTGAGGTATTGTCGGCATATCCATCAATCGCCAGCTTCGGGTATCCGGCACCATCCACCGATGAATATGCATACTGCCGCATTTTGGCCACATTGAGATCCACATCCACACCAAACTGAACACGAGCTCCGTCGGTTGTCGGCGGATAGAGCGCCAGATCCCGCACACACGCCGTGCTATCCGTCGTGTAGAGGCGGAAGACTTTTGCAAAAACCGGCGCATCAAACACGAGGTTCAGGTTAGGCAGCGTATTATCGGAGACATCCGTTCCCGCAATATCAATCCAGCTTTCACCATTCTGGTATTGCAGCACAAAATCAGACATCGCCGCATCCGTTGCCCCGCCGCTGAACAGATGCGCACTCCCGATGATCATTGGAACCGCCAGCTCAATTTCGAGCCAATGCGGGCCGGTTGAACTACTGACCCAACGATTGTCCTGCGACACAAAACCGTCGTTGGCATACTGGACCGGATTGGCCGTTGTGTATGAATCTGCCTTTACCGACTGATACTTCGCTAGATTATAATAGAAATCGTGTGAGGAGGCCGGCAAGACGGGCGAGAGATCGCGGATCTGAAACGCATTCAAATGTGAAACAACGGTTCCGCCACTGCCATTATCCCCATTAATCGTTAAGGTCTGGCTTGAACCATCGGCTGTAAACGTTCCGCTGGCATACTGAACCGAGCCGGCATTTAACGAGATCGTACTTTCAAGCGCTTCCCCATCACCGAAGGTCATGTTGCGGGCAGAGACCATTGCATTGCGGGTATCCGCATACCAGACCTGGATCAGATATTGCCGCCCCGGCACCAACATAGAATTACCAACGGTAATGGATGTTTCAGAACCGAAGTCTACATTACTGATCAGTGTATCATAGGCCGAGTTACCCGTCGTACCCGTATACACATCAATGCCATTATTATTATCGAGCACCGATGCAGCAGAAAAAGTCACTCCATTTACCGTTAGACCTGCAGAACCGGCTGCACTGGCATTGATTGCCTGCACCAACGCCCCCGTTGTAGCGACGTCACTGATGCCGCTCACATCGGTTGGGGAGTTCCAATCAATGGAAGCTGCGTGGACGGAACTAAGCGTCAGTAAGCATATAACCGTTTGAATTATTTTATTCATATCAACTCTCGTAGAACGGTGCTCTGCACCGTTTACTTTTGATCGGCGCATAAACGGCCCGGAGGACCGTTCTACTTCTGAACCTCCAGCTTGATAAACTTAGATGTGCCGACAGCATCGGTTCGGTTAGTCACCGTTTTGAATCCGCCGATTTCCTCGGATTCTCCAAACACGGGAACGTCGTTGGAGAACGCTGCCTGAAGGTCTTCGGTGGCCGTGACCGTAAAGCTCAGCGCCGGATCAGTATTTCGGTCATACACGAGGTCGGCATACCCGTTCGCAACGATCAGCTGCGGTGCAATAACGGCCGCATCGTCTACCGTTGGATTACCACCCAGTGCATATTCCATCAGGTTGTCTAAACCGTCCGGCTCGACATCCGTTTCCGGCAATGCATCTGTTCCGGTCAAACCATAGAAAGACAGCCACTCATCAAATGGTTCCTCTTCTGAATCGACCCGATACAACGCCACCGCATTAAGAATAATCTGACTCATGTCCGTTCCGGTTTTCTCGATATGCTCAATCAGGAAGGTGAACTCGGAGGCATCGGCAACAAACACCAGCGTTGCCAGGATACCCGCTCCGTTCGCGCCATTCGCATACTGACCCATGGGGATTCCATCCAGCACAATCTTGCGGCCCTCCTGATTTGCCCGATAGTCAAAGAACAGCAATTGCACACGATAGGTCTCACCGATGGTCAATCCACTCAACGTTGGAGTCACATTCGCCTCCGCCGGATACAGTCCGGAGCTGCTGATCTGCACGCCGCTGTGATAGCCCGTATAGTTCGGTGAATTCACGCCGAGCACATTAGAGGAGGCATCCGTTCCGGCCACAAACGGGATGCCGTCGAAGGTCAGCTCCGCCCCGCCGGTGTTTTCGGCATAGACCAGCGTACCGTTGGTGTTGAACAGGCCGGGCGACAACAGACCGCCCGACTGCGACGCACTGGATGGCGTCCAGTACATTTCGGGAGATTTCACCAAAACGGAAACCGTGGCCGGATCGCTGTCGGTTGAACCGTCATTGACAATAAAGGTGAAGGCATCCAGCCCGGAAAAGTTTGTAGCCGGGGTATAGGTCAGATTCGGAGCCGTACCACTCAGCGTACCGTTGACCGGAAGAGAAACAACCGTATAGCTCAGGCTGTCTCCATCGGCATCGGTGCCGGACAGCGTGACAGCAACCGCATTGTTCTCATCCGTCGTAATGCGCTGTGCCGTGGCAACCGGACGGAAACTCAGTTCTTCCGCAATCTGAATATTATCAATGGCCGGATCTGCTGCGTTGTACAACCTGTTCGCTGTACGGAACCGCAGCGTTACTTCCTCATGTCCGGCGTAGTCCGAAAGATCAACAACGACCGTGATCCAGGCATCGTCACTACTGGTCTGTTGCTGCCCCGTCTTTTTCCAGACATTGGAAGTCCAGGAACTGCCGTCGTAAACATCAACAGCCAGAAAATCGATGTAAGCGCCATACATGTGATAATCAAAGGCCATCTCCGCGCTGGATACTGTACTGAAATCAAACACACACGTTGTCATATTCGTGGCATAAGATGTGGAATCATGTCCTTCCGAAAAGAGATAATAATCGCCGTCAGAAGCCCCGACCGGCCCGGCATCGGCGGTCGGCGTTCCACCGGAACCCACTTCCCAGAACCGGGCATCCCTATTGTTATACTCCGTATCAAATTCACGCCAGGCACCGATGCCATCCTCAAAACTTTCAGCATACGGAAGGCTCTGAACTTCAGTCAGCGTAATCGGATTATAGTGCTTGATGAAACGGAAGCACAGGTTGTCGCCTGTCGTGGAAGCCGTTGCCATATCAATTACATTCGAATCCGTAATGCGCAGGCGCATACCGGTTGAAGGATGATCAATGTAATACCAGCCATACTGATATTCATTCAGATCCCACTCCACCGATGAACCCGTGGTGCCGGCAGCAGCCAGACCGACGGTGGAGCCGGAGAAAGAAAGGCGTCGTCCATCGCTGAGCCCTGTAATGTATTTGCTGCCGTTCGGCGCTGTTTCCAACATGAACTGCTCAGAGGCAAGACGGTGCTCAACGTCGGCCGTCGTCACGGTACTGTTATCCGGATGATCGATCAGACGCAGATAACGCCCTTTGTTGTGGATGATGTAGGATGTTTCATCGACGAGATAATCATTCCCGTCCCAACCGGCCAGTAACAGTCCACACTCGGCCAGATCTTCCCAGCCGGGATCGCCGCTGTCATTTCCGTAGTGCAATACCAACCGAGGAGAATTCATATCGGTCGGGTCTGAATCCGCCGAGCACCCATCCGTTGTATCCGGGTCGCCCCCCATTCCAAATTCAAAAATCGACCAGCCCTTGAGGTATTCCACACTCTCAGCGCGCCACATAAATTCCGCCAGCCAGTTATAGTTGTGATTGCGGCTCCAGGTGGTCTTATCTCCGGCAAAGTCGCGGACGGCAAATTCGGTCAGCATGATATCCTGGCCGTACGCATCGTACAGCGTCTGCATGCGGCTGAAGAGCGTGGATGGGCTGCCGGTTTGAGCACCGAGCGGTTCATACTCGTGCATCCCCATGTATGCGGAGCGGAGCCCCTGCTCCTCTACCAGTGCTTCATAGTCTTGGCGCCAGGTATTATTCAGCCCATCCGGAGCGGGTCCCAGAAGCGGAAGGCGCATGCGTTCCATGCGGGGCCATTGATACACCGCGGTTTCCACCTCCATGTTGGCCTGATCTTTGTTGTCCGGCTCGTTGAATCCCATTCCAATCGTACAATTGGCACGGCCATACCATTCCGGCTGATACCGCAGAATAGAGGCCGCAGCGTTCTTCATGCTTCCCCCCTGCATCGGGTAATACTGCCCATACTCCAGTTCGTCTTCATCGTCAATGGTCCAGCGATATCCCCAGCTGGCCTGATACATATAGCTGAAAAAGAAATGCGAGGCCTGCCCCTTTTTCGGGAAATGGGTTGCGTAGTTAATTTTCCAATGTTTGGAAAACTCAGAGCCGTCGGCCACCTGCACCACATTCGTGCCGTCGAGGCCGAGCACCAGCCCGCTCCAGGCGTTGACGATTTTGACGTGCTCGCCGTCGCCGGCATCTTCCAGCCGCCAGCGCTGATGCGGCATGGAAGAATAATCGCCTTCAACAATCGCCGCACCTTGATTGGTAGAAGCATTCAATACCTCAAAGCAGCGTTCGGTTACCCTGCTGCGCAGGCGGAAGGTATCCGTGCCCAGATTACACAACACCTGAAACTGCGGTTCGTCCGTTGTAATGGCCGAGCTGTTGGTTGTCGTCGTCAGGTTCAGACCGGTATCGCGGTTTTCAAGGGTGTAGTAGTCGTTCTCATAATCCATGAAATCCAGAGCCGGCGGCGCTTGATCGAGCACGTCGGTCCAGAGCGGATAGCCGCCGAGATTCTCGGGCAGCACCACCAGCTCCCGGATAACGGCCTGGCTGGAATCCAGCGAACGAACGCGGATATATTTGGTGATCGCAGAACTGCCGAACCAAAGATTCAACTCGGGGGCTGTGTTTCCGCTGACCGAACCGCCATCAAAAAGAACCCAATCCGTTGCATTGCTGCTGTAAGCCACCTCAAAATTCTGGATCTGAGAACCTGCCATGCCTTTATAACCGGAATAAAGCTGAATGCCGCGGATGTTTTCCGCCATGGGCAAGTGAATCTCCAGATCATGCGGGCCGATCGTGTTGGCGGAAGCCCAGGCGGAGGAATTGTCGGCATAGCCGTCGATGGCCAGCTTCGGATAGTTTTCGCCGTCCACGGAGGAATAGTCATACTGACGCAGCTTGGCGATGTTAAGATCAACATCGGTTCCGAACAGAACTGCGGCTCCGTCAGAGGTCGGCGGATAAAGCGCCAGCTCTTTCACGCGTGCCGTGCTGTCGGTGGTGTACAGACGGAACGACTGCGCCGTGACCGGAGCGGAGAACGCCAGATTGAGGTTGGGCAGCGTATTGCCGGACACTTCGGTCCCGGCGATATCGACCCAACTCCCGTTATCATCGACCTGCAGTACAAAATCAGACATAGCAGCATCCTCTGCTCCGCCGCTGAACAGATGCGCACTGCCGATGGTCATCGGAACCGCCAATTCAATTTTGAGCCAGTGCGGACCGGTGGAACCGCTGACCCAGCGGTTGTCCTGCGACACAAAACCGTCGGTCGCATACTGAACCGGGTTGTCTGATGTGGCTGAGTCCGCAGTTACCGCCTGGTATTTGGCCAGGTTATAATAAAAATCGGGCGAAGAGGCCGGTTTCAGGCTGACGCTGATCGTTTCGTTGGTCACAGCGAACACGTCGCCGAAAACGGCGGAGGCGGCACCGTTGTAGGTGAGGTCCCCGGAACTGTAGAGCCCCTGATAATAGGCCAGATCCGCTCCGGTAATGGTGAGGGATCCGTCACTGGTTCCACCTGTGATCTTATCAGCAAAATCGATTGATCCGTTGCCGGATGAATTATCAAAAGTCGGCGGAGCCCCGAACGTCACGGAGCCCCCTCGAATGATCACGGCGCCGGTACCATTATCACGCCCGATGAAGAAGGTACCGCCCGGAGCGGCATTGAAACCGCCGGAACGAAGGTCAATGGTGCCGGTGCCGGCACTTCCATTACCAAGCAGCACGGCATTCGGCCCATTGAAGTTCAGCACGCCTCCATCAATAATCAGGCTGGAGGCTGTCGTTCCGCCATTCCCGATCGTGGTGTTGATCGTGCGGCTTGTGCTTTGAATATCCACCGTCCCACCGGTGCCGATGCTGACTGAGAACCCATTCTGCTGCCAATAATCGACACTGGAGCTGATGGCAACCGTCGCTGTGATATTGCTTCCGTTATAAGCGGGCGCAATATTGCCGGCATGCGCAATCCCCGCCGCCAACAAACCTGCACTTAATACACATACTCTTTTCTTCATAAAAATCCTCATTTCAATATATGGGTACAGGTAAAAACCTTGATGGGGAAATGCTCTCGAAAATTTTCCAACCCCTGGAAAAGAACACGCCCCGGGTCGGGGCGTGTATTTATATTAATCTTTTAGTCTTGCGGCTGATTACATCATGAAACGGCGGCGGATGAACAGAACAGCGCCACCAAATGCCGCAACCAGTCCCAGCGTCGCCGGTTCCGGAATGACACTCAACGTTGAGCCGGTCACTTCAAAGACATCACCAAAAGTCTCCGTGTTAGCGCCTTGGAATGTTAGGTCTCCAGCACTGTAGAGCCCTTGGTAATACGTCGTGTCCGCTCCGGTGATCGTGAGCGTACCGTCGCTAACTCCGCCGCCAATCTTATCAGCAAAATCGATCGAGCCATCGCCCGAGACGGCATCAAAGGTAGGCAACAGGCCAAAGACAGCCACACCGCCACGAATGAGTACCGTACCAGACCCGTTATCACGACCGATGAACAGCGTGCCCCCTGGGGCGGCATTGAAGCTTCCTGACCGAAGATCAATGACCCCGGTGCCAGCGCTTCCGTTACCAATGAGCACGGCATTCGGCCCATTGAAATTCAACAACCCCCCGTCAATAACAAGCGAAGACGTCGCAGTACCTCCGTTCCCGACCGTGGTGTTGATGGCTCGGCTAGTGCTCTGAATATCCACCGTTCCCCCAGAACCGATGGTAACGTCGTAGCCATTCTGTTGCCAATAATCGCCACTGGCACTTATGGTGACAGTTTCAGTGATGTTGCTCCCATTATAGGCGGGTGCAATATTCCCGGCCAGAGCCGCTCCCGCCGCCAGCAGGCCAGCAGTTATTCCTATTACAATTTTCTTCATTTTTTCTCCTTATTTTTGATGCAGCTTTACCGACTGCACTCAGTTACTGACCTTGTTAAAGGTCAAATGGTTTTACATCGTAATAAATCCGAGCGTCACATCATCCGGAATGTGTCGAATCTGATAGGCGGTGATATGATCCATGCCTTCACCCATAATCGTAATTTCCTGATTCGTCGCATCCGCTGTAAAACGGCCGATGACATAGTGTGCTTTACCGCCACCCAGTGTGACTTTGTTCCCGCCGTGTACGTGGTCTCCATAGGTCATGAAAACTTTATTCCTGTTTGGCCGGGTATCGGCAAACCAGATCTGAATCAGATAGTTTTCACCGGCAATCAGTTTCCCGTCGCCCAAAGCAATCGGGGCACCGGCTCCGAAATCAACGGAACTCAACAGGAAATCATATGCGGCATCCCCCGTGGTCCCGGGGAATAGATCCACACTGCTCGATCCACTTAAAAGGTTCCCGGCCAGAAACGTTACACCGTTAACCGTGATTGAAGTACCGCCGCCAGCGGCTCCGTTCACCGCATCAATGAACAGGCCTTCCGTCACAACATCCTGGCTGTTATTCACTTCAACCGGATCATCCCAGATAATCACCGCTGCATTTATCGGTCCACAGACCAGCAAAAGCGGCAAAACAGTACCGATCCATTTATTTGCCATTGAATTTCTCCGCATACTTAACCTAAAAATTATCCAGACATTGGAAGATCGCTTTATTTTCCGCCCTATCCCCCCTGCCGGCCAACTGATTTTCGGGATAGATAGGTACGGAAAGCTCCTCATTCCGGAATTAATATCTCAACTCATAGAACAGCTGGGATTCGCTGCCGATGGAATTGGTAACCGGCGAATTCACACCTGTTTCCGCGACGCCCCAGTTTGGGTAAACGAGGTTGGCATTGGTCCACACGTCGCACGTCGTTTCGCTTTCCCAGCTCAACACGACCTGACCGCCTGAAATGACGCCCATGGCAATGTCGCCGATTTCCGTGAGTACCGTGGGCGTTCCGAGCACATCGAACTCGCGGTAGGCTATCACCGGATTCCCCGATGGATATTGGTCGAAATTGCTGAAGGTAATCGCTTTGACGCCGCTGGCAATCACATTGCTGCCGGCCTTCGGGGTCATATATACGGCGGTCCATGAATTTGGAGTAAGGTTGGGTTCATACGTTCCGCTGCTGAGCAGCAGCGTGGTGTCGTCCATGAAGGTGACCGTTACATCATAGCCCTGGTTCGCACGACCGAAAGCAAGCGTACTCCATCCGGCGTACGTATTGATATTGGTGATGTCATAACCCAGTGTATTTTCACTCGTATCAAACGTAATGGTAAATGAGTCTGTCGTGTCCAGCAGAACCGCAGCACCATCGTTTGCAGATGTTCCCGTGGCGCCATTGTTGAGATTGGTGACCTCAGCGACTGCAATTCCGCCGGTATCATCTACAACACTCAAGAGTGATGCCTGACCGATATTGGCAAGATCATTTGTGCTGAATGCCACAAAATTTATAGGGAATACATCCGTTGCGGTAGTTCCCTCAACCTGAGTCGTAACATCCACAAGCCGCACCGGAACCACTTCAATGACAAACGTGTTTGTTGCACTCATCCCATTAGAATCCGTAACCACCACTTGAGAAGTATATTCACCAATCGCCATGTAGGTATTCGTAACGACGGCACCGCTGTCTGCATTTCCATCGCCGAAGGTCCATGAATAGCTGGAAATCGATCCCTCCCCGGAAGGGATACTTGCCGATGCATCAAAAATCACATCCAGCGGAACTTCCCCTGATATAGGCGTTGCCGTTGCCACGAGTTCCAGTGGCTGGAGCTCAACCATGATCGCCACGGAATTGCTGGCGGTATTCCCCTGATCATCCATGATGGTCAACCATGCGGTATAGGCGTTGGTGGCCGCATAGGTATTGGTGGCCAGTACGCCGCTAGCCGTGTTGCCATCGCCAAATTCCCAGAAATAGTTGGTGATGGTTCCGCCGGACAAACTGCCGGATCCATCAAAAATAACGTCGAGTGGCGCATAGCCGGTGGTCACCGAAGTCGAGATCACCGCTGCGGTCTCTGGCGGAGGGAGCGCGCTGAGAGTTTCGCCGCTTACCGAAAACACCTGACTGAACAAATACAAGCTGTTATCGCCATTATACGTTAAATCATCTCCATTATAGAGTGCCTCATAATAGGCATAATCCGCCCCTGTGATCGTCAAGGTACCATCGCTGGTTCCGCCGCCGATCTTGTCGGCGAAATCAATGGAGCCGTTCCCTGTCGTACCAGCCGCATCAAATTCGGGCTTGGTGCTTATCGAAACCGTACCGCCGCGAATCGTGATTACCCCCGCCGCGTTTTGACGCCCGATGAAAAAAGTGCCCGTCAGCGTGGACGTAAAGCTTCCGGACCGGAGATCAACGGTGCCGCTGGAACCGCCACCATTACCCAAAAGCATCGAGTGACTCCCTGCAAAATTAACGGACCCTCCATCAATAATCAGAACAGATGTTTTCGAAGCACCTATCGTGGTATTTTTAGTCGTCGAGGTAACCGCTATCGATCCGCTATTGGTAACCGTCAAGGTCACCGCGTTCTGCTGGTAATCTGCACCGCTGATTGCTGTATCAATCACTGAATTCGATGTATATGATGCCACAATATTGGCCTGAACAGCTCCCGCCGCTATTACCAATCCTGCCATCAACACCTTGATTTTTCGATTCATCCTTTTATCTCCATTTTTCCTTTTCTCTGTTCACTGCCCGGCAAGTGAAGCCGACTCTTTTCCCATATTTCAGGGATGCATCATGCCGGAACCAAAAATCCTGACCATCCACCGTTTGGTAGATGCCATCGATCCTGATTTCCCATAACATTTGCTGAATCATAAGTTCATGCTATAAGGATGTTATGCGACGAATTGCAGTCATAGCCGTGTCATTGCTATTGGGAGGCCTGCGTCTGGCCTTGGCCGACCTGGGGCCGACCCAGTTGGAAAAACTGTCCCTGCCTGAACTGGAACAGCGGCTGGCCGATACTGATGCCGAACTCGAACAGCTCGCCAGCTACACCCTGCGCGGGGGCACCGGCTCGCTGGGCTATCGATCCAAGACACATAACAACCCCAGCGCACGGGAGTGGGTTGAGATCGAATTCGGCGAAGAGGTTGCCGTCGATCAGGTCATTTTGGTGCCGGCCCTGTGGCGCGCCGCCAATGACGGTCTTCTGGCCGAGGGATTTCCGACCGCTTTCCGTATTCTTGCGGGAACAGCCCAAACGACCAATGTGGTGGCCTCTTTTTCCGAAGAAGACAACGTATTGCCACGCATCGCCCCCCTGGCAGTATCCTTTCCCCCTGTCAAGGCATCCTGGGCAGGAATCGAAACCTCCACCCTCTCGCCCATGATTCGCGGTGACCTGCATATGCTTCAGCTATCCGAAATTATGGTATTCAGCGGACAGGAAAATGTGGCTCTGAATAAACCCATCAAAGCTTCCAGCTTTGATAAAGGAACCGGAAAAAATCAGTTTCTCACCGACGGATTCACCCCCTACCTGATGGATGCCGCCGAAGGGCTCTACAGCGCAACTAAACTGATCCGAGTCAACCGGGAGCAACCAGCACCCCACCTTCAGATCGACCTGCAAACCCCCAGCCCGGTCAACCAGATCAACCTGCACACGGCCGATGTGGCCCTCTCCATCCCGATGCAACGCTTAAACACGTGGGCTGTGCCCCGCCATGTTCGCGCCACTGGTGCCAACCGCCCCGATTTTTCGGATGCAACCACCCTGTGTGAATTCAAACAGGAATCGCTCTACGACAACGGCCCCATCATCATGCGCCGCTTCCCCGAAACCACCTGCCGCTATATCCGGATTGTAATCCTTGATCCCCGTCCAATCGTCTCTGCTCAAGACGCGGCAAATGAGATTGCTTTCACGGAAATTGAAGTATTCTCAGGCGGGCAGAATATTGCGCGTGGTGCGCCGGTCACCCACAGCAGCGGGCTGAGGCCATATGACCAGGCACTGCTGCGAATCACCGATGGGCTCAACTACTATGGGAAAATCCTGCCCATACGGGATTGGATGAACCAGCTGGCGCGCCGTCACGACCTTGAAATCGGACGTCCCCTCCTTGTTGCCGAGATGAATATCCGCTATGCGCGCCAAAAAACAAACCTGCATCGTTTGGCCTGGCTCGCAGCCATACTCGGGGTCGGCATCGCCTTCGCCATACTGATCGAACGCTTCATCCATCTGCGCCACCTCACCCTCATCAAGGAGCGCTTTGCCGCCGACCTGCACGACGAACTGGGAGCCAACCTGCATACCATCGGGCTGTTGAGCGACCTCGCCGAAGAAACACAGGACAGTCCCGACGAACAAAACGAATATCTGCAGCGTATCCGAACCGTGACGGAACGATCCGGCAAGGTCGTCCGGAACGTGGCCGACCTGCATGAGTCCAGCGACCTGTTTACGGGACTCAGAACCGACATGCAGCGGGCGGCGGAACGCATCGTACGCCACCTCGAACACGACCTTGCCATCGAAGGTGAAGAATACCTTCCCCAGCTGAAACCGCAAAGATGCGTCAGCCTGTTCCTGTTCTACAAAGAATGCCTGATCAACATCTGCCGCCATTCCGGTGCCACCCGGCTCTGTACCCGCCTGACCGCCTCCACCGGGAATGTCTGCCTGGAGATCGTCGATAATGGCCGGGGATTGCCGGATTCCATGCAAAACGGAATTCCTCCATCACTCAAACGCCGGGCAAAACTGCTCCGGGCAAAACTGACTGTCGAAAGTCCCGCTGAAGGGGGAACACGCATCACCTTAACGCTCAAATCCCGAAAATTAGGATTTATCAAATGAATATCAACGTCATGCTGGTGGAAGACAGCCCGGAATACCGGGACGTCATAGAAATAGCCATAAATAAAGAAACGAATATTATGCTATCAGGAACGTTCGGTGCAGCGGAAGTGGCGTTGCGGAGCCTGCTGGACCCTATGCAAAGCACAAAGCCGGATATTATTCTGCTCGATCTGAACCTACCCGGCATGTCAGGGCTTGATGCCATTCCCTGGATTGGAAAATACGCCCCTGCCGCCAGAATCATCATCCTTACGCAGTCGAACCGGGAAGCCGACGTCTTGCATGCGATCTCTCAAGGTGCTTCCGGTTATCTGCTGAAATCCTCCTCCGTAAAGCAGATCAAGGAAGGCATCCGCAGCGTCATGGACGGCAACGCCCTGCTCGACGGCCGCGTGGCCCGGTATATCACCGATGCAATAAAAGCAAAGACTGCCATGGTTCAACTCGAAAAACCGCTCTCTGAACGTGAAATGGAAATCCTCACCCTGCTTGGAGATGGACTGCTTAAAAAGGAAATCGCCGACCGGCTGGGCATCGGTGTCGGCACCGTCAAAACCCACATCCGCCACATCTACGAAAAGCTCCAGGTCGAAAACGCCCCCGCTGCCATCTCCAAGGCTTACAAGAACGGTATCCTCCCGTTCTAGGATTAAGCATGAAGAGGCTCTTCGACTTTTCATGAATCACTCAGGTGCCGGTTTTATCCGCTCGTCCCTCGGAGGCGTCAGCAATTTACCTGCAGGATCCATCTCACCCCCCCATGCGGGCGGCTCCCCCTGATTGCTGTCGGTGAAGGCTTCGGGGCGATAGGTGCCGCCCGCTTTCGGCCGGTCCACCACGTCGTGCGTTTTTGTGAAATGAATCCCGTCCGCTGCATACAGCACGCTGTTCGCGGTCTCTTTCACCCCGAGGCCGTCGGCCAGCGCGGCGACCCCCGTGCCCTGCGGCCAGACGACCACTTCATGATTGCCCGGAAAGTCCGGTTGTTCCGGATGGCGGATGTAAGGCCCGCCCGGCGACTCCGCAATCGCCAGCCCCATTCGCGTATAATGCGCGCTTTTGCCCAGCGGGCGCCCTTTGTAGTAAAGCCAGTATTTACCGTCGCGGACGATCAGGCAGGAATCGTCGACCAGATGACTGTCGAAATCGTCCGGATTGTCGCTGTTTTTCAGGACCAGGCCGTCGGGCGAATCGGACACCGCAATGCCGATTTTTGAATCCGGCTTCACCTTCGGTTTTTTCGAAATCGCGGTATAGAACAGCCAGTATTTTCCTTCGGCCACCAGGATGTTGGGGGTGAATACACTCGCCTCATCCCATGCGCCGGCTGCGCCTTTGGCAACCGCCTCGCCCTGTTCCGTCCAGTTTATTCCATCCGGCGAAGTCGCATACCAGACCGTTGCGTTATAGCCCGTCTTTACAGGGCCTCGCGAATACCAGACATAATAGAGATCCCCAACCTTGATGACGTCGCTCGGGTCGCGGCGCGAGACCACTTTATCCGGCCCGATCCCGGTCAAGGCGGTCCGCGAAAATGTGGCGGTGCCGTGGGATAGTTCATCGGCACGGGCGGTCAGGAGGCATGCCGGAAGCAGGACCAGCAGAAGTGCTTTGTTCGGTTTCATCTTTTTATTTCCTTTTCTTTCCGGCCTTACCGACCGGTCTGTATTCAGCAAGCAGCGCCTGCATTTCCTGCACCACTTCGGGGTACTGATTGTAGAGATTGGTCGTCTGGTTCACATCGGCTTCGAGGTCGTAGAGCTGGGCCGGCGGAGCATCTTTTTTAATCTTCCCGTTTTCAATATCGCTGTTCACGCTTCCGACAAACGACACGCACTTCGGTCCGCCGGCCGCATGTTCCCCCGGCCCTTTCGTAAATCCGCCACTTGCCTGCGCCGGAATATAGACCCACTTGCCGCTGCGAATGGAAAGGTGGGTCGGCCGGTAGGGACAAAGAGCAAGTGTTTCGCGCAACGGCATCTGTGGATCACCGACCAGCGCCGGCAGCACGTTGATGCTGTCGGCCAGCTGTTCCGCGTCAACTGTCTGATCCGTGAGAGCGGCAAAGGTGGCCAGCATATCCACGCCGCTGAACAGCTGACCGGATACCGTGCCCGGTTCAATGTGACCCGGCCATTTGGCAATGAACGGCACGCGCTGGCCGCCTTCCCAGACGCCGAATTTGAATCCTAGCAGATCGCCGTTCTGCCGATGCCCGGCCGCAAAAGCATCCTGCCCGCCAGTGTTGAACATGCCGCCGTTATCGCTGGTGACAATCACCAGCGTTTTTTCGGCCAGTCCGTTTTCTTCCAGACATTGGATAAGTTCCCCGACCATCCAGTCGAACTCGTGAATAAAGTCGCCGTAGAGCCCGGCCTGACTGGTCCCTTTAAACTGCGGGGCGGGCGTGAACGGATGGTGAATGTTGGTCGTCGGAAAATAGAGGAAGAAGGGCTTCTCTTTATTTTCTGAAATCCAGGTCACCGCCTTTTCGGTCAGCAGCATGCCCGTTTTTTCATCGTCGTAGATCGCGTGCGCTTTCTTGGCACCCCCTACCTTATTGGCCGTTTTATTGCCAGCCGCTTCCGGATAGGTTGTGGTTTCCGAAAACGGCTTTTCAAAAGTGATTGGATCGTTCGGGTCATAGCCGACGACGGCATCATTCTCCACATAGACGTACGGATAGCCGCTGTTCACCTTGGGTACGCCGAAATAATAATCGAAACCGAGCTCCAGCGGCCCCGGCCGCAGCGGCTTGTTCCAGTCGGTCTTGCCGGTTCCGAAACCGAGATGCCATTTACCGATGGCCGCCGTGGCATAGCCTTTGTTTTTGAACAGCTGGCCGAGCGTGAGTTTATTCGTATCAATCAGCAGCGACTGAAAATGACCGCAAGGCCCCCAGATCCCCTTCCCGTCGTTGCCCCGGAACGGATATTCACCGGTCAGCAAACCGTAGCGCGAGGGCGTGCAGACCGCCGACGCCGAATGCGCATCGGTAAAACGACGCCCCTGCGCGGCAATCCGGTCGATATTCGGCGTCTGTACTTTGGTGGCACCGTAGCACCCGAGATCGCCGTAGCCGAGATCGTCGGCAAAAATGAGAACCACATTCGGCAATGTTTCAGCCCGTGCAGAAACCGCCAGTAAAAAAAGCAGCCCCAATCGAAGTAAAAATCGTTTATTCATTATTTAACCTTTTCCTTTTTGCCACCCTTGAATTCTGTTTTGGCGCGCCCTTTTTCTTCATCGGACAGTTGATCCCAATACAAAACATGGTTTCCAATCACTGGAACTTCCGGGAAAAGCGATCCGACCGGCTGCTGCTCCGATCCGGGTATCCCGAATTCCCCCAGCTTCAGGCGGGCGGCTTCGGCCAGCGCCATCATTTCGGACACCCGTTCCGGATGCTGTGCCGCGATATCCTGCAATTCCGCCCCATCGGTTTTGAGGTTATAAAGCTGCGGCGTCCGAATCTCGCCCTGCTTTTTCATCGACCAGAACGGCAGCTGTTCCTTCGTCCTCGGCAGATGCAGTTTCCAGTCGCCGACGCGCACGCACTGCAGGTTTTCGCAGTTGTAATAGCAAAACGGTTCGTCGGCCGAACGCGCAATCGGCTTACCCGAAAACAGCGGCGTCAGACTGACGCCGTCATAAAGCCGGTCGGTCGGCAGCGGCGCACCGATCAGCTCACTCAGCGTCGGAAAAAGGTCCATCGCCACCACCGGCACATCCGACACCGCCGGCGGAATGGTGCCCTTCCAATACAGAATGAACGGCACGCGATGCCCGCCCTCCATCGAAACATATTTCGTGCCGCTGTAGGGCCGGGCATAGACCGGTTTCACCGGCCCGTTATCCGAACTGAAAATGATCAGCGTATTTTCCAGCAACCCGTTTTTTTCCAAGGCCTGGAAAATTTCGCCGATGCCCCGGTCCGCTTCCTGAATGACATCCCCGCGCACGCCGTCTTTGGAGGACCATTTAAACGCCGGCCCGGCTTTATACGGCGTGTGCGGATAGTTGTGCGCGAAGTAGATAAAGAACGGCTCATCCCTGAACTCGTTGATGTATTGAATCATCCGTGCGGTGTAGAGCTTCGTCAACTGTTCCAACGGGGTGCTGTTAAAAATAACCTCGCAGCCGTCATAGAACGCATCGTTGTGTCCCATGTTGTCGGGCGCGCCGTAATAATGATCAAACCCCTGATGGAAGTAGGAAAACTTTTCCTCCTTGCCCAAATGCCATTTGCCGACCATCGCCGTGACATAGCCCATCTTTTTAAACTGTTCAGCAATCGTGATTTCATCCGGGTTCAGCCCCAGAAACCAATGCGCTTCCCGATTCTGATTGATGCCCATATAAAGACCGGCCCGCTGGGGATAGGCCCCCGTCAGGAATGCCGCGCGCGACGGCGAGCAGATGGAGGCGCCCGTGTGGAAATCGGTAAACCGCATGCCCTCCGCCGCCATGCGGACGATGTTCGGCGTGTTCACCTTGGTTGCGCCGTAGCAGCTGACATCGCTGTAGCCCATGTCATCCATCAGGATAAAAATGACATTGGGTTTCTGCGCAACACTCACTGCGGCAATCGTCATTAATAATGGAATAAGAATCGTTCGTTTCATCACAATCAACTTATCTGCTTACCTGAATGGTGTACTTCTCCATCAAATACTGAACCATCGTCTTCAGCTCAGTATCTGTCAGCGGACGCTCATAAATGAGGAAACGAGCCAGTTCTCCATGAAAAGATTCTTTGCCGGGATGGTTCACGGCATCGCGCTCCTGACCAATTGCCAGCTTTGAGGGATTGGCCTCCGGATTCACAGGAACCGGTTTGCGGGCCACGGGATCCGCGGAGTTGATAAACAGTTCAAGGTCGACCACGCCCTGTCCGGCACCCATCCGCCCCATTACCAAATAGTATCGATTTTCCTCCAGGGGGGATGGACCGGCTATCAGCGGATTGGTTTGTTCATCCCACAGCCCCTTCTTCTCCATCGGCAACCCATTTCGCGTCCCCATCCATACCCGGTTGTCATCCATCAGGTTCCCCCAGAACCCGTCATAGGGCGGTCCATTTCGCAGATTCCCAAAGAACGAATTTACATCCTTTTTTCCGACCTGCTGTTTATACACGCACATGACCGAAAACCACGTATAGCCCTGCCCGGTTACCAGATGATCAAAGGCATCTTCATCCCTATTGATCAGTTCCTGTTCTTCAAAGATTAACGTGCTGTTATTTCCTATCTCGGGAACCGTATTCTTCAGCCTCGGACGGCCTGATCCGGCAACCTTACGCCCCGCATCCTGTTTAACAAAAACATCTGCCGCCCCGGATCCCTCTTGATTGTGCCAGGCCCGAACAAAATCCCCCTCTTCAGTCTCCACTCCGACATTGGCATCCAGATCGAGCAGCAATCCTCCGCTCACCGGCGGTTCTGTCGAGAGCAATGCCTTCCCGTTTTCAACGTGCGCACCGATGCGTCCGCTCGTCCAGCGCACCGCCCCTTCAATCAGTTTTTCAAAATCCGGATTCGCATAGATTTCCTTCGTGTGTCCTAACGATGTGAAGAACGATCGCCCTCCATCATATTCATGATACCAGACAAAAGGATGGTCCCCGCCCATCTTCTGATTCGGCTTTCCCTCGTAGGAACGTTCATCCAATGAAATCAGAACATTCACCTTCTCGCGGGGATTCCGATCAAAAACATGCCATTCATCGGTCACCAACCACTCTTCCGGCAAATGTTGCGTGGCAGGATGGGTACGGTCTTCCACCACCAGGCGTGCCTGCTGTACCCTGGGGTGCCGCACCTGCCGAGCTCCAATCAGGCCCTCATACCAACCCTGAAAGGTACCCCCTTCTTTCCAGAGTGCACCGGCCGTATGAATCCCCACAAACCCACCGCCCTGCTGCACATAGCGCTTTAAGGCCTCCTGATCCCCGGCCTTCATGACCGGCCCTTTGTTACCGCAATTGTTATTAAATACCACGGTGTCAAAAGTACTGAGGTCCACCTTAGCCAGATGGCCCGGTTCGTTCACACAGACCACTTCCCAATCATTCTTCCTCCCCAGTTTTTCAATTAACGCTTTCGCGTTGGGCATGGATGCATGTTCGTAGCCATTATTACTCTGAAAGCTCAATACACGAAAAGGTTCCTGCGCCATCTCCTCCAGGGCTGCCAGCCCCCAAAAAGCGACAAGTCCTGAAAAACCAGCCTTAAAACCTCCGATCGGTTTTATCATCTAGTTTTTCTCCTGGGGATTCACCAATCCATGCGGACGCTGATCGGATCCCACGACATGCAGCCCACCGATCTCTGCGCGGATCCGGTCCGCTTCCCGGGTCAGCGTTTCGACCGTTTCGGGATGCTGCGCGAACACGTTGTGTTTCTCGCCGGCGTCGGCATCCAGATCAAACAGCATCGGCTTCTTCAACGTCGTATAGATGCGCTGGCCGCTGTCCTTTTTGGCCCAATACGGCTGATCTTCGGATGTTCGGGGAAAATGCAGCTTCCACCGCTCATTGCGCACGGCCTGCAGATTCAGTCCGTTGTAATAATAGAAATACGTGTGCGGGCTCTGCTGCGTCTTTCCGGTCAGCAGCGGCAGGATGTTTTTACCGTCGATCGTCCGGTCGTCCGGCAGCGCCGCCCCGGCCACAGCGCCAAACAGCGGCAGCAGGTCCAGGCTCGAAATCATAGCATCCGAAACCTGTCCTCCCGGAATCCGGCCCGGCCAGCGGAATATACCCGGAACGCGGTGACCGCCCTCCATCGTGACATACTTGCCGCCGCTCAGCGGCTTCGCCGTGCCGTCGCGTGCCGGCCCGTTATCCGACAGGAAAACCACCAGCGTATTTTCGGCGATACCGGCCTCGTCCACGGCCGCCACTACCCGGCCGACGCTGTGATCGAGTTCCTGCACAAAATCGATGTACGTTCCCGCCCGACCTTTAACCCCGGATTTGCCCTTAAAGGTTTTGCTCGGCAGCAGCGGACCGTGGGCAATGTGGTGCGCAAAATAGATAAAGAACGGCTGCTTATGATCCTGTTTGATAAAATCAACAATCTCGTCGGTGTAAAGCTTCGTCACCTTTTCAAAGGGCACATCCTTTTCAACCACCTCGCGGTTCCGGTAGATCGTCCGTTCGTCGACCCGATCCTTCTGCGTGGCATAATTGCTGTAGAGCCCCAGATATTCATCAAATCCGGCGTCGAGCGGATGCGAACCCTCCACATGAAAACCGAGGTGCCATTTGCCCACCATCTTCGTGTGATAGCCGGCCGACTTCAGCAACTCGGCCATGGTCACCTCGTCCGGTGCAATCCCGTAGTCGGCGTATTTCGGGAACGGATGCCGCGAAATCGGATGGCCGCAGCGCATCGGATAGCGGCCGGTCATCAGTGCGGCCCGCGAAGGACCGCACACGTTGGCCGCCACCAGGCAGTCGGTTGAACGCAAGCCCTGTTCGGCCAGGCGGTCAATCGCCGGCGTTTTTACCGGCGCCCCGTAACAGCCCAGGTCCCCATACCCCAGGTCATCGGCAAAGATCAGAATAATATTCGGCTGAGCCTGTCCCCAGGCCGCAAGCCCGAACATCAGCCCCGCCGCAACCATCGCCATCCTTGTTTTTACAGTCATGACATCCCCGCCGATCGGCTGATCTACTTTTTATTTTTCTTACCCTTCGATGCCTTCAGCAGGGGATCGTCCAGTTTTTTGCTCAATACCGTCAGCGCCTCGCGCATCTGTTTCAGCTTGGCGGCATACTCCGGATTCTTGGCCAGGTCGTTCATCTCATTCGGGTCTTTTTTCAGGTTGAAGAGCCGTTCGACGTCGGCGGTGGGATAGGAAATAAACTTCCAGTCGCCCCGGGTAATCATCCGCTGGCGGTTCATGTAGGCCCCGTAGATTTCCGGATAGTGCTCATCCGCTTCGCCGCGCAGGAGCGGCAGCAGGCTTTTGAAATCAACTCCGTCCATTGGCGCGCCGGCCAGATCAAGCGAGGTGGCCATCGCATCCTGCAGGTAGATCGGCGCATCGATCTTGATGCCCGGTTTTACATCCGGCCCGACCACCAGGAACGGCACGCGCACACTGTGGTCATACATATTCTGTTTGCCGGACAGCCCGTGATGCCCCACGGCCAGCCCGTGGTCGGCCGTGAACACAATATAGGTATTGTCCGCTTTGCCCGATTTTTCCAGCGCCTGGAAAATCCGGCCGATCTGGTCATCCATGTGGGTGATCAGCGCAAAGTATTCCTGACGATGGACCTTCACGGCATATTCCGTGCGGGGGTACGGCATCAGCTTTTCATCGCGCAGTTTCAGGCCGCAGATCTTATCGGCATACGGATATTGCGGCAGGAAGTTTTCCGGCAGCTGAATGCGGTCGAGCGGATAGCGGTCGATATATTCCTTCGGCGACTGGCGCGGGTCATGCGAGGCATTGAACGCCAGATACATGAAGAACGGTTTATCGTCCTGCGCCGCGGTTTCCAGATAGCCGACCGCGTCGTCGGCGAGCACTTCGCTCCAGTGGGTGCCGCCCTCCCAGAATCCGCCATACTTGGTCTCCCAGGGTTTCCAGCCGTTTTCATAATCCTCCGGACTTTTCGGGCGGTTGTATCCCTCGGGCGTCTGCTTCGGCATACCGCCGCGAATATTTTTCGAGACATTAAAAAGGTCCGCCGCATCCGCGCCCGGCACATGCCACTTGCCGGTCATATACGTCTGATAGCCTGCATTCTGCATACGCTGCGACCACATGCGCTGCGTTTTCACACCGGCTTTGACCCCGTCCTGGGCCTGCCAGACAAACCGGCCGGAGTTGAGCATCGATCGGCTGGCCGCACAGACCGCCCCGCCCCAGGCGCCCATGTTATAGGCATGTGTAAAGCTGGCCCCGTTTTCAACCAGCTTGTCGAGGTTCGGCGTATCGATGTCGAGCATACCGGCGGCGCCGATGGTCTCGTAGCTCATGTCGTCCGCAAAAATAAATATCACGTTCGGCGGCTGCCCTTCCGCAGCCGCCTGCAGACCAACGGCAATCAGAGCTGCCGCGGCAATCATTCGATACATTCTGTTCATCATTCGGTTTCTCTCGTTGTTAAGGGTTTAGCGTCGGCAATGAATCCGGCCGGCCGGCTGTTTTCGGCCAGCTCTTCTTTATAGGATTCCGCGTAAGAACGAAGACGTTCCACAACCTCGGGATGGGACGCCAGCACATTGTTTTGCTCCCCCGGATCCGCATCCAGATCGTACAGGGCCATGATCGGCGAGCTGGAGCCTTTGCCCCGGCGGGCGGGCGCGTTCCCTTCCGCCTTGCCGAAATGCAGCTTCCATTTACCGGACCGAACGGCTTTGAGCTGATTCCCTCTAAAATAGAAAAAGGCCTCGTGCGGCGTGGTTTTATTTTCCACCAGCACCGGAAGGATGTCCCGGCCGTCGATCACGCGGTCGACCGGGATTTCAGCCCCGGCGAGTTTTCCAAAGGTTGGAAACAGATCCATCGTGGTCATCAGTTCATCGATGGTCTGACCGGCCGGAATGCGGCCGGGCCAGCGGATGATGCCCGGCACGCGCATGCCGCCTTCATAGGAGCTGCCCTTCCCTCCGGTCAGCGGTGCCGTTTTCCCGACGGACGGGCCGTTATCGGATGTGAACACCACCACCGTATTTTCATCGAGCCCGTTGGCTTTCAGCGCGTCGAGAATCTGACCGACCGACCAGTCAATTTCGCTGATGGCATACTTGTAGATTTTATCGCGGGTTGAATAATCAATGCGCTCTTCATCCTTCAGCTTCTCCCGGATTTCATCGGGTACGTTTTCCATAAACGGCGGCGACATGTGAATCGGTCGATGTGGAATCGGGTGCGGGATGTAGAGAAAAAACGGCTCGTCTTTGTGTTGCCCGATAAACGCCACGGCCCGCTCGGTAATGCGCTTCGTCAAATAGTCCGCATCGGGCTCTTCCTCGACAACGGTTTCCATTTCCATAAGCGGAAGCGGCGGAAAATGATGTTTTGGATTCGTGTGAAACGGATGAATATCGTGGCTGTAGGGCAAACCGAAAAATTCATCGAAACCCTGGCGGGTCGGCAGGAATTCCGGCTGATCGCCCAGATGCCACTTGCCGAAGATACCGGTGGCGTAACCGGCCGATTTCAGCAGTTCGGCCAGGGTGATTTCTTCCGGATTCAGTCCGTTTTGATCGCCGGCCAGGAAGACGCCGGCGGCCAGGCCGATGCGCTTCGGGTAGGAGCCGGTCATCAATGCTGAGCGGGACGGCGTGCAGACGGACCCCGTCACATAAAAGCTCGTCAGCTTTGCGCCCTCCTCCGCCATCCGGTCGATGCGCGGCGTGTTGACATGGTCTCCGCCGAAACAGCCCAGATCAGCATAGCCCTGGTCGTCGGTCAAAATAATGATCACGTTGGGCGGCCCAGCAACGACCGTGGCCGAATATAAACAGGCCCCCACGAACAACCCGACAAGATTTCCTTTATTCAAACTTATATCTCCTAAACCAGCAGAGACTATTTTGACAGGATTACAGGATAATGGGATCGTTCTTTATCCGGTTCATCCTGTTATTCCGTCTAAAAAATAGAGTTATTGAAAAGCCGTCTTGATGACGTCCAGTTTGGCACCGAGCAGTTTGCGGGCAATCGGATCGAGCTCTTCTTCCGAACCCTGGATATGGAAGGTGCGCTGCACATGTGTCATCGTTTCGCCGGGCTTGAGGGCGGCGGCGGGCGAGGACGTTTCCAGCTCATAGAACGGACCCAGCGGCGCAACGCCGGGCTCGGGAGAACCGTCGTTGTAAGAGTTGATCACGTCGCCGGCATAGGGTTCTTCCTGCAGCTCCCACATAGAGTTCACGAAACCGTTCGGCGCTTCCTGCACGTTGTAGGTGACAATGTTGAGCACCTGCCCGGCGGCATCGTAGCTGCCGGCAATGCCCTTCGAGCGCTGCGGACTGATCCCGATCTTACCGCGCCGCGTTCCGTCGCCCTTGAAAAAGAGCTTCTGCTTCTGAACGATCAGGTAGTCCTCGGGAATCGCACCGAAGTAGGTGTCGTTCACTCTGGGGCCGAGTGCCTTATCTCCGCCTTTGTTAAAGGGAATGACGACAGTGGTTTCGGGCGACGGGTTATACATGCCGAGCATCCAGATGGAGAGCAGCCCGGTTTCCGGTTTCCAGGCATTGGAACCGGTGTTGGTGATCCGGTTGTCGGTTTCATAACCCACCATGCGCAGGCCTTCGCCGAGTTCAACACCCAGCAGTTCGGAGGCTTCCGCTTTATCCAGCAGCTTCACCGTGCGCTCAATACCCACTTTGAATTCTGTTCCACTGTAATTAACCAACTCGGCATCATGAGTAAACGTGGCGGAACTGTTATCTTCCGAAAACATTTTAAACCCCTCGGTATCGATTACCGGCGGCGTTGTCCAATCGGAAAATTCAAACTTGGTTCCCGGCTTGAAAAAGAGTGCATACTGGCCGCCTTCCGGACCCAGCCAGAACCGTTCCTCGCCCCCGAAAATATAGATATGCTCTTCGAGTTTTCCTTTTTTCTCATCGTCGGGAAGAAGGCCCGCTTCGATTACGGGTCGGTTAATCCAGCCGAAACTGGGGCCCGCCTTGCGATCAAAGGTGCTGGTCATCACCCTGCCCTGATATTCCGGTGCCACCGCAACCGCCGCATCTCCAGACCTCAACAGCACAATGGATGTGTGCTGCTTCATGAAGTCCACATCATCTGAAAATGCACCGCATTCCACCGTGTTCGTCGTTGCGTATCCGGGAACCAAATACAACGTTGCGATTCCCACTCCTATTGCTGTTTTCATATTCATCATCTTAGTTCCCTTCCTTTAAGGTTACGTCAAACCGCTGGATAAACGGCAGGTTTCCCTTCCCTTTCGGCCGTCCTATCTCAACACCCCACTCCGGAATATCGCCGGTACCGCTCTGCGTAAATGCCTCAGGGCGATACGCACCGCCGGCCCACGGGCCGCTTTTCACTGTTCCGATTTTTGAAAAATTGACACCATCTTCGGCATAGAGGATTGAGTTGATGATCTGTTTGGGGCCGGTGGTGCCGATCATGGCGGCCACGCCTTCGCCCTGCGGCCAAATGAGCACTTCATGATTTCCGGGAATCACCGGATTTTGCGGATGCCGTACATAGGGCCCTCCGGGTTTATCGGCGATGACCAGGCCCATCTGGGTTTCCCCGGGGCTTTTACCGAGCTGGCGGCCTTTGTAGTAAAACCAGTATTTTCCGTCCCGGACGAGCAGGCAGGCATCGTCAACGAGATGGCTGTCAAAATCATCGGGGTTGTCACTGTTTTTCAGTGCCGGGTTGGAGTCAAGCCGCTCCCAGGGCCCGTCCGGCGAATCCGACACCGCGATGCCGATTTTGGAATCCGGATTAAAAGGTTTTTTATAGGGCCTGGAAGTTCCCGTATAGAACAGCCAGTATTTTCCTTCTGCGACCAGAACATTGGGAGTAAACACACTGCCCGCCTCCCACGTGCCCGGTTCGCCTTTGGCCAGCGCCATGCCCTGCTCTTTCCAGTTGAAACCGTCGGGCGAGGTGGCGTACCAGACGGTCGCATCGTAGCCCGGAGAGATGGACCCTTTTGAATACCAGACATAGTAGAGGTCATTGACTTTGATCACATCGCTCGGATCACGGCGCATGATACCCGGTTCCTCTCCAATGCCTTGCAGCTCGGAATGCTTCACTTCCACCGTTTTCGTCTGCGATTGCGCCGTAGCAGCTCCGCACAAACAGCCAAGCATTCCCATCAATACACTCCAACCAAGTTTACGCATGTTTCTCCTTCTCCAACTCAAGCCGGTAAACGTACGGTATTTCAGGGAGAATGTAATGTGACGTAATCGCGCCACAGACCAAATGGAAGATCTAAACAAACTCGATAATGCACCGTGGAATGTTCCGATTCGCTTTCAGGTAAAACTTTTTATCCTGGAAAAGGAAATGTCAGCCCGCAGAGCAACCATTTAAGTTTAGTATTCATCGCTGCTCCACGTGCTTTTTTTGTATCCTGCGCCTCTTGTTTTCAATCCAGAAACCACCGTTCATATATCTACTTTTTCTTTATTCGTTTTGCCTTCTTTGGAGCCCATTCAAACCAGTTCAGGTTCATCAGGTCTCCGGAACCGCCGGAAAAACAAAGGTAGATGGTGCGAAATCCGGCAACGCCGCTCACCATTGTCGAACATGTTTCGAATTGATCCAAACCACCGGTTGCCGAAACGGGAATCGTACCGATAACCTTCCCGTTCAGGTGGTCCAGCCGCAGTTCAATGGTTCCGCCCGCCTTGGAAGCCGCAACCCGTACGCGGAAAGGTATCAGCGTATTTGGATTGCTGCCGAAATAAATCTTCTCATAACACGACCAATCGCCGTTTGAAATATTCCCGAGTCCTGTACTTTTCCCGCCATCCTTCTGGACAGCAATCTTCACTCCCGATTCTTCTGAGAAATCTTCCGCCTGATGACGCAGGCTGCCCTTTGGAGGCGGCGGTTCATTCGGCTCTACCGATCCCTTTTCTGACGATTTCACCTTCTTTGAAGACGAAAGTTCCACCCCTTCATCCAAGGTGTAGATGACGGGCTCAATGGTTCCATCCTCATGAAATGTCATTTTATCGAAGCAGGCGGAGCGTCTGCAACTGTTGCCATGGTTCACATCCCCGCGATGATAAAAGAGATACCACTCCCCGTTAAACTCAATGGCTGAGGTGTGATTAGGGGACGCCGGTGAATTGGGTGCAAGTTCTCCTTTAAAATCTGCATACTGAGGCAAAGGAGAATCGGCCATCCAATATTGCGTAACTTTTCCAACCCGCGCACTGAAGTAGTAAATCCCGTTGCGTTTAAAGACATGAACCGCTTCATTCACCTCTTCTGAGCTCAGGCGAATCCAGGGACCATCCAGCTCAACCATATTATCCTTCAGCCTGGCCCCCATGATATGCCGGCCCGGATCACCGATATCTTCCCAGTGATCATTCCCGTAAATATAGGCCTGACCGTCATCATCAACGAATACAGTGGGATCAAAAATTTTCGTAAACTCATTGCTGACCGCCGATTCCCACGGTCCCACCGGAGTCCTGCTTTTTGCCACGCCAACCTCGGTGATATCGCTTGGAAAATACCAGTAGTACCAGCCGTCCTTATAAGCCGCATCCGGCGCATTCATATTCGAATGCGCATATTCAAACCCCGGCGCGAGCTGAGGATCCAGCACCACACCGTGGTTAATCCATGTCTTCAGGTCCGACGATTCAAGCACCACATAGTCCTTCATCGATTCATAGTTCGATGCATCCGGCTGGTCGTGCGAACAATACACATAAACCTTGCCGTCAAAAACCTCTGCCGCAGGATCACACGCATACACAAACCCAGGATCCGTTTCCCTTAAAATAGGATTTCCTGCGAATACGGGACCTGCAACCAACAGCCCCGCCACCCCTAAAACGACCTTCATTCTTTTCATTTTCATTACTCGGCTTATTCAAATAAATATTTACGGGAGGACACTTGGCGACTGTTGAACCATTTTGATGGTTCCGTCGTCATTAAAGAAGAGTTCATCGAAGCAAATAGAACGATTGGTCGATTTTCCGCCGGAGAGATCCGCATTGTGATAAAACAGGTACCACTGGCCTTTGTATTTTACCACAGAACCATGCGTAGTCAGGGCACTCGTTTTTTCCAGAATAATGCCTTTGCTCTCCCAGGGGCCTAACGGAGAGCCGCTCATGGCATAACGCATCTGATGGCCGCCTTTTGTATTATCCGGATAGATCAGGTAATAGATCCCGTCCCGCTTAAACACAAACGGTCCTTCTCGGTGGTCGTAGAGTTCGGACTGCAATACCATCTCCCCGTCAATCTCCATCATATTGTCTTTGAGCTTGGCTGCATACGTTTTTTTACTGACCACGCCATACAGGTAAGCCTGACCGTCATCATCAATGAACACGCAGGGATCACAAAAGGTCGTCCCGCCTTTCACCTTCCCCTGCACCTTGAAATCAGCCGCCGGATTTTTGCTGGTTGCGACGCCCACTTCCCATTCTTTATTTGTGTTGGTATGGGGAAAATAGAAATAGTAGAGCCCATCTTTATAGACACAGTCCGGAGCCCACATGGCCCCCGGTCCTCCGCTCCACTCCACATCGCGCGAATGAAGAATCTCTCCGTGATCCGTCCACGTGATCATGTCATCGGTGGAAAAGACATGATAACCATCCATGGCTCTGTATCCTTTTCCTTTGATATCGGTTGAAGGATAGACATACAGGCGGCCATCCGCCCAAACGCGGGCCGTCGGGTCAGCAGTGAACATGTGCTTGACGAACGGGTTGGAGGCCCGTTCCGCGGCGTACAGTACAGCGACTGTTGAAAGGCTCAAAACGACCATCAGTTGTTTTATTTTTTGCATAGTACTCCTTTGTATTTTTCCATATCCGAATACCGAAAAGGCTACCTAAGCAGACTTGTAAAAAAGCAGGCACCATTAAACAGCAGCTCTTCATCATCGGCCCTGTCTTATTTTTTTTCTATAACGTGTCCAAGCCGATATGCCAACAAAAATGACAGCCATAACGCCGACTCCGACCAGCAGGAAGAATTTTTGATTTAAAGACTCTTCAGCATCCACGACAACGATTTCAGGCACAAACCGCTTTTCCGCAACGTCTGAAACAGGATTCGTCACGGCCACTTCCGACTGAACAACAACGGATTCTTCAACGGCCTGTGCGTTATCTATTCTCAGCTGATCCAGAATATAGGCCGCATCCTTGCCCTGCACCGAAACGTTCATCTGCTGAACACCCTGCTGCAGCGAAACGCCCCGGGCAACCGTATAGGTTTCCCAGCTCTGTTCCGGCGTCACCGGCAAGGTGACAGCCCCCGTTGCGGTCTTCTCCTGAAAATTGAAACAAATCTGACCCTCTTCGCGCGCCATATAGCGAACACTCAGGTCATAGTTTCCAACCTTTGGAACATACACGGTATAGGTCAGCCACTCGCCGTCCATCAGTTCTGTGAGCGCATGTCCGCCATCCGACAGTTTGACAATGTCCACGTCGTCATTCCGGTAGGCCTTGCTCCGGTTGCCCTCCGTGCTGTCATGGTACGTCCGGCCGTTTCCAGACATCGGAAACCAGTCATAGTTTTCCGCCTCAATCGTGGCCGGCAATACGTGCATTCCGAATACGGACACGCCGTTTTCAAAGCCGCTGACCGGATCGCCCGCGCAACCCGGCGGACGATGAAATGTCAGACCGCCCCAACCGGGATGGTCCGTGTTCCAGCCGTTGCCTTCAATGCCGACCAGATCCAGAGAACGCTTCGTCCAGACGGCCTGATCGCCCTGCCCCATGCGGACGTTGAAATGAGCCCACGCCTGCTCATAAATGGGGCGATGTTCCGTAAATGCGCCGCGGCTTACCCGATTGGTGTTCGCATCAAAATAGGGATTGATTGCTTTCGACAGCCAACGTCCGGTCCGATCCTTACGTTCGATAAATTCACCCGACTCCACCGTCGGCTCCCACGGCGTCGGCTGATCTGGATAGGACTGAATGAACGAGGTGTTATAGCGCGCCGAAAATTCGAAGGCTTTGAGCAATCGGTTATCCAGATCATTCCAGGCCGGATCGCCCTGGTTCCAGGCCACCTCCGCCATCATCTGAAAAATGCTTAAGCCGAAATAGGAATGCTGCTGGTCGCGCGAGCTTTCCTGACACTGGCCGTTTTCCCAGAAATAATTCGCCAGCGTTCCGTTGTATCCCCAATCTTCCTGACGGGACTCCCGCTCGTGTTTGTAGATAGTGTGGTAGGGATTATCGCTGATGACACTCGTCGATTTCGAAGGCCCGGCCGCATAGGGCAGATCATCCGGCCGATGCGGCAAACCTTTATAATAGCGCAGTGCCCGATCGAACATGATTTCGTTGTCGAGAAACACCGCCATGGAAATCATCGCACGAAAGGCAATGGCATCCTGGTTGCCGTGACGGTCCGGATCGCCATTAAGAATGTTCCAGTAAAAGGTTTTATCACCTTCCGGAATTTCCGTGGTGGAATACCCCGGATATACCAGCATCGCTTTGAACTTCTCAATATCCTCCGGGTCCCACCCGTCGTAAGTGCTTTTGATGATTTCCGCACCTTCGATCATTTTCCAGGGACGGTTCCCCGAGTTCAGCGCAAACCCGCTGGTGCGCGTCAGGTTCTGCCAGGCATTGAAAATTTCCACACACGTTGCAGCGTGGCGCTCATCGCCCGTGATGTACCACATCAGCGCATTCAGGTAGGCGGCGGTTGAATCCGAAACAAAGGCCCCTTTGTTGGCATCTGTACTCGTCATCGAGAGATCGCCCAGTACCTTATAGTCGTAGCGGGCCTTCGGATATTCCTGCAGTTTTTTAAACGTTGACCAATAGGGTTCCGCCTTTGTTTCCACCATATACTTCATCCGGTCGAGATCGGACTTTTTATGCAGGCAGCCCGGATGCACAAATGTGCGCTCGGCAAACAAAGGGGTCATTGCCGCGAACAATACGATCAGTATCCCAGAAAACTTACAATTCGGACTTTTATTTCCTCTCATTCCGGGCACTCCTTCAACTTCATTCTTCGCTAACGACCCGTCTAAATTATGAAAATCCTGAATCAGGCCTTTCCTTTAAATTTAAAGTACAGTGAATCCGATTTGCGCGGTGCACGGCAACACGGCGAAACAGAATACCACACGATGAAATTCTGTCATGTGACGCATTCGCGCCACACGGCAAAATCTCAGAGAATTGCTCGCACCGACCTCCATCAGGAAACGAAACCGAAATAAGTTGCACATCGGGACGCGACCGCCTAAACAAAACACCATGCGTCCTCTTGCTATAAACATTGCAGTTTGTCTGTTGGCCCCCCTCTGCCTCGCCGGTGCCCGATCTCCATCCTCAGGCGGGGAATCAGAGAAAGCTCCCTCGCTGTCGCAACTCGAAGAGCGGCTGTCCGCGCTCGATGCTGAGCTCGGGCGGCTCGCCCGGTTTACGACCCGCCGCGGAGCCGGAAGTATTGGATGGAGCTCCCGACAATGGAAAACGCCCGATCATCCCGAATGGGCGGAGATTCAACTCCCTCGGAACGCAACCATTGATGAGATTGTTCTGGTTCCCGTCCTTTGGGATTACGCGGACAAAGGCCCTCAGGCCTCCGGCTTTCCCGTGGCGTTTGAAATACGTGCAGGAATGAAAGGCGACTCGACCGGAAACGTGATTGCCCGATTCGGTCCCGAAGACCGCCTCCTGCCGCGCGTGGCACCGCTGGTGATCCCCCTTCCGCCGACGAGCTTATCATGGGTACGGATTCAATCAACGCAGATGTCAACAACCGGCCTGATTGAACAATACACCTTCGGCTTTTCTGAAATCATGCTGTTCAGCGGCGGACACAATGTTGCAAGGCACCAGCCTGTCCGCGCTTCATCCGAGCCCCTGAACTGGGGCGGTGAGGCCATCTCGCCCAAAGCACTTACCGACGGATCCACCCCCTTTCTGATGGATTCGTCTCAGGGCAAAAAATCCCGCACCTACCTGGGCCGCTTCTCTTCGGACACACCGTTTTCATTCATCATCGATCTCGAAGAAAGCTACCCCGTGGACGAAATCCGCTACCACAGCGCCGCCGATGTCAGGCAGCACATCCCGCTCCCCAAAGAGGTTGACTATGGACTTCCCAGACACCTTATCGTGGAAGGTGCCAACCGGGCCGATTTTTCCGATGCCATTCCCTTACTGAACTATCAACTCCATACAATTTATGACGCCGGGCCAATCCTGGTACGCAGTGTCCCCGGAACCCGTTGCCGCTATATCCGCCTCTCCATACCCGATCCCTACACGGTTCCCGCCAACATTAATGGACGGCGGTATGTTAATCTGTCGGAACTGGAAATCATTTCCAACGATCGGAATGTCGCCTTGGGAAAAACGGTTGTTTTCCCAAAAACAAATATCCAGCACCTATCCAAAACATCCATTACGGACGGGAGCAATAATTTTGGAACGCTCCTGCCCATCCGGAACTGGATGGAGCAGCTGGCCCGCCGCCACGATCTGGAACGGGAGCGCCCGCTCCTCGTTGCAGAACTCAACACCCGCTACGCCCGCCAGCAACGAAATCTTTTACTCATGTACTGGAGCGCCGGCATCCTGGCCGCTTCCACCGTTCTGACCATCCTCATCGGCCGCATCCTCCGCATGCGGCATGTGGTTGAAATTAAACAACGTTTTGCCGCCGATCTGCACGATGAACTCGGAGCCAACCTCCACTCCATCGGACTGATCAGCGATGTGGCACAAAATGCCGACTCCAGCGAGCAGTGGCAGATGCTCAGCCGGCGGATTCGGGAACTGACCGAGCGCTCCGGAACTGCCGTGCGACACTGCACCAATCTACTTGAAGCCGACGACCTATATATCGGCCTGACCTCGGATATGCAACGGGCTGCCCACCGCATCACAACCAATCTGGAGCACGATTTTGTCATCGAGGGCAAACCGTTTCTCGACCGGCTTCAGCCGCGTACCCGTATTGATCTCTTCCTGTTTTATAAAGAAGCTTTGGTCAACATCTGCCGGCACTCCGGCGCCTCCAAAATAAGCACCCGTCTGATCGGCGGATCCAAGGAAACGATTCTAACCGTCTGTGACAACGGGAAAGGCCTTCAGGGTCACGTACCGACCTCACTCAAGCGCCGTGCCCGTCTGCTTCGAGCCAAACTCATCGTTGAATCCCCTGAAACGGGAGGAACGGTAATTACTCTAAAGCTGCGCCCCCGGCGGGGACTGCGCTTCAGTCAAAAGTCAAAAAGTCCAACATCAAAAATCTCCAATACGAATCAAGCGACCGGCCAAAATACATTTGACCTTTGACCTTCAGGCTTTCGACCAAAAGGAATTCTATGAAAAATAAAATCAACATTATGCTGATCGAAGACCACCCCGAATATCGCGAAAGCATTGAGCTCGTTTTAAGCACAACAGAGGATCTCCTACTTGCCCGCCAGTTCGGTACGGCCGATCAGGCTCTCCACGTTCTGGAGCAGAAACCTCCGGTCGAGGTGCCGGACATCATACTGTTGGACCTTAACCTGCCGGGGCTGAGCGGCATTGATGCCCTGCCCCTGTTAAAAAAGCATTCCCCGCAGACTCCGATTATTGTCCTTACCCAGTCCGATCACGAAGCGGATGTACTCGCAGCCATCAGCGCCGGCGCCTCCGGTTATCTGCTGAAGGCCTCAACCGGCAGCGAACTCATCGGCGGGATCCGAACCGTTTTGAATGGCGGTGCCCCGATCGATCCGAAGATGGCCCGCTACATGGTGGACTTCCTATCTGACAAACCACAGCACACCGAAAAGGACTGCACGCTTTCAGAACGGGAACTCAGCGTTCTGACCCTGCAGGGCGAAGGACTCGTTAAAAAGGAGATCGCAGAGCGACTCGATATCAGCACCCACACCGTGGACAACTATATGCGGCGAATCTATGAAAAACTTCAAGTACCCAATGCCCCCGCCGCCATCGCCAAAGCGTTCAGAAGCGGACTCTTTCCCCGCAATAGTTGACGGCGGTTCTATGTGCTGTGATCGGCCGGAGTTCTCCGCCTACTCCACCGGACTGAAGCTGAACGAAAAGCTGTAGTGGCCCGATGGAATTTGGTAATGCTCCAACGGAAGCGCTTTTTTCGACCAGGAATCGGTTCCGCCAACCCCCATATGTTTATGATCTAAATTGAGGGTATAGAAGCCCTGCTCCACTAAATCGTAGGGATGCTTTGCTTTCGTCAGGTTTTCCGGTGACCAGGGCCAAATGGAAAACTGGAACAGCTGATCTCCATCAATCCGGAGTTCGCCTGCTGTCCCGGTCAAATCCAACCAGCGCGTTTCCGTACGGTTTCCATTCTCCTGCGGTTTCGCATATTCATAGAACATTTCGGCCGTCGGCATTTCGTAGAGCCCCACTTCCGCGCCGGCGTTGCGGTCGTTATAATTTTCCCACGGCCCTTTACCGAAATAACGGGTCGTTTCGAATCCACCGGAGACGCCCATGGTAAATCCAAGCCTTGGAAGGGCCGGAAGCGCCGGGTCCGAGTCCATATCCATCGCCACGGTCAATGCACCGTCCCCCGAGAACATGTAGGTAATCACGAGATCCGTTTTATCCGCCTGCTGTTTCACCACCACCTTCGCTGAGAAGGCATCGCTTTTTTGCACCTTTACCGATTTCGTAACCAGCTTTCCGCCCAACTCCTTCCAGTATTTCATCCGGTTGTGCGTACGGCCGCCTTTGGCATCGTTATCGGTTTGCGGACGCCAGAAGGCCGGTCGCATGGGGCTCGTAATCCATTCATTGCCGCCAACCGTGTAACTGGCGAGTTCGCCGGTTTCCCTATTCACCTGCGCGAAGAATCTTTCAGATTTCACATCGATAAACATTTTATTTTCACTAACGGACAACTGAACGGACGATTCCGAAGGGCTCGCCGAAGAGTCTACACCCGCCACCAGGAATTGTTCCTTGGCAATTTCGAAACCGGCATCACACCAAGGCTTCCCGGATGTTTCATGCACACTGAGGCGCAGCCATTGTTCTTTGCCGGAACTGTTTTCCAGGGGTTGGAACGGAATCTTAATTTCACGGCTTTGTCCCGGCGCAAGATCAACGGCATCAAGCGTGCCTTCCTGCATCACAACGCCTTCTTCCGAAAAGTTCCAGTGAATGGAATACTTCTTCAGGTTCGTAAAATCAAAACGGTTGGAGAGTTTGACCACACCGGCATTCAGATCAACGGCTTCGAATGCCACCGGCTGGAACACATATTTACACTCCCAGGTTTTCGGGCCGGGGGTACGATCGGAATTAATGACGCCGTTCATGCAGAAATTCCCACTGTTCGGCTGATCACCGAAGTCGCCACCATAGGCAAAATAGGCAACTCCGTTTTCATTGGTCGTCAACACGCCCTGGTCAATCCAGTCCCAGATATAGCCTCCGAGCAGATTGGGTTTGGAGCGGATCAGATCCCAGTAGTCGGTCAAATTGCCGAGCGAGTTGCCCATCGCATGGGCATATTCGCACATGACAATCGGACGTTTGATGTGCTCTGCTTCCGCGAGTGCTTTCAACTGGGCGACCGACGGATACATGCGGCTGATGCAGTCGACACACGGCGGGTCATTGGGATTGGCCAGCAGCGGATGGTTCTGCCCGGTGAAGGGCAGTGCCGGATCATAGCCCGGCAGGGTCGGATCGCCCTGCGCTCCCTCGTAATGCACAAAACGGGTGGCGTCGTAATCGTTGATCCAACCGGCCGCCGCCGCATGAATCGGTCCGTAACCGGTTTCATTGCCCAGCGACCAGATGATGACAGACGGATGATTCTTATCGCGTTCCACCATTCGGAAAATGCGGTCATTCACGGCATAGTGCCAGGAAACAGTATTGACCAGCTGACCATTAATACCGTGGGTCTCCACATTGGCTTCATCCATCACATACAGGCCGTACTCATCGCATAATTCGTAAAAATAGGGATCGTTCGGATAGTGCGAAGTCCGCACCGCATTGAAGTTAAACTGCTTCATCAACTCAACATCACGGCGTATATCCTCACGCGTAAGCGCCTTTCCTTCAATGTGGTCATGATCGTGGCGGTTGACGCCCATCATTTTGACGGGTACTCCGTTTATAAGCACTTCCCCCTTATCGCTGATTTCAATCGACCGGAAACCGACCCTGCAGCTCCGCGCCTCGGCCAACTGACCTTTCGAATCGGTAACGCTGAAAACCAGCGTATAAAGATACGGATCTTCCGCCGACCAGTTCCGAACATGGGGAACCTGCGCTTCCAGCATCGCAAATTTCACGTTATCGCGCTGAGGATATTTTTCGTTCAGGATTTTATGCAATCCGTGCGCCATTGGTTTTTTCAGCACCGCATTTCCGTCGGCATCATACAATTGAGCCGTCAGGTTCCACCCTTTTGAATTATCCAGCGCATCCGACAGAATCCGCGGGCGAATCTGCAGATGCCCGTCGGCATCCGCCTTCACAAAAAAATCGTTCAGCGCAATTTTCGGCTGGGCCAGCAGCAGTACTTCACGGTGAATTCCACTCAGACGCCACATATCCTGATCTTCCAGGTACGAGCCATCCGACCAGCGGAATACCTGAACCGCCAACCGATTTTTACCGGTCTTCACGAGATCCGTGACATCAAATTCCGCCGGCAACCGACTGCCCTGGCTATACCCCGCCAGCTCGCCATTGACCCAGACGTAGAAAGCCGACGAAACGCCGCCGAAATGAAGAATGACCCGATCATTTTTCCAATCCTTGGAAACCTCGAAATCGCGCAGATAGGAACCGACCGGATTCGTGCGGTCAATATACGGGGGATTCGGACTGTAGGGATATTTCGCATTCGTATAGATGGGCTGTCCATATCCCTTCAATTCCCAGCTGGAAGGAACCGGAATGGTGTCCCATCCCGTTGCTTTATATCCGGGCTCAAAAAAATCCAGGGGCCGCTTTTTTGAATCGGGCGTAAACTTAAATTTCCACTTTCCGTTAAGCGATTTCATGCGCGATAAATCGCGATTTCCTGTCAATGCATCTTCGGCGGTTTTATAGGAATACGACGTGGCACGGGTCGGCAGTTTTCCCTGCTCAATCATCCGCTCATTTTCCCAATCGTCGTTAAACGCCTGCGCTGACAAAGCCAAACCGACAACCAAACTTCCCATAATTATATTTTTCATATCTATCCCTTAATTTTTGACACAAGATGTCTTAAACAGATGCATAAAATTTACCGAGTTCGGTCAGCGATCCATTGTCATTAAACAGTGCAGAAGTCCCCAGTTTAGGATGAGACGAGCGGGTATGAAACCACGCGTATCGCTCGATATAATCGCGCTTTTCCATAGCTGGAAGCACATCCTCCATGAAACCCAAGATTTTTTTCGGGGAAAATTTATTCGGTTTTTCCGCGGTCGCATTCCAATCGGCAACCGCAAATTCAGTTACCCAGAGCGGCCGGTCATACAGTTTGTGTATTTTTTCGAGCATGCCCATGAAATAGCGGGAACTTGCCCCTGCATAGGAATGCACCGTAATAAAGTCCACCCGATATCCTTTACGTTTAACCTCCTGCATAAAGGCGGTCATCCACTCGCCATCCGCGTGCACGCCCGCCGGACTGCCCAGGCGAAGTCCCGTATCCATCAAGCGCGGCCACAGTTCAATCGCCTTTTCGACCGACATGTTGGCCTGCGATTTCTGGTCCGGCTCATTGAATCCCAACAACGTTTTATAACCCGCTTTTTTAATCGCATTCATTTTCTCGGCACTGCAGCCCCACTTCCCCCACTGCATGGGAACAAACTCAGCAAACGCAGGAGAACCCTCAGGCTCCTTCGCACCCCAGGTATAATACCAATCAGGTTTAAGTTTCTGCAGCCGGGTTTTCCACAAACCGTTTGGGCGCACCAGCACACAACAGCCTTTCTTTTTTGAAGAGAGTCTGACCCGCCCGCTTGCAGTTCCTGCCCACGCAATACCCGCTCCGGCAATCAGACCTCTTCGGTTCATACCATTTCCGTCCATACAAATCGTCTCCACGTAAAACCTGGTATTTTAGTCCAATCCGGCAAGCCCACCGAACAGCTCCTTGGACGCATAGATTTTATAATCCTTGATCTTGCCGGGGTTCGGACCGTTACGCGGAAGATAACGTAATGAACGAAACGCCTGCACCTTGCCGAGATCCAGCACCACCTGATGGGGATGTCCGTCCATTTCACCGCCCTTGTACTGCGTGTGCCAGAAAGTGACGGGCTGGTTATCGATAATATTACCCGCCGATGACGGTTCCGCCACGATCTCTTCAGAATCAGCATAGATCACCTGCCATCCGTCACGGTCCAGCCAATTATCCTCGGCATCGACCAGATGCAGCTCCGCAATGGAGGCATGACGGTCATTATTCTGAGCACTGAGTGATTCAATACAGATGTAACGGGCCTTAACTGATTTCCCGAAATCCACAAACTGGGCGGCATCCCCATTCTGGAACGCACCTTCAGCAATCACCTGACTCGGATCGAGTTTAATCGTTTCTCCCGGCTTACGGTTATAGTTGAGATTCTCATCAATTTTCAGGCCATACCTGATTTCCGTGACGCCCGTGATCGCAGTATGTCCGGTCGGCTCAATATCCATCACGATAATCTCGTTGACCCCTTCCTTCATCCAGCACCCCGGCATGTAGAGCGTATACTGCGGGCCGATGTCCCAGTACCGCCCGAGATTGATCCCGTTCACCCAGACCATCCCTTTCCCCCAGCCGGTCACATCCAGCAGCGTATCCCCGATTTCATCCACCGTAAATTCTCCGCGATAAAACACCGGGAGTGCTGTTGCCCCGGCCGGCGCATCAGAAAACTTCAGCGATGCGATATCCGCCGGCTCCAGCGGGAACGTCCGAATTTCCCAACCCAGCACCGGTTTTCCGTCGAGCGTGACATCGCCCAATCCTTTGCGGTCTTTCATCAGCTCGCGCGCATAGTTCAGATGCCCCATATTTTCGAGCAGGATATCCAGTTCAACCTCCCCCCCCGGAAGCTGCAGTTGTGCGGCGTCCTGTTTCAGACGACGGTCCAGCGTCGCGGCACGTTCACCATCAATAATGATCACCGCGCGGTCCTTCAGCTCGGAAAACGCAAGGGTATAGTTTCCGGCCTTTGGAACCTCCAGCGTGGTTGAATAAATCGCCAGCCCCTGATTCAGGTCCAGCGCTTCCATACAGGGCGCATTTTCCGATTTAAAGGGTTCCCGGAAAAGCTGGTCAAATGAAGCCGTTTGATTCAGCTCAAACGTCGGCACCTCAATGCGTTTGATCTGCTCCGGCGGTTCCGGCAGTTCATAATCTTCGGGCAGATATTTTTTGATCGTATTTTTAAAGGTATAAAATTTTTCTGTGATCCGTCCGGTTTCATCCATCGGCGCATCATAATCATAACTCGTGGTGTCCGCGCTGTACTGTCCCGACGACCAGTTGGCCCCGGAATTAAAACCGAAATTGCTGCCGCCATGCAGCATGTACACATTAAACGACACACTGTTCGCCAGCATCCAATCGATCTCTTTGATGAAAGGAGCCAGCGCTTTGGTATGGTGCTTCGAACCCCAGTGGTCGAACCAGCCGACCCAGTATTCACCGCACATTTTCGGCATACCCGGATATTCCCGGTCAAAAAATGCGAAGGCTTTATCCGCACTGCCGCCGAAATTCATGGTGGTGTACACTCCGTCAATATGGGCTGTTCCGATCGTCTTTTTCTTCGGCCAGTCACAGCGGATAAACATCGTATCAAAACCGGCGTCGACCAACTGGTCATAAATCGCACGGTTATAGGCCATATCATCTTTGTTTCCCGGACGCCCGAACTGCCCGTATTCATTTTCCACCTGAATCTGGATAATCGGCCCGCCGTGCGTCACCTGTAGATCCTTTAGCTGCTCACCCACGGCTTTCATATAGCGCGCCGTCGCTTCCAGGAATTTCGGATCGTTGGTGCGCACCTGCATCTCTGGATCTTTCAAAAGCCACGGCGGCATTCCTCCAAAGTCCCATTCGGAGCAAATATACGGGCCCGGACGAACAATCAGCCACATACCCTCCTCCTGACAGACCCGCGCAAACTCGGCGACGTCAAGGTTTCCGGAAAAATCAAATTCTCCCGGTTTCTTCTCGTGGGCATTCCAGAACAGATAGGTGCCGATGCAGTTGAACCCCATAGCCTTGGCCTTTTGAATGCGATCCCGCCAATAGGCACGCGGCACGCGCGGATAATGGATGGAACCCGAAATGATGACGGCCGGCTTACCATCAAAGGTGAAATTTCCGGCGGCAGCACCAAAGACAGGTTGTTTTTCTCCAACCGGATTAGGCTCAGGGGGTATCGGTAGCGTTCCCCCTATAGAAACAGTAGCAAAACCCACAAGAAGCATAACCAAAATCGACTTTTTCATACGTAGGGCCTTCATAATTCAGCATTTCTTATTCGACATTGGATATTTCCCTACTCCCCTTCAAATTGTTCCTGACTAAACGTGAAAATATCGGAATCAGTACGCGCTTTCTTCATGATGTCCGAAATCTGTTTCACCGTTTCGGGATGGTCGGCGGCGACATTCTTCTTTTCGCCGGGATCAACGGAAAGGTCGAACAGCTTCATCGGTGCATTCGGATTTTTCAGCACGTTATACCGCACCCCTTTCCACTTGCCCATACGCACGGCAATACGGCCGCCACGCTCATGAAATTCCCAGTAGAGATATTTATGATCCGGCTGCACCTCTTTGCCGAGCAGTGTGGGAACCATTGAGATGCCATCGGTATTTTCAGGGATTGGAACCCCGGCGAGTTCATTGAAGGTCGGTACCATATCCCAGAAAGCGGAAATATGATCTGATTCAGACCCCGGAGGAATCGTGCCAGGCCAGTAAGCCATCATCGGCACATGCACTCCACCTTCATACAGGTCGCGTTTAAGACCTCGATACGGCCCATTGCTGTTGAAGAAGTCGGGATCAGCCCCACCCTCCCGATGCGCACCGTTGTCGGACGTAAAGATGATCAGCGTGTTATCAGCAATACCGAGTTTTTCCGTCAGTGCAACAATCTCGCCCACCTGATCGTCGAGCAGGGTAACCATCGCCGCAAATGCAGCGCGCGGTTCGGGCTGCGACTGATAACGGCCGTCACGCAACTCCGGCCCGTCATCCACTCCTTCAAAGGGATTCGGCTCCTCAAATTTTCCACTGAATTTTTCCATATAATCATCCGGGGCCACTAACTCGGCATGGGGTATGATCGTCGCGACGTAACAGAAAAATGGATGATCCTTGTTGTCCTCGATAAACTTCAGCGTCTGCTCATGAATGAGCTCCGGACCATAGGCGCCCTTGGCGGTTCCGGCATTGGCATCGAGCACAACTTTCTGATCGTTGTCCCAAAGGTGATACGGATAGTAATGATGTCCGAGCCGCTGGCAGTTGTAGCCGTAGAACACGTCAAACCCCTGATTCATCGGATCGCCCTCGGAGCCCGGATAACCCAGACCCCATTTGCCGAAGGCACCGCTCACATAGCCGGCCTCTTTCAGCATTTCCGGCAGCAGAACCACTTCATCCGGAATCGGATGCTGACCTTCCGGCATGACTTCCTTATTGCCACGCACGAATGTATGGCCTGTGTGCTGGCCGGTCATCAGCGCCGAGCGTGACGGCGCACAGACGGTGCTGCCGGAATAGTGATCGGTGAAAAACATGCCCTTTGCTTTCAAAGCATCGATATTCGGCGTCTGAAAATGTTCCTGCCCTAAACAGCTCAAATCGCCGTAACCAAGGTCATCGGCCAGAATGTAGATGATATTCGGCGGCGCGGCATGTGCCGTCAGAGCAGCCGAAAAAGCCAATCCCAATGCAATCGATGTGTATTTTTTCATGAGGTTCATTCCTTTCTCTGGATTCAATAGTTTAAATTTTCCGACCGGTCTCTTCATCGCACACCCTCCTGCCTCCGGAACTTCTTCAACATGCGGTCCATCTCCGCCGCCTTTTCCGGATACCGGGCGATTACATTTGTTGTTTCGCCCGGATCGTCTGCCAGATTAAACAGCTTCGGGGCCGCGGGCTTCCCGCCCCAGGAATACTTCTGCTTTTCCATATATTTCCAGGGACCCTGACGCAATGCCAGGCCATGCGCTTCCTCAATCATCACGGTATGACCAACCGCCTCTTTTCCCAGCAGGGCCGGAAGGATGTTCCAGCTGTCGCGCGCATCTTCATCCGAAAGCTCAATGCCCAACAGCGCAGCAAAGGATGCAATAAAATCGATCTGGTTCACCATCGCATCCGAAACGCCCGGTTTAACTGTTAACGGCCAGCGGATGATAAAAGGGACGCGTGTGCCGCCTTCATAAATCTGATATTTTCCGCCGCGATAGATGCCGGAACCATCATGGCCGCGGTCGACCTCTTTCGTGGACGTCCGCACCGTTGTACCGTCATCATAGCCGTCGTCATAAACCGGACCGTTATCGCTGGAAAAAATAATGATCGTATTTTCGGCCAGCCCCAACTGTTCCAGGGTTTGGAAAATTTCGCCCACCGCCCAGTCAAATTCAACCATGGCATCCCCTCGGTATCCGAGTTCCGTTTTTCCCTGAAAACGCGGATTCGGCGCACGCGGCACATGAATGCACTGCGATGCAAAATAGAGAAAGAACGGTTTGCTGCGATTTTCGGTGATGAATGCCCGGGCCTGCTTCACAAACTCATCGGTTATGGTTTCATCATCCCACAGCGCCGATTTACCACCGGCCATGTAGCCGATGCGGCCGATACCGTTAATGACGCTGTGGTTATGTCCGTGCGTGCTTGAGTAATAGGTCATGGCCTTTTTCTGGAAGCGCGCATTCGGATACGGTGTACTGCCGGGACGGTCCACCTCGGCTTTACTTTTGCCGACATAGAGCGGATCATCGGGATCCAGATTCACTACCCGATGCCCATTCAGATAAACACACGGCACGCGATCGTTGGTGGACGGGAGCAGGAATGAACGATCGAACCCGATTTCCAACGGGCCCGGTTTCACCTCCCCGTTCCAATCGGTAGCAACCCCTTTCTGCCCGATGCCGAGATGCCACTTTCCAACAACACCCGTCACATAACCGGCCTGTTTAAAAAGCTTCGGCAGCGTCAGGATATCCGTTGGAATTGAGAGCGGCGCGTTCGGCGGAAGAATGGATACGCCATGCCGGAATCCGTGAATACCGGTCAGCATCGAAAAACGCGACGGCGTGCAGGTGGCCGCCGAGCAATGACCATCCGTAAAACGCAATCCTTCCTTCGCCAAGCGGTCAATATTCGGAGTCGGGATCATTTCAGATCCATAGACACCGACATCACCGAAGCCGACATCATCGCCGTAAATAATGACCACGTTCGGCCGTTCCATTGCGGCCTCAGCCAAACCGACGCCGCACAAAGTCAGGGTTAAAATCAGTTTTATCCGGTTCATCACGGTTTACTCTCCAGTTGAATGGTGTTGCTCTCCAGTCCGTCCGATTTTGCGGTCAGCAGAATGGGACCCGGCCGATTTTCCAATGATTGGACAATCACCAGACAGAGTCCGTTAAAGGCGTTGCGCTTGTTTGCCTGAAACGGTTCGTGACTCGTTGCATCTCCGTTACCGACCGCCAAAATTTTTCCGGGTCCCTCCATGGAAAAATGAATCTCGTTGTGAGAATGCGGCACCATCAACCCCGCTTTATCAGAAACCTGAACCGTGATAAACGAAAGGTCGAGCCCATCGGACCGGATGACCGAGCGGTCTGCCGTCAGATCGATTTTTGCGGCCTCGTCCGTTGTTTTCACAATTTCTTCCGCCCACGGCCTGCCATTTTTATACGCAATAACTTTCAGTTCGCCGGGTTCATAAACCGCATCATCCCAGCGCAGGCGATATTCGTAAGGGCCCTTCTTTTTGCGTCCGAGCGATTGTCCGTTTAGGAAAAGTTCCGCCTCATCGCCCGAGGTATAGACGTGCACCGGCGTAATTTTCCCAATGCGCTCCGGCCAGTTCCAGTGCGGAAGAATATGCACCATCGGCAGCTCCGGCCGCCAACGGGCCTGATAGATATAGAACCGGTCTTTTTTAAATCCGCACAGATCCAGAATGCCGAAATAGGAACTGCGCGAAGGCACCGTCCCACCAAGCGCGTTCATCTGCTCTTCCATCTTCTTCTGCTCTTCCGGATCGGAAAAATTCAGCAGATTGGTTTTATCGTCGTTATAAGGCGTCGGTTCACCCAGATAATCAAAGCCGGTCCAGACAAACTCGCCGAACACATACGGCAGTTTATCCTGCGCCCTAAATTCAACATCCGGATTATTGGCCCATGGCGGCGCGGTCAGATCGTAGGAGCTGACCTGAAAATTTCCGCCCACGCCCATCTTTTTGTTATTGGAAACCGGAAAAAAATATTCGCCGCGCGAACTGACCGTCGAAGCGGTTTCGCTGCCGTAGAGCGACTGCTTCGGATTGGTCTGCTTAAATTTTTCATAGAGGTGCGGCTTATAATTATAGCCGAACAGATCCATGGTTTCCTGAAATCCGTTCCAGCCGGCCTGACCGTTATTACAACTGACAGAAACCGGTCGCGTAGGGTCCAGCTGATGCACCAAATCGGTCAGCATCTGCGAAATCTCAAAATTGTCCCCCTTATCCCACTGCTCGCGCACTTCGTTACCGGTACTCCACATCACGACCGATGGATGGTTCCGATCGCGCAGAATCATCGCGGTCAGATCCCGCTCATGCCACGCATCGAAAAAGTTGGAATAGTCATTCGGCGTTTTACCCGTGGCCCAGCAATCGAATGCCTCGACCTGCAGCAGGATGCCCATACGGTCGCATAAATCCAGCAGTTCCGGTGCCGGCGGATTGTGTGAGGTGCGAATGGCATTGCATCCCATTTCCTTCAGCAGTTCAACCTGACGTTCCAATGCCCGGAAATTCATTGCCGCCCCCAGCGGACCCAGATCGTGGTGCATGCAGACGCCGTTCATCTGCACCCGCTTGCCATTGAGCAGAAATCCGCGGTCGGCCGTAAACTCGATGGTTCGAATGCCGAAGGTGTTTTCAACCGCATCAACCACCTGGCCGTCTTTTAATACAGAAGTTTTCAGGATATATAGGTTTGGTGTTTCCAAATCCCAGAGCTTTGAATCCGAAATGCTGATGGAGCAATTATTCCCTTCTCCTTGTGCTATGAGCTCGTTGGAACCGGATAGGTAAACGTTGTGTAACACCTGTACCGTACCGCCGCCATCCTGGCGGCCATCCGACGAGGCCTGCTGGAAACAGGCGGTACGGTTCAGCTCCGTTTCCACACGAACAACGGCTTCATTCTTTTTGATCTCCGGCGTGGTGATGCTGACGCCCCAGTGGGCCACGTGAATGGATGCTGTTTTCACCAGCCGCACATTACGGTAAATTCCGGCGCCGGGATACCAGCGCGAAGACTCGCCTTTATTGTCCAGTCGCACCGCCACCACATTCCTGCCACCGAATTTAATATGATTCGTCAGATCGATCCGGAACGAGCTGTAGCCGTAGGGCCATTCTCCGGCAAACTGCCCGTTGATATAAATCTTCGATCGGCTCATCGCGCCGTCGAAATCGATGAATATTTTTTTACCTTCATCGGACGCCGGAACCTCAAAGGTTTTCCGATACCACCCGATGCCTTCATACGGCAGTTTGCCCGTGCGGCCCGGCAGGTCCATGCGGAAAGGACCCTCGATCGCCCAGTCGTGCGGCACGTCCAGCTGACGCCAATCCGAATCATCAAACGCCGGTTTTTCCAATCCCTGGAACTCCGCGCGTTCCGATCCATCCGGCATGACACCGAAGCGCGCAAACCGCCAGTCGTTGTTGAAGTTCGTTACTTCACGCACCATGGCCTGCCCGGTGATTGCGATCAGAAACACGAGTATGAGATACACAAACCTCATTCTATTTCCTCGGGAAAATAAAGATCGATAATTTCCTGCAGGGCGGCCTGCGCGGCCTGCCCGTTCGATTCATCGTATTCATTCAGCTGCGCTTTGTACCAGCCGGTGCCGTAGAGCGGATTTTGTGCATTCTTCAGTCCGCCGGGATAGACCCGTTTACTGTGCGCGACAAATTCCGCGTTATTCATGGGAATGAGCGTTTTATACTGTTCCAAGCGCTGGAAAATTTCCGGCGAGGGTTTCAGCCCCGCTTTCCGGATCGCCTTCGCCAGCGCCTTCGGGTTTTCGGGCTGAATGCCCCAGAAATGGACCAGCGGCGTCAGATCCGCACCGCTGGCGACGGAGAGGCGCAGAATCCGGTCGTCGACCGGATCGTTGTTCTGCGGGACTTTATCGCCCGGCTCGTACAGCTCGTTATCCATTTGCCAGAAACGGCCCAGCGCATCCCAACCGAACAGGTTGGCGATTTCAACATATTTCCCGAAGCCGCGGTGCTGATATTTAAATTCATCGCCGGGCCGGTTGGAATGGTTCATCTCGCTGCCCTGCTGGAAATTGTCCGTGACCATCCACATCACCGCCACCTCATCGAGCGTCAGGTGCTTCATGTCGTTCACCGAACTGCCGTAGGCTTCGTCGAGGCTCCAGCCGAACTTCCGGTTCATCACGGCCACATGCGGCAGGTTTACCACGGCCTCCACTTCGCCGCGGAATTTGGAGAAAAACTGGGAGTGCCCGACCTCATGAAAAACCGTCCAGTTGACATATTGCGGGCCCTTGATCATCCACGCGTGCCGGCACTGCTCCGGATTGTGGGCGTTGTAGGGATAGTTCGACTGCGGGTAGCCGGGAAAATTGGCATTGCCGCGCATGGAGACATCGACCTGAAGATAGAGCACGGTCTTAGAACGCACCAACGGATAGCCGAATAATTCAGACACCGCATCCATCGCCTTATCCCAGTCCGCCATCAGCGTTTCCGGATCGTCGAGATCGCGGATCCAGGCGGACGGCACCTGCATCATGAATTTATCGCTCTCGAAATCAGCCCACGGCGCCGGGTTATTCCGTTCGGTCTTTTTCCATTCGGAAAACGTAGTTTTGTCGAAACTGCGCGCCGAGAAAAACGGAGCACGAACCACATTTTTAAACGCCACCGAAACAAGGCCCGCATCGGCCTCATACGGCACTTCAATATAAATGCCCCCGCCCAGCGGATTGGCAATCAGGGTATCGCGCTCTGCAATCGGATACACCAGCAAAACGCGATCCAGCCGCTTGATCAACGGCTTCTTATTCAAATCCCACGAATGCGCGCCCACACGAACCGAATAGCCTTTATTGATCAATGCGTCCGGAACCCGCAAAATCCCAATGCTTCCCGGGGCCAGATAACACCCCGTCGGACGGCGCGCCGGGTTCTCCCGCCCACTGACCGGACTGCCCCACGCAGTCGGTTGTGAGGCGTTAATGCGGACCTGAACCACCTCCGACAGATCTTTCGGCGGCTCAACAGCTCCCGGGAAATAGCTGGAACTTTCAAACTTTTTTCCATCAAGGGTGCGGCGGAATTTTTTTACATTTTCCGGGGTATAGGTGTAATCCAGCAACCCCTGCTGAATCGCGAACATGGCATAGTCCAGCTCAAGCCCCGCTTTGGGTTTTCGCGGCAGCCCCTTTCGGGTTGCGTCATTCATAAACAACGGGCCATCCATTTCATCGTATTGCCCGATCAGTTCAAATGCTTCCGCAACAGCGGACTCACTCGTGCCCAGCTGCTCCAGATCACGCTGCACTGCATCCGCTTTTCGGAGCAGATCTTCAGCGTTACTACTATCCGATTTATTCGGTTGCGCAGCATGGATTGAACAAAACCCACTGAACCCGATCAATAGGCTGATGAATATATGTTTTACAGTCATTCCTTAATCCTGCAGGTGAAGATGCTGATGGTTCCCGGCGCAAGATCGGCCTTGAAGGTTTTGCCTGCGAACGGTTTGATGATCCCACTGTTTCCTTCGGCTGGCGCATCATCTGACCACTGCCGCCCTTCAACCTTTCCGACGATTCGTCCCGAAGCCAGTTTGAAACGCAGATTGTCCCATTCCTTTGAATTATCGAAGTTAATTGCATAAACCGTCAGTTTATCCCCTTGCAGAAAAGCGCGCGTATGCAGTTCAGATAAATCGACGGTTCCGGATCCGTCCGGATCAACCACCTTGACCGGCCACGCATTAACCAGCGGAACACTGGCGGCATGCATCAGGTGATCCCGCCGTTTTTTGGGAGGATTAAAGTCCCACCAGGAAAGTCCATTCATACCGTTATCCACACAGTCCCACAGAGCGAGAAAGGAACAGACGGCGGTCTTCATCGAATGCGTACTGTCATCGGCCTCACCATGGTTATCCCAATGCAATTCGGTATGCCACTTTTCGCGATCGCCCGCATAGGCGAGATCCGACTTCAGTTTATCCAGCGGGCGGTGACGGGTATAATAATGACCGCCGAAAATATCCAGGGTATCGCTGTTCATTTCGGAAAAGGTTTTCATCCAGTTATTCCGACCCATCGCATAATCCTCGGGCCCGATAATTTTCGGCATTTTCAGTCCGCGCTCGTCAGTCAGCTTTCTTAACTCCAGTACAATATCCCGATGGGTTTCCGGCATGATGTTGCCTTCATTGAACCGACGCTCGTTATCGATGCCCAGGATATCCACTTCCAAACCTTCACGCTTCATGTATTCCAGATAGTCGGCAAGCAGAATGGCATATTGTTCAGGAATGACCCCGTTGCTGTCCTTGGTCCACTCGGGAAACGACTTCGTATTATCGAGCTTTTTACTCGCAAAGATAAGCGTGTCAGGTCGTATCTTCTTTGCCAGTTTCAGGCCGCGGGTTTCACTCTCGTAATACTCATCAAGAACCACCCCCGGTTCCGGATGTGCCGGTTTTTTACCGGTTCCGTAAATCGAGGTGCGGATGCCGCTGAAGCCATACTCTTTAAGCAGAAGTTCACCATACCCGTTCCGCATAAATTTCCAGGGTGCGGAAGGCGATTTAAAATCGTAAAAAAACCGATTAATCTGCGTACCTTTTTCCTCGGGAAAGATAACGACATCATCATAGGCATGTACTCCGGAACAGAGCAGTACGAGCAATATTGAAATAGCATAAAAATTCGACATCTAAGCACCTTACAAAAAAGTAACCGCCCAACCAACCTAGCTGATAAGGCGGTATTGAATCAGCGTATTGCGGGCATCATCGCCCTCACCATAACTCTAACGCTCCCCATACCGAAAGAATGACAAAATACTTTCAGTGTCTTGGGCCCACAGCAATTCCATCAACCGTTTCAGTTATCCTTGCCAAACATGAACCGGCTTAATCCGCCTGGCTGCCCCACCAATCGGCATTCGGAGCCCAATTCGGATCAAGGTAGTCCGCCGCCCGCTTTTCAAGCGCAGGCAGCTTCTGGTTTTCAATTTGTTTTTGCTGTTTCATTTTTTTGGTCGGATCAAAACGATCATCGGGTTGCGGAATGACAGCAGCCGTATCCTCCAGCCAGCGGTCCAACCGGCGGCGCAGCTCAGCTACCCGTTCGGGTTGTGCAGCCGCAAGGTCCTGCTGTTCGCCGATATCCTCCGCCAGATTATAGAGCTCGTCGCGCCCATCCTCGTAGTAGTGAATCAACTTCCAATCTTTGGAACGAATGGTCGACGAGGGTTCGCCTCCCTGATTTCCGTAGTGCGGATAATGCCAGAACAGATCGCGGTCCGGAATCGTCCCGCCTTTGAGCACCGGCACCAGACTGACGCCATCAACATGCTGTTCCGGCATCAGCGGCAGTCCGGCGAGTTCGAGCATCGTGGGATAAAAATCCATTCCAATGGCGGGAACTTTTGTGGTCGATCCGGGCGTGCCGATGCCGGGCGCACGAATGTAGAACGGTTCGCGAATTCCGCCTTCCCATTGACGCCCTTTTCCACCGCGCAAAGGCAGCAGGCTGGTTGAATACGCATCGCCGGAGGAAACTCCGCCGTTGTCTGAAGTAAAAATCACCACGGTATTTTTATCGAGCCCCGTCTCCCTGAGTGTGTCGAGCACGATCCCTACCGCATCATCGAGCAGCTCAACCATACCGGCATAGATCGGATTATCCTGCACCTGACGCACCGGCAGCGTGCGATCGATTTTGAAACGGGGGCCATTTTCCGAGGGTTTCATCAGCTTCGCTTTCTTTCGGTATTTCCCGCAGAGTTCTTCCGTCGTCTGGATCGGACCATGCACGGTGTAGAAGGAGAGGTAGGCTAAAAACGGAGTGTCCTGATGTTCTTCAATAAAGCGCGCGGTTTCATTCGCCAACCGCAGCGTCAAAGCTTCACCATCGGGGCCATTTTCCAACCGTGGATTAATCCACGGCGCAAAATATCCGCCTTTCGGAGAACCGACTTCCCAGCCCCCTTTGTTGATATCGAACCCATGATCCTCCGGCCAGGACCCTTCGTCGCCGAGGTGCCATTTTCCGGCAAAGAAGGTGCTGTATCCCGCAGTCCGCAATGCTTCGGCCAGTGTGATCTCGGAGGCCTCAAGCGTATGAGAATATGCGGCCGGCAGAAGCTTATCGTTGCGCTTCCACTGGGTTCCGCTGGCGGCACCGATCCAATCGGTGATGCCATGCCGCGGCGGTGCTTTTCCGGTCATGATACTGGCGCGCGACGGACTGCAAACCACGCATGCCGCATAGCCGTTTTCAAAGCGCATTCCCGATTTTGCGAGCGCATCGATATTCGGCGTTTCATGGAAGGTGCTTCCCTCCACCCCGAGATCGAGCAGTCCCAGATCGTCCACAAGAATAAATACAAAATTGGGTTGAGCAACAACCACCTGCGAGAACGCCGCACATAAAATCAATGACACAACATACTTCATTTTAAACTCCCTTTCTTCGAAGCTTTCTTTCTAAACTCAGGATTCAATTCCGTAGGAACCGGCGCATTGATTTCGGCACGCCATTTTCGCAATAGAGCCATCAGCTCTTCCGTTTTTTCGGGATAGGATGCCGCAATATTTTTGCGTTCACCCGCATCGGCATCCAGATCGTAGAGTTCGATGGCACCGTCCTCAAAATATTCATAAAGCTTCCACTTGCCCTGCCGCAGTGCAGAACCCGGACGGGTACGAAAGAGAGCATCGTGGGCATCGTCCTCCACACCGGCATACTTTTGCAGATAGATCGGGAAGTGCCAAAAGGGTGTGCGCTCGGGAAAGGTGCCCGTTTCTGTGAGCAACGGTAACAGGCTGACGCCGTCGAGCTGCTTCCCTTTCGGAACAGGAAGTCCGGCGGCGGCGAGGAATGTCGGATAGAAATCCGTTCCAATGACAGGAACCGTGCAGATCGATTCCGGCGCAACGAAACCGGGCCAGCGCACGACGAGCGGCACACGAATACCGCCCTCAAAATAGGATCCCTTTCCGGCGCGATACGGCGCTTGCGATGAAGTTTTACAAATCCCGCCGTTATCCGAACAAAATACAATCAGCGTGTTATCCCTCAACCCAAGCACGTCCAGCTCGGCGAGAATTTTCCCGATACCCTGATCCATTTTTTCGATCATCGAGGCGTAGGTTGCATTGACGTTTTTTCCCTCGTAGTTACCGATGAACTCCGGCACGGGCTCCAGCTTGGAATGAACGGAATAGTAGGCCATGTGCATAAAGAACGGAACCGCCTTGTTTTCGCGCATGAACCGGATGGCCTGGTCGGCAAAAATATCCTCCCGGTGTGTTCCTGAAGGATACCGGTCATTGAACGGCACCATCGACCCTCTCTTGAAGGGCGAAAAATACCCGCCCTTCGGGGAGCCCGACTGGTCACCGCCAATATTGATATCAAAACCCTGCATCAGCGGATTATTCCCGACATGCCACTTACCGAGGTGGATGGTTTTGTAGCCTCCCGCCTGCAATGCAGCCGCCAGCGTGAGATTATCCGGGCCAAGGTGCTCCGTATTTTTGACAGGGATCAGTTTGCGGTCTGCTACGTTCCCGCGGTCGGAATGACCAACGGTGTAGACGCCGTGGCGCGGACTGTATTGCCCGCTCATCACACAGGCCCGGCTCGGCGCGCAGTTGGCCGCCGGGGCATAGGCTTCCGAGAAGAGCATGCCTTCCGCACGCAACCGGTCTATGTTCGGCGTGCGGTAACGCGCGCTGTTGAACCCCACATCCATCACGCCGAGATCGTCCGCATTGATATAGATAATATTGGGTTTTGCTTGAGCAACAACCCGTCCAGCACCAATGAGCGTCAGCAGTAATGCCACTTTATAAACGTTTAATCTCATTTTACCGCAATCCCTCAGACGCCATCAGTTCCTGAATCAACTGCTCCATCGATGCCGCCTTTTCAGGATATTCCGCGATGTTTTGGGGTTCTCCCGGATCGTCTTTCAAATTATACTGCAACTTGGGAAGCAGCTTCGCCCCATAGCCCCCGAACCCCACATCGTCTCCGTATATAATGACTGCATTCGGATTTTCCAGAACTGCCGCCGTGGCCCGCCCTGCAAGGAACAGCAGTGCGGCAGCGCCGGATAGAATTACAGTTTTTTTTCATCGAACGCTTTAGCATCATTCCATTCCGCTATTACTCATGTTCTACGACAATCACTGAAGCGATGTTATCCGGCGCTTTTTTCGGAAGCTGCACAAGCCATCCGTCTGGACCTTTCTTAATTTTCAGATCCCGCTGTGTTGCATCTGCGAGCAGGTAGGCACGCGTTACCGGTGTATTGGCTGTTGCCACGGTCAGCATTCCGTTTTTCGGCCAGTCAAAAACGTGGGCATAGAATTTTCCAGGCTTCGTGGTGTAGCGTCCCCAGTCCGGCTTGCCGAACACACTGGCTTCTGTTCCGTAAATGGACCCACCGTTAACGTCCATCCACTGCCCGATTTTCTCCATGCGTTCGATGCTGGCCTGCGGAATACTGCCGTCCGCTTCCGGCCCGACGTTCAGCAGATAGTTCCCGCCTTTGGAAACCACATCAATCAGGTTACGAATCAGGGTCTCGGTCGATTTCCACTTCGTATCAAACTGGTTGTATCCCCAACTGGTATTCATCGTCATACAGGTTTCCCAGTCCACACCTTCCACCCCGTTCGGGGGAATCTTTTGTTCCGGCGTGCAGAAATCGCCGTACTGCGGATCGATGGAAAATCCTTTGGACCAATCGTGCTCCTTGGGCCATCCCGCCTCCGGACTGCGATACAAACGGTTGTTCATCACGATGGCCGGTTGATGCTTCCGCACCAGTTCAATCAGCTCTTTCGCCCGCCAGCTCTCGCCCTGACACTGTTCCTTGCTGTAATCCCACCAGACAATATCGATCGGACCGTAATTGGACATGATCTCTTCCACCTGACCGTGCAGGTAATCCACATAGACCGAATTATCGCGGCCTTCATTGCTTACGCCCCTGATGAACGGAATACCGAATTCTTTGCCCGTATAGGCCTGCGGATGATGCCAATCAATAATCGAGTGATACGCCCCGACCTTGAGCCCTTCGGCTCGTGTGGCATCGACAATCTCCTTAAAGAGATCGCGCCCGCAGGCATCTTTCGCATCGAATGTCGTCAGCTTGCTGTCGTGCAATGCAAACCCCTCATGGTGTTTGCTCGTAAATACGAGATAACGACAACCCGTTATTCTTGCAAGTTCCGCCCACTCCTCCGCAAAATCAGCTCTTGGCGCAAACTTCGGAATCAGTTCGGCTTCATAAACGTCCGCCTTAACACCCGCCCGTTGCTGAATCCATTCAACACCGCCCTTTTTCCACTGTCGATCGCCCCATTCTCCGGCAGGAATACTATACAGCCCCCAATGGACAAACATACCGAAACGCGCTTCGCGCCACCATTCCATGCGGGCGTCACGCTCTTTGATGGCTTCGCTTTTCACGGTTTCTCCGGCTACCAGTTGCCCCGTTGCCATAACGAGCAGGACACCCATTACGATTTGTTTTTTCATTCAGCATCTCCATGTTCTATTGCTCCGGCAGCTAAATGTTGTGACTGCCCGGATTTATTCTTAATCCCAATATTCAATCACCGGATCTATAAATAACTATCGCACGTTGATTTCGTCGATATACATACAACCGTTTTCCACGGTGGTGAGTCGGATGGTATTTGCCCCGCGCCCCAGCGAAACAGGCACGGTAACCGTTTTCCAATCGGAGCCCCAATTTCCAGTGCTTGGAAGCATCAGCGCTTCGTTCACGATTTTTCCATTAACCGTCAGCATGACCGAACGCCCCGGCCGACCTTTGGTTTTACCGCTGTAACGGATGACCAAATCAGCCGTCCCGGCATCACCATCATTTTCCTGATACCATTCAACATAGGCCCCTTTGTTCTGGCCGAAATCCAGAAAACCTTTCCCGTTGAAACCGGACCCTTTGCTGGAAACCTTTGCGCCTTTAAACGCGGCATCCTCAGCCTGATCGCCCCCGGCATTCAAGGCCTTCGGCTCTTCGTTCCAGACAAAGCCCTCATCGGATGCAAAGCGTTCTTCCAAGGTTTGGATCGGTTTACCATCGGCCACAATCAATGCTTTAACCGTGGTGCCCAGCGGAACGGAGAAAGCGTCCGAATACGGCTTGGACTTTATCGTCGGAACGGAGCCATCTGTCGTATAGAAAACTTGAATTCCAAGGGTTGGAACATTTCCTCGCAAAGAAAGCTGCTGAACATCGATGCTCACCTTATTCGAAGTGATCAGCTTCTTTTCACCCAGAATACAACTGGCCAATAAAGCAATGTCGCCCGCTTCACCGGTCGATTCAATATAGGCGCGCGTCAGTCCATAGAAGGCAATGCGATTATCTACACCGAAATGCTTCTCCACATCGATCGGACTGCCGTTATCCAATGCGCGGATTTTTCCCGGACCGATCACATGAAAATACGTGCGGTTTTCACCATAGGGATAAAATTCCCCGGTATCATCCGTCGTGGTCACACGCACCTGCACGATATCCTTGCCCGCAGGAGCCAGCGGTTCGCCATCGATGGAAAGTGCAATACGCGCCGGGGCACCGGCGGTACGGACCTCTTCCTCCACAATCACCCGGCCGTCTTTAAATCCAACCGCCTTCAACGCGGCGGGTTTCCACGGCACCATCCACTGACACTGCATTTCATCCCATTTCGTTCCGGGCCGCTGCTTGCCGAGCGACGTTCCGTTGAAAAACAGTTCAACCTCATCGCAATTGGAATAGACCTGCACCGGAATTTCTGTCCCCTCTTTCACCTTCGGGTGCGTCCAATGCGGCAGGATGTGAACCATCGGCTCATCGGTCCACTGGCTCTGATAGAGGTAATAGAGATCCTTTTCAAAATTGGCCATATCAATGGCGCCGCCCATGAACGATTTGAACGGCCAGCCGCCATGCACATAGCTCGCTTCACCGATATAGTCGTAGCCCGTCCAGCGGAACGAACCTGCAAAGTTAGGAATATCACGAATCTGTTCAATGTTATGACGAGCCGAAGAACGGACGGTTGCATTGTCATAACTTGAATCAAATACCTGCTTGCGATTACCGCGTTCGGACTCCTTGATCCAATCGTGCGTAAACACCTCGACTTCTGTCAGGTCCGGTATATCAAACACATTCTGTTTCTTTCCGTCGCGGTACCAGGTTTTAGTACGGTAATAACCGCGAACCTGCCAGGTGTGTGTATTTTCTGTACCGATGAAAACCTTGTCCGTTTTCAGGCGGTCGAACCAGGTAACCGTTTCGCTGGCCCCGTTGGCCCCCAGCACGTCCATATATTCCGAACTGGAATGTCCGGAGGTTACCGGACGCGTTGGATCAAGCTCATGACATAGAGCAACAATCTCTTTACCGACCTGGCCATGGGTTTCGTTGCCGACGCTGTAAATGACCACTGACGGATGATTCCGGTCGCGCTTGATCCAGTCCGCCACATCGCGCTGCCACCATTCGTTGAAGTGGTATCGACCGTAATCATGCGCGGCCTTTTTTTTCCACCCATCAAAAATCTCATCCATCACCAGCATACCGACTTCATCGCAAATATCGTAAAAGGTCGGTGTCTGCGGATTGTGCGAGGTGCGGATGGCATTGCAGCCCATCGCCTTCAGCTGCTCGATGCGGAAGCGCAGAATTTTATCCGGAACCGCCGCGCCGAGCGCACCGGCATCCTGGTGATTGCAGACGCCCTGCAGTTTGACATTTTTTCCATTCAGCCACATGCCGGTTTCGGGTTTCCATTCCACATCGCGAATCCCGAAACGAGTCGTCGTTACCGTATCGAGGGTGGTTCCCCTGATTTTAAGCTTTGTAACCGCGGTATATAAATTCGGGGAATCCAGATCCCAAAGCTGAGGAGAGGAAACCTGAAAGCTGAAACCTGAAACCTGAAATTCACCGGCCGATATCATGACCGGCTTATGCATTCGGTCCACTTCTTTACCGTTCGGATCGATGATCGAAATTTCAATCTGTACGGATTGCGCCCGATCCGTTGTGTTCCGGACTTCAGCATCGATCTCGATTTCGTTCCCATCCGTACGTACAAAAACTCCATCGGTTGGAACATAAACCTTATCTTTCACGTCAATCCAGGTGTGCGCATAGATGCCGCTGCCGGTGTACCACCGCGCCGACGGCTGTTTTTCGTTATCCACACGCACAGCAAACGTAATGCTTTCCGAGGTCTGGACGATGTCGCTGATGTCGTAGGCAAACGAACTCCAGCCGTACGGGCGCGTGCCCAGCTTCTTTCCGTTCGCCCAGACCGTGCTGTTCATGTAGACACCGTCGAATGCAACTTCCACATGCTTTCCTTTCCAATCATTGGAAACCGGAACCGTTTTACGGTACCACCCGATCCCGGCGGGCAGATAACCGGCCGTGCCTCCCATGGGATTGTCTTTGGCATATTCGCCCTCGATGCTCCAGTCGTGCGGAACGTCCAGCACGCGCCAGGCTGCATCGTCAAAATTCACCTGTTCGGCTCCTGGAACATCCTCTTGGATGAAACGCCAGTCCGAATCGAATCCCGTCCGGTCGGCCAAAGCCGCAACGGCTGTTGCCGCAATAAAAAATAAAACCTTTTTTTTCATCCAAAAAACCCCTTTTCTTTATAGATATATAAACGCCGGGCACCGGAAGTACGTGACACCGAACCTGAATTAATCAGATTTAATATGCAGTACAGACCTGGGCTATAAACGCTCCAGATCCGGACGGGGCGAATCCAGCTCGCGCAACAGGATGGCCTTCAGATTGGAAACCTTTTCCGGATAGGTTGCGGCGAGGTCGTGGCGCTCTTCGTTGTCCGTATTCAAATTATAGAGTTGAAAATGATCGGCCTCCCGATCCACTTCAACCAGCTTCCACCCATCGCGGCCGATCAGAGCAGCACGTCCCATTTTGTTAAACCCGTTGTTTACGATAATATAATCGTGCTCTTCCACCTGTGGTTGGCCGAGCAGCGTCGGCAGATAGGAAATGCTGTCTTTTCCCTCCGGCAGTTTTACCGCCAGAATTTCGGCCAGCGTTGCCATGAAATCATAATGAGCACTCAGGAGATCCGTTTCCGATCCCGGCTGAATGTGACCCGGCCAACGTACGATCAGCGGGCACTGCATGCCGCCCTGATACGCGGCACGCTTCAGTCCGGCGCGGCCGCCGGCTCCATCAAAAATATCGCCGCATTCGGAGGTGCGCCATTTTTTATCGGTCAAATTGGCCGCTTCCCCGCCGGGCCGTTTTTTCGGAAAACTCCATTTCGGGCCGTAATAGAGTTCGTGGCCATTATCTGAAGTAAAAGCAACGATCGTATTTTCATCCAACCCCAACGTCTTCAGTTCCTGCATAATCAAACCGACGTGGTCATCCAGCATCCGGACCATTGAGGCATACTTTTTCTCCGCCAGCGACCAGCCTTTTTGTTCGGCATAATCGGGATGAAACTCGGGAATCGCCACCGGTCCATGCGGCAGCTGGGTGGAGTGATAAATGAAAAACGGGTTATCCTTATTCACGCGCATGAATGTGAGCAGTTCTTCGATAAACACGTTCTGCGAATAGGTTTCTCCGCCGGAGCCGACAGGCTCGTCGCCCTTCTCCGACATTTTTCCGCAATCAATCCGCGAGTTGCCTGCAAGCGGCATTTTTTCGCCGTTTTTCCAGAGATACGGTGGATAGAATCCATGCGCCCGCTGGTGACTGTAATACCCGACATATTCATCCCAGCCGAATCGCGTGATACGATCGTGGTTGGTTAAAAATCCGGAATCCAGCTTGCCGTACTGCGCGGTTTTATAACCGGCCTGCTGCGCCACCTGTGCCAGAAAAATTTCCTGCTCCGGAATGGGCGTCGATTTGGTTTCCACAAATTCATTCAGCCGCAGCATGTATTCCGCTTCGGGCACCTTTTCCCGATCCATCTTCATCAGCAGTCCGGCGGAGGTAAAATCCCAACCGCCTTGCCGCCCGTCGTGCATGCCGGTCAGCAACGTCCAGCGCGAAGGCGCGCAGAGAACACCGCCGTAATATCTATTAAATTTCATGCCCTCGGTTGCCAGCCGGTCGATATGCGGCGTTTTAATAATCTGCTGCCCGTAACACCCCAGCAAACCAATACCGAGATCATCGGCATTAATCAGAATAATATTCGGTTTTTCGGCGCCGGCCCCAACGGCCAGCCCCGCCAGCAGGACGAACATTCTGATTTTCATAAAACACATTATTCAGCCTCCAGCACACTGGTCTTTCCGTTCATCCGAACCGTGACATTTGTCGGCGCGGGTCCATTCAAACGCTTTATTTTAAGGTCAGTCACCTTGCCCTGTTCCCAGCTGAAATCCACTTCAAACCCACCGCGTGCGCGCAGCCCTTTCACTTCACCTTTCGGCCAGGCCTTTGGCAGCGCCGGAAGCAGTTCAATTTCGCCGGCGTGCGACTGCATCAGCATTTCAGCAATTCCGGCAGCGGCACCGAAGTTGCCGTCGATCTGGAACGGCGGATGATTATCCAGCATAGACGGAAGGATCGATTTCGAAAATAACATCCCAAGGTTTTCATAGGCCGCTTCGCCATTGCCCAGCCGGGCATAAAAATTAATGATCCATGAACGACTCCAGCCGGTGTGCCCGCCGCCGGAAGCCAGACGTTTGGCCAGCACCTTCTGCGCGGCCTCCATCATTTCCGGTGTTTCCTGCCACGAATATTGCCGGCCCGGATGCAGGCCGAACAGATGGGAAATATGCCGATGCCCCGGCTCGGCTTCCGTCACGCCGGCGGTCCATTCGAGAATGCGGCCGTCCTCACCGATTTCCACCGGCGCCAGCTTTGCCAGTGCGGCTTCGAGCTGCGCGCGGAATTCGGCATCAATGCCCAGAATTTCCGAAGCCTGGATGCAGGCCGAGAAATTTTCAAAGATGATCTGATGATCCATCGCCGGCCCCATACAGACCGCGGCCTTTTTCCCGTCCGGGGTCAGGAACATATTTTCGGGTGAAATCGACGGACCGGAAACCAGTTTTCCCGTGGTTGGATGTTCAACCAGATACCCCAGATAAAACTGCGCGGCTTCTTTCATGAAGGGATACGCGGTTGTGCGCAGAAACTCCGGATTCTGACCGTAGAGATAGTGCTCCCAGTAGTGCGAAGCCACCCAGCCGCCCGCCATCGGCCACATGCCGTAGCGCGGTTTGCCGAAGCCGGTTGTGAACAGCCAGGCATCCGTCGTGTGGTGCATGGCAAAACCGTCGCAGCCGTACATTTCTTTTGCCGTATTCCGACCGTTGGGAAGCAGCCGTTCGGTAAAGCTGAAAAACGGTTCATGGCAATCGGCAAGGTTCAGCATTTCCGCGCCCCAATAATTCATCTGCATGTTGATGTTTACATGGTAGTCGGAATTCCACGCCGGTTTTACACCGTCGGCCCAGATGCCCTGCAGGTTTGCCGGCATGCAGCCGGGTCGGGAACTGCTGATCAGCAGATAACGCGAGAACTGCACAAAGAGTGACGCCAGCGACGGATCATCGAATCCCTTTTTTGCGGCGGCAATGCGCTGATCCGTCGGCAACTCGGCCTGTGCATTTTCTCCCAGATACAATGCGAAGCGCTTGAAAAAGGTTTGGTACTCGGCAATGTGGTCATCCTTCGCCTCGTCATAGAACCGTGCCGATGCCGCCGCCAGCTGCGCTTCGGTTACGTTGGCCGGTTCTTCGCCGAAATAATCCGTGGCCCCCGTTACCACCAGCACCACAGAGTCAGCATTTTTCACCGCAATGCTTTTTTCCAAGGTCTGGAGCTTTCCGCCCTGATTCAACACAGCCACGCGGCAGTCTGCCTTCACCCCGTTTCCGACATGTTCCTTCAAATGAAGTTGGTTGCCGGAAACGGAGATACTCGGTTTCGCTTTCGGCCGGGAAAGTTTTGCTTCAACACTGATTTTTCCGGGTTGGTCGGCGGACAGTTTAATAAAAATCGCCTGATCGACCGCCGATGCAAAATATTCGCGGGTATAGCGCACCCCGCTTTCGGTAAAGGTTACGCGGACCTGCGCACGTTCAAGGTCCAGCTCCCGACGATAGTCAGTTGAATTTTCCAATCCCTGGAAAATCAGATTGAGGTCGGCCAGCGATTGAAAGGTGTTCGAACCGGACGGCAAGCGTTCGCCGAGCAATTGATCAGCGATGAGCTGATCGGCTTCGGCATATTTTTCCGCGAAGAGCAGTTCGCGGATTTTATCGATCTTTTTATAACCGCCGGGCCGGTCCTTATTTTCGCCGTTCCGACTCCAGACACTTTCCTCGTTCAGCACAATGCGCTCGGTCTGAACCCGCCCCAGAATCATGGCACCCAATCGCCCGTTGCCGACCGGCAGGCCATGATCCCACCTCGGTGCAGGGTGTTCAAACCACAGGGTATTTTCCAACGCCTGAACGGAAGAAGTTCCTAGGACCGCACTCAACAGGCCAACCGCAAACGTTGCGTTAAATGTCATAGGGATCACCCAATTCGACATTCTTTTTCTCAAGTACTTTACGCAGTTCTTTCAGCTTATTGGCATATTCAGGATTGGCCGCCAGATCATTCATTTCCTGCGGATCGGCATTCAGGTTAAAAAGCCGTTCCACCTGAATCGTGGGATAATAAATCAGCTTCCAGCCATTTTTGGTGATCATGCGCTGCTTATTCAAATACGCACCATACACGGCATCGTAATGCCCTTTCGACTCCCCGCGAATGATCGGCATCAGGCTCTTGAAATCCACCCCTTCTGTTTCCTCAACTTCGGCAAGATCCAGCGCAGTGGCCATCGCATCCTGCAGATAAATCGGCGCATCAATTTGTTCTCCGGGTTTAATGCCCGGACCGACTATCATGAAAGGAACGCGCACACTGTCGTCGTACATATTCTGCTTCCCGACCAGTCCATGGTGCCCGACCGCCAGCCCGTGGTCGGCGGTGAAGATGATGTAGGTATTATCCGCTTTTCCGGTTTCTTCCAAGGCCTGGAGGATTTTTCCGATTTGATCATCCATGTGGGTGATGAGCGCATAATATTCCTGGCGATTCACTTTCACGGCATATTCCGTTCGCGGATACGGCATCAGTTTTTCATCGCGCAGTTTTTTGCCGCAGATGGCCTGGGCATAGGGATATTCCGGCAGAAAGTTTTCCGGCATTTGAATGCGTTCGAGCGGATAGCGGTCGACATATTCTTTGGGCGACTGCCGCGGATCGTGCGCCGCGCTGAAGGCGAGATACATGAAAAAGGGTTTATCCTCTTCAGCGGCCTGCGCCAGATAGTCGAGACTGTGGTTCGCCACCACTTCGCTCCAATGCGTTCCGCCCTTCCAGTAACCACCGTATTTAGTTTCCCACGGTTTCCAACCGTTGGAATACGCTTCGGCGTCTTTGGGGCGATTATAGCCCTGCGGGGTTTGGTTCGGCATGCCTTTTCGAACATCCAGCGCAATATCGAAAACCCTTTCTGCCGGGGTGCTAACATGCCATTTTCCGGTCATATAGGTTTGATAGCCCGCCTGCTTCATGCGCTGCGACCACATACGGCCGTTGGCCGCTTCTTCGTTCATGTCGGCAGCTTTTGCATTCCAGACAAAACGACCGGTGTTGAGCATGGCCCGACTCGCCACGCAAACAGCCCCGTTCCAGGCTCCCATATTGTAAGCGTGTGTGAACGTAACGCCGCGCTCGACCAGCGAATCCAGATTCGGCGTATCAATATCGAGCATCCCGTAGGCCCCGATGGTTTCGTAGCTCATATCGTCGGCAAAAATAAAAACGATATTCGGTTTGGTTTCCGCCCATGCGATCGCTGCAGACCACAGCCCGCACAGCAGGCATACCATTCGCAGTGGTGATGTATTTCTTCGGTTGCTCATCTTCATACAATATCCTTAATTTTTTAAAACCAAACCATCATGAATCATAAAAAAAAAATCACAACCTGCCTAATCGACTAGTCTGCCCACCTGAAACTCCTGAACCTTTTTAACCGGAACTGCCTGATTGGCTAGGTAGGCGAAATTATTGCTCCATGTTATTCATTACCCAGTCAGGTGGAGGAAGGTTGCACGGGAGCAACCATATACAGACTCCACTTTTGAAGAAAAAGGGTCCCCGGAGAGGAAAACAGCCGGAACTGGCCGAATGTTAAAAAGGAGATGAACGATGAATAAAATATTCAAGATGTGTGCGGCAGGATTGTTTCTGACGTTGACTTCACACGCAGCGAACATCAACTGGAATACAGCACAAACCATTTCGGGCGACACGGATGTGTCGAAAAACGGCGTTCAGGTATTCGGAGTTTCTTTCACTTCGGAATCCAGCGGAAGCAGGACCGTCAACGGGGAGGTGTTTAATTTTTATAACGCAGGCGCAGGCCGAGGTGATGCTGTAAATACCAGCGGTGCTTCCATCAATATTAACAGCTACATGACCGATACGTTTTCAGCAACTGCGGTTGGAGCATTCGGACAGGGAACCACGTTCGAGGGGCTGAGTGAGGACTATCAAAAGGTGTTGAATGATGCGTTGTACGACTCGGCCGCTTCAGATGTGATCACATTTACCAACCTGACTGTTGGGAGTGAATATGAGATTCAACTATGGGCAATGGATTGCCGGGTCAATAAAAATGCGACTTCATTCCTCGAGCTGGATGGCGACGGCACGGTCGGTTCCGGCACGCTGCTGGATTTCAATGTTTCCAACGATCTATCTAACGCCCAGACCACCACCTATGTTGCGGATGGTATTGGCCAGTGGATCACGGGCACGTTTGTGGCTGATGCGACAAGCCAGACGTTCCTGATGGACGGCTATCGCGCCACCGAGGGGGCCGAAGCCAGCATGCAACCCGTTACCGGAAAGCGCCAGCTTCAGGCGCTGCAGCTGCGTTTGATCTCCGGGACGATAGCCGTAGTGACTCCGTCCACAACCGCTGGCTATGCTCCGCTCGAGGTCGTATTTGATGGATCCGGCAGTGCTTCCGACGGAAACATTATCGATTATTCCTGGGACTTCGGTGACGGCAACGTGGCCAGCGGAGTGGTGGTTACCAACACTTACACATCAGCCGATGACTTTACCGCTTCGCTTACCGTCACCGATGATCTGGGGGGGATTGCCAGCAATTCGCTCGTAATCACCGTTGAGAGTCAACCTTTAGAGGTCGTGGCAACGGCAGCGCCCGCCTCCGGGACCGCGCCCCTGGCGGTGGTTTTCGATGCCTCGACGAGTGTCCCTTCCGCCGGAGGCTCAATTACGAGTTATTCCTGGAACTTTGGCGATGGCAACTCGGACAATGGGGTCACGGTTACACATACCTATACAGCGACCGGGACGTACACGGCTGAACTCGTGGTGGCTGATTCCAATGGGCAGATCGATACAAACACGATGACGATTGTCGTTCACCTGCCTTCGGATGGAACCTATAGCGACACCTTTGATAATGATGGGTTGGCGCTGAATGCTGGAAGCGGCGGCGGGATGAAGGTGTATATTCCCCAGGCGAGCAAAGCGATCTATTTCGCGGACGATGGAAATCTGACCGGCGTCATAACTGCTCCGACCGACGGGGCGGCTCGCGGCGCAGTCTATTCCACGAACGCCTTCCAAATTACCGAAGGCTTCACCCTGGACGTTGTCTACAATGTTAACCTGATCGACACAACCATCGCAGACACCGCCACGTTCGGATTGGTGGATGAAGTCGGTAATCTGGATGGCTTGTTTGTTGATGCATCAAAAGGGATCACCGGTCTGGGAATAAGCCTGACGACCCGCGGAGGGGGTGCCAAGAACGCACAGGGTCTGATTGAGCTGGATGCCGACGGCGTTACCTTGACCAACCTCAGCAATGCACAGCTGATTAGCTCAGGAATTGACAAAACCTTCAGCCTGACCGTTCAGGAAGACGGAAGTTTCAGCTACAGCATCGACGGAGCTCCGGCCACCACCGGTACAACAACGCTGGATCTTTCAAAGGACTATCATTTTGCGGCCTATACGCAGCGCAATGCCGGTTTTGCTATCCAAAGCATTTCGTTAATTCCGATTAATAACGTCACTGAAATTGGAGATGTTTCCATTGAGCTGGGCAGCGGCACCGAAGCTGTATTTTCCTGGTACGGCGAATTTCAGGCCAACTATGAGCTTCAGGTTCGGGATAATCTCGTTATTGGCGGCGATGAAGCCTGGGTGACGGTTACTAATGTTGCCGGTGCAGACACCATTATTTCAATTACAGATGAAATGGATAAACCGACCGAATTCTATCGGGTTAAACTGGCGGAATAACATTGTCATTTATGCAGTTCTCATGGAGCAGACGCAGGGTTCCTGCGCCTGCTCTATACAGCCCGGAAACCATCTAAACCGCCTGATCGGCTAGGCAGACCGAATCCGCTCTACATGATAAAAGGGTCATTGAATATTCCCCCTAGCAACGGGAATGAAGAGATAGGCACTCATTTTAATAACCCCGGAAGTAAGGAATCAACTATGACGCATCAGAACTTAAACCGCAGAACATTCACACTGACCGGTGCAGCGGCTTTGACCGCAGCGCATACCGCACGGGCCTATTCCCCAAAAAACAATGCGGTTCCTTCTTATCTAAAAGACTATGCGGACCTCTATCAAAACGATCCCCGAGCCGCTGCCCTGAACTATTTTCAGGAAGCTGAATTCGGCCTGTTTATTCACTACGGCCTCTACTCGCTGCTGGGCCGGGGAGAATGGGTTCAGCTGAAAGAAAAAATTCCCGTGCGGGAGTATGCGAAACTGAAAAATGATTTTACCGCAGAGAATTTTGATGCCGATTTCATCACCGATATGGCGCTCAATGCCGGAATGAAATACGTCAACCTCACTACACGGCACCACGACAGCTTCTGTCTCTTCGATTCAAAATATACCGATTTCAAAAGCACCAACTCACCGGCCAAACGAGATCTCGTGGCAGAGCTGGCCGAGCAGTGCCGCAAGAAAAATCTCGGGTTTTATTTATACTATTCACACGGCCGCGACTGGCGCCATCCGCATGCCCCCAACAACGGTGACTGGGGAGGAAGTGCCCGGCCCAAATATGATCCGCCGGAAACATTTTATAAATACGGAGAGGATCAGGATCTCCAGATTTATGTGGAATTCATGAAAAACCAGATCACCGAACTGCTGACCAACTACGGCCCGGTCGGCGGCATCTGGCTGGATGGAGAGGGAACTCCCAAATCCCGAAAGAACAAACTGCACCTCTTTAAAACACAGGAACTTTACGACCACATCCATTCACTGCAGCCCCAGGTTCTGGTTTCCTATAAACATGGTCTGACCGGCACCGAGGACTTCAAAGCCCCCGAACGTAAATTTGAGGGAACATCGGATGTGCCCCTGGAATTCTGCGATACGCTGCAGCCCTGGAAGTGGGGCTATGACAAGAGACTGGATGGAAAGCATAAGAATGCGGATCAGGTTATGAAGATGCTTGCCAATGCAAAGGCAAAGGGAGGCAACCTTCTGCTGAATGTCGGTCCCCTGCCGGACGGCACCATTCATCCCGAAGATGTGATTACGTTGGCAGAGGTCGGCAAGCGCCGCCGCAAAGGGTAGCATCTCCCGGTGCCACACAAAACCGGATGAGCAGTCATCCGGTTGTAAGGGCCCTGGATTCGATTTCATATACAGGAGTTTATTCGCATGAAAAATACCATTTGGGCCACGATCGCCTATGCTCTGTTTTCGCTGGGCTTTTCCGCCACAGCCGCGAAAAACCAATATAATCTGGCAAAATTCCAGAAAAGCTATGCCGACTCCGCCACCGGCAGCGAGCCGGTGCAATATGGCAACGACGGATTTGTCACCCAGGAAAACCGCTGGGTCAGCGACAATTCCGGGCCGCACTGGTTTGAAATTGAGCTGGCCGTTCCGATGACGATCGGCAGCGCCCACCTCTACAGCGGCGACACCTGGTCGTCGGCCATGGCCAACCTTTCACTGCAATACCACAACGGTTCCGACTGGATCGACATTCCGGGAACGGCCGTTTCCGACAACACGCTACCGGAATTAAATCTGATGTTTTCCTCGCCCATTACCGCACAGCGCTTCCGCCTGTACACCACCGACAGCATCGCCCGTATTCGGGAACTGGCGCTCTATCCCCCCACCTCAGACGGTATGGCGGTCCCATTCGGTACAGACCTCGACCTCAACGTTGCCAAACTGCGCCAGTTCGCAACTTCCTCCATCGATGGCGACAACTATCCGGGACTGGCCATCGACGGCTATGTCGACAATTCCTCCGCCTGGGCCAGCGCCGACACCGCCGGCCCGCACGATTTTGAAGTCCATTTTCCGCAGAAAGAAAAAGTCCGCGGTATTCAGCTTTATTCCGGATGGGACGGACAGAGCGGCACACAGATTCAGAATTTTGAAGTGGCCTACAGCAACGACGCCACCGGTTGGGTCGTCTTTGACGGCGGTTCCATTTCTGGCAACACCGAATTGAATTTGAATCTCTGGTTCAATTCGGCCGCCAACGCCCAAACCGTCCGCGTCCGTTCGTTCGACGCCGACCAGGCCGTCATCCGCGAACTCGTTGTGTTTGCCGAAAACGGCAGCACCGGCTACCCGCTCTGGACCGATGCCAGGAATGAAGCGCCGCCCTCCCAGAACTTCATGGATTACGAAGATTCCTACTACACTCTCGAAAACCGCGCCACCGGGCAGAACCTCTCCACCTCAACCAACGGCGCGTCGGTCACAACCGCGGAGCCCTGGTTCCAGGTCCTGCTCAATCTCGGCACAGACACCTATCGCCTATGCAGCAAAGACAGCCTTGCCTGCTTTGAAGTTTCACTGGCTTCCACCAACGAAGGCGCGGCCGTGGTCGAAGGAAACTATTCCGCCATGCCGCATCAGCGCTGGCGTTTGGAAGACACCGGCGACGGCACCCACTTCCGGATCGTTAACGTCTGGAGTGGAATGGTGCTCGGTCTCGACGGTACTAACGTGGTGCAGCAGATCTCCGGGCCGGAATTTTCCAAACATTGGAAAATCAACTACGAAACCCACTTTCCAAAGTATGGAAAAGCGGCTCATTTTCATTTCGGCGACATGTTTAAACCCAACTGGTACTACGGCTGGAACTTTGATCAGGAGGGCGAGAGTGATTACGGCGAGTACATGCCCATGCAATGGGGAGGAATCGGATCGAGCACGGCCGGCATTCTTCGCTATCAGCCGGAATGGTACGGCCGCGCCAACAACACCACCGTACTCGGCTTCAACGAGCCCGACCTTCACGACCAGGCCAATATTGACGAGGATGCGGCGGCTTATCAATGGCCGCGCATGGAACGCCTGCGCCTGCCGTTGGCGGGGCCGGTTCCGGCGGCCTATAAAGGTTCGTGGCGCCAGAATTATGAAGCTCTCGCCGCAGAACGCGGCCTGCGTTCCGAATATATGGCCGTTCACTGGTATTCAACCGCCGGAGCCGCAACCGGCAGCCCGGGTACGCTGATCAACAATATGGAGTATCTGTATAACCTCTACGGCAAGCCCATTGTCCTGACGGAATTTTCCACCCGCAATTTCAACGGCACGATGACCTCCTGGAGCCGCAACCATAACTACAATTTTCTGGCTGAATTTATGTGGCGGGCTGAAAGCCTGCCGTGGCTGAAAAGGTGGTCCCTTTTTGAATGGGGGTATGGCGGAGATCCGGACACAACCGACGCCAATAGCGATGATCCAACCGATATGAACTCCCCCAAGCTGGCTTTGCACTACAACAACGATAAAACCGATCCCGGCTGGGAAGACCTGATGGAATGCGGCCTGCTGATGGCGGGGTGGGATGGAAATGCGAGCGTTAAGGGTGACACCGCCTACATCATTCACAACAAAGGCCGATTCCTGCGCCTGATTGACCATCCGGCGTCCAACACCGTGACGACCGCCGATGTTGAAAACCGCGCCGCCTCGGAACAGTTCATCCTGGAAAATGCGGGATCCGGCAGAAAATACATTACCGGCCTGAGCGACGGACGACGCCTTTCCTCCGACGGTTCGAACGTCGGGCTGGCCGCGGCGGGCACCACCGGCGCCTCGGTGGAGTGGGAACTGAACGAATATCAGTACGGCTGGTTCTACATCGACCACCCCTCAACCGGCAAACGCCTGCGCATCACCAGTGAAAATGTGATTGATGTCGCCGGCGGCTCCGATGCCTACGACAACGTGCGCTTCCGCTTCATCAAGCACTACCTGCCGATCACCCTGACCGAAGTGCAGCCCCTGCCCTATTCCGAAAGTTTTGAAAACGGAATCGGTGCCTGGCGTTATTTCGACAATCAGGACAAATTCTGGGAAGTCGGCAGCGGCGGAACCCCGACTGCGGCGGCCGGCCCGGACGGCGCTTCGGGTGGCGATTATTATCTCTTCAGCGAAGGGCATGATGCCGGCTCCTTTGTCACCAACAGCGTTGAGTGTGTTTTTGATTTCAGCACAACATCCACAGTTCTAATGGGCTTTGACTATCACATGTACGGGGGCTACATCGATTTCCTGGCATTGGATGTTTTTGACGGAAGCAGCTGGACGTCCAATGTCTGGATAAAAACCGGCCCACAGCATGCAGGCAGCGATGCGGCCTGGAGCAAAGCGGTTGTCGATCTGTCGGCCTATGCCGGCAACAGCGAGGTGACGCTCCGCTTCCGCACGGCAAACAAACTCTGGAGTTCGGCCGACCCGGCCATCGACCACATTCGGATTGATGATGATGCTGGAAACAATGCCCCCGTTGCAGACGGGCTGAATTATACAACGGAAGAGAACACAGCCGTTGCGGTTCCTCTCTCCGGCAGCGATCCCGACGGAGAACCCCTCAGTTACAAAATCACAACCTTTCCGACATCCGGTACGCTGAGCGGTTCCGCTCCGAACCTGACCTACACACCGAACTTGGAATTTCATGGCACAGACCATTTCGCCTACACGGTCGATGACGGTCTGGCCACAAGTCCAGAAGCCATTGTTTCGATTACCGTGAATAAAGACGAGGAGCCGCCCCCCTCACTGCCCTATGCCGAGAGTTTTGAAAACGGTCTCGGCAGCTGGTCGCAGTCCTTCGATGATGATATCGATTGGACGCTGAACAGCGGCTATACCGACACAACCAGCACCGGTCCCAGCGGCGCATCGGAGGGTAGCTGGTACCTCTATGTGGAAAATCACGATTCGGCCACCCAGTATAAAACAGCTTCAGTGGAATGTCAGTTTGACCTGAGCTCGGTTAACCAGGCGCAGTTGAGTTTTGATTATCATATGTACGGATCCTACATCGATTTTCTGGCCGTAGATGTGTCCGATGGAACCACGTGGACTTCCAATGTCTGGATCAAGACAAAGCAGCAGCAATTCAGCTCCGAAGACGCATGGTTGAATGCAGTCGTTGATCTGACAGCGTATGCAGGAAGCGACTCGGTAACCATTCGCTTCAGATCAAAACAGGGACAATGGCACGCAGCTGATACGGCCATTGACAACATTCGAGTGGAAAACCCAGCCGATGCGGCATATTACCAATGGGCGGCCGTTGCGTTCTCCGACGCGCCGGGAGGAACCGATATATCCATCTCCGGCAATCCGGATGGCGACCACCTGAACAATGAACAGGAATGGGCGTTGGTCACCGATCCAATGGTCCCCGATGCACCGTCGATGAAGATTTCCATCAGTGATCCCAATTTCACCGTCATCTACAATCGCCGGAATGTGGACGGCGTAATGGTACGGGCAAGCTGGGCCTCATCGATCACTTCGACGGAATGGCGACTCGATGGCGATGGCATGACGGAGTCCTCTACAGGTATAACAGGAGATGTTGAAACGGTATCCGCTACCCTGCCGCTGGATGAGGATCAGAAATTTATCCGCATCGAAACGGTTCAATAAAAAATGGAGCTACAGTCTAATGATGAATAACCTGATAAAATCAATACTTCTGGCATGCAGTATGGCACTTCCTCTCACAACGCTCGCAGCGCCAATCACCTGGGGCCCTGCAACAGATGTTTATTCGGCTTCGGATGTTGCGGTCAACGGAACCGTGGTTGAAGCGATCAATGCGGCGGCCAATTCGTATACAACTCCGTTAACGGTCAATGGAGTCACATTTACCAGCACATCAATATTATCTTTAAGCTATGCCGGTGACGCGTATTCCGCAGATACCGGGGATACGGCATATAACGCGCTGCTAAGTACGATTGATTATGGAGGAGGAAGCGGAACCGTTTCGATTCAAGTCGGCGGGGAAAACCTTATCCCAGGCTCTTTGTATGCGGTGCAGGTTTGGTATGCCGATAATCGATATGCCGACGGCGTGCGGGAAACGCCTGTTGGTGATGGCGAGGCTTCACCCGGCAAGGTTACCTTATCCTGCTCAGGGCAATACGCAATCGGCACATTTTTGGCTGATGGGACCTCGCAAACGCTGACGCTGGAATCGCCGACATTTGGTCAGGCCCACATCAACGCCTATGTGGTTTCTTTGCTCGATGATCTTGCCGCTCCCGATACGCCCACCCAATTGACTGCAACCAACGGAAACACGGATGAAATCGTATTGGATTGGGACGATAACACTCAGTTCGGTTTCTCCCGCTTTATCGTAAAACGTTCGGAGACATCCGGAGGGCCGTACACGCCCATCGCGGGTGCAGAGCCCACGGCCAGTACGTATACAGACACCGGACTGACTACCGGACAGACCTATTATTACGTGGTCAGCGCCAAGAACATGGATGACGTTGAATCCAGCGATTCAGCCGAAGTCTCCGCGACGGCTCAGGTATTTGTGCCCGATGCGCCGACCGTTCCGACCGGGTTCAGTATCCGGCCCGGCGATACCCGCACCCATTTGGCCTGGGATGCAAACACGCAAATGGGCTTTAAAGAGTTTCGGGTGAAACGCGCTGAAAATTCGGGAGGACCCTATACCCAAATCGGCACGACCCCGCACACGGTCTTTACAGAATCCGGATTGGTAAACGAAACCACTTATTATTATGTGCTTACGGCAGTGAATACGGACGATGTTGAGTCGTTGCCGAGTATCGAGCTGTCGGTTACCCCTTCAGCCGATGCCGTTCCGCCCAACTTCCTTTTCATCATTGCCGACGATATGGACACGTTTTCCGTCAACGCCTACCGCAAAACCGAGCCGGTTGAAACCGATGCTTCCGGAAACTTCTACGCCATCGACACGCCCAATATCGATCGGCTCGCCGAAGAAGGCATGCTGTTTCATCAGGCCCGCCTGATGGGTGCAAATAACGGAGCCGTCTGCACGCCATCCCGCACCATGATTATGAGCGGGAAATGCACGTGGGAAATGAAATCGGGCGTTACAGCAGCCACCACCTTCCCGGGCATTTTCAACCGCGGTAAACGCACCGGAAAAATTGATCTCCCCTATGCCACGTACCGTACCTGTAAATCAGGCAACAGTTATCCGCTCGCAAACGGTGAATTCACCGTCGTGAACGATGCGACGAAACGCGGTAATACCGATGATAACGGCAGCGAATGGCACGGCGACCATGGTATAAACTATCTTGAAGACTGGAACACCAACTACCGCACCAACGACACCCCATTTTTTATCTACCTCGGATTCTCCCATCCGCATGATGAACGGCTTGCCCGCGAAAACCCCGATCTGACCGGCCGCTATGGATGCGTCAACACCACAGATCCCGCCAGCCTTGTGCTCAACCCGAATGCGCCGCCCCTCCCCTATAACCACCTCTCCTGCACACCGGCCACCTACCCGGCCCACCCGTTCGATCATGGCGGCCTTGGGATTCGCGATGAAAACACCGCTGCCGGCATCGGCCAATACCGTACAGAAGCCGTGGTCCGAAATGAGATCGGCCGCGAGTTTGCCTGTGTCGATTGGATCGATCAGCAGATCGGCCGCGTACTCGAACGGCTCGACGATCCGAATGGTGACGGCGACACTTCAGACAGTGTGAAGGATAATACCTACATTGTATTTACCTCCGACCACGGCATCGCCATTGGCCGCCATGGACTGCAGGGCAAACAGAACCTCTACGAGCATACGTGGCGCGTACCCTACATTGTGCGCGGCCCCGGCATTAAAGCCGGCTCTGAAAACTATGCCCTTACTTATCTGCACGATACCTTCCCCACCTTCTGCGATCTGGCTGGCCTGGACCTGCCGGATACCATCGACAGCAACGACGGCCAAAGCTTCCGCGCCGTCCTGGAAGGAGCCAGCGAAACCCACCGCGATGTACTCTATGGGCTGTATGCCGGAAGCGATAAACCCGGCATCCGCTCCATTACCGACGGGCGATTCAAACTGATTAAATACGACGTGGATAACAATGGCGTACAGGTTACCCAGCTGTTCGACCTCCAGGAAAATCCCTTCGAACTGCTTCCGGAACACGGCGTTCCGAATCTGGCCACGCAGCCGGCCTATGCGTTGATCCGTCAGGAACTGGAAGAACGCCTGCTCGAAAAACGCATTGAATATGCCGACCCCTATGCCTTCCTCGGCGACCGCACCTTATTACGTTTTGAAAACGCGCTGACCGACCGCTTCCTCTTCGGCAACGACGGAACCGCGCCAAACGAGGCATCCTATTCAAGCGATGTTCCGAACGCTGCCGATTATGTAACCGGCGGAACGAACCAATGGTCGCTGGATCTGGAGCAGGATCTTCAGCAATACATTGAGGTTCCGAATGGATCAGGCCTCTCTTTTGGCGCAGCCCCCTACACCATCGAAGCGTGGGTAAAACTCGAAACCCTGCCCTACTCAGACACCCTGGGGAGCACCATGCCGGTCGTACAGAAAAAGGTACTCGGAGCGGAAGACTCCGCACTGGACTATATGTTCCTTGCAGCAGCCGGCACCTTCGGTTCCTCAACAACCTACTCGAATATGGCCATGCGCCTCGGCTCATCCATCATTGTTTCGACTCTGGCGATTCCCGATACCGAATGGCATTACATCAGCGTGGCCCTCGATCCCGTATCCGACACAATACGTTTTATGCTCGACGACCAGGTTGACGAACAATCAACTGCTGCCACAGGTACTGCAAACACCGGCCCGTTGGTCATTGGAGCGCACTTTAACAGCTCTAGTGCAGTTGACAGCTCCTTCGATGGACTGATCGACGAACTCAGCATTACCGATGGATTCCTTGCCCTGGAAGAGCTCCAACCTTTGGAAAAAATTCCAGCGCCCGGCCCCTTTCAAATGCAATCGCTTTCGGTTGTATCCAATACCGTGACATTGACCGTTGAATCCAACCCGCTCTATCTCTACGATCTGGAATCCAAGGAACGACTGACCGACCCTGAATGGAAAATTGAACAAGCCTTCATCCAGGGCGAAAGCAATGCCATGAACCTGAGCACGACTGCTTCCCAAACCAACATGTTTTACCGGGTACGAACCGACCACTACCGGAAGCCTTAAATCAGTATAATACGAGAGCAGGATCGGGATTAAGATTACGACCTGAAAGGGCGCGTTCCTGATCCTGCTCAGCGACTGAGTTGTAAAGAGGCCGGTGCACAAAAACTAAACCGCCCTTGTCCTTTACGCTTCCTGTGCTTTTTTATGGCCATGCTCCCGATAGTTATCGCCGACTCTATCGTTCAGCTCCTTTCAAAACCACCTGATTGGCTAGTGTGCTGAGCCGTAAATAGATTTACATTACAAAAAGTTATGGTATGATGGTTTGCATGGGTAGACCAATTCTTCAAATAGAAATCAATGA
>JARNMJ010000060.1 GCA_029432795.1 Pontiellaceae bacterium B12219
ATCGCTGGGTTGCCAAAGGCAAAGACATCTTGGAAAAAATCAATCGGGCCAGAACGAAGTTAAATAAACCTATTTATGAATCAGGACACTAGGTAGTCACGCTTCTTTCCCTATGGTCAAATCAAATATAACTGATGGATAAATAGAAACCGGTTCAATACCTAATAAAAAAGAAAAAAGGGAAATAGAATAATGAAAAAAACAGGAATGATAATTGGTGCCGTAGTTATGACCGTCGGAGCAGCTCAGGCGAATCTGATTGTGAATGGAGGATTTGAGGATCCAGCACATACCCGTAACGATGGCACAAACCCGGATAGCTGGTCGGTCTTTGAAACAAGTGTTGGAACCAACCCAGATCGTCAGGTCAGAACCAAGAACGATAAGAAACATTCTGGAAGTATGGGCGTCGCCCTTGGTGCGGGAAACTCTGATCATACCGGACAGCTATGGCAAACCGTTACAACAGAGGTGGGGCAGGAATATGCATTTGGGATATGGGCCGCGACCTTTCTTAATAATGCCAACAATACTTTAGAGAATTTTAAGGTTGAGTTGCGAGATGGTACAGGAACCAATGGAACGGTGCTGGCTACGTTAAATTCTGGTGGGTTGCTAACCGGGACCTGGCAATTTTTCAGTAATTCGGTCATCGCGACCTCGACGGATTTGACTATTCATATCAGCAATATTTCAACGACTGCTGTTGCCAAAGATGGCAATGACCTCATCCTCGATGATGTGAGTTTTGTCGCTATTCCGGAACCGGCCACGTTGGGAATGATCGCAGCTTTCGGCGGAGGAATCCTGTTTATCCGCCGCCGGTTCATGCAGTAACCGGAATTCAGGCGGAAGAAAAAGGGCGGAGACTCCGCCCTTTTTCTTGGAATTAAACGAAATCCGTTTTAAGCACTGGATCGTCGCGGAGATTTTTTTGCACGGCTGAGCTGGAGAAATGATGCATTCAAAAATAACAGTATTGGGGACGGCCTTGATCGTAGCCGGACTTGCCCAGGGCAATCTGATTTCGAACGGCGGTTTTGAAAATCCGGTTCACACCGCAAACGACGGCACGAATCCGGCAGACTGGTCGGTGTATGAAACCACGCTCGGTACCAATCCGGATCGGCAGGTCCGAACCCGGAACAATAAAAAATACGCAGGATCCATGGGCGTGCAAATCGGCGCAGGAAACTCAGATCATACCGGACAGCTTTGGCAAACCGTAACGACTGTGCCGGGACAGGACTATGCGTTTGAGATCTGGGCAGCAACCTTCTTAAACAACGGTAACAATGCGAGTGAGAATTTTCAGGTTGACCTGCGGGATGGCACCGGAACCAACGGCACCGTGCTGGCCTCCATTGATTCAGCAGGAACCCTTACGGGAACCTGGCAGCTTTTCACAACGAATGTAACGGCCGTATCGACCGCTTTAACAATTCATATCAGCAACATTTCAACGGCTCCTGCCGCTGACGGAAATGACCTCGTTCTGGACGGTGTCAGTTTTGCAGCGATTGAAGAACCGACCTCGCTCCTCCTGGGGTCCCCTTTTCAGGACGGCATGGTGCTGCAACGCGATAAACCCATTCATATTTGGGGTTCGGCCGATCCTGCGAATTCCGTTTCGGTTTCCATAAACGGAGTTTCGGCAGTTGGTATGTCCGATACCGATGGCAACTGGAAGGTTGAACTTCCTGCCCTCCAGGCAGGCGGGCCTTTTGAGCTGGAGACCATTAGCGGCGACAACACCAATACACTGACGGATGTCCTCGTTGGAGATGTATGGATTGCCTTCGGCCAGTCCAACATGGTTCGACCGTTGAGCGAAATGACCAATAAACAGACCTACATCGATGACATATCCACCAACCGCATGATCCGCTGTCTTCAGATTGCACAGGATGCGGCTCTTACTCCGCAGGATTCGGGATCCATGACATGGCTTGATAATTCCAATCCCGGAAGCTGGGGTTCGGTTGCGGCCGTATTCGCCCATCAGATGCACGAGGGCAGCGGTGTGCCGACAGCGGTGATCTGGGCGGGTTGGGGCAGCTCATCCATCGAAGGCTGGATGCCGATTCAGATGACCAACGACTTCCCGCACTTTGACGAGATGATGAAGCTGTATCAAAGTATCGATGAATACACCAACGGGGATACCACCTCTAACCTTGAAAAGATCACCGCTATATTAAACGGCGAACAAGCCTGGGATGATGTCTTCATCCGCACGCGTCCTAATATTATCTACAACCAGCGAATCCATCCGCTGCTGGACTTCGGAATTTCCGGGTTTGTCTGGTATCAGGGCGAAGCCAATTCCAAGACGGCGAAAAATACAGCCCAATACGGGTTCACGCTCCCCGCCTTTGTCACAGAATACCGTGAGCTGTTCGGCCAGAGTGACCTGCCGTTTCTCGGCGTACAGTTGCCATCCTATAACAGCACCTATTGGGCCTGGTTCCGCGAATCGCAGAATCAGCTCACGACCTTGAGCAACGCCTACGTCGCCGTAACAATCGATACCGGACTGTCGGGCAACATCCATCCTTACGACAAAGAACCGATCGGCAAACGGCTTGCACTGCTGGGCCGCAAATATGCCCTCGGCGAAGCAATCGAAGCGCACGGCCCCACCTTTGAAAACTGGTCAGTCGTCAGCAATCAGGCAACGATCGGCTTCAGCCATGCAACGGGTCTGACCACGGCTGACGCCCTCGATCCCGCCGGATTTGAATTAGCCGGCGCGGACGGGATTTGGTATGCTGCAACGAGTGCTGCGATCAGCGGAACGAATGTCATCATCAGCTCCACATCGGTTTCCGCACCGGTCGCTGTGCGCTACGCATGGTTGCCCTACGCCAGGGACAGCATCAATCTGGTCAACAGCGACGGCCTGCCCGCCGCGCCGTTCCGCACCGACATCTGGGCCATGCCCGACCTCGGCGCGCAGGCGCCGATGGCCGTCAGCGATCACTATTCGGTCATCACCAATGAACTGCTGCATGTTCCAGCCGTTGGAATTCTGGAAAACGACATCGACCTGAATCGCGATCCGCTGACCGCCACGCTGGTTTCGGATGCCGCATACGGCACCCTGACGCTCTCTTCCGCCGGCACTTTCAGCTACACCGCCGATACCGGGTTTTCGGGGAATGATTCGTTCGTGTATGCGGTTTCGGACGGTGCGCTCTCGTCAACCGGCACGGTGACCATTGCCGTTCTCCCGGGGGTACTGCAAAACAACTATTCGGATACGTTCGACAACGATGGGCTGGCCATCAACATGGGAATCGGCGGCGGGTTGCTCAACAAAACCTGGTTCGGTTCAAGCTGGCAGGACGATGGAAACCTGACGGCACCTACAGCGCCGACCGCCTGGTTCCGTTCGCTGGTCTATTCCGATTCATCTTTTTCGGTAAGCGACGGCTTCACGCTGGACGTGACCTACGACATTTCAAAAATTGCGATTTCCGGAGATGAACGGACCACGGCGACCTTCGGGCTGGTTTCCGATGAAGCCACCGTGGCGGATATGGATTTCATGTTCAGCCGGGAAGCGGATATTTACGGCATCGGGATGAGCCTCGCGGAGGGACTCACCGATGGCATTGGGGTTCAAGGGCTCCACACCGACACCGGGACCCTGACTCCATTGAGCAATACTCAAACGGTTACAACAGGAACCGACAAAACCTTCAGCCTGACGGTGAAGCCCGATGGCAGCTGGTCGTACAGCATCGACGGCGCAGTTCCAACCACTGGAACGAGCCTGGTTTTTGATCTGAGCAAAAACTACCGCTTCGCGGCGTATGTCCGACAGGATCCCGGTTTTGCGATCAAAAACGTTTCATTGGCCCCCGTTACAATGATCACAGAAATCGGCGACATCGATTTTGAGATCCAGCCGGGCGCCACCGCGCTGAGCTTCAGCTGGTTCGGCGAAACCGGCGCGACCTATGATCTCGAAATGACCGAAAACCTGGTGACCGGAATGTGGGAAACCATCACGAATGTGACGGGAGCCGATGAGACCATCTCGCTCTCTGATGCGATGGATCAAACAAACGCATTCTACCGCATCCGCCTTGGGGACTGACGCACATCAAAAGTCAGCTTTTACGTTGACGGACAACCTCAGATGGCTGGTTGGAAGTTTTCAGTCCACTTTGACTTTATGTACATAAGCAAGAATCCGTTTAACTTCATACATCTCAGTTTGTAGATCTTGTATTTTTCTCTTTTGTTCAAGATGATGTGCATCCGCTTGAGCTATGCGTGAGAACATTGCGGCAACTGCGGACGCAGCAATAATTCCAACACCCATGGTTGCTTCAGATAATGATGCAATTCCGAGCAAAATTCCAAGAATTGCGATGAGCCCAAATATCACGCCAATTATTTTCATATTTTTCCTCTTCCAACATATTATTGATCGGAAATCTCTGCCTGATATCCAAATACAAGGAAGGGTTTTCAGGTTATTTTTCCCGATATCTACTTACCAGCATGCAGTCCGCATAGTGCCAAGGGGGCGATGGGTGACAAGCGGATTTCAGAAGTTCGTAATAAAGGTTTACAAATAGCAAAAGTTTCCCTTTCAGGATGTACCCCACATTATTTTGTCCTAACCCTCCTGTATTTCAATTCCATCAGGTTCTTCACAAAATTATATGTGCAACGGAGCACGATGCGGATGAATTACCAACGGTAATGATACAAATTGAATAGGTATATTCTTCAGGTTGGGTATGAAAAAATGGACTGCACGGAAGTAAATCTGCGCATGGATGTTCCGCCAAAACGTGATCCGTTACAGTCTATTAATCCGTTGCCCCTTTCATAAAACTCTACGAAGGGCCATACATCAAATTCCACCTCGATTATTTTCGTTTCAAATCAGCTCAATGGGAAGCAGGCGGGCCGTCTGCGTTACGGCGGCTGTATCGCGGGCGCCTCGCCTGCCCCGCCGAACAGTATTTCAACCACGGAATGCACGAACACACGGAACGGATTCTCCACATTTTTCTTCCCTGTATTCCGTGGGTCATACAATACGAATCCGTTAATTCCCTTATATCGATCCGGCGATTAAATATCGGGAGAATAGCCACAAAAAGGCGTAGGAAGCGCAAAGACAAAAACAGCAGGGTCTTCCTGCCTTTTGAGCCTCTTTGCGGCCATTAATACGTTGCATGGAATTCTAACTATTCAATCGCCGGAGCAATAAGATCCGATTTCCAACCCTTGGAAAATTCCCGCTTTATTTGTTCTATATGATTCCTTTTCGGATGCCTTTTGCGACAGCGCCGGCCTGCGATTGAACATTCAGTTTTTTATAGATGTTCCCGATGTGGAATTTAATGGTGTGGGGCGACAGGTTCAGCTGATCGGAGATTTGTTTTACAATTTTTCCGGAGGCGAGATATTGAAGCACTTCCACTTCGCGTTCCGTCAGGTCGAACTCGTTTCCTTCCGTTTTCTTTTTCGGGAAAGAGTCCAGAACCAGCGAAGCCACATGCGGATCCAATGAAGCGCCGCCCTCCATAACATCTTCAATGCTGCGGGTGATCTGTTCAAAAATCGTATTCTTCAGCAGATACCCCGCCGCTCCGGCACAGATGGCATCGAACACATTTTTCTGCCGATCTGAGCCCGTCAGCACGATGCACCGGATCTTTTTATTCCGGGCACGGATACGCTGAAGCCCTTCAATTCCGCTCATGCCCGGCAGCGACAGATCAATGAGAATGACCTGGGGATGCCTCTTTTCAGATTCCAGACATTCCAGTGCTTCTTCACAGGATGAAAAATCGTGATCACAGTACATGGTTTCGACCGCATTCAGGGTTTCGGCAAGGTTGGTTCTGAAAGCAGCATTGTCTTCGATTAACCAAACGCTGATGGCTCCCTTTTTCATGGTATTCTCTTTTTTCATCGTTTTTCCTATTTCAACGGCATCCTTAAAGTGAGCAGCGTTCCCCGGCCCGGTTCAGATTGAATATCCAGTTCGCCGCCCAGCAGATGGGCCCGGCGCTGCATATTGGCAAGTCCTCTCCCTGAATCGCTTTTTGCAGTCCTGGGGCTGTCTGCATCGAAGCCACAGCCATCGTCCTTCATCGAAGGCACCAAAACGTAGTCGCGGATGTCCGCCTGAATTTCCATATTTTTGGCGTGGGCATATTTAGCACAGTTGTAAAGCGCCTCCTTAACCAGAAGCATCATATTTCGGCGGATTCGCGCCGGTACCTCAACCGCTTTGCAATCCTTTTTAAAATCGGTGGAAATATGCGTATCGTTCAAAATCAGCATGGCCATTTTCTGAATCTTCTCAAACAGTTCGGCGAAGTAGACCACCTCCGAATCCATGTGCCAGATGATCTCTTTTACTGAGAGAAAACTTTCCTGTGTGATGTGGCTGATTTCCGCGAGTTTCCGCCGCAACAGCGATGGATCTTCGGTCTGCTGCAGCCGGGTGGTAATCATGGAGATGGTCCCTAGATTGGCGCTGATATCGTCGTGTAGATCCGCGGCGATCTGCTTCCTCAGCTGATAGAGGGCACGCTGCCGGACAATCCGCTGATACATGATCCAGAAAACCAGCACAGAGAGAATAATTAAACCACCGACAACCCCGAGCGTCCAGAGGGTCTGCTTTCGGGTGGCCCGCGCAATCAGCAGGCGTTGCTCCACATCGGCCAGCGCGGCTGAAACGATTTTCCGTTCGGCCATCTGCTCGATGTAATAGCGCTCCTGCATAATTTCCCGACCGTTGCTGAAGCCGTCCGTCAGCAGGGAACCGTCGGAAGCGTCACCTTCGGGAGTCGGACTCAAACGAATGGAAGCCCCTTCTGCAAAATTCACCTGTGACCGGCCTTTCCTTCCAACAATGCGTATTTCCCCGAGGGCCAATACGGGGCTGCCGTTGTGCAATGGGAGTTCGTCAAAAGTCAGTTTCAAAAACCGTCCACGAGCCGAAGAAAACGGGTGCCATCGCATGCCGCTTCCCAGAGGGTTGCTCTCAACAACGTTTACGGCAACCGGATCGGCTGATAGGTCCCGTTTCAATTCGGCCGTATATTTCAACGGGAAAGAAAATTCCGGAATCGGCACGCCGGATACTTTTGCAGGATAGAGCTCTACCCGCCCCACACTCCGGACACGTCCCATATCAATCCGTATCTCAGGATGATTTTCCTGAAGGGTGTCAGGATCAAAATATTGAATAAAATCGGTAACCGGCTGATAGGTATGAAAAAAACTCCCCACATGAATTTTTCGGTTCGTGAGATAAGGCAGATACCAGTATGGGACCTCCTGCGTGGAATCAGAAGCCGTCAAACCTTGATACGAAGGAGGAGCAACGTTGTTTCCCGACTGGAATACCATCAACTCATCCAATGCAAAAAACTGAGAACCGCCATCCTGCACGCCTTTCGTGACAGTCAGACGCACGATCTGGACGTCCTGCGGCGGAAAACTGAAAATGACCGGGTGAAGGCCGGGATCCGGAAAATCCTCCTTCGTCCAGTCGACAACGGTTACCGCCAGATCCGGGTTCCCGTGGCTGAACACCTCGATCTTAAACCGTTTTGGAAATCCATAGTTTCCATCGGCGGACAGCATGGGATAGTAAGCCGGAACCAGAGCAATCCCATCGACCTCCATCGTCCAATTCCCGAAAAATGCCAACTGCACCCATGCCTGCATGGACTCATTCGTGGCCGATACCGGATGGCGGCCACTGAGAAATCCGAACTGTTGATGGGGCGGAGCAATTCGGCTTTCCAACGGAGGAAACCGAGCCAACTCTTCCCGCAATTCCTGCTCCAGCTTTGTCAAAGCCCGGAGACTGCGTCGGGACATTCCCGAAGCCGAGGGCTTGAGTTCATCCGGAAAACAGGGATCGGAATATGAAGCCGGCGCCACCGTCTGTGCACTGACGGAAACGATGCAGGACAGGACGATTGCCGGAATTAAAAGGTTCAGTCTCATTTTGTCACAGAATAATGAAAAAGCGTATTCAGCCAAGCATTCTATCGTTCCGCCTATTCAATCCGAAAGTAGGGATGGGCTAAAACCAGCAAGCACAGGCCGCTTTTGCAGAGAACGCAGCTTCCTGCCGCCCTCCCCTTTTTACATTAAGAATAAAATATATACTTTTAAGCGGTATCCGTCTACCTAGCCGAATGGCTAGCTTCCAGACGAATTTATTGGAATGTATCAAGGCGCCATTCGAAACGCAGCTTGAGGAAAATAAAACCGGAAGAACATACGGACAAACCCTGTAAACATAAAAAAAGCCCCGGAAAAAATTCCGGGGCTTCTGCGTTATTCCAATGATTGGAATAATCAGCCGAGACGGGCTTCGAGCTTTTCGAGCTGCTCAGTCATCTTGGCCGGAAGTTTGTCGCCGAACTTGGCGAGGTATTCCTTGGCGTCAGCCAACGTGGCTTTGAACGCTTCGGTGTCTACCTTCATCAGTTTTTCCCAATCTTCAGCCGGGATATCCAGGCCGTCGAGGGTCAGATCGCCATCAAGAGGCATCAAACCGATCGGAGTTTCGCGGGCTCCCACTTTTCCTTCAACGCGGTCGCACATCCATTTCAGAACGCGGGAGTTATCGCCGAAGCCAGGCCACAGGAACTTCTTGCCGTCTTTCTGGAACCAGTTGACGTAGAAACAACGCGGGGCTTTGTCGCCGAGCTTTTCGCCCATATCAAACCAATGCTGCATGTAGTCGCCAGCGTGGTAACCGATGAACGGAGTCATCGCGAAGGGGTCGAAGCGAAGCTTGGCACCAACGTCGAGCGCTGCTGCAGTCGGTTCGGAAGATGCGGTTGCACCCATGTATACGCCCTGTTCGAAGTCAAATGCTTCGTGAACCAACGGCATAACGGAAGTACGTTTTCCGCCGAACACAAAGATATCGATCGGAACACCGGCCGGATCTTCCCAATCTTCACAGATGACCGGGCAGTTCGCTGCACGGGCGGTGAAGCGGCTGTTCGGGTGAGCGCCTTTGATGACGTTTCCGTCAGCGTCTTTCATACCCGGTTTCCACGGATTGTTCTTCCAATCAGTTCCGCCTTCGCATTCAACGCCCATGTCTTCCCACCAAACATCCTTGTCTTCTGTAACAACAACGTTGGTGAAGATGGTGTCTTTCGAGCAGGCAGCAAGAGCCATCGGGTTGGAGTATTCCGCGGTTCCCGGAGCAACACCGAAGAATCCGGCTTCCGGATTGATCGCGTAGAGACGTCCATCAGGACCCGGTTTCATCCAGGCAATATCATCACCGATGGTTTCCACTTTCCAGCCCGGTACAGTGGACTGAAGCATGGCCAGGTTGGTTTTTCCGCAGGCAGACGGGAATGCCGCAGCCACGTGGAATTTTTTACCTTCCGGATTGGTGAAACGCAGAATGAGCATGTGCTCAGCCATCCAGCCTTCATGGCGCGCCATGTTGGATGCGATACGCAGCGCAAGACATTTTTTGCCAAGCAGCGCGTTGCCGCCATAGCCGGAACCGTAGGACCAGATCAGGTTTTCTTCCGGGAAGTGAGCAATATATTTCTTTTCGATCGGAGCGCAGGGCCAACGGCTGTCTTTCTGGCCGGGCTCAAGCGGAGAACCGATGGAGTGCAGGCAGGGAATGAAGTCGCCTTCGTCGCCCAGAATCTCGAGAACCTTCGGGCTCACACGGGTCATAATGTGCATGTTTACCACAACGTACGGAGAATCGGTAATTTCAACACCGATCTTGGCAATCGGAGAACCGATCGGACCCATGGAGAACGGGATAACGTACATGGTGCGGCCCTTCATGCAGCCGGTGTACAGTTCCGTCATGGTCTTTTTCAGTTCAACCGGATCAATCCAGTTGTTGGTCGGACCGGCATCTTCTTCTTTAACAGAAGCGATATACGTACGGTTTTCAACACGGGCAACATCGGATGGATCAGAATTGAACGCGTACGAGTTAGGACGTTTTTCTTCGTTCAGTTTGATCGCCATTCCGCTCTCGACCATTTCAGCCATCAGACGGTCATATTCTTCTTTCGAACCATCACACCAGACAACCTGTTCCGGCGTGCACATTGCTTCTACTTCAGCCACCCAATCGAGCAGCTTCTTGTTGTTTGTGGGAGCACTCATGATGCTTAAACCTCCATTTAGTTTATAGACCCAATTATACGAAAAATTCGTGAAATAATAGGGATTCGCTTCGATAAGTCAAACTTAGGCGGCAAAATAATTGCCTACAAACAGTACGCATATTACCTTACAATAAGGGTAACATTGTCAGTCATTTCAAAAAACACCGATACATCACAGTCCATCGGAAATCGTGCTTGTCCTCCTCCGCCCAGAACCTGTTTTATTCATCCGATGAGACATATAAGAGCCAAAGCATGGGAACTGAAACTGAAGACCGTTTTTGATGAAATTGACAGACGGTTGGAATCAGATTATGGCGATCGCTTCAGGATTCACCCTGCCCGTCCCGCTGAGGGCCGAACCTCCAATCCGGAAATGGATGGCCTGTTTAATGTCGGCGCGTCGTACTCCGCCGGTTTCGGCTCTGCTTACGGGCCGGGCTATGTCGTCGAAATTCGCGTATCCACCCTGCAGTCCATTTCTCAGTATTTCCGGGAAGAGTTGCGGGATCTCGTTCAAACCTGGCTCACAGAAATGCTTCCGAACACCTTTCCCGACCGGGAACTGCATGTTGTCAAAGAAGGGAATCACCTGCGTATCTATGGTGATCTCCGCCTGGATTAGACCCTGCGAAAAACTAATACGAATATGAACTTCCGCCAATAAACTCCCGGAACAGCGCATCGGACGGAATGCAGCGCTGATCAATTCCGGTATGAAGCGGCTCCAGAAACTGCATCACGCGCTGCGCGCGCAGATAGGCATCCTGCCGTTTAAAATCTGTTTTATAGCGATCAATCGCTTCCGGAAAATGCTGAAACAGCTTTTCTTTTAAAACAGGAAACTCATAGGGCAATGCGCTGTTAACCACAAAATCCACATTTCCAATGAATGGAATAATATACTGAAGCTCACTTTTCCGGACATAGTGCCAGTGTGTCAGCGTATCCATAAAGGAATGATTTCGACTCCAGCTGTCACGAATCATACGACGCATCAGGCGGTGATCAGTCCATCGCAAAAACTCATCCTTCTCATTGCTGAGCTGGCCCAGCGTTTCGATGTAGAGCCTGAACTTCTGCGAATCGGAAACGCTGCGCGTCATATCGGAATAGAGCCCATGCAGACAGTCCATCAGTAAAATTTCATCTGTTTCCAGTTTCATTTCATGAACGTCGAGTGTCCGCTTACCCGTTTGAAAATCATAATGCGGAGTTTTTACGGTTTTGCCATCCAGTAACTGTTCGAGATGCCGGTTGATCAGCTCAATATCAAGCGCCTGCGGCGTTTCGTAATCGTAATCACCAAACTCATCCATGGGATGGTCTTCAAGGTTGAAAAAATAGTTATCAACATGAAAAGCCTTCAGCCGCTTTCCGTTTCGACTCAACTGCTCTTCCATTTTGATCGTCGTCGTGGTTTTCCCGGACGAGGAAGGTCCCGCCACGATGACGAGCCGCACGCCGTCGCCATGATCCAGCACCCGTTTGCCAGCTGCCCGGCACTCATTGGTATAACGATGATCGCAGGCCTTCACCAAGTCAGGATAATTCCCCTCCTCAATAATCGCATTAATGCCGGCGATCGATTCGCAACCATGCTCCATATTCCAGCGAAGCACTTCATAGATCAATTTGTATGGAATATTATCGGTAGCCTCAATGGCTCCCTGCCGCGCTTCACGTACCTCTGTCCGCTTCTGTCGATAAATGATGTAAGCACGGGCAACCTTTAAATACCCGGCCTCCATCAGCACAGCTTCCACAATATCCTGAAGATCTTCAACCGTCGGGATCTGGTCGGCATAACTTTCGGCGGTGCGCCATTCCACCCGCTCAGCAAGCCGCTCGGCCTCATCAAAGCCAAAGCCGCCACTGGACGCAGCGGCGGCTTTAAATATGGCATTCGTGATACGGGAGCGGTCGTAGATTGCAATCTGACCGTCCCGTTTGATGATGGACTTAACCGCTCCCATGGCTTATTCGCCGTCGAGGAAGCCCTCAAGCTTGCGAATACGGGTCGGGTGGCGCATTTTACGCAATGCTTTAGCTTCGATCTGACGAATGCGTTCACGCGTTACATTAAACTTACGGCCCACTTCTTCAAGCGTACGGGGATACCCATCCACCAAACCGAAACGCAGCGTCAGCACTTCCTGCTCCCGATCTGTCAACGTTTCCAGCACGTCGCCGATCTTTTCTTTCAGCAGACTGAAGGCGGTCATTTCGTCGGGCTTTTCAGCCGATTTATCTTCAATAAAATCACCGAAATGCGTGTCGTCACTATCCCCGATCGGACTCTGCAGCGAAATCGGTTGCTGCGCAATTTTCAGTATGGCACGAACGCGCTCAACCGGAAGTTCCATTTCATCGGCCAGTTCTTCCGGCGTTGCTTCACGCCCGAATTCCTGAAGCAGCTGCTTCTGAATACGCATCAGTTTATTGATGGTTTCAATCATGTGAACCGGAATACGGATGGTACGGGCCTGATCCGCAATCGAACGGGTAATTGCCTGACGAATCCACCACGTGGCATACGTCGAAAATTTATACCCACGACGATATTCAAATTTTTCCACCGCTTTCATCAGGCCCATATTGCCTTCCTGAATCAGATCAAGGAACGACAGTCCACGGTTCGTGTATTTTTTGGCAATGGAAATTACGAGACGCAGGTTGGCCTCGATCATTTCGGTTTTTGCCTTGAGCCCTTTTCGCAGCCAAACCTTTAATTCCGCATAATGGCGGGCAAACTCCGCACGCTCCATCTGCAGATAACATTCCAGCTCCTTGATTTCCTTGCGGTTGTTTCGCAGATCAGTACTGGCGCTTTTGGCCCGGCTCTTTTTCAGACGATCTTCTTCTTCAAGCAGACGCTGCATTTTGTGGTGATAGGCATCCATTTCCGGAACCACATCTTCGATAGCTTTCTGCTTAAAGTGAAGCTGTTTGAAATATTCGGACAGACGATCCTGTGCCTTGTCAAAATTTGACAGGGCTTTTTTCTCTTCCGGACTGCCCTTCTTGGCTTTGGTATATTCGAGATAATATTTCAGCTTCAATTCACGATTGCGATCAATGCCCTTAAGCACCTTCGGCAGATCATTAAAATAGTCCTCGCGGCATTCCACATGTTTATCGGAAATAATCCGGTCAAAGCGCTCTTTGCCGGTTTCGAGGCGGTCAATCACCCCCAGATAAGCATCCGTTGCGCAACCAAGACGGTTGAACATTTTAGTCGTTGCAATCTCCGCTTCCTCGATACGCATCGAAATTTCAACTTCCTGCTCGCGGGTCAACAGCGGAACCTGTCCCATCTGCTTGAGATACATACGAACCGGATCATCAAGCACATCAGAGCGGGCGCTCTGCTTATCGGCCTGTTCTTTTTCCAGACGGGCCTGATACTCCTCAACGTCATCCTGACGAATGATGTCGATTTCCATGCTCTGGAGCAGACCGACGATTTTATCGATATCCTCAACCACCACCAGATCTTCAGGAAATGCTTCGTTAATATCTTCGAACGTCAGGAATCCATGATCGGAAGCCAGCGCCATCAATTCTTTGATACGGTCGTTTCGTTCTTCGCGGTCCATCAAAGAAACCCCGCCGGCCGTTGCTTCATCCACTGCAGCCACCGTTGCAGCAACTTTAGCTTCGTGCGTCCGGGCTTCAATAGTTGCCGCGGATTCCGTTACCTTCTTCTTCACAGGAGCTTTTTTCGCAGCAGCTTTCTTCTTTGCAGGTGCCTTTTTCTTGGCTGGCGCTTTCACCTCCGGAAGCTTGGCCCCCGGAGCAGCTGCCTTTTTGCCCACAGTGATCGGAGCTGCTTCCTCTACAGGAGCCTTGGATTTCGTGGTTTTTTTCGATGCAGTCTTTTTTGCGGAAGTCTTCTTTTTCGAAACAGCCATGGATGGTCCTTAGTTATAAAAGTATATAGTTCACCTATTATAGTGAAGAAAGCGGGTAATTAATAGCAATTTATCGGAGGGCGTCAACGCAAACCTTAATTTATTTCCCATATTGCTGTCTGAAGAATTTCGCTTGAAGATTTCCCCAACAACAAACACTATTTTCAAATGAATTTCATCTTTCGATCCTATCCTGTTCACCCCTGGTTTTCCGATTGGACCCTCGAACCCAGAAACTGCAGCTCGAGTTTTCGGGAAAACAGCGCCGGTCGTTTTTTCCAAACATTGGAACCGGTCGGAAAAATTGCGCCGAACATCGAAAATCCGGAATGGACCTTTCAGGTCCCCGCTCCGCCAAACAGTGCAATCAACATGCTGTTTAATGGATTCTGTGCATATCGCGAGCACAAAACAAAACGAGCCGGCGCCGAAGTTCTAACGCCCGAAGCCGGTGTACTCTGGGGCAGAAAAGAAGGCATTGCCGAGCCGGAACTGGCCTCGGAATTACCACTCAAACAAGACGGCATTTTCCAATGGCTGGAAACAGATTTCGGGATTGTGCTGCTTGCCAAACAAGACGATACCTTCTGTCTGGTCAGCAAATGCAGACTGCTTGATGATGCCAAACAAACCGCACGAAGCTATCTTAAGCAGGACCTGGAACAACAGCTTACCGTCGAAATAGAAAAACGCAGCGGCGCAAAAAACCTGTTTGAAGAAATGGTGCATCATGATGCACTTGCCGCCATCTGTGCCGAATCCATGATGAAAGCCTTCCGGCCGCCGGAAGGGGCAATTCCGCTGAGCTGGTGCCAATCTTCCTCCACCTCAACCCCGATGATGGATGTGGATGAAATCCATCCGCTGGTTCTGGCCTGGCGCTGGATGGATCCTGAAGTTGCCGAAGAACTCCTTCTTTGCACCCTGAAAATTCAAACCAATGCCGGAGCCATTCCCGTCCGCCTTTCCCCTCACTCCACATTTTCGGTTCTCGAAGCTCCCAAGCCTATGCTGGCCAAAACACTGGAATCCGTCTGGGAAGTGCGCAAAAACAACAAGTTCCTCGCGGTTGCACTTCCCTTGATGCGTCGTCACCTCCAGTGGTTACTGCACCACTTTGATCCCAAACGCCGGGGCATTCACTGCTGGAATAACCGGGCGGAATCAATCCTGCCGGATCAATACCAATCGGATCTCGCCACCGTTGATCTCTCTGCACTGCTGATCTCCGAAATCGATGCCTACACCCGACTGCAATCGGAACTGGGAGGAGATACAACCAAGTTTATCAACTTCGAGCAGGAGCGCCGGGTTCTCGAACAGAATATTCTGACGCAATTCTGGAACAGCCAGAAAAACGCCTTTGTAAATGCGATGCTGAAAGACCACGTTTTAACCCTTACCGGCTTCAGCTCATTTGTACCCCTTCTTTGGAAAGACTTACCACACAACCAGAAAGTAAACATTCTGGAAAGCATCCATGAATCCGGCAAACTTCCCGGCGGGCTGAGCGTCTTGAGCTGGCGCAAATCGGCTATGGACGACAACTCCTTTCCGCTCATTCAGCAGCTGCTCGTTTTCCAGGGGCTGAAAACCGCGGAGCCGAACGGACAGCTGCTCAACGATTTTTCCCGCATCACACTGCAGGGATTTGTGGAGTGGCACACCCTGGCCCTCGAAGAAGAAAAACGGCTTCCCATGAATACGGTGACCGGCGCCTATATCATGAACCTGCAGGCGCTGCGGCAATATCGCTACCACGCAAAAGGGGCCGTGAGCGGTTACTTTTTCAAACTGATGCGACGTTTCAAGGCCGACCGTTTTGATCTGGCAGTAATCGCCGCAACGCTCTTTGCCATCGTTAGCGTTCGATTGATCTATTCCGTCCTGCAAGCTCCGCCTCCGCTCGGCATGCTTGAGGCGCAAATGAACAGTGCATATGCCAATCGGAACATCAATGACACCCTTCAAAACTGCATGGCCATCATCAAGTATTATCCCGATGATGCCGATGTTGCCATGTTGCTGGCTGCGAACATTTCCATATTACGCGGCGACAGCGCTGCGGCCTCGGAACTGTACACCAAAGTACGGGAAAAATTTCCGGATAGTCCCGGGCCGATGATCGGCCTCGGTCTGGCCCTTCAGTTGCAGGGAAAATTTGAGGAAGCCGACAAAAACTACGATGAATTCTGCTATATTTTCGAGGATATCTTCCCCGAACTGGTCGGCGAAATTAATCATTTCCGCTTCCTCATGGAAGAGCAGTTTAAAACCCCGCCGAAGTGGCAGGAAATTTATCGATATCAGCTGATGCATGAATTATAGTTCGCGGCTGTTTTCATAATAAAGGAAGGTTTTTCCATGAAGTTACGTTCAATACTATTTACGGTGGCAGCAGCATTCACACTGGCAGGCTGCAGCGATAGAGATGCGCATTCTGCAGAAGAAAAATCCGACCCGACATTCCTGTTCTGGTGTTTTCGAAAAGAGATCGTTTCGGCTGATTACACCATTCCGGAAATGAATACACCGGCCGAAGCAGCCTTTCTGCAGAATCGTTTAAAAACGATACCCGGCTACGTGGAAAGCACCTATAACCTTTCCTCCCATACAATGACCGTCAGCTACAAAAGCAGCACCGTACGGAAAATGAACTTCGAAGAAGCCATTGCCCTGTCCGGTTTTGCCGTAAACAACCGCCCCGCCTACCCCAACACAAACAAGCCCGCAGGAGCCAAATAATGAAAATTTCAGCATCCTCCACGCCCCTCACCGAACAGAAAAAAGATGCCCTGATCCTGTTTTTCCAAGGATTGGAAAACACCTTGCCGGACGGCTATGAAACACTGAAATCAGAACTCAGCGAACTGCTTGAAAAATCCGCCTTCAAGGGCGAAGCCGGACAATGCGTTATTTTTCCTCGATCAGGAACGCAGCTCATTCTCGTCGGTATCGGCCCGGAAAAATACTACTATAACGGACTCCTTGAACAGGCCGCCGCAACGGCCGTAAAAGCCGGAAAAGCAGCCGGACTCAAATCGTTTGCTGTTGCTTCGGAAATTAATCTTTCCGATACGTCTGAAGCAGATTATCAGCTGCTGGTGGGCCGCGGTGCGGCCTGGGGAACGTATGCCTTCAACACATTTAAATCAGATGCAAAAAAGTCTTCGGCCTTTTCGCTGACCTTCTGCGGCGCGATTAAAGACCGGTCGGCCATCAAAGCGGCCCAGGCACAGGGAAAGGCCCTGCTCTCCACCGCTGACCTCGCCAACCTGCCCGGCAACGAAGCCCCGCCCGCAAAAATTGCAACGTGGGCAAAAAAAATGGCCAAAGAAAACGGGCTGACCTGCGAAATTATGGGCAAAGCGGAACTGACCAAAAAGGGCTGCGGCGGAATTCTCGCCGTTGCCCAGGGCAGCGCGCAGGACGCCCGGATGATTGTTCTTAAACACGCCGGAACCGATCCCAAAGCGAAACCGATTGTACTCGTTGGCAAAACAGTCACTTTTGATTCCGGTGGCATTTCGCTCAAACCCGGCAAAGGTATGGGCTGGATGAAATATGACAAATGCGGCGGCATGGCCGTTCTCACCGCCATGCAGATGGTCGCCCGCATGAACCTGAAAGTTCCGGTCATTGGAATTCTCGGAGCGGCTGAAAACATGCCCGGCTCACAGGCCATCCGTCCGGGCGACATCATTAAAGCCTATAACGGGAAAACGGTCGAAGTGCTCAACACCGATGCTGAAGGACGTCTGGTTCTGATGGATGCGCTGGGACTGGCCGCCGACATGAAACCCAAAGCCATCGTTGATCTGGCAACACTCACCGGCGCCTGCATTGTTGCACTGGGAAGCTCGGCCGCCGCCATTCTCGGCAACGATGTTAAGCTTGTGAATGAACTGATCGGTTCCGGTATTGATGCCGGCGAACGCCTTTGGGAACTTCCGCTGTTTAAAGATTATACCGACGACATGAAATCCGACTTTGCCGATCTCTCCAACCTTTCCAAATCCGGCGGAGCCGGAACGGCAACGGCTGCGGCCTTTTTGCAGGAATTTGTTCCGGAAGATATTCCATGGGCGCATTTGGATATTGCCGGAACCGCCTGGCTGGAATCGCCCAAGCCCTACCAAGCTCCGGGAGCCACCTTATTCGGCGCCCGCCTGCTGGCACAGTGGCTGGCCGCTCAGGACTAATCCATGGAATGGCAGACGCTTGGTTCCTTCGGAATCTATTCAGCAGCCGCCCTGCTCTGTTTAGTCGGCTTCATTCTGTCCTGCCTTTCCCTATCCGGAACCTGGTTGGTACTGGCCGCCACCGGCCTGGTGGCCTGGTCGCGCCGGCCCGAATTTCCAGGCATAGGAACGCTGATCCTTTTTATCGTGCTCTGCATCGGCGTTGAAGTGATCGAAGCCTTTGCCGGAGCATGGGGCGTCCAGAAACGCGGCGGTTCCAAAGCCGCCGGATGGGCCGCACTGATCGGCGGATTTCTCGGCATTTTTCTCGGCGGGTTTATCCCGATTCCAATCATTGGAAATTTGCTGGGTATGCTGCTGGGAAGTTTCGGGTGCGCGTTTTTAGTTGAACAGAATCGCATGAAAAAGACCGACCACGCCATCCATGTGGCGACCGGAGCCGTCATTGCGCGACTCGGCGTCATTTTTCTGAAAATGGGCGTCACGCTGTTAATGAGCTTAATTCTGGCCATTGGAGTCGGCCTTTCATGAAAGGTATCGCCTACTACATTACGGCCCACGGGTATGGCCATGGAACCCGTTCGTGCGATGTGCTGAATGCTCTTCGCCGTGCCGACCCGAATGTTCCCATCACTGTAAAAACGGATCTCCCGATCGACTTCATGAAAAGCCGGCTTCCCGACTCGGTTAAAATCCGTCCCGGCGCATTTGATCTGGGATTAATTCAAAAGGATTCAATTCAGGTTGATCTGAAGGCATCGCTGATCGCCATCGAAAAACTCTATGAACACGAAGCGGAACTGATTGAACAGGAAATCCGCTTCCAGACCTCGGAAAATATCGGTGTGGTGGTGGCCGATGTTCCGGCCATGCCACTGGCCGCCGCGCAGCGGGCCGGAATTCCGAATATCGCCTGCAGTAATTTTGGATGGAACTGGATCTATTCGGAGTTTGCGGAACAGGAACCGCGCTGGCAGTTTTTTGTCGATAAATTTCAAGCCGTCTACGAAAAAACCGATTTGTTGCTGCGCCAGCCTTTTGCCGAACCCATGCGCGCATTTCCGAATCAGATCGATCTTCCGCTGCTGGCCAAACCGGGCACCAATCAACGCGAAGAAATTGCGGCGGCTACAGGCGCTGACTCAACAAAAGTCTGGGTGCTGCTTTCGTTCACCACGCTGAATCCCGACGTCCAGGCATTGGAACATTTAAAACAGCTGCAGGATCGCTACGAGCTCTTTACCGTGGAGCCGCTGGTCTGGCCGAACACAGGTATCCATACGCTCTCGCGCAGCCAATTTGCCTTTGCCGATGTTTTGGCATCCTCCGATCTGGCGGTAACCAAACCGGGCTTCGGGATCGTTTCCGAATGCATCGCCAACAACAAGCCGATCATCTATTCCGACCGTCAAAACTTTCTGGAATATCCCGTGCTCGTAAAGTCGATTGAACAGTATTGCCGTTACGCATTTATTCCGAATGCCGAACTTTATTCCGGCAATCTGGAGCGCGCCCTTTCCGAGGCCCGATTCGCGGAAGCCCCTCAAAAAGAAATGCCGCGCGGCGGTGCGGAACTGGCCGCGGAACAGATTCTAAAACGAATTGCCTGACGTTATTGGTGCTGCCAGGTGGTATACGGATATTTTGAAAGATAGCCGTTAAAATAGCGCACATCGTCCGAGACTTCTTCGCCCGCCCAGTCCGGCACAGCAAACGATTGCTCTTCCGATTCCAACTCAATTTCGGCCATCACCAACCCGGCATTTTCGCCTTCAAAAACATCCAGCTCCCAGGTCATGCCTTCGTATTCGATAAAGTGCCGGGTTTTCTCAACAACGTGCTCACAGAGCATCAGCATATATTCTGCATCGGGCACATCGATCTCGTATTCAAATTCCATCCGGCTGATACCCGCCGTGGCACCCTTCACCGTCAGAAAAGCCTGCCGGCCCATCACGCGAACACGAACCGTCTTTTTTTTATCCAAGGTAAGGTAACCCTGCCGGCACGGCAGCGCTCGGCTTACCCCGCTTTTCCAGCCATCGGATTTAACAAGAAACTTCCGTTCAATTTCAACACCCATTGCCGCTCCTTAAAAAACCGGGGTCAGCCGGGTGCTTTCCGGAATCATTTCCGCTTTCAGCATATCGAATAAACGCTGTGCAATCGGCCCCGGTTTGCCATCCCCGACCGGTTTTCCATCAAAAACTGTGACCGGTGTGATGTTGGGTGTGGTTCCGTAAATATGCACTTCGGCGGCCGAGCGCACAGCACCCAGATTAATGGAACGAAACTCGGCGTTGGTGATCACCCGCTCCGCTTTCAGTTGCAAGGCAAACTCCATGGCGCGCTTCGCCGTTGTTCCGGCCAGCACGCGTTCCGGCGGCGGCATAAACAGTTCTTTCCCGCGTGTAACGATACCGATATTTTCGGTGGCCCCTTCACCCAGAAAACGATTTTCATCGAGCGAAACTGTAAAGTCCACTCCAAGATCAACCGCTTCTTTTTTCATCAAAACATTCGGCAGATAGTTGCAGGTTTTAACGCGGGCAAACATCCCCGGTTTAATCGGCACTTTACTCAGAGCCACACTCACGCCGTCCGGCAGTTTATCCATGGACGCCTGTTTCATTTCATAAACCACAATATAGAGCTCAGGGTGAAAACAGGCATACGGATTCACCCCCATCGTGCCCTGCCCGCGCGACAGCAGCAGGCGAACCAGCGCATTCGGCTGTCCTCCGGCACGAACGGTTTGCACAATAATATCACCCATGGCCTCCAATGGAACCGGAAACTCAATGCCCAACTCCTCACATGATTTTTTGAGGCGGTTAAGGTGATCTTCCAAATTATAAAGACTGCCATCAATGCATTTAAACGATTCAAAAACACCGTCGCCCCGATGCACCATATGGTCGTCCACCGGCACATTCATGATGGACTGATCCGTCACAATGCAGTCCGTTACCGATGAGTACATCGCATACAATTTTTTATCGCGTGAAGGAATGCGTGCGAGCCACTCGTCGCGTGAAACCACTTGTTTTTTTTGTGCCGTCAAAAGGATGCTCCTCAATTAATGTCGAATGACTATTGCTTATCTCAGGATTAATTGGAATTAATTTCAATACTTCCAAATGGGAACTTAATGCTAATTAACAAATACTGGGGAATATCGTCATGAAAGACCTGCTTAAAAAACGTGTTTTGGTTACAGGGGGAGCTGGTTTTCTGGGCTCCTTTTTATGCGAACGACTACTGAATGAAGGTTGCGACGTCATCTGCATGGATAATTTTTTCACCGGACGGAAAGCAAACATCGCCCACCTCATGAGTAATCCGTATTTTGAACTGATGCGCCACGACGTCACTTTTCCTTTCTACGTTGAAGTCGATGAAATCTATAATCTCGCCTGCCCCGCCTCCCCGGTGCACTACCAATTCGACCCCGTTCAAACCACCAAAACAAGCGTGCACGGAGCCATTAATGTGCTCGGCCTGGCCAAACGCTTAAAAGCAAAAGTGTTTCAGGCCTCCACTTCGGAAGTCTATGGGGACCCCTCCATTCATCCGCAGCCGGAATCCTATTGGGGCAACGTCAACCCGATCGGCATTCGCTCCTGTTACGACGAAGGAAAACGCTGCGCCGAAACCCTCTTTTTCGATTACTGGCGGCAGCACAACCTGCGCATTAAAGTGGTCCGCATTTTCAACACCTACGGCCCGCGCATGCACCCCCACGACGGTCGCGTGGTTTCCAACTTCATCATGCAGGCCCTCAAAGGCGAAAACATCACGATTTACGGCGATGGGCAGCAGACCCGCTCCTTCTGCTATGCCTCCGACCTGATCGAAGGCTGGATCCGGCTGATGGCCTCCCCCGACGATGTCACCGGCCCCATCAACATCGGAAACCCCGGTGAATTTACCATGATTGAGCTGGCAGAAAATGTGATCGACTTAACAAATTCATCCTCCAAGTTGGTCTATGAAGAACTCCCCGCCGACGACCCCAAACAGCGTAAACCCGACATCACCCTCGCCAAAGAGAAGCTCGGTTGGGAACCCAAAGTCGAACTGCGCGAAGGGCTGGCCAAAACCATCGAATACTTTGACGGTCTCCTGAAACAGGGGGAATAAATGTGACGATTGATTCGTGAGGCGTGATTCATAATTTTCACGACTCACGGATCAAGTTTCACGTCATCACATCTTCATTTTTTTAAAGATGAATTCCGGAATGTGTTTAATGATCAGCATGATCCATTGCCACATCCAAAGGGTGTAAACCACGTTGCGTTTTTTTTCCAATCCCTGGAAAACCGCCTCGGCAATCTGTTCCGGCGAGGCGGTCAGCGCGGCGGGCAGTTCCAGATTCTCGGTCATTTTGGTACGGGCAAAGCCGGGTTTCACCGTCATCACATGAACCCCTTTTTCCGCCAGCCGATTCCGGAGTCCGGCCATAAAAACCGTTAAGCCGGCTTTGGCGCTGCCGTAAATATAATTGCTCTGTCGCCCGCGGTCGCCCGCCACAGAACTGATGGCCGCAATGGAGCCGCTTCCCCGTTTTTCAAAATCGTCGGCCACCACACTCAGCATTGTAGCCATACCCGTGAAATTAACATCAATCGTTCGCTGGATCTCCTCCACGTCCGAACGCACCGCCATCTGATCACTCATATAACCAAAGGCCGCAATCACCACATCCGGTTTAGTCTGAAGTTCCTCATAAAATTTCCGATGATTGGAAAAATCGGTGGCATCAAATTCCAGGGTCTGGATTTCAGCGCCCGACCGAACCGCCAGATCGCTCGCGATCGGCCCCAGCAACTCCACCGACCGCGCCGCCAGCGTAAGACTCCACCCCTCTGCCGCATACTTCTTTGCAATCGCCTGCGCCATATCGGACGTCGCGCCCAGAATTAAAATATTTTTCATAACGTTAACACCTATATATGAACCGCGGAATACATTGAACACACGGAACAGGTTTTAATTCGCGATACGCTCAATTTGAATTTGTGGATAATGACCGAAATTAACCAGCAGTCCCAACTTGAATCCTGTTGCTCTTAAAATGTTCATCTGCAATCTCTTTTATGGCTTTTATTTCTACAATTATTTTACCGAAGCAAATGAAATCCGGAATATATGATTTTTTAAGAGGCCGATCTTTATAACTCAGTTTCAGAGGATATTGAGCATCAAAGGGGCTCTTCTGTATTTCCAGACACTCCAGATAAACATCTTCCAAAAAATCCACATCCCTTTTCCTTGTAGACCTCAAACAAAGCACCCCGAATTCTATAGGACAGTTCTTCAAAAATAAGTTCCCCCACTTCGTTCCTCCCTTTCCGTGTTTTCAGTGTATTCCGTGGTTCCCCTCTAATATGTGGTTTATCTTTTAGCCTGTAATACCGATACGTTTAGATTGGAGGGATGCAAACCGGGTGGATCCTTCATTCAGCATCGCGATGACCTGCCGGAATTCATCGGCGTTGGGATAGGTTTTTTCGAACATCGCAGCATCCATCCGGGAATCCTTAGCCAGATAAAGGCGGCCGCCGTAATCGGCTACCATGGCATCGAGCTCTTTAAACAGGGCCATGGCTTTTACAGAGATTGGAAAATCCAGCGCCAACGTGTATCCGGCCATCGGAAACGACATAAAGCTGTCCTGTTCGCCGAACAGCTTGAGCACAGCCAGAAACGAACCGAGTCCGCTTTCGGTGATGCGCTTCAGAATGGTTCGCATGCCTTCACGTCCGGCCTCTTTCGGGATTACAAACTGATATTGCGTGAATCCGCGTTTCCCGTAAATCCGGTTCCAGTCGGCAATCGCATCGAGCGGATAGAAGAAGGAATTATAGTTCACAATATCCTGATGCGTACCGGGGCGGGTTTTATTGTAATACGCAAAATTAAACGCCTTCATACTCAGCGGGTTCAGCGCAAAATCGGGGAAGTTAATCGGAATGCCCAATGGTAAACCCTTCTTGATTTTAAACCGCGCATTTTTATGAAGCTGCTCCACCAAATCTGTTTCCGTGGCATGCTCCCCGCGCATCAGCACGCTGCGCCCGAGTGCATCGCCCTTGGCCAGACAATCGATCCACGCCACCGAATACGTCCAATCATTGGAAGCCTCGAAGCCATCCATGATTTCGTCGAGATTGGCAGCCCGTGTTGTTTCCTGCCGGATATACGCCGACTCGATCTTTTTCAGACGGAAAGTCGCATTCAGAATAATGCCGCTCAGGCCCATCCCGCCAATCGTGACTTTAAAAAAGTCGGCATTCTGAGTTGGCGAGCAGGTAACCACCGATCCGTCATTCCGCATGATGTCCATACTTCGGATATGCTGACCGAACGAGCCGTCGACATGATGATTCTTCCCGTGCACATCGGCCGCAATCGCCCCGCCAATCGTGATCAGTTTGGTTCCGGGTGTAACCGGCAGAAACCAGCCGCGCGGCACAAACACCTCCAGAATTTCCGAGAGCAGCACCCCCGCCTGACAGCAGAGTTCGCCGGTTGCATCATCGAAAGAGAGGAGTTTATTAAACCGACGGGTCAGCAGGATTTTATTTTGCAGGGATGCGTCGCCATAGGACCGACCGTTTCCAAACGCAATCACCTCGCCCGGCTGCTCCAGCTTTTGCTGCAATTGTGCGGTGGTATCAAATCCCGACACGTCCGCTTCAATTACCGGATAATTTCCCCAATCAGCTATCTTTCGCATGAAAACCTCTCCGAGGTTTGGTTCTTCGTTATTTGTTAATCGTTATCAGGGACATCTACAGGAAAACGCGCATGGATACCAACCGAAAGGTATAAAGGTCTTGATTCTTCACGGGTAACTCAATACGTAATGGGCATGAAAAAATCAGTGGAAATAATCTGCCGGAATTGCGGCGCCGACACCCTGCTGCAGCGCGATGCACTTTATGACGGATTTACCAAAACCGGAGAAAAACTGAGCTGTTCAAGCTGCGGTTTTGAATATGCTTCCGAAAATGAAGTCCCCTTCAAAACCAAGACCGCCGAGCCCGTCATTTTCACCGAAGCCGACCGCTCTGAAGCCGCAGACGTTTTTGACGAATCTGAAAATAAAAACTTATGCCGTTATTGCGCGAACTACATTGTCAACCCCTTCACGCAGTTTTGCTCAAAACACAAAAAAGAAGTCCAGGCCACCGACACCTGCCCGCAATTTGAACAGGCCGAAGAGAAACAAATCGGAGACGGTCTTCTCTAGTTTTTTTGGTGAAGCCTGTGATTTCAAGAGCCTCCATAATTTATTTGCAACGGATTAACAGGAGCAACGGAGGAGGTGCTGGGTATGAACTGTTTCTTCAGTTTTTGGAGGGCCGCTGTCCTCAGCGGCCGCTTGAGTCTTGAGTTTTCCTCTTCCAGGGCTTTCAGCCGTTTGGCTTCGTTTACATCCATGCCGCCGTACTTCGACTTCCATCGATAAAAT
>JARNMJ010000061.1 GCA_029432795.1 Pontiellaceae bacterium B12219
ATGCTATTCGTACTTCCATAAGTTGGAAACATACCGCCTCCGGGCTCATTCATCCACGGGAAATCCCGTGGTGTTCTGTCTTCGACCGCATAAACCGCCGGCGAATCACCAGTAGACTTCCGCCAAAAAGCAGAATGAGCGATGCAACGGCAGGCTCAGGAATCTGAGCCACAGCAGCTCCATAGAAACTGGACTCTTCACCGGCAGAAGAAGCAGTTGTTTGAATTAATAATGTTTCCGCAAATGCATTATTATTTTCATATGCCACATCAATATAACCGTGTGACCCTGCGTCCACAATTACCTGCTGGTTGTCTCCAGAATAAACTGTCGAAACTGTATAGCTATCTTCAACTTCCGCACCGACATAAAATCTGAATATGCCACTGTAATCAACGGGAACAGAAACACTGAATGTAAACGTGCCCCACCCCTTAATACCCAAACCCTCCGCATCAGCACCGGAAGCAACCGGAGCCCCTCCTGTCCATGAAAGGTTATAATTGGTCGGGGGCAGCTCAGAAAAGAAGCCCGAAAGCTGTGGAGGCAGAATCAGGGTGCTATCAGCACGTTCTGTGTACACCCCCGCATCTCCAAAAATCATCCAGTCATCCAAAGCATGTCCCTGCAGGGTTAACGTATCAAAATCGACATCGATAACGCCGGTTTGTTCGGTATACGCGGCAGATGAAACAATTCCAGCCTGCACTCCTGCTGAAATTAAAAACGAAACACTCACCAAAAGAATTGATTTATAGTTATTCATAAAGAAATACACTCGCCGCAATAAAGGTTAATTTTTAATTGAGCGAGAAGGGATACGGCAACAGGAAGGGCAAGTCAAGGGTTGCAGAACGCATTATAATTACATGATATCCGGCAGCTTTATGCGCCATTTGCGCTGCGCATAAAGTGCCAATCCGCAGAGCGCGAGCAGTGCCCCGTTTCGTGCCAGACTCATTCCGCTCATGGGCAAAGCATCAGGCGCATTGCTGAAACAGCCGCAACTGAAGGCCGTTCCACGAACCAGACTGATCCCGATGGCCCCGCTGAAAACAACCAACAGCCCCCCTGCAATCCACAGTGCCGCCACACGAAATTTGGGAATAAACAATAATACGATTCCGCAGACGATTTCCAACCATTGGAAATAGAGTGAAGCAATATTCACCAGGAAATCCGGAAGCAGATGGAAGCGGTAGACCGATAAGGCAAAGTCAGCCGGATAAAGTATCTTGTGATAACCCGACAGCAACGTAGCCGCAACAATCAAGCATGCGAACCAGTAGGCAAAGCGATAGACTTTCTGATCGCTGGTCATGGCACAACCGCCCCGCCATATTTCTGCCAAACCTCGAACCCATCAACAAAAAGGGTTAAATTTTCCGCCCCCATCGCCTGCAATTCAATCGCCAGCATAAGCGAATCATCGCATTCGCGGTTTTTACAATAAACAACCAGCTCCTGCCCGGAGTCGATCAGGTTTCCAAGGGTTGGAAACTGTTCTTCCAGAGTTTGGAAAGGAGCCGGGAGCGCGCCCGGAATGTGCCCGGCCGCAAATTCCTCAGGCGAACGGGCATCGATAAAGGTTACTGCGCCTTCCGGGGATTGGAACTTTTGAAGTGCCACCGAAAGCGGAATGACCTTGATCCCCGCCTGCCGCGATCTGGCTTCAACATGATCAGACCAGCTCTGTACCCAGGGAATCTTCCGCGGATGAATAGAATTTACCGCAAGCGCCACCACCCCGCTCACCAGCAGAATGATTCCAATTTGCTTGAGGGTTGTTCTCATGAAAAACAAGAATGGCCACAAAAAAGGTTGAGCGGCACAAAGACCACATCTATCCGGTCTTCATACTTTCTGTGCCTTTTCGTGGCCATCTCCAGTCGAGTATAGGCTGATTAACTTACTCTTCAGTGGACTCTTCGGAAGAATCAGCTTCCGGTGCAGATTCCGCTGCGGGAGTTTCTGCCTGAGCACCATCAACCGGAGTTTCGCCTTCAGCACCTTCCACCACTTCAACTTCCGGAGCTTCTTCCTCCGGCTCGAGAACAGCAGCGGAAACCAGCTTATCGCCTTCCTTGAGGTTGAAGAGACGGACGCCCTGCGTATTGCGGCCGATAACACGGAGGTCGCTCGCACCGATGCAGATCATCTGCCCGCCTTCGGAAATGAGCATCAAACGATGTTCTTCCGTGACGGCATGCGCACTGACCACTTTACCGTTACGCTCGGTAGTCTGAATGCTGATGATGCCTTTACCACCACGACTCTGCGTGCGGTATTCATCGAAGCTGGTCCGTTTACCGTATCCGTTTTCGGTGATGGCCATCATCGTCGAATTCGTATCCACGATTTCGATGGTAACCACTTCGTCGTCACCGGTAAGAGTTACCCCCTTCACACCACGGGACACACGGCCGAGCGGACGGGCATCGGTTTCCTTGAAGCGGATCGCCTTGCCGTTTTTCATGCTGAGAATAATTTCGTTTTCGCCGTTGGTCAGCTTAACGCCGATCAGTTCATCGTCTTCATCAATATTGATGGCTTTCACGCCGGCAACACGAACATTTTTATACGCTGCCAAAACCGTCTTTTTAACGATTCCGTTTTTGGTGGCCATGATCAGATTGTGATCGTGATCATCCAATTCGCGAACACACAGGATGGCGGCCAGTTTTTCATCCTGTCCCATCTGCAACACGTTGGCGAGTGAACGGCCGCGACTCTGACGGGAACCTTCCGGTACGTAATAGGCTTTCAGCCAGTACATGCGGCCGGCTTCCGTGAAACAGAGCAGATAGTCGTGCGTTGAAGCCGAGAAGATGTGTTCCACAAAGTCCTCGTCCTTGGTGCTCATGCCCACAACGCCTTTTCCGCCACGCCGTTGCTGGCGATACGTATCGGTCGGAACGCGCTTGATGTAGCCCGTATTGGAAAGGGTAATCACACAGGGCTCGTCGGCAATGAGATCTTCAATATCGATTTCACCTTCGTCGATTGAAAGATCGGTGCGGCGAACTTCGCCATATTTGGCGCGGACCTGCTCGAGATCCTCTTTCATAACCGCATAGATTTTTTCAGGATGGGCCAGCAGGTCTTCGAGGTATTCGATGAGCTTCATCAACTCAGCGTATTCCGCTTCCACCTTGTCGCGCTCCAGACCGGTCAGCTGATAGAGACGCATATCAAGAATATGCTTTGCCTGAATTTCAGTGAATCCGAATTTGGCAATCAGGCGCTCCTGTGCTTCTTCCCGGTTTTTCGAGTCGCGAATAATTCTCACGACGTCATCCATGTTGTCCATGGCGAGCAGGTAGCCTTCGAGAATGTGCGCACGGGCTTGCGCCTTATCCAGATCGAACTGCGTGCGGCGGGTGATCACTTCAAAACGGTGATCGATGAAGCACTGCAGCACTTCCTTCAGGTTCATAACACGGGGCTTGCCCTTGTCGATCGCCAGCATAATTCCGCCGAACGTCTGTTCCATCTGCGTATGCTTAAAGATGTTATTGAGCAGCACATTCGGAACAGCATTGCGTTTGAGCTCGATTACGAGGCGGATGCCTTCTTTGCCGGATTCATCCCGGATATCGGAAATGCCCTCGAGCTTTTTATCGCGCACCAGGTGAACCATCTTCTGGATGAGAAGGGTTTTGTTCAGCGCGTACGGAATCTCGGTGATGATGATGCGCGCCTTGCCGTTATCGTCTTCTTCGATGTCGGCCTTACCGCGCACCTTAATCTTACCGCGCCCGGTTGTGTAGAAATCACGAACGGCATTCAGACCGTAAACAGTGCCGCCTGTCGGGAAATCCGGACCTTTGACCAGCTCGTGCAGTTCATCAATCGTTGCTTCCGGATTGTTGATCAGTCGAATGGTTCCGTCGATCACCTCGCCGAGGTTGTGCGGCGGAATATTGGTGGCCATACCGACCGCAATACCGGTTGATCCGTTAACAAGCAGGTTGGGAACGCGGGCCGGCAATACGGAAGGCTCCATGAGCGATTCGTCGAAGTTCGGACGCATATCGACTGTGTTCTTATCGATATCAGCCAGCATTTCTTCGGCAAGCGGACGGAGTCGGCACTCGGTATAACGATAGGCGGCCGCGCGGTCACCGTCAATGGAACCGAAGTTACCCTGCCCGTCGATGAGCATGCCGCGCATCGCAAAATCCTGCGCCATACGCACCATAGTGTCGTAGACCGCTGTGTCGCCGTGCGGATGGTAGTTACCGATTACTTCACCGACCACTTTAGCGCACTTGACGTAGGCTTTATTGTGCGTCCATCCACGTTCTTTCATGGCGTAGAGAATACGGCGGTTGCCCGGCTTCATGCCGTCGCGCACGTCTGGCAGAGCGCGGCCGACAATCACCGACATCGAATAGTCGATGTATGCGCGCTGCATCTCATCTTCAATATTAATCAGGTCGATACGTTCGTTCGTAATGTCCATAATGTACTTTCGGGTTTTATAGCGTGTATTGGATGAAGGTCAGTCCTGCTCGCTGAGATGATGAATCTGTTCGTTGATTTTTTTCTCGATCTGTCGGATTTCCGATTGAGACTCCAGTTCAAATTCAACCACTCCCGCCAATTCCTCAAGAGCCTCGACTTTCGTGAAACCGAAGGCCGTCAGCTGTTTGCGTCCTGCCACTCGGGCGGTATATCCATCTTTGTCCTTAGCGAGTTCGATTTTCATCGTTTCAAGATTCCGTCCTTAAAGATTAAATATCCAGGTTTGTTACATTCAGTGCATTCTCCTGAATAAACTCACGACGGGGTTCCACTTCGTCGCCCATCAGGATGGTGAACATATCGTCTGCTTTCACGGCATCTTCGAGCACAACTTTTGTCAGGCGGCGGAACTCCGGATCGAGCGTGGTTTCCCACAGCTGCTGCGGGTTCATTTCACCCAAACCTTTATAGCGCTGAATGGTCATGCCTTTGCGGCCCGCCAGCCGGACGGCCTGTGCAACTTCCAACAGTGAACTCACCGGGGTTTTGGTCCCCTTGTCATCCAGATTGAACAGCGCTTTGTTTGATCCCAGCAACTGCTCAAATGTAAATCCACTCGCTTCAAATTTTTCAACCACTTCCTTCAGCTTACGGGCGAAGAAGAGTTCCTTATAACGCACGACCGGCGCGGGAGCTGTTTCAGCAACAACTTCGGAGGGCTCTTCCCCTTCAGTTGTTTCCGGCACCTCGTCAACAATTTCTTCAGCCGTATCGACCTCAGGCGCTTCCGCAGCCGTGGCCGCTTCCACTTCCGCAAAAATTTCCTTTAAACCGTGATCGTCTGCGGCGAACCGAATATCGAGGTCTTCACCAAGCTCATTCATGTAGGCACAGTAAAGCGGGAACGAGCCGGTTTCCGGGTCACGCTGAGCAAAATAATCCTTCAGCGAAATACCACGGCGGCGGAGTTTGTCGGCAATCCCTTCAATCTCGACAACATTTTCGAGCAGTTCGCGCAGCCCTTTCGTATCGAGCAGTTCTTCGCCTTCGAGGCGTTCAAGGCGCATGCCGTCGGCCCCGAGGTCGAGCAGAATCTGCGTCAGGTGGGCATCGGACTCAACATATTCCTCGCGTTTGCGGCGCGTTACCTTATAGAGCGGCGGCTGTGCAATATAAACATAGCCCTCTTCGATCAACTGCGGCATCTGCCGATAGAAGAACGTCAGCAGCAGCGTACGAATGTGTGCTCCGTCAACGTCGGCGTCGGTCATGATAATAATTTTGTGGTAGCGGGCTTTTTCAATATTGAAATCGTCAACCCCGATGCCGGTACCGATGGCAGTAATCATGGTACGGATTTCGTCATTGGCCAGCACCTTATCGAGACGGGCCTTCTGTACGTTGATCACTTTACCCTTAACCGGAAGAATGGCCTGATACTCGCGCTCACGCCCCTGCTTTGCGGATCCACCCGCAGAGTCCCCTTCCACAATGAACAGTTCGGTACGGGCCGGATCCCGACTGGAACAGTCGGCCAGTTTGCCGGGCAGCCCGCCGCTTTCGAGCGCACCTTTTCGCCGGGCCAGATCGCGCGCCTTGCGGGCGGCGAGCCGGGCACGGGAAGCCACGACCGCTTTATCGATGATGGTACGGGCGGTGGACGGGGTTTCCTCAAAATACGTCCCCAGTTCCTCGTTGACGATCTGCTGGACAATCCCTTCAACTTCGCCGTTTCCGAGCTTCGTTTTGGTCTGTCCTTCAAACTGCGGATCAGGAATTTTCACACTGAGAACGGCGGTGATACCTTCGCGGATATCATCGCCCCCCATGGCCTGTTTTTCATCTTTGATCAGCTTGTTGGCTTTTGCGTAGGCATTGACCGTACGGGTCAGTGCAGAACGGAAACCGGAAAGGTGCGTGCCGCCTTCGATCGTGTTAATGTTATTGGCAAAAGTGAAGATGGTTTCGTTGTACGCTTCGGTGTACTGCATGGCGATTTCAACAACAACGTCGTCTTTTTCGCGCTCGAAGTAGATCACATCGGGATGCATCGGCGATTTGTTGCGGTTCAGATGCTGAACAAATTCCAGGATGCCGCCATCGTATTTAAAGGTCTCATCGCGACCGGTGGACTCTTCCTTCAGCGTAATTTTTGCGCCCCGGTTCAGGAAGGCCAATTCACGCAGACGGGCAGAGAGGATGTCCCACTGGAAACCGCCCTGGTGCGAAAAGATGGTGTGGTCCGGCATGAAGGTGACCTTCGTGCCGGTTTCGGTGGTCTTGCCAATAACAATGAGATCGGTAACTTCCATCCCGCGCTCAAAGCGCTGATGATGAATTTTACCATCGCGTTTGACTTCAACTTCAAGCCATTCGGAAAGTGCATTCACACAGGAAACACCCACACCGTGCAGACCACCGGATACCTTATAGGTGTCGGAGTCGAATTTACCGCCGGCGTGCAATACCGTCAGCACCACGGTCACCGCCGGCTTGCCTTCGGTTTTGTGAATATCAACCGGAATACCGCGGCCGTCGTCGGTTACGCTCAGTGAGCCGTCTTCATTAATGCAGACTTCCACGTTGGAGCAATAGCCCGCAAGGGCTTCATCGATCGAGTTGTCGACGACTTCGTATACACAGTGGTGGTAGCCGCGTGAGCCCGTATCCCCAATATACATGGCAGGACGTTTGCGGACAGCAGCGATCCCTTCGAGAACGGTAATATGATCGGCGCCGTAGCCTGCGGAATCGGGATTCTTAGCCGCACGGCTTTTTGTTTGTTCTTCGGCATTTTGTTCGTTTTCAGCTTCAGACATAGTTGTCCATTTCCTTTCAGTGGAATTAATCCGAAAAATATAGCAGATCGCGCAAATTGGGGGCAACAAGAGAAGCCGCCTTATTTCGACTTATTTTGCCGATTTCGCTCAAAATTGCCCATTTGAGCGCATTGAGGGGAAAATCGGCCCGATAAGCAGTTTTGACCGTAATTTAATTCTCGGCAAAAATACGGCCAAAAATCATACCCACCCCCCCAAACGAAGCGGATTCATCTGTGCCCGCCGCCACGGACAAATAAAGTTTTCACCTGAAAAAGCCGGGACAAGTCTGCAGGAAAGCACGAGGGCATTTAAATGCCGGCATCCCGGTGAGCTTCGTGCACAGCGCAGAAATACGTGTATGATGATAATTATACTGGTTTTTTAGACGCTCATGATTAATGTGTCCAATTTTGAAGGACGTGTGCACAACGCACCCGATTATATGAGCAATGAAAAACGTTCCGATCCATCTGCCGACTGTATTCCGGAGAAGTCTGCTCCTCATCCTCATGGCATGCCACATCCTGCCCCCTGTTTCTCGGGCGGATACCGCGTCGTCCACGCTGAACCTGACGGAGAAGGAAAGGGATTGGCTTAAAGCCAATCCGAAAATTCCGATTATTGCCGATCCGGACGGCGCCCCCTACTCCCACATGAATGAACGGGGCGAATTTTCAGGCATTCTCAGCGATGTTTTTCGGCGCTTTGAAGAGCTGACCGGCTCTTCCGTCGTATTTGAACCCGCACATTATGATGAAATCGTGGAACATGTGGCAGCAGGAAAACAGCCGGTAATCACAGGGTTCGACCCCCCGGATTATCCGGCCTATACCGAAGCATACCGTAAATCGCAGGACATCGCCTTCCTGCCGTTTGCCCTGTTCGCCCTCCGCCATCACGATCCCGACGCATTCAAGCCCAAAAATATGAAGGGCAAAAAAGTCGCAATCATTGAAGGCTGGGATCCGGATCATCCGGCTCTGCGTGCACTGGGCGAATGCGAACTCGTACACGGCGAAACGGATCTTGATTGTGCCAATATGGTTATGGAAGGCAAAGCCGATGCCGTATTTGAGATTGCCGTGCTGCAATCTTACGTAATTCTGAACAATCAGCTGAACGATATGCGGCTTATGAAGGTATCCCCTTACGGCATGCCGATCACCATTCTGACGCATCACGATATGGATGCCCTCCACACCATTCTCGATAAAGTTCTCTCGACCTTCAGCCCGGAAGAACGGTCCAGTCTGCTGACAAAATGGGAAATCTCTCCTCAGGATCAACACTACAAACTCATCGCGCTGGAACTATCCGACGCCGAGCGCAATTGGCTGGCGAATCACCTGACCCTGCGCGTGGGCATCAGCCCGGATCATAAACCGATCGAATGGGAGAATGCCGAGGGTGAGCTGCTGGGACTGAATACCGAATATTTCAACCTTCTGGAAAAAAACCTCGGCATGACCTTTGAATATGTCAGGGCCGGCACACCTGAAGAAGGTCTGAAACTTCTGGAGCAGCGCAACGTCGATATAGTGGCCGGTGCCATTACGCAGAAGAATGTTCCGGACTATCTCCTGTATACCCCGCCTTATTTCACACAGAACATTAAAGTCTACGTACACAAAAATACTGGATATATCCGCAATCTTTCCGACCTGAACGGAAAAAAACTGGGTATTACACGCACCCTGGGCCTGGCCGATTCCATCCGGAAAGACTTTCCGCTCATTGAGGTCATGGAATTTGACCATACCGAGGAGGGCGTGCGTGCTTTGAATGCCAATCAGATCGATGCACTGGCCGGAGACCGGCTTTTAACCGGGCAGAGCCTGATCGATCTAAACCTCAAAACGATAAAAATCGGCGGGCAGACCCCTTACACCGCCTCCTTATCCATGGCCACTCGAAGCGACTGGCCAATGCTCTCCACCATCATCACTAAGGCGCTGGCTCAAATTGAACCGCACCAGAAAAGCGAGATCTTTTCCAACTGGGCTCCCCGCCCTCCTGAAAACGCTGACTACACATTTTTATGGAAAGCCGGCCTGCCGATTCTCGCTCTTTTATTGATCGTTCTAACCTGGAACCGCCAACTGAAGCGGGAAGTTAAACGCCGCACCCTTGCTCTGGAAGCGGAACAGATGCTCCTGAAAAAAGCGGAGACCATCGCATCGCTCGGGCACTGGAAGCTGGATCTGAAAACAGAACAAACCCGGTTTTCTGAAGAAATATACAACATTCTCGGGTTGAACCCTGCCAAAACCACCCCGACAAAAGAACTCTTCAAAGAACTGGCCCACCCGGACGATGAAGCACTGGTCCGGCAGATCAGCAGGCAGGCCATTGAAGAAAGGATCCCGGTTGCGGAAGATTTCAGGCTGCTGCTTCATGATAACACCGTCAAACATGTCCACCTTCAATGTCAGCATATACGCAATGAAAACGGTGAACCGGTTCACCTGATCGGCATTCTGCAGGATGTTACCGAACGCATTCAGATGGAAGAATCGCTTCATCAATCCGAAAAACTACAGGCGGTCGGTCGCCTTGCCGGCGGCATTGCTCATGATTTCAATAATATGCTCGGCGGAATTTCCGGCGCCACCGAATTGCTCGGCATGCGGATTCAGGACGATCCCGAAGCGCTCGAATATCACGACATGGTGCTCAAAACGACCAAGCGCGCCGCAAAGCTCACCAGAAATCTGCTCTCATTTTCCCGCAAACAACCCCTGGCGGCACGCGTAATTGATATTCATCAGTTGATTCTCGAATCCGTCAATCTGCTGAAAAGCTCGATTGATAAACGAACCCGGATTGAACTTCAGCTCGATGCGAAAAGCTCATCGGTTATCGGTGATGCCTCCCTGCTGCAGAATGCCATTCTGAATATCGGCATCAACTGTGCACACGCCATGCCCAGCGGCGGAATCATTAGAATCAAAACCGAATTGAACCAGCTTGAGCATGCCGAGTTCCAGTGTGGAAAATTTGATATTGCTCCCGGAACCTTCCTGAAAATAACGATTTCAGATACCGGTTGCGGCATGTCGCACCAGACACAAAGCCGGGTCTTTGAGCCGTTTTTCACCACCAAAGATCTCGGCAAAGGAACCGGGCTAGGATTGGCCACCGTATTCGGTACGGTTCAGCAGCATCAAGGCGCCATCGATTTCACCAGCGTCATCGATTCCGGCACGTCCTTTCATATTTATCTCCCTCTGACGAACGAGCAAACCGATGGAACCAACACCACTGTAAATATTTACATGGGAAAAGATACACTGCTGCTCGTGGACGACGACCCGACCGTTCTCAAGACCACGAAGGAAATCCTGACCAAACTGGGCTATGAGGTGCTCTGCGCCGAAAACGGGGCTGATGCCCTGCAGGCCTACCGGGAAAAACATGAGCTCATAAAACTCGTTATTCTGGATGTCGTTATGCCGGTGATGAACGGCAAAGACTGCTTTCAGGCACTTCGGCAGATAAATCCTGATATCCGTATCCTGATTTCAACCGGATTCTCCACCGAGATCGATGTTGAAGATATGCTCAGTGCCGGCCGGTGCGACCTGTTGCATAAACCCTACCTGACCCCCACACTGAGTCAGGCGGTTCACGATGCCCTGCACTTATAACATCCGTCTGTTTAATACGCACTTTCCATCACAGACCGATTCTTTTTAATAAGATTACTAATTTAATCACAATTCTTGACTTAAAAATTTTACACGCATATCCTCCGAAACTATGAAACACTCTCCAAACAAGGGTCTTAAGAAAACAGCGAACGCCACCGCATTCCATTTCCGGAACCGATTTTCACTCCTTCTGGCAGCCGGCCTTCTTTTTCTAACCACCGCTTTTTCAGAAGCAGAAGAGCTCGATCCCAGCCCGGAAGAGGCGGCCTGGCTGGCGGAACATCCCGTCATCAAACTCGGCTTCTGTACCGGACTGGAACCTTTTGTGATTCAACATGAAGGGGGCCGCCTGACCGGATTTCTTCCTGAGCTTTTTAACGAAATCGAGAGTTTACTCGATATTCGTATTGAAATCGAAATTGATGAATGGGCCAAAACCGTTGAAAAAGCCCGGAACCGAAGTATTGACGGCCTGCTTTCCTGTGCAAGCGTTCAGGCGGAGGCAAGCAATCTGCTGCAGGTGAAACCCGTACAATCTTTTGCTCCAGCCCTCTTCGCCTCGTCACCCACGGTTCAGATAAAATCACTGGAAGATATGCACGGGAAACGGGTGATTTACGACCGCGGGGCTCAACTGATTTCAAACATACTGATGGAGCATAAGGAAGGCGTCACCATTCTCGAAGCCTCCTCCGCGCAGGAGGCAATGCGCAGCGTACTTGAAGGCCGCGCCGACCTCTATTTCGGCTACAGCTTCAGCACCTATCAGATTTCAAAATATTCTTATCAAGGCCTTAACATGGCGTTCATGGATGTGGAGCACACCTCCTGGGCGGCAACGGCTGTCCGGGATGACTGGCCGGAGCTGCAGAGCCTGATCAATAAATGCATAAACCTGATCGGTCCGGCGGAACTCCAGCAGATGCTGGATCGGTGGACGTTTCATTCGACCCCCATACCGGGTGCCCAGTTTACCGTGAAGGAGCGCCAGTGGATGAATGAAAATCCATCTCTGCAGATTGTTGCTGACAAGGATGGAACCCCTTATTCCTATATCAATCAACGCGGTGAATTTGTGGGTATTCTCGCTGAGATCTTCAACCGCTTCGAAGCAATGACCTCAATTAACATCTCAATTGAGCCGAAAACCTATGAAAAAATCGTAAATGACATAAAAGCCGGAGAGCAGGTGGTTATCACCGGCTTTGATCCGCCCGACTACCCGGCATACACCAATTCCTACACAAAAAGTCAGGATGTGACCTTCCTGCCATTTGCTCTTTTTTCCCTCAAGAATCGCGACCCTAAAGCATTTTCTCCCGAGCATATCTCCGATAAAAAGATTGCGGTTGTCAAAGGATGGGACCCCGCTCATCCCGCCCTGCTTGCACTGGGCGACTGCGAAGTAGTCTATACTGAAAATGATCTTGAAAGCATTAATATGGTGCTTCAGGGACGGGCGGATGCACTGTTCGAAATTTCCGCCATCACGACCTCCCGGATTAATGACAATTCAATTTCCGAACTGCGAATGGTCAAAATCTCGCCGTTCGGCCTGCCGATATCCATTTTCACCCACAACGATTCCGGCCCGCTGCACGCCATTTTTGAAAAGGTTTTAACTTCATTCTCTTCAGAAGAGCGGGCGGCTTTATTAAAAAAGTGGGAAATCAATCTGGAAGATCCGCACTATCGCTTGCTCGCAATGGAACTGACCGAAACGGAACGCGAGTGGATTCTTGAACATTCCGAAGTGAAATACGGAATCGATCCCGACTGGAACCCAATGGAGTGGCAAAGCGCTTCCGGAGAACCGCGCGGATTAAGTTCAGATTACCTCGCCCTGCTGAAAGATTATCTCGGAATTAAATTCACCTATGTCCCCGCCGAGAGCTGGTCGGAAACAATCAGGAATATTAAAACCGGCAAAATAGATATGGTGCCCTGCATTGCCATTATTGAAGAGCGCAAATCGTTTCTGCGTTACACGCCTTCCTACCTCAATCTCGGCGTAAAAATTTATGTCAATGAAGATGCCAACTACATCCGCAGCCTTTCCGAGCTCAAGGGCAAACGGCTTGCCATGGCCGCCAACCATGCCATTGTGGATTTAATCCGCTGCGACTTTCCGGAGATAATCATTGTGGAAGTCGATACCCTGCAGGATGCCGTTAAAGCCCTCGCTGACCGAACAGTGGATGCGCTCGCCAGCGACATGCTCACCACCGGCCACGCAATCAATTCGCTGAGCATTCATTCGCTTAAGATCGGAGGAGACACCCCCTATACCTACAACCTGGCGGTCGGCATTCGTGCCGACGATCCTGTACTGGCTTCCATCATTTCCAAAGCCCTGAACATCATTCCTTTCAGCAAACGGGAACATATCTACTCTCAATGGGCTCCCTTAAACCCTGCCAAACCCGATTATTCCATCATTTGGAAAATCGGGATTCCTCTTTTCATTCTGCTGCTCGCGGCTGTGAGCTGGAGCGGACTGCTCAAGCGCGAAGTGAACCGGCGAACCGCCGCACTTAAAACCGAAAAGCTGCGCCTCAAAGAGGCCGAAGCCATTGCCGGGCTCGGACACTGGGAGCACAATCTCGAAACCGGAGAAACCCTTTGGTCAGAAGAAACTTTCCGCATCCTCGGCCAGCCATCCAACACCTCCCCCTCAATGGAACATTTTTACAGCCTGATACATCCGGATGATCGCGACCGGGTGAAAACCGCCGTCGCCCATGCAGTGCAACATGGCACAACGGCCGTTGAAGACCTGCAGTTAAATCTCGCCGAGGCCGAGAAATACGTACACTTCCAGTGCAGAACAACGAATGGAATCCCTAAAAACTCGGCATTGCTCATCGGAATACTGCAGGACATCACCGAACGCGTCAGCATTGAAGAAACCCTCTATCAATCCGAAAAAATGCAGGCCCTCGGGCAACTGGCCGGTGGAGTGGCCCACGACTTCAACAATATGCTCGCCGGCATTTCCGGCGCCACAGAACTACTCGGTTTTGAACTTCCGAAAGACTCGGAACTGCACGAATACCAATCCATGATTCTCAAGTCCACCCGACGCGCCGCCGACCTCACCCAGAAACTTCTGTCATTCTCGCGAAGACAACCCATGAGGCCCGACCAGCTCGACCTGCATCAGCTGATTATCGAGACGTCATCCCTTCTGACCGCCAGTATCGACCCGCGAATTAAAATCAACCTGCAACTGGATGCAGGACAATCGAACATTCTTGGCGATGCCTCCCTGCTACAGAACGCCCTGTTAAACATCGGAATCAATGCCGCCCATGCCATGCCCAACGGCGGAACACTCGGCATGCATACCGCCGAAGCCGAACTGGATGCCGCATTCTGCGAAAGTTCCAGTTTCAGTATTCTACCCGGCCACTACCTCGAACTCGAAATCAGCGATACCGGTTGCGGTATGACACACGAAACCATCAAGCGTATTTTCGAGCCCTTTTTCACCACCAAGGAACGTGGAAAGGGAACCGGGCTCGGACTTGCCACCGTTCTCGGGACCATTCAGCAACACGGCGGAAGCATCAATGTGCACAGTGAAATGGGCGCAGGAAGCAGCTTTCACATTTTCCTCCCGCTCAATGCCGCCACCCCGCCGGCGGCCACCAACCAAAACGCCTCAGTAATTCCCGGTCAGGGAACCATTCTGTTCGTAGATGACGACGACATTCTCCGCCTCACCGTGAAGGCCATTTTAAACGATCTGGGATATATGGTGCTTATTGCGGAAAACGGAAAAGCCGGTGTGGAGATGTATCGGAAAAACCGGAAAAAAATCGATCTCGTGCTGCTCGATATGATTATGCCCGTCATGAATGGGTATGACTGTTTCAAGGCCATCAAAGCCATAAATCCCCAAGCCAGAATCCTGCTCTCCTCCGGATTTTCACAACAGGACGATGTCGATGAAATGTTGAAAGCGGGCCTGTGCGGTGTCATCCAGAAACCCTATCTCAGCGCAACCCTGAGTCAGGCCGTACACGATGCCCTCCACCGCACCCCGTCGGAAAACGGCTAAACCGGTTTCAATGCCCCGCTTCGATACTGCTGCATTTTAATGATGTAGCGGTCCGCATACGTCCGGATATTGGAAATATCGGATTCCGAGAGCGAACGGATGACCCGCGCCGGGCTGCCCAGCGCCAAAGAGCCTGCAGGAATTTTACGGTTCTGCGCCACAATGGATCCCGCTCCGATAATGCAGTTATCACCGATTTCACATCCGTCGAGCAGAATGGATCCCATGCCGATCAGACAATTGTTTCCAATGGTGCAGCCGTGCAATGTAACCTTGTGACCCACCGTTACGTCTTCGCCCAGAACGGTGGGCGCCCCTTTTCCGGTATGGGCCACGGAATTGTCCTGAATATTCGAGCGCGCCCCGACGATGATCGGCTCAATATCGCCGCGCAACACCGTACCGAACCAAATACTCGATTGCGGCCCCAGAACAACATCGCCAATAACAGTGGCATTTTCGGCGACGTAATATTCGTTCGGCAGGGAAGGTTCGCGGTCATTAAATCGATAAATCATGGGCGGAACGTAACCGATTTTCCAGAGGTTGGAAATTTCCAACCCCTGGAAAATTCAGACTACGTGGTCGCCACCAAACCGAGCTCCAGCGTCGTTTTACTGAGCTCGATCTGTTCATGCTCCTCCATCACCAGCAGATTTTCAAAGACCTCGCGTACTTTTTCCGAATGCGCTTTCTCGGCAATTTCACGATAGAACTTAATGAGGCAGGCATCAAAATGCATCGCGGCGGCCACCACGTCCTCAACCGCCATTTCATCCTTAATCACGAATTCACTGATACCGCTGAGTTTGGAGGCATCCGATCCATACTGGAAATAGGAGTCCAACACATTTTTATTCACATCCTGCTGAAACTCCTTCAGGCAGTTTTCCAGATAGAGTTCATGCCGGCAGAGATAATCCAGCAGCGCCCGGGTCCGCTCCTTATCGGTTAAGTCCTTGAGATCATCATAGAATTCACTGAGCCGGTGGTGAAACTTCCGGGCCTGATTGAGTACGTCTTTGGTTTGATCAAATGGCATATGATACTCCTTTTGCTAATGAAAAGAATTTTAAGCCGATTTCAGAATCTGTCAAACCTTCCCCAATCTAAATAAGGAACTCTTATTCAACGGGTAAGAAGAGTGATTAACGCATAATGATCCGGAAATTCTTCCAACAGCTGGAAGCGGGACGGCATCTCAAACTCAGCGAAATCAAACCCCGGAACCACGCTGCAACCCACAAGGGCATATCCCTTCCCCACCGTTGCGCCGAAAAGGTGCCCGGCGCGGACCGTATGCTGAAATGCGCCGGCGCCCAGGATGGTTTCGTGGTAATGCCCGTCCGGATCAATCTCATGAATCGTGATCGGCGACCCTGCATAAAAATGCCATTGCTCGTCGGATTGCAACCGATGCAGCGCGGAGAAATCGGGTGCTTCGAGCAGATAATAAATCGAGGTCAGCTGCGGCCGCCCGTCTTCCAGCGTCTGGCCCGATTCATAAATACGCCGAAACCAGCCCCCTTCCGGATGCGGCTCCAGCTGCAATTCTTTTTTCCAATGGCTGGAACTTTTCAAAACTGCCCGGAATTCAGCAGCACCAGCGTGCAAGCTTCTTCAAAGGAAATTCCGGCCGCCGAAAGCGCCCGATACAACTCCGCGTTTTCGGTACCCGGATTAAAAATCACCCGCCCCGGTTTCAGCTGAACGATTTCATCCTTCAGCGGAGAGGAGAGTTTGGCAGAAACATAAACCGTCAGCGTATCCACCCGTTTCACAACCTCGAGCAGACTTCTGCTGACCGGCAGCCCTTCCACTGAGTCTATGGCCGGATGCACCGGAATCACATCATGACCATGTTCCAACAACAACCGAATCGCCTTATTCGAATAGCGCTCGGGCTTCGGACTCGCCCCCAGCACCGCCACAGTTTGCTTTTTTGTATTCATGGGCGAATCGTGATCGACGAACCTACGAAAGTCAACGTTCCCCACCCGCTTTCCAACCTTTGGAAAATCGCCCCTTTCAAAAGAAACCTGCGAAAAAATTTCAGCGGGATTCAGCGGCGCTAAAACCGAACGGAAACCGGTTGGATCAGTTTAATTGCGGAGGGCGTAACCTCCGCCTGCCAAGCGTGGAGCTCTACGCCGAAAGCGGCGGCGTCTTTTAAGGCGGCGGCATAGTTCGGGTCAATTTCCTGCGCGGCACGGAAAGTGGTGCCATCGGAACGGGGAATCACAAAAAGCATGGCGGCGCGGTGGCCCGCTTTAATGACATCAATCAATTCATTGAGGTGTTTGCGGCCGCGCTCAGTAACCGCATCGGGAAACGCGTAGCAACCGTCATCAGCCAGCAGCGTCACATTTTTGACTTCGACGTAGCACAGCTCATCGCCCGATTTCAGCAGCAGATCAAACCGGCTGTTGCCGAATTTCTGTTCGCGGATCACTTCGCCGTATCCGGCCAGTTCCGGAATCCAGCCCTTGGAAACCGCCTCAAAAGCCATTTCGTTGGCGCGGCCGGTATGCACACAAATCCAGCAGTCGCCGTTATGCACCAGCTCCCACGTGTAGCGATATTTTCGCTTCGGGTTACAGCTGTCCGAAAGTGCCACCTTCCAGCCCGGTTCGGCGCAGGTCGTCATTCTTCCGGTGTTTGGACAATGCGCGGTGATCACCGAGCCGTCCTCCAGCTCCACATCCGCCAGAAAACGTTTATAACGCTTGATCAGTGTTCCGAAAATGACAGGTGGTAAGTTCATTTGGACAGGATAACAGGATAAACAGGATTTAGAACCGTCAGGAAAAGATCCCGTACATCCTGTTATCCCGTCTAAAAAATTACGCAGGTTTCCGGTTCCAGGCAACGATGCATTCGTCGATGCTCATTTCGTAGCGGGTATTGCAGAACTGGCAGCTGATACCGACGGGTTCTTTGCGCTTCACAATGTCCATGCGTTCCGGAATCGGAATGCTGCGCAGTACGGCCGACATCTTTTCCTTGTTGCAGGTACACTTAAATTCCGGTGCCGGACAGGCTTCCATCTGAATACCTTCATAGCCCGGCTCGTCACCAATCAACGCTTTGGCGATCTGCTCAAAATAGCCTTCCGACGCGCTTTCATGCCCGAGCAATTCGCGAAACCCGGTGTCATCCATCTGACGGCGAATGCGGTCGAAGCGCTCGAGGTCGGTCCCCGGCAGCGCCTGGATCATCCATCCCTGACAGAGCGCAACGGGAGTTGCAGGATCGGGATTGAAACCGATCATCACGCTCATGCCGGTTTCCACCTGATCGGAAATGCAGTAGTGATACGCAAGATCGTTTACCGGATCATGCAACGAAATCGGCGTCGTTCCGGAATTCAGAACGGTGCCGTTTTCGGTAACCACCACCTGCAGATCGCCCACTTCGCCATAAAGCGATTCGTGTGCATCTTCAAATTCATTGAGCTGCGCCGGAGAAATGAAAGAACGGACCGTGCCGTCCTGACCGGCATCCACCACGATGGTTTTGAGTCCGCCGTTGTATTTCCAGGCGGCATTGAGCCGCCGACTTTCCGGCAGCAGTGCGGCCGCCAACAGCGTTGCCGTTGTGGCGCGGCCCAGAATATGCGCACCCGCCGGGTCGCAATCATGACGAACCACCGTTTCATTCACCGCCGTTGTCGTTACGGCGTACGTAAAAGCAATATCGAGCCCTTTAAAGTGGCCCTTATAGAGTAAATCATTCATGCCGCCCGATTCTTCAGAACCGCTCCAAGGTTTCAAGTTTAATCCCGCTTCTGTATAAGCCGCGTCCCCGGCGGGGAGCAGGCAGCCCGCCTGCCCTGTCGAGAAGAAGCACCGCAGTTCCTTCATATCACGAGTTTTTGTAAATATAGATCCGGCGATCTGAATATTGGAATTATCCGCGAAAGAACGCAAAGAACACAAAGTTTCCGGTCATGCTGTTTTTTATGCGTTCTTTTGCGGTTAAGAATAAATCCGAGCAGTCACAATATTTACCTGCCGGAGCAATAGTATAACAGGATCTGCAGGATGCTCTTCTGAACCGACCCTGTGCGATTTCTTTCTTGTTCCGGCAATAAAATTTGGAGGGACGGCCGCTGTATCGTCCGTTCGAATGCCGGGGTTCTGCTCCGCTCTGTCGTGAGGACAACACAGCGGCCGTCCCTCCACTTCGGCATTAACAAACGTCAAGCCTGCAACCGCCAACCCGTATTTTCCGCCACGTTGCGGCAGACCTCGTGCTCTATGGATACGACGGATCAATCCCTGCCGGAAAAACACATGCATTCTGACTCAATTTATACTTGCGCATTTGTGCATGTATGCATACATTGCGCGCCGTGTTATTGAACTTCAATTTTAAACAAGGTGGTATTTCGTGAATACAGACAAGCTGACTATTGCACTCGATGAATTCATTCATGTGGGAGGCGCACTCGTGATCGTGATCGCGGTCGTCTCCGTTTTAACGGGCTTTATGCGGGAATTCATTCCGCAGGACAAGCTGCAGAAAAAGCTGACCAAACATGAAAAATGGGGGCCGTTGCTCGGTGCGCTCTTCGGCATGCTCACCCCGTTCTGCAGTGCCTCTGTGGTGCCGGTTACGATGGGCATGGCCAGCATGGGCGTATCGCTCGGGACCGTGATGAGCTTCCTGATCTCCGCCCCGCTCTGCAACTTCATCGTACTCGCCATGGTTTACACCGCATTCGGCCTTTCCGTTACGGGCACCTATTTGGGAATCACTTTTATTGCGGCTATTTGCGGCGGTTGGCTCATTTCCAAAACGCCCTGGCGGGATGAGATTAAACGAGGCGACGAACTCGAAAACAAAAAGCCGGCGTCGAGCTGCTCGGCCGCGCCTTCGTGCGGTGCAGAGCCGGAACCGGAGCCGGAACCCAGCTGCTGCGCTCCCACGTCCTGCTGCACCCCCGCATCCTCCAAAAATCCGAATCCCGGAAAATCCCAAAAAGCATTGCGCTTCGCGCTGGCCCTGTTCAAAAAGATTATTCCCTACGTCTTGCTGGGCGCGCTGATCAGTGGTGTTTCAGCGGCATACCTCTCGGCAGAAATTGTCGAAAAATATGTAGGCGGCGACAGCATCCTCTCCATCATCATTGCAGCCGTGATCGGTGTCCCCGTATATCTTCGCATTGAAATGGCGGTCCCGCTGCTGAAGATGCTCATCGCAAAAGGCATGGGCCTCGGCCCGGCCATTGCACTGATCATCGGCGGAACCGGCGCGAGTCTTCCGGAAATCGCATTGGTCTCTTCCGTGCTGAAACCGAAAGCGGTTGTGGCCTTTATTGCCATTGTGCTGACCACCGCCATCATCGGCGGCGCGCTCATTCAATACGTTCTCTAACATTCCCGCTCTTCCCGGTGGGCGGGGTTTATTCCCCGCTCACAGGACAGCCCAAAACAGGGAGACCTCGATGAAACCGCATACAACCCGCACCGGAAAATGCATCTCCGGTCTATCTAAATGGTGCGCGTACAAACACATCTACACGGTCATCTCCACCCTCATCCGGGGCGGAAAAATGTCGGACCTGACACGCGCCGGGCGCAATATTGCCCTGCTCGGCCTTTTCTGCCCGATCTTCTGGTTTTCTCTTTTCACCGGAGCCGACGGTGCATCGCTCGCGCTTCATGCCACACACTCCGGTATCGTTTTTTGCTTTGGATTGGTTATAGTGGTCGTCAGTTTAATCAAACCAAAGTAATCACCGATGAATGAACACTATATAGATGCCCTCAAAGCCCTGGCCGAACCGCATCGGCTGCGCCTGTTCTGGTTGCTCATCCATGTTGACCAGCGTGTCACTGTTGCCGAAGCCATGGACGTGACCGGCGAGACACAATACAACGCATCGCGCAACTTGAAAATCCTGTACAAAGCCGGCCTGCTCACACAGAGCAAACAAGGAAAATGGGTTTACTATTCTCTGGCCGAACAAACCCAGCCGCATTGGGTCTCGCTCGTTGAATCCGTACGCAGCCTCCCCTCCAAAAATTTCACCGATGTAGCTTCGCGCTGTAAAAAACGCCTGGCCATGCGCATCAACAATGAATGCGTCGTCGGCCCCAACAGCGAAGACTGGCTCACTCAATTATAGGTTCTGCGGCCAATTGACCGTACCCCAGACTCCTTGTCTGCCCCCGCAAAAGAAACGGAACTTCCAACGGTTGGAAAAACGCCCCGATTGATTCCGACCTTGCAGAAAAACTTTCTCACAAACTGTCCAGATCCAGGTTTCCTATTTTCAACCACTGGTTTAGGGTTACGCTTTAATAAAGAATCCATTGATAATTGCCTAAGGCTTAATTTCTTGGCGGCGGGGCAGGCAAGATGCCTGCGACACATTTCCAAACATGAAGCCCATCCGGTGTAGAGCACGTTTACCTGAGGGACGAAGGAAACGTGGACCCCGCGCACGTTAAATCGACCTATTAATTCGTGACACCAACCTGATTCAACATACATAAAATGTGTATGAAAAATGAACCCTCCATCTCAAACGTACCGACCAACATCATCACCGGCTTTCTCGGAACCGGAAAAACCTCGGCCATCCTCCACCTGTTGAAAAACAAACCGGCCAACGAAAAATGGGCGGTTCTGGTGAATGAATTCGGCGAAATCGGCGTGGACGGCAGCCTCTTTGAAGGGCAGCACAATGAAGATTCGGGTGTATTTATTCGTGAAGTTCCCGGCGGCTGTATGTGCTGTACGGCAGGCTTGCCGATGCAGGTTGCGCTGAATGTGCTGCTGACCCGCGCCCGCCCCGATCGGCTCCTGATTGAACCGACCGGACTGGGACACCCCGTTGAAGTGCTCGGCGTACTCTCCGGCGAACATTATCAGGAAAGCCTTTCCATCCAGAAAATTGTAACCCTCGTGGATGCCCGCCACCTGAGCGATCCCCGCTATACCGACCACGAAACCTTTAACCAGCAAATTGCCATTGCCGATATCATCGTGGGCAATAAAGCGGATCTGTATCAGGGCGACGACCGAAACGCACTGGAAACCTATGCCGCCAAACAAGGCGCACCGCATGCGGAATTCCTGATTACAGAACAGGGCGTGCTCGATCCCGCCTGGCTGGAAGGTCCAACTCAGATTCCCGGCGTCGCATCGCATCGCCACCATCATCACGCGCACCAAAAACCTTCCATTACCGAAATGCCTATCCCGGAATCGGGCTACATTAAAGCGGAAAATCAGGGGGAAGGCTTCCAAAGTGTCGGCTGGCGGTTTACACCGCATCGCGTGTTTGACCGCAGCAAGCTGTTTTCGTTTTTCAGTGGATTGAATGCCGAACGCATGAAAGGCGTGTTCATCACGCATAAAGGGGTTTTCGGATACAACCTCACCGCAGACGGATTAACCGAAATGCCGCTCGATGACTGTATGGAAAGCCGGGTGGAAATTATTGCCCCGGAAATGGATTCCGCATGGGAAGAGCAGCTCCTGGAATGTATCACACCGGGCTAATGAGCCAGACCCGTCCATTTGACCCCGCTTAAAACAGGCCGACGAGACGCCCGCGGTATATTCATCTAAAAGTGCCGATGCCTCCCTGATACACTGTTCTCTCAAGAGTATATCAAAAATAGATCGTCGACCGTGGTCGTTCAGTTCCGGAGATCAAGAGGAAAGAAATCCGGAAAAGAACCATAGCAAACCATCGAATAATTTATCGGCTTGAACCTAACGTATCTTCCGATACTAACAGCCCGAAATGGTCGTCAAATTCTTCCCGAGGAAGATGTCGACAACACGTCAGAATAATTCCGGCCAAACCAGAACGTTGGAGCCGACTGGAAGTCGGCGAAACGGTTGTGCCGCCCGCATCTTGCGGGCCCGGCAGGCAGGATGCCTGCGATGCGCATCCCGAAACTAAACTGGAATGGGTATCATTCACGATATATTCCACCGGCTCGGCCACGCATCCCCGCATTGCTTTATTGAAAACATTATTTTAATCCTTTAAAACACAAAGAAGATTAAATTAAAACTGACATCCACATATCACCCGAAAGTACCGATGTCCGTCTAATACACTGTTGTGCTGGAATAGAAATAAATGAAGATCATCTACAAGATTACTTACCCCAACGGTAAAATTTACGTTGGCAAAGACCTGACCGACAGCATCAACTATTTCGGTAGCGCAAGCAGTGATCTAATCGCCAAAGATTTCACCAGAAAAGAAAGGCGAGACTTCACAATTCGGAAAGAAATTATTTGGGAATCAGAAACAGCACCCGATTCAGAGGTGAATCAAAAGGAAGTCGAATTAATCCATGAACTGAAATCAAATGTTCCAGAGATTGGATATAACCAATGGCCAAAACCAAAATAAAAACGGCACAACCAGTGGGTGGAGCCTACCGTGAAAACGTCCGTTGATCCGGTCGAAGTTTATGCGCACGGGGCGGCTCACCCCAAACGTTCGACAAGGAAAATAGAAATGACAAAACAAATCTCTAGCGAGCGAAAAACAGCTTATTATATCGGAATGGGATTGATGATTCTGGGAGGGCTAATGTTTGCCTCAACCTTTGTTACGTTCATCCTGAACTTTGGTAACTTCAATAACTTCGAGTCCAATGCAAAATCAGGCATGTTAAGAGCATTTGGAGGTATGGCTTTATTGATTATTGGTGGAATCGTTCGAGGTGTTGGCGCTCTTGGAGTTGCTGGGTCCGGTGTAAAATTAGACCCTCAACAGGCAAAAGAAGAACTGGAACCGTACTCACGCATGGCAGGCGGAATGATTAAGGATGTTTTGGATGAATCCGAAATCAGTTTGGGCGGAAAATCAGAAAAGATCATTATGATCAAATGTCAGTCCTGTGGAAAACTGAACGAAGAAGACTCAAAATTCTGTCAGGAATGCGGGAAGAGCATATAAGTCGAACCAGCCATCTGAGGTTGTCCGTCAACGTTTGATTCCCGGGCAACATTCGAAGGAGACAAAATGAACTTTAAAGACAAAATCGAATCCTTGGAAAAGTTCCTAATCGAGAGTGGAGAAAAGAAAGGATTAGCATCTCCGCCACTATTTCGGTTGTTCTGGAAACTAGGATCGAATATTCCTCCACCATTATTTCTATCGTTCAAAATGAACGCGCTATGTTTTGGGGGTCCATTCAGCGTTATTATGGGATTCATCTATTTTTCCATGTTGGGCTTCCGGTCTGAGTACCATGATCCTCTGATCGATATTGCCGCAGCGATAGTAACCGGTTTTGTTTTTGGATGGGCCATGGCCTGGACCATTGAAAAAAAGAAACAAAAGCTAAAACTGGGCAGATGGGACCAATTCCCTACAAAATAGGCTCTTCCCAAAACTTCATGGCTTGGAAACGGGTGCCATTTTTTAATCCCATACAGAACGCGGTTTCAGAAGCGGATCGTGACCGTTTCGTAAATCAGGCAATTCAAAGAAAACAGCACAGGTTCGGGTGGGGCTCAAAACGGGGCGGGGCATTCGAGTTGCATGGATTCGCCGGTGATCGGATGCGAAAGCTTGAGGGTTTGGGCGTGCAGCATCAGGCGTTCGCCGGCGGTGCCGTAGATGTTATCTCCAACAATGGGAAATCCGACCGCGTTCATATGCACCCGCAGCTGGTGCGATCTTCCAGTCATTGGGAAAAGGGCGACGCGGGTTGTTGAATCAGTGCGCTCCAGCACCTCCCACTCGGTCATCGCCTTTTTGCCGCGCACGCAGTCGACGATATGCTTGGGCGGCAATCGCTGTTCCATATCCTTGCGCATCGGATAGTCGACCATGCCCTCCTCCATTTCCATCACGCCTTCGAGCAACGCGATATAGATTTTTGAAATTTCGCGCTTTTCAAACTGGAGGGAAATGTTGCGCTGTACGTCGATCGAACGGGCAAAAAGAATCAGGCCGGAGGTATCCATATCGAGCCGATGCACCATCAGTGCATCAGGAAACTGCGCCGTCACGCGGCTTAAACAGCAATCCTGCTTATCCGGTCCCCGCCCCGGCACCGACAGCAGCCCCGTCGGTTTGTTCACGGCCATAAACGCCTCGTCCTGATAAATGATTTCCAACATCCGGATAGTTATTCACCACCAAGGCACGAAGGGCACGAACAAAAAGAACCTAGTTCCTGCCAAGTGCTCCGGAACTTAAATTTGGTATCGCCACAAAGAGGCATAGGAAACACAAAGACAAGAACGGGAAGTTTTCGTGCCTTTTGCGGGTTTTACGTAGAATTTCATGGAAGGGGCAACGGATGATATTTTGAAGAAATGCCCATTCGCAGGATTACTTTTTTGCTGTCCAGAAAATTGATTTCATGAGCTGTGTATGAATGTAACAAGTTTTTTAGTATGTACTTATACCGCTTATATTAATCCGTTGGCACCTAAGAACATGCACACCGCAATCCGTTGCAAATGAGGCTCCCCGCTGCAAGCAGACGGGGTATCTATTTTATTTGTAGGGCGGAAACGGTTGACGAAGAAAATCTTTCCGCCGCTCGGCTGAAAGGCATCGTCCCTCAGCCATTTCAGCCCTTCTATGGGGGATGTCAACCGGATGGCATATAATTCTTTCGCTAAA
>JARNMJ010000062.1 GCA_029432795.1 Pontiellaceae bacterium B12219
TACTGACCCAGCCCCGGCGCATTACTCCAATCCAGCGTAGTATCCTCGCTCCAGTCCTCACCCGTCACGGCATAGACATGCAGAATTTCACGTTCTGACGGGTCCGTTCCGGTATTTCTTCCCGACAGCTTTAAGAGTGCCTGCCCCATATTTCCTGCACCCTCCACACTGAACCGAAGCAGCCCTGCATTTCGTTGCGTTGCATCTGAATGATGGTTGGAAACCTTCATCGTGGGTAAGGCCCCCTGATTTCCGGAATCAACCACCGCCTGCGTGGTATCCTCTACAGGAGCCAGCTCCCATTGATAAGGCACCGTCTCTGCCATCGGCACTTTGATCAGAAAGGCGGTATAATTCGGGCAATCAAAGGACAGTTTTTTTGACGAATTCAACGTCAGGAGTTCCGTAACCTGCCCCGTATTCTTCTCATCCACCCGTTGCAGACTGGCCACCGTACCGGCCTCGACATCCAGTGCACTCAAATCAACCGACACCGGCACATCGGAGCCTGCGACATTGGAGCCGTAAATGTAGATCATTCCCTTTTCTTCATCGATGACCGCCATCGTGCGGCGCTCATCGCTTGCTCCGGAAGTTGCAACAACCGGAAGAAGCGGTTTTCCCCCGCTGAAGTGACGGGCATACATCTGGAAACAAGCGCCCCCGCGGGTGACGCCGCCATAGTTATTCGGTGTATTCTGACTGGTATAACTCAGCTTGTTTCCCACACCGACCAAGGTGGTGCCTGGATGTTTTGCACCCAGTTTAAAGATAAAAATTCCGCCCTCGTCACCGAGTCCGGCCGGACCATATACGGCTGAAGCCTCCAGAATCTGAGCCATACTGACGCCGAAGAACAGATCTTCCGTATCGATTTCACGTCGGTCAAAGTTTCCACCGGTACTCGTATTATATTCCGTAATCACCAACGGGATATCGGAACTCGGATCATTGTTCGCATTGGCAATCCCACTGCGTGTATTCAGGAGAATCGATTCCGAATCGGCCGCATCCTGTCCATACCGGTGATAGTCATACGATCCATAATTCAAGGGATTATTGACGTCATAATTTCCATAAATATCATATTTAATTTTTTTCCAGGAAACACTTCCCCAGCCATGTGGATCCACATAAGGGTCCGGATAACTGTAATCCCAGTACGCCCCGGCACAGACCGGCCCGCAAATGTTAAGCTTTAATGTTTTACCAAAATCCTCATTCACATCCTCCATCGCCTTGCGCATCGCATCCGCACACACCAGCCAGTGGCTTTCCCAGGCATCATAGTCCGCAGAGTTGTGATGAGGTTCATTCCGGAATTCATACATCGTGACATCATGCTGCGAAGCAAAATAATAGACCATCGTATACCAATACTTCCAATAGCTGAAAATATTTACCCAATCGTCCGTGATCGATGAATCGGGGCTGATAAACGTCGTATTCACGATCATCGGCATAATATCCCGATCCTCTAAATGTTTCATGCGCTCCGGCATCTGATCGTTATTGTATTCACTGTAAAAATGGGCCCAATCAATGTAGGAGTCGCTCGATGTGGCTTGCCGCAATGGATCCTGCCGAATGGCTTCCGACGCCGCGGTAAACGCTGCGGCCGATGTGATGCCGCTATCATCCGGCAACGAGGAAAAAGAAGGTTTAAACCAGGTCCGGTGCTCGGTAATTCCAAACCAATCAAAATAATCATAGCCCGTCAATAAGGCCTGATCCCCGCTGGCCCCCATGATTTTCGGGATGCGGTACTCGTTCGGCGGCTCAATCACCAGCGAATAGCTTACAGTACCTACCAACCCAACCAGGAAGTCACGGGTTGCATTCCCTGTACCATCAGAGTCGACTCGTTGTCCATCAGCATAAAAATCACCGGCATTGCTAGAGCGTCTCCATTTAAAGTTCGTGGAAGAGGCATTCGTTTCATCAAACAGGATCATATACGATGTATTCGCATCCAGATGAATGTCGTCCCCCAAAGAAAGAATCAAGGTATCCACTCCGCTGGAACCCGGCGCATCAAATGTTCCAGAAAACAGCGTCGATACGGGCGGAAACTCGTATGAAGAGGCATGCGGATCTTCTACCGGGTAAATGTGAACAGCCATACCGGATACGGCACTAGCACTCTCGTACAAAATTCGAATGGCTCGGAAATCAAAGGCACCGGTCGTGGTAATCGTCTGCCCGCGATACCCCGCCAAACTTTGGGAATACCCCCCCTTGCTGGATTTCCCGGTGAGTACGGCATCCCCCCCCGCATCGTATTCGCTAGTCCCATTAGAATTACTCGCCGTAATTTCCGCATGGCTTGCGGTAACAAATCCGGCCAATGTCGCTATAATCAGTGTTTTTTTCATTTACCAGCCCTGTTTTAAAATGAGTCCCTAAGGGATACAGAAAATACGAACCCCGGAGAAAACGGGGACGCAGCGAACAACGGGAAAAATAATTTCATAGCATATTCCAACTTAAATGGAGCATTGACGCATCAACGCTTCGATAATGATTACTTATAAAAAACGGCTCATCACAAAAAGGCCTGCCCGGCTCAAATGATCAAACCAAGTGTAACTGTTTCAGAAACAGTGGTAACTGAGATCGTTTCAATACGAATTGATCCACCGCTAACATCCAGAAAGGTAACTTCCGTACCCGCCGGCACCAAAATTCCCCCGAGGTCATATGGATCATTAGGAGCCGCATCCTGGTCATCAAAGGTGAAAGCAAGTACCCCTCCCACCAGAAGCTCCATCGTATCACCAGAACTCATTCCATCTAAATCAACCGAGGTTAAATAGACTTCTTTGTCGAATTTAATAATCCACGACTCAGCCTTCTTGAAATTGGAACTCTCATCACCACTGATATGAGCATTATTGATCCCCATTCCAGTGAGCCTTACATTCGTTTTATGTGCAGCGCCACTGGCTCGAGCAGAAGTCATGGTGCTCAAATCGCTATCAACCGCCGACGCGAGAATATCCCAACTGGTCAGCGTTGCAAACGCAGTCGGATTTGCACGGTTCGTTTCGGTCATCGTGGCTCCAATACCCACGTTATCAAACGCTCCCCCTTCTACAAAAGTGAAGTTAACACCAGCCATCGCCGTTGCTCCTGAAACCAACGTTAACAACGTTACCAATCGAAATGGGTTGCATCTGTCCACTGAAATCATCCCTTTTCCTTTTTCTTTTTTGATTAAATTACGCTTCGAGAGCCCCATCACTCCCAAAGAACAGCATATAAAATGCCCTCCCTGCTTAGACAGGAAGGGCACTTTTGATTAAACAGAACGTGGTTTTACTCGACGATTACCCGATAAAACACATGGTTTTCATTTTTAGGAGGAAGAACAAATGTAGTGGTCGGCGGAGTTCCAACCACGGTCGTGAACGTGCCCCACCCACTCTCAATATTAAGATTCAGATTGCTCTGAACGCTGTAGACGAATTCATCATTCGCATTCCACGAAATCGAGTCACCGTCGTATACGATAGTAGGGACATCTGGATCCGGCGCCACCGTGGGATATCCATGAATATCAATTTCACGACCCATAACCCGGCCTCCCGGATTTGCATTTTCAGAGAAATTAAAGGTGACCGATTTTACACCGGTAGCCATTACATTATTATTTTCCTCAAACAGAGAAACCCGGGTCCAGTAAAAGGCCGGACTATTAGGAGCCCAGTCCGTTGCTGCAGCCAGGATTTCCTGCGTGTCATCCACATAGGTCACCACCACTTCGTACCCCTGATTGGCACGTCCGCCACTAGAGGGCTTCCAACCGGCAATACTGACGATATTGGTAATGTCATAACCCAGTGTATTCACTGACACGTCAAAATCGACCGTAACAGTACATTCGTCATCCCACATCACCAGTGCAGTTTCATCGTCTTCGGCGGGCGGAGTACCGTTAATGATTCCATCAAAAAGTTTTGCATGATCGGTATCGGTTGTCGTTTTTGAATCGCTTCCAATCGTACCCGAACTGCTGAGATAATAAACCTGAGCCAAATCATTGGTGCTGAAAGAAGGATAATTTGTAAAATCAAATGACTCCGTCAAATAAGCAATCTCGATCGGAGGAACCGGCTTGGACTCAACCTCAAGCTGAAATGAATCAATATTCCCATTCGCATCGGTAATGGTCAACGTGATGGTGTTGGTAGCAATTGTTGTATAGGTATTGGAAACAATCATCCCGTTCCCGGTATTCCCATCACCGAAGTCCCATGAATAATCTGTGATATTTGTGCCTGAAAAACTGGATGAGCCATCAAAAACAACATCCAGCGGAATTGATCCGCTTGTCGGATCTGCCGTGGCATATGCAATCGCATAATCCTGCGTAACGGCAGAATACAGGTTCGTTATTGCGGTCGCATCCAACTCGTTGTCATACACCCGGAAATCATCCATCAGCCCCTTGTAAAAAGCACTCGATTCCCCGTCACTGCCAATAATGAACTCCGTGATGCCCGCCATGGAACCATAAAACGGTCCCGTTTCTGAACTATCATGCCAAAGAGCCCCGTTCAGATAAATGGCCATATAGCCGGTCGTCGCATTTTTGGTAAAGGCCCAGTGATTCCACGGTCCTCTCACAATAGGAACTGACCCGGCATATTTTGAAATGCGCTCTCGAACGCCAGTAGCACCCTCACTATATGCCGCATCGAAATAGACCGACGTGCTATTGGGCAAATGGGCATTGAGCATACGCGTACCATCCGTATACCCTGAAAATCCATTCATATTCTGTGGTTCGACTAAATCACCCGCACACCAGAACGCAATCGTGAGCTCGTCCGAAACGGTCGACAAAACATCTCCGAATCCCGTGACATTGCAGTCCGTTCCATTCATTTGCAGTGCGCCACTGCCATCAACACCAGTCGCCCAAACCGGATTAACCACCGTGCCATCGTATCCATTTCCGGATGAATCTACGACATTGGTACCGCTGGTTTCATCAAATGTCCAATGCCCCACCAATGCAGCCTGCGCTGTTGCTGCGGCCATTAAACCGACCCCCAGCAAAGCAATCTTATTTCTGAGCTTATGATTACTATTCATGTTCATCTCATCTCCATTTTTTATGGCTCTCTTTTTTCAATCCAACGGAACCGTTATCATCTGATACCACTCGGTATCGGATGAGCTCCGTTACTGTATTCTGATTCCCGGTCAACAGCACGATCGTGCACTGCAAAACCGAAAAAAATACCACACTTATTTTACAGATATACTAGGACTGATCATTCACACAGGACATTGGGACAGATATTTTATATTTTTTTTTAGCCCCAGGTCATTTTCCGGAGTTTCCGGCCGCCACCCGCAGGACCCGCACATACCAACCATCTGATTCATCCCCCCTCAACAACAAGCTATTCCAAAAAAAATACACGCTATGCCCCCGAAAGCCGAAAGGAACACATCAACCGTTTTCGGGAAGTAAAAAAAAATGCCCTTCCCGCTGAGGCAGGAAGAGCATCTTCGACTGAACAGAATGTAGTTTTACTCGACGATTACCCGGTAAAACACATGCTTCTCATTTTTAGGAGGAAGAACAAACGTAGTGGTCGGAGGCGTTCCAACCACTGTCGTGAACGTGCCCCATCCACTCTCAATATTGAGGTTCAGGTTACTCTGAACGCTGTAGACGAATTCATCATTCGCATTCCACGAAATCGAATCGCCATCAAAAACCAAAGCCGGCACATCAGGTACCGTTGCCTCGGTAGGATATCCGTGAATATCAATTTCACGTCCGTATACCCGACTGCCAGGCTTTGCATCTTCCGAGAAATTGAACGTGACCGATTTCACGCCGCTGGCCATTACATTTCCATTGGCTTCAAACAGACTCACCCTCGTCCAAAAACGAGTGGGACTATTGGGCGCCCAGTGCGTGGCTGGAGCGATAACAATCGCTTCATCATTCACATTGGTCACCACCACTTCATAGCCCTGATTGGCACGACCGCCACTACCCGTGCTCCATCCGGCAATGGTGACGATATTGGTAATATCATAACCCAGCGGATTAGCCGTCAGGTCAAAATTGATCGTAACGGTACTCTCGGCGTCCCATCCTACACAATCATTTACATCGGTGTAGTTGTTTGTGTTGCTGACAATAATCCCGTCAAACAACCGCTCATGATATTCGTCGGTCGTCGTATTATTATCGCTTCCAACCGTACCCGAGCTACTGAGATAATAGATCTGAGCCAGATCGTTGGTGCTGAAGGCCGGCAAATTTGTCGCTGCCGCCCCCGACCAGACTGTATAATCAAGTTCCACCGCAGGAACAGGCTTCACTTCAACCTGCAGGAATGACTTGCTTTCCATCCCCTGATCATCAGTAACGGTCAACGTGACATCATACGTGTTGGTTACAGCATAGGTATGCGCAACAACGTCTCCGCTTTTTACAGGCGTCCCATCACCAAAATCCCACTCATAGCTGGCAACAGCAGCGTTTCCAACCACGATAGAATTGGTTCCATTAAACGTAATAGAGTCCCCGATAATAACTGAAGATTCTGACGCCGTCGCTACCGCAAAGACGGTATCATAATCCATTGGATCTTCAACTTCAGCATACAGATTTGAAATGGCGCTAATGGACAACTCTTCATCATAAACGCGGAAATCATCTAACATTCCACGATAATACAGATCAAGATCGTTATCGGATCGAGCTCCGATAAAAAACTCTTCAATGAAAGTAGCCGGGCTAAACAAATCACCCTTCGACGCATCATAATCCGAGATTTCATCAGCGAATAACTCACCATTCACATAAATTCTCTGAGTCCCATTATTTGAATTTCTTGTAAATACCCAATGGTTCCACGCTCCCTTATAAAGAGATCCTGTCACAGATTTCGAAAGCCGAGTTCGATCTGCACTGGTAACACCAGGAGCATACACATCAAAATAAACTTTACCGGTATGCGGCAAATGCGCATTCAGCACGCCTGCAGTCCCGGTTCTACCCGAAAATGGATTCATAGCCGTCGGAGCATTCGGATGCCCGAAACACCAAAATGAAATGGTTAATTCAGATGAAACGGAGGAGAAAAGGTTCGTACCAAACTCCGAAACTTCCGTATCCGTTCCATTAAAATACAGCGCTCCGTCACCAACCAGACCAGCTTTCCACTCCGGACTGTTAACTACACCATCGAATCCATTTCCAGACGAATCCACAGCATTAGTTCCGCTGGTTTCATCAAACGTCCAATGCCCTACCAATGCGGCCTGCGTCGTTGCTGTAGCAGCTAAACCGACGGCCAATAAAGCAACCCGATTTCTGACTTTATGATAATTACTCACTTTCACTTTTGCTCCATTTATACATATACTTTCATTAACAAAAAAGAACTTGCATACTCCGGCAACACTCACTACCGTATAAGTCCTATTTACTGCATATCTTTCGTTTCCTCAGCGACAGTATCTTCTGATACTGAAAAGCCGAGGAAAACAATTATGTTCTCACATATGAATAGGACTGATCCCCCAGAAAGAACATTGGGACAGGACTTCTCTGTTTTTTTTAACTCAGATTATTTTACCGAGTTCCCGACACCACGAATTTCAATCACACAAAATGGGTCGCACACTTACTTCATTACCCCGAAAGACGGTCCTTCAACAGTTGCTTCGCCGGGGTTTATTTTCATTTGCTGGACTAATTTTTCCGGGACATCTACCGTCTTAAAGATAGGCAGAATCGGACGTCCATCCGCTCCTTTGGGATATTCCACCCCGTCCTGTTCGATCATAAGGTGACAGAAAAAATACCCACCGGGTCGTTCTCCGACCAACACCTCCATGTCCACCGGTTTATTTTTGGTCATATGAAACCAATCCCCAACCCTGACCGTCTGTTGCGACATCTTGAATTTTTTATCCATCTCGTCGTTACTGTCCCAATCTGTAATCTTTATGCTGGGCCAGCTTGCGTCGATCACCATACGGCCTTTAATCCGAACAACAAGCACATCATCCGCAATACCCCAAAAGCGGTACCTCCCGGTTTCGGGCGCGGAAATCATTCCGTTATAGTATGCCACCCACTGTCTCGGTTGCACCACATCTTCAACCCCGTAGGCCTTGGGGGCTTCCTCGGCCTTCATTCTCGGCAGCATGAATGTGGTGGCAAATTTTTTATTCGGAGCCTTGAAGTATCTCCTTTCCAAACGGCTGAGAGTCCATGACCCGCAAAAGTTCCGCAACACCTCAACATAGTACTTATCATCCATTTTCGTCGGCGACCCATCCGGATCCAGCTTCAGGTCAAAAAAGGTCCCCTCCAGCTCGTTGCCCGATCCCTTATTCCCGCCAAAAAGATCGATTTCAATGCCAAAGCCCAGGCTGCCCAGCCCATCACCTCCATCGAGATACCCCATTCCTCCTTTGATACCCGTCATTTCCGGCATCCTGATATCCATCGTTTTTGACTTGGGCTTTGCAACAATGTTTTTCCGAAGCTTGGGTTTCTGGATTTTCTTTTTCTTAATATTGACCGGAACCTGTAACTTTTTGACTTTCAAACGCGGCCGGGTCACAGGCTTCGCTTCAAAAGCCTGTTCCTCCTTCTTGATAACGGTAACCGCTACAAACGAGATCGCCACAACAATTAAAATCGCATGAATTCCCAGACTAATCAGCGCCGCACTGGATTTAGCATGATTTGCAAAAAAACGTTTCTTCCCCATACCCTTAACATCCTGACTTAAATTCTTAATAAATTCTTCCAACCGGAACGCCTTAATCCCGCGTAAAACCGTCCTGCATCCGCCGTCCGTTTCCAATCGCTGGAAACCGCGTCATTCTCCCCGTTTTCAGGGTTGCCAGATCACACGGTAAAACGCCGCACTATTAGTCATAGGAGCCGACACCGCCACAGGAGATACGGCCAGCGAAACCAGATCGGTTACGACCTGCCAGGAGTTGGAAGAAATCAGGTCATCAATCGATTCAACCCGATAATGCTGCCCAACGGTCCCCGAAAAACCCAGCATCATATTTCCATTGGAAACGGTCATTTCCGGCTCAAACATCGGAGCATGCACTGCCCCCTCTTGCGTCGGGACTCCGAAAATATCGATTTCACGCCCCACCACAACTCCACCGGCATTCGCCTCTTCGGTGATCTCAAATATAATTGATTTAACGCCCGAAACCATCACACCGCCCTCTTCTTCGCGGAACGAGACCGTCGTCCAATAGGTCGTCGGCGCCAAATTAGGGGCCCAATGCTCCGCCTCAGCCAATATCGCTTTTGACCCATCCACTAAAACCACCGTAACCTGATAGCCTTGATTCGCACGGCCGCCATTACTGGTGGACCATCCGAAAACAGAATCAATTCCGGAGAGATCATATCCATTGGTATTCACCGAGGTATCCAGTGTCAGCATAACGGAATCACCAATCCCCATCGTAACCTCTCCAGGGTCGGCCGTATCGCCGTCGTCATTCCCCACCGACCCGTTAAACAATTCCGCATGGTCTGCAGCCGCCTCTTCTTCGCTCGAGGCGGTGCTGCTCTCATACTGCGTCTGCGCCAAATCGACATCACTGACCGCCGGAACCGCATCCGAACTCTGTGCAGTGGTATATACAATCCCCGAAAGGACCGTTACAGGCCCCACCTCCGTCGGAACGCCGAAAATATCAATTTCGCGCCCCACCACAACCCCGCCGGCGTTCGCATCCTCTGTAATATCAAACGTGATCGATCGGACCCCGGAAGCCATCACGCCCCCGGATGTCTCGCGAAACGAAACCGTTGTCCAATACGACGCAGGCGAATTCGGCGCCCAATGCTCCGGTCCGGCCAATACCGCTTTTGAACCATCAACAAAGGTAACGGTTATTTCATACCCCTGATTCGAGCGGCCCCTGTTACCGGTCGACCACCCGAAGACGGAATCAATTCCTGTGATGTCATACCCCAAGGTATTGAAGGAGGTGTCAAACGTGATTGTGAATGTATTATCACTGTTCATCGTCACATACGTCTCTTCATCAACCGATCCGTTGAACAGATTCGCATGGTCAGTCGCCACCCCTTCGCCGCCCGTGGCCGAACTGCTTAAATACTGCGTCTGTGCCAAATCGTCAGTACTGACGCCTGGAACCTCGGTTTCTGCGGACCCCGATGCCGTATAGACAATCTCAGGAAGCACCTCAATCGGGGCTCCATAAACAGACACCGAATCCAGAATCATATATTTATCTTCTGCGTTGACCACCTTGAGCGTGTGTTCCCCCGCCGTTAGATTCGTATTCTGATAAACGGTCTGCTGATACTGAACAGAGGAGCTGTAACAACTGACCGTTTCGTCCAATACGCCATCGATATAGACCTCAATATTTCCCATGTCATCATGCAGCCTTGAGGTGAATTCAATCCCTACACCATAAAAAGTCAGCTCAAAATAGGCTCCCGCCGTACGGTTAAACTGCAGATCTCCATTAAAGGCTTCTGCATTCTCCTGCGTTGACCACCCCTCAGAATAGACAACACCCGCCGTATCATTCAGCTCTTCAGCATACGCGACCTTGGTAAAACTGCCGGGCTGCTCAATCTGATTACGAAGATAGGTCATAGCCACCTCGGTTCCCGGCTCAATGAGGTGGTACAACAACCAAAAGCTCTGCTTATCCGTGATGGTTTCTCCGTTGATGGAACGAATCACATCGCCGGTCTTAAACCCTTGTCCTTCTGCATAGCTATAAGCAGGAACCGTTTCCAGATAAACCCCGTTAAAGTCCGGCGCACCCAGCGCCGATTGAACCCCTTCATCATAAATGCTGCAGGCAACGGCTCCCATTAAGGGTTCTGTATCCGCGGCGGCATCGGGATCGGTATCAATCTCAATCGCCCCCGGCTCCGGGGCCCCCGGCTTACCAAACTGATCCATCGGGAAATTAACAAAACCCAGCCCGATTGCGGGGGAGTTGGCCGCAACAGAATAATCATTACTCTCAGGATTAATGAACAAGGGGTTCGCAGTTAAAGAATGCGTATCAGTAGCTCCCGAGAATGCGACAGATACCGGTTCCCCTGCATTGTAAAAGAGGTTGTAATCAATGGTGGCCTCCGAGTTCGCTATATTTACCTGGACGCTGTTGTAGGCCTTGCCATTCAAAATAATGTTATTCGTAAAAATGTCGCCGCACCCGTCATACCAAACATGAAATTCAGCCGGCTGATTGATCATGATGTTATTATACGCTTTACGACCAAACCCTTCCCGCAACTTAATCGAAGCATTCAGAATGAGATTGTTGTAGAGCTCATAATTCGTGGAGCCGTCATCAAGATCGATCCCGAACCGGGACGGCTCGTCATAATGAAACCGGTTATTTCGAATCACCGTCGTTTTCCAGGCATCGAGAAACGCATACGGTTTCTTCGCAGCGCCTTCGGACCCCGTCGTATTAAAGCCCAGATAGGACCAGAAGCGGTCACGCCCCCACGCATTGAAAGGACCATGATCCTCGGTTTCTCGGACGCAATCGAAGACATCGTTAAACTCGATCAGATGCCCGCCCCATGTCCCATCGCAGATATTGATTCCGGAACGAGGGCTGCCATGAATCGTATTATGGCTCACCGTGATGCTTTCGCTCATCGAGAGATTTACGCCGCAGGTTTGCTTTTCAAAACGCCCCATATCCTGCATGTGGTTATAACTAACGGTACAGTTTTTGGGATAATCGTCCGTCAACGGCCCGGGCGTGATGTCCTGAATATCGGTTTTATGATCGTCATTATCCCAGAACGAGGGATAGCGCACAGCGCTGACCAGCCCGACAAATTGCACACAGGTGGCGCCAATATTCGTAAATTCATTTTCCGTGATCAGGTGGTTGCGGTTATACCCGCTCGAAAACACGGCATTTCCTCCCAAGTGATCAAATATTGAATTGGAGATCGTCACGTTTTCAGCATGGTCCAGATAGATCGCGCCGGCTCGCGCAATGCCCCAGTCACTGCGAAGCGGGCGTTCGTACTCACGCGTAAACAGTGTGCGCCGGGTTTGGGTGAAGGTAAAATTGTCGAAGGTCAAATAGCCCACTTTGGTTGAACCATCCCCCACCACCCGAATCAGCTCTTCCGCCGAAGCCGCCTCGAACGTGGCTGTCGCCGCATTCAATCCTGCCGGCGGATAAAAATAGAGCAGGCCCGCCGCTTCGTCATAAAACCATTCGCCGGGAGCATCGAGCTCCTCAAAAATATTTTCCACCATGCGATAGCTCGAATGCATGCCGCTTCCGCGATTATTATCGCCGACCCACTCTAACCGGGGATCCCCATCGGATTCCACGCCCGTAATTTTAAACGATGTCCCGCCCCACTTTTTAGAATGCAACCCGCGCACCAAACCTGTTGAAGGATCCGACCAGGAAGCCACCCGCGAACGACTGATTGCATCCGACGCATAGCCATTGAGGATCACGGTTTCTTCTGAATAATTGGGATAGCGGGCCAGTACCTGCTGCTCGCTGTCAGCAAACAGCACGTCAAAGGAAAGGCCGGTTCCAATATCGGCCACCAGAATATTGCCCGAATATGTGCTCCAGGTCGGCGTCAGCGGAATCGCGCCGCTGATCACCACCGTTTCATTCGGCATACCGGCATACGTCACCGGCACCGAAGCAGAGCCCGAATCCGCCGGGCCGAATTCCAGCGCCTGATCCAGATAGTAAGTTCCACCGCCCACCCATACCTGGATCGGCTCCGTCGCCGTCGGCAGCGCCGCGCGCACCGCCAACTGCGCTTTTTCCAAAGTCTGGAAAGGAGCTTCAGCTGTGCCGGCATTCAAATCATCCCCCGTGGTTTCCACAAAAAATTCCACGGCCGATGCGTGCAGCGCCAACGCGCAAACCAACCCTCCGATCTGTATCGTTTTCTTCATCATCACAATTCCTTATTCGCCGGGCACAACCTGCCAGAATATTCGGTCGCCACATGCGTCCTTGATTTTCCCCCGTTGTCTCTCGCCCAATCCCTGTGGCGCTCAACGGAGGGATCACTTCCTTAGTTATGTATCCAGCTCGACTGACAATTAGGACACATCAATCCTTCTTTTTCCAAGGTCTGGAAAAATGCTTCGAATGCACACTACCAATCCCACAGAATACGGTAGTACCGATTTGAACGACTGGGCGACGGGTCAATGACTTCAATCCAAGGGGTCGTTGCGCTCGGAATTGATTCGAGCAATTGCCACTCCGGAGCCATTAATGAATCGGAATAACGAACTTCATACGCCTCGCCTACCACGGTGGCGAACGCAATCGTTGGAACCGCTCCGGAGAACTGAAGAGTCATCCCCATCGGATACGTGTCGCCCATTACCTTTCCGGGCGATCCGCCAGCCAGTGACGTTCGCCAGCTGCTCGGATCATTTCCGTAGCCGTTCAGCGGTCGGCGTTCCAAGCTGACGCCACCGCGATTTGCTACCGCCCACATTGAATTGGTTCGATACGAAACGTGATCGACACGATACATGGGAACCGTTCCGTCCAACTCCGGATCGCCGGGATAAAGGAGCTGAAGCTTTTCACCTTCAAGGGCCAACCCGCCGGGCCACGGACCAAAGACTGAAATCGACGAATCGACACCATATTGCAACCGGAAGATCGCCGGATTCGTTGCACATAAGATGGCGGTTTCATTCGGCGCTAATGTCGTTCCTGCCGGGAAGGAAAAATCGCCCACCCCGGAAAATTTCCAGACATTGGAAGAAAGGACCGGATCGTACAGCGAAACTACCGTGTCGCTGATGTTCATGATTTCAACATATTCCGAATAGCCGGCATCCGGCGCAAACATTATTTCGCTGATCACCACGGGTCCAACCCTTGGAAGTGCATTCGCTGCGCCGGGGGTAACGTTGAGCAGTTCGGTAAAATCAATTTCGCCATCCGAACGTTCATAGCGACCAAACGGCTCTTCACGCTCCACGGCCGGGAAGGACACCCCGTCGACAATGCGGACAATGTTTGTGCCGGAGAGTTCCTGCAGATAGGCATCGGAACCGAGCTCGCTGAAGCCGAATCCGAAATCGCCGTCGGCAGCGCCAACTGTGCCTTTTCCAGGGTTTGGAACGGCGCTCCAGCCGTTCCTGGATTTAAGTCGTCTCCCGTGGTTGCCACATAGAACTCCACGGCCGATGCCTGTAGCATCAAGGTGCAACTCAAGAATCCAATCCATTTAATATTCATTAAAATATGTATCCATTTCATCATAATCAAACGTCTTTAATCACGGGCATCCTCCCCGTTCCGGGTAGAGACCTCATCACGCCCCGAGGGTCACTGATTAACCTGCATATGATGAGCTCGGCTGCCAATTGGGACACCTCAATCGGGTTTTTCGACCAATCGAAAGACAAATGCCTTCAAGCGGTTGAGGGCCGATCCGCTGCGGCATCTTTTCCAATGTCTGGAAAAACAATTAAAACCTTCTGCTCTTCGCGTAAAGCTACAGAGAGCAGGCGGCTCACCACAGGAGGGCGAGCCGCCAAAACAAAGCCCACAAAATATATCCCATCCATTTTTTCAGGGTCCTACTTCGTAAACGACAGCTCGACTTTTTCCTCATCACTACTTGGCCTCTTTCGTAATCGAAGCGGCAACGGTTTTCGCAATGATCCCTGCGCCCGTGAAATTGGGATGTAATCCATCTGAAAAGAGTTCCGGTTTCCCAACCAGCGGAGTATTCAGGTCGATCACGTTGACGCCGGCCTGTTTGGCCACCTCGTCCACCAGCGGAAAAATTTCACGGTGAAGAACCTCATCGGTCATTCCTTTGTGCGCCGTATAAATCGGAGCCGGACGACAGATCCAAACCGTTGGTTTGCTTTTCAATGTTTGGAAACTGCGGATCAGCTCCACATAGTTGGAAACAAACTCCGCCTTGTGCTCACCAATATTCCGGGGTCGGGTGTCGTTCGTGCCCAATTTGATGACCACCACATCCGGCTCAAACTGAAGCGCCGCTTGATATTGCGGAGCTTTCCAGTAAGGGGCGTGCCCCTTTTTCAACGCCGTGGCTCCGTTTTTACCCAAATTACCCACCTTATATTTATCGCCCAACAGCGCCTGGAGCTGAGCCGGATAGCTGTCCTTTTCCGGGTTCTTCAGTCCAAAGCCATAGGTAATACTATCCCCCACACAGGCAATGCGGATCTGTTTGGGTTGTTTGCCCGGGGCGGGACTTGCGCTGGACTGCTCGAAGCCGAACAGGACCGCAAACAGTGCCACGCAGAGGGCAATTCGTTTCTTAACCTTCATACCATTCATTTTCCAATGGGTTCACAAATGAGCGGGTTGAGGTTTACCATGCCTTATTTCGTTTCCGCCGAAACCGAGCATGCTCTCAACCGTTCCGACCTGATTTAGCGCTGATTACTTGCCCGATACGTTCTTTTTCCACATATCAATTTTTGCGTCGTTCTGTTGCAGCTCACCGGGTGTGGTTCTGCCATCCGCAATCTGCTTCTTCAACAACGCAACGAGGACATCCACTTTTTCGGGATATTCATTGGCAAGGTTATTGCTCTCGGCAATGTCTTCCTTCACGTTGTACAGCTGAAATTCCGCCGCCAACCCGGCAGCATTCTTCACCTTGTCATCCGTCCGCAGGATCAGTTTCCACTCGTCGTCACGGATCGCAAAGCGGCCTTTGAAGTCGTGGTGAACGATGGACTCGCGCTTCACCTTGGGTTCGGCATCCTTCAACAGCGGAAGGAAACTGATGCTGTCCTCCGCCGTGTCATCGGCAAGTTCAAACGCAAAATATTCCGCAAAGGTCGCAAACAAATCCGACATACAGATCAGTTCGTCGTTTTTCGATCCTGCAGCCACAACACCGGGCCAGCGAACAATGAAGGGAATACGATGGCCTCCTTCGTAGATGCTGGTCTTCCGGTCTCGCAACGGCCCCGAAACCTCATGACCGAACTCAAGAAATGTATCGGCGGGCAAATGGCAACCATTGTCGGTACCGAATAACACAATCGTATTTTCCTTCAGCCCGTTGCGTTCAAGTGCCGCCAAAACCTGACCGACCGCATCATCGGTCTGCGCAACAAATTCAGTATACGGGTCGTCGATCCCGCCCCGCCCTTTCCACTCTTCGCGCGGAACGACGGGTTTATGCGGGGAATTAATCGGGAAATAGATAAAAAACGGCTGGTCCCGTTCGCCCTTGGCAAATTCATCAATGGAGCTTACCACGGCATCGGTCAGGCGACCCATCATGTTGATGGTGCTCAGGTATTCGATCACCTGGTCGTTTTCAATCACGCTGCTCATGGAGCTCGAATGATGGAATCCGAGATAATAATCAAATCCCCGGGAAACCGGACCGTCGGGGATCACGGTTCCAACCGGAGCGCCGTAGTACCAAAGCTCCCGTTTCGTTTTCAGTTTCTCGGCCCCTTCGGGAACCTGATATTGAAAATCCAGATGCCATTTACCAAACATGGACGTCTGGTAGCCCTGCTCTTTGAAGAGGGATGCCAGCGTCATTCGGTCAGGCGCAATCAGACAGGGCTTTCCGCCTCCCGCCACACCTCGCTGGTGCCTGGAGCGCCAGTTATAACGTCCCGTGAGCAACGCATAACGCGAGGGGGTGCAGATCGATGCACTGGTATGCGCATCCGTAAACATCATCCCCTCGTCGCACAGTTGGTTTAAATGAGACGTCGGAACCTTCGACGCCTCAGGATGGAACCGTTGAATCTCTCCATAGCCCATATCATCGGCATAGATGAGCACGACATTGGGTTTCGACGCCGCATGGGCAATCATCCCCGAGCAGCAGAGAGCGGCACACAACGCCGTATATATTGACTTCTTATTTTTCATTCAAAACGCATCCTTCTATTTTCACTTATCGTTCAGACGGCGTGATTCTCAGTGAGGTGCTGCATCTTTCGAGTTCGAATAATCTGCTGCAGCGATAGAGGTCATGGGATCCTTCATGTCGCCCATCAGCTTTTCGAGGGCTGCGCTGAGCTTTTTAAGCTGACTGGCATATTCCGGGTTTTCTGCGAGGTCATTCATTTCCTGCGGGTCATTGGAAAGATTAAACAACCTCAGTTTTCCAACCCTTGGATAGGCAATCAATTTCCAGCCATCAACCGTAATCATGCGCTGCGTTCCGGTATAAGCCCCGTAAATGGCCTCATAATGGCCGGCGGTTTTTCCCTTCAACAAAGGCACCACACTCTTAAAATCGACCCCCTCGGCATCGGCTCCGGCCCAATCCAAAGCCGTCGCCATCACGTCCTGCAGATAGATCGGAGCGTCGATTTTTGATCCCGCCTTGACCTGCGGGCCGACCACAAGGAATGGAGGCCGCACACTGTGATCATACATGTTCTGTTTTCCGCACAAGCCATGGTGGCCGACGGCCAATCCGTGGTCGGCGGTGAACACGATATAGGTATTATCGGCCTTGCCGCTTTTTTCCAATGCCTGGAGGATTTTACCGATCTGTTCATCCATGTGGGTAATGAGCGCAAAATATTCCTGCCGGTTCACCTTTACGGAATATTCCGTGCGCGGATACGGCATCAGGCGTTCGTCGCGCAGTTGTTTGCCGACAATTTCTTCCGCATACGGATATTCGGGCAGAAAGTTTTCCGGCAGTTTGATGCGGGAGAGCGGATAGCGATCAATAAATTCCTTCGGGGCCTGACGCGGATCGTGCGGTGCGTTGAAAGCCAGATACATAAAGAACGGTTTATCGTCGTTGGCCGCCTGCTCCAGGAATTCAACACTGTCATCCGCAAGCACTTCGCTCCAATGCGTGCCCCCCTCCCAGTATCCGCCGTTTGTCGTATCCCAGGGTTTCCAGCCGGTCTTATAGTCCTCCTCATCAATCGGACGGCCGTACCCGAATCCCTTGGGCTTACTGCCGTCTGCAGATCCTTTTTTACGAAGGTCTTTCGGCATGCCGCCGGGGCGTACATCTTTGGAAACATCAAACACATCGGGCACCTTAAATTTGGTGACATGCCATTTGCCCGTCATGTAGGTCCGGTATCCCGCCTCATGCATGCGCTGCGACCACGTGCGCTTCTGCTCCCTCAGCGTGCTGCCACTGATCGATTTTGCATCCCAGACAAACTTGCCGGTATTGAGCATGGCGCGGCTGGCCACACAAACCGCCCCGCCCCACGCACCCATGTTGTAGGCATGCGTAAAGCTGGCCCCGCGCTCAACCAGGGTATCGAGGATGGGCGTGTCAATGTCGAGCAGGCCATGCGCCCCGATTGTTTCGTAGCTCATATCATCTGCAAAGATGAAGAGGATGTTCGGCTTGCCCGACGAAGCCTTGGCGTAGTCTGGCTTCTCCGATTCAGCCAGCGCAACCGTTGCAACCAGGCAGGCCATTAATATCAGGTTTCTTTTCATGGGTTTCCTTCTCTTCATAACATTTTCCGTCGCTGACAGCCTCGTAAATTGCTTACTTAACATTACCATCCAAATCAACTTTTCCCGTACCTTTCAGCGCCTTATCCGCGTCATGTTGAATCACATTCGGATGATGCTGCTCTTCGGTGGTCACGATCTCGAACGACCAGGCAAACTGGCTGGCACCTAAATCCGCAGGAGGTGTAATCTGCAATCCGCCAGGAGTCATCTTCCACTTCACATTGGCGGTAGATCCGAGCAGCCGCACCGACTTCACCTGTTTGGCCTGCCAGCCTGCTGTGCCCGTAATCGTAAACGGTGTGGTCGGTTCTTTCAGCTTGATGGCATAGAGATTTTTTCCGTTGGTCGTAAAAGCGAGGTGTTCATCTTGCTGCTCGCACTCCTTCCAATATCTGGAACCGTAAATGGCCGCACCGTTGATCCGCAACCAGTCGCCCATTGCACGCAAACGTTCCACCTGCTCCGGAACCAATGTGCCGTCGGCCTTCGGCCCAATGTTGATAAGAAAGTTTCCGTTGCGGCTGACCACTTCAATCATTTCATGAAGGACTCTTTCAACCGACTTATATTGGTCGCCCTCGAGGTAGCCGAAAGACGTACCAAACGTTGTGCAGCTCTGCCACTTGGGGCCGATGACTTTGAGTTTCAGATTGTCCTTTTCCAGACAGCCTACACCGTCCGGCCAGTTCCGATTTTTTCCTTTGTTGTTAACGTACACATCCGCACCACGTGCCGCGCCGTCATTCATAAAGTCGGTGATCATACCCCGAACCTGATCGTCAAAATACTGGATCTCCGGTTTCGCCACACCCTGACGGACCTGATTCCCGTCGCGGGTATAAATTGGAAAGTCATCCATCCACAGCATGTCCGGCTGATATTTAGTCTGAATTTCTTTCCAGCGCGCCACATAGTCATCGACAAACGCTTTATTAAAGCTGAATTCCGGCCCGTAGAGCATTGCCGCTTCCGGCATGCGTTTGATCTCTTCGGCAATATCGTCGCGCGGTTCGCCGTGCACTACGTGTGGAGCTTTGGCAAAAAATCCGGAATGCCGTTCGCGATGATACGACGGTGCATATTTCAGCCCTTTTGCCCGGACCGCTTTCCCGAGATCGCCCACCAAATCACGTTTAGGTCCTTTATCCACCGCATTCCACGGGGTCAGATCCGAATCCCAGTTTGCCCAGCCGTCGTGATGTTCTGCCGTCAGCACCACATACTTCGCTCCGACTTCCGCAAACAATTCAGCCCACTCGTCCGGATTCCAGTTTTCCGCTTTAAACTCCGGAATAATGTTCTTATATCCAAACTCCGGCGGACACGCACCCCAACGTTCTTTCACATACGGATAATAATGCTTCGGATCATGATACATCAGCTTCGGCATATGCTCGGAATAGCCACGCCCGCCCTTGCGATACCCGACGACACTATACGGTCCCCAGTGGATAAAAATCCCGATCTTGCCATCGTCGAACCACGCCGGAACCGGCATCTCCTGCAACGACTCCCAGCTTCCGTCATACGGCTTGTCCGACGACTGCTCTGCATGTGCCACAGAAGCGACGAGGGCGAACACCGCCGCACAAACGATCGAACTCATTGATTTACATTTCATTCTACAAATATCCTTTTCTTATTTACAAATTCGGGAAGTACATCCGCAAGTCACTGCCAATTGCTTATGTTATATAAGAGACAGCAACCGGCATTTTGGGACACCCCGGCTCAACAAACGACGGTCCAAACTGCCCTCCTATTATTCAAATGGCTATTTCATCCAGCCCAGCTGTTTCCAGGTATTGGGCGTGTCGTTCTCTTGCGAAGTGCCGGGCGTACTGCGGCCATTCTTCACGAAATCGGCGGCCAGCTTCGTCAGTTCTTCCACCACTTCGGGATATTCGTTGATCAGGTTTTCGGTTTCGCGCGGATCTTTGGAGAGATCGTAGAGCTGGTATTCGGGCAGCCCCTGCTTGCGCGCCTGTGCATCTTTGGGACTGGACCAGCCGCCGGATCCCGGACAGAAACACAGCTTCCACTGATTGCTTCGAATGGCAAACTGACCGGAAACCGTATGGTGAATGATGGCCTCGTGTTTCTTGGCCGGATCGTCTTTACCCTGCAGCACATCGTAAAAACTCACACTGTCCTCGGCAGCATTATCCGGAAGATCTGCTCCGACAATATCGGCCACGGTGGCGACAATGTCGCCCAGCACGGTCAGGCGGTCTGTCCGGGAACCGGCCTTGATCCGCGCGGGCCACTGCACCAGGTGCGGCACGCGGTGGCCGCCTTCCCAGACATCGGCTTTGGTGCCACGATAAATGTGGTTGGGGCTATGCCCCTTCTCTTGCAGTTCACCAATATTTGCCCGTGGCGAACAGCCGTTGTCGGCTGTAAAGATGACGAGGGTGTTCTCTTCGATCCCCTTGTCCTTCAGCGCCTGCAGGATGCGGCCGACGCCGGCATCGGTCTGCATCACAAAATCGCCATAGTCGTTGAGGCCGCTTTTGCCCTTCCATTCCGAGGTCGGGATGATCGGTGTGTGCGGGCTGGTCAACGGCACATAAAGACAGAACGGCTTGGAAGGATCTGCCTTGCGGATATACGCCGCGGCGCGGTCGCAAAATTCGTCCATAGTCTGGAACGGATCAAAATTATCGCCCATCCATCCCGGACGGAAGGTGGTTTTTATTTTCAGGTCGTTACGAATTTCCGTGTTCGCAACATAACGGACGTTCTCCGTCGTGTAGGTTTCATTCTCGATATAGTTATACGGAGGGAAGTCAAGCGATGCGCCGTGGCCCCAGAAATAGTCAAACCCGTTGCTGGTGGGGGTGCGCTTTACCGGCTTAGACCAATCGACATACTTGTTTCTTTTGTCGCCCTTCGGGAGGCCGGAACCCTCTTTTACGATGGGCAGCTCCATACCGAGATGCCATTTGCCGATCATCGCCGTCTGGTACCCGTGATCGCGGCAGAGCGAGGCCAGGGTCAGGCGGTCCTCCGCGATCAGAGGCTTGCCGTAGCCGTCGAGGACGCCGGACTTCAAATGTGTGCGCCAATTATAACGACCGGTCATCACGTTGTAGCGCGTCGGTGTGCAGACCGACGAGCTGGTGTGCGCGTCGGTAAAGACCATTCCTTTTGCAGCCATTCCATCCAGGTTCGGTGTCGGAATTTTACCCTCCGGATTAAGGGCGCCGACATCGCCATAGCCCATGTCATCAGCCAGGATGTAAACAATGTTGGGGAGGCCCGCCTTGCCCGACTGGGCAAAAGCAGTCCCGGTGAAAAACGCCAGGCAAAGCCCGGCAAAGATACAATTTCTGTTCATTCCCATCTCCTTCTCAGATCGCGTTGTTGGTTATTAAATTATTTCTCCGGCCGGATCCACATGCAGTGGCCGCCGCCCGGGGCAATGCGGGCGGAAATCGTATCGCCCTGCTTCACTTTCATTTTACGGACCTGGTACAGTTCGCGTTTGGTTTCGACCGGATCGAACGGAATATTTTTCTTGGCTGCGGCCTTTTTGCTCCACGTGCCGGGGAACTCATAGGAGCTTTCCGCTGTGTCTTCGTAGAGGGTCACATCGTAGGTCACTCCGGGTTCAAGAAAGTCGAGTTTAATGTCCGTGGTGCGGCCCGACTCGTCGGCCAGCGCCGCTGTAAACCAGGCATTGCCGGAGCGGCGTGCCATCGTAATATAATCACCGATCTTCATCTCCAGCACCTTCGTATCATCCCAGGTCATCGGGAGCATCTTGATATATTCAAAGAGATCCGGCTTACGATTATAGGCGTCCGGCAGATCCGGCAGCGTCAGAATCCCGCTATAGAACACCAGGCACTGGCCCACCTGGGAAACCACCGTGCTCGGGATTTGCTTATGCACTTTCTCCCGCGCAACGGACTGATCCATATCGAACAGACCGCAGCTGCGGTCCACGGGACCGGCGAGGTTGTGCACCACCGGGAAGACACTGAGTTCAGACGGGGAAGCCGGTCTGCGGTTCGCCGAATCCAGCATACTGTTCACATACTCACTGGACATAAAGTGCGGGTAGGTGCGGGCGAGGCCGGTCGGCTTGTTCGGCTCATGCACATTATACATGATCTGATATTCCGCGCACTTCTCGAGCACCTGCACACTGAAGGCCGTCTTGTCCTGCTTGCCCCCGTTTAAGAAACCGTGCTTAATGCCCGCAATGCCCCACTTCCGGTATAGGGAAAACGTGCGATCCATATCAAAGTTTTTCAGCGCTCTGTTATTGAGATAGAGCCAGATTCCAACGCCCTTTTCTTTGGCGTAACTTGTAATCTTCGGCATATCGACATCAGGCTCAGCCGTCATCGGATCGGATGTATCTTTTTTCTCGGGGCCATACCATTCAGCATCAATAATAAGAAAAGGGAAGCCATGCTGATGTGCAAAGTCGATGTAGCGAATGTAGCTCTCCGTATTGATCCCGTAAACAAACCCGTCGTCCGCCTGACCGCCATGGCAGCGCCAATCCCACAGGCTGGCCCCCGTCTTGATCCAACTCGTATCCCCCACTTTACTCGGTTCATTCAGGTTCAAAATCATGGTCGACTCGACCAACTCCCCCGGCGCGGTCGTGATCAGGATGGTTCGCCATGCGCTCACGGAGTCCGCAGCCGATGTCATCGCGCCCTTATATGTCAGCGTGCGCCGGTCGTTACCCACCGAAAGCATCGCGTCCGAAGAATTGACCACGGCGGCTTCGTGCAGCGAGATAAAGCAGTCATCCGCAAGCTGAGCCGTAAACGGCGTGCGCATCGTTTTCTTAAGCTTCTCGAAAGGCACATCGCTGCGCACCCCCGTCGTAGACGCCGCATACCAGGCCACCGGTTCGTCCGACACGATCGACACCGACGAAAACTCGTTCCTGAACGTTGCGTCGTCGAGGCCATTTTGTTTGGGGAAAGCATAACGGAATGCAACGCCGTCGTTATAGGCCCGCAGGATCACCTGCATGGTCCGCTCCGGCGCATCCACTTCCGCAACATCCAACGTCAGTTCGTTATACTGGTTGCGAATCTCGCTGAACTGCCCCCAGACGGGTTTCCAGCGTTCATCAACCGAATCCGTCTTTGAACCGGTCACCTTTAACGCACCGGCAAAAGCGCCTCCCTCCAGCTCAATGCCCAAACGGGATTTAGCAATGATCGGCTTTCCGTTGAACGTTACGGAATATGCCACTTGCCCGTTTTCAGCATGGGTGCGCAGTTGGATGCGGTTATCCGGAGATTTGATTTCTGAAACGGCCTCCCCGATAGAAGGCAACAGCAACGCGATCAATAGCGATGCGGTGGATAGAATCGTTTTCATAAGAGAACCTCATTTAAGCTAATAGATACCCCCGGGCATGCCCGGGGTTCTATGGCTCCGCTACACTCCGCCTGTTTACAGCTCCATTCGGAGCTGATCTGAATCCTTCCGTCCTTGATATTCGACATATCTCACGATTGTTTCTTCATCAACGCCCACA
>JARNMJ010000063.1 GCA_029432795.1 Pontiellaceae bacterium B12219
AAGGACGGAAGGATTCAGATCAGCTCCGAATGGAGCTGTAAACAGGCGGAGCGTAGCGGAGCCATAGAACCCCGGGCATGCCCGGGGGTATCTATTTCTGAACTCGCTGCTTTTGTGAAGAGCGGCTGGAATACCACGAAACTTGCGCGGTATTACCGTTCTCCGAAAAAACTCTATACGACAACGGTTGCGGTGCCTCCCTTGCCTTCGCCGCTGGCCCCTACGGCATTCGGCGAGCCGGATAACGAGGACTTCTGCTGGATGGTGCATTATCGGGGAAAACTCGTCCATAAAGACGGAATCAGGTTCCGGTTTGTCGGGAACGGGGATGATATTCTGGTCGTGGCCGTAAACGGTAAGACGGTGATGAACGGCAGCCGGGGCTGGGATCGGGACACCAGCCCGCTGGGTCGACTGTGCGGAATGGCTCCCTTCTTCAGCGGATAACCGGAAATGGATTAAATGCCATGATTATGCGGCCGTCGGCGATCTGATTGAGTTGGAGCCCGGCGTGCCGGTGGACATCGATATTATGTTTGCCGAGGTGCCCGGCGGGCAGTTCAACGCTTTTTTATGTGTGATGGAGGAGGACGTAAAATATGAAAATAATACCAAGGGTGAGCCCATTCTTCCGTTATTCAAGACGGCTGCCCTTCCGCGTTCTCTGCAGGATATGATTTACAGGGGGATGCCCTTCGGCGAAATCTGCGTGACCAATGGTCCTGTGTTTAACGATTACGGTTCCGGTGGTTCTCGCGCGGTGGTTGGGGAAGCGGAGAAACAGTCTTCGGAAAAACCTGTTGCGGAAAAATCGGTCAATAGCGGTTCCATGCTGCGTACCTGGCACTCGAATGACGGCGCGCCGATGGAAGCCGAGTTTGTGACGGCGATGGCGGACTATGTCGTGTTGAAAACCGCGCGGGGTCAGCAGAAGAAGATTCCCGTCGAAAATTTTTCGGATGATGATCGCCGCTTCATCGAACTCGCCACCCCCCCCCGGACTTTAAGCTGGATCTGGGCAAGAAAATCAGACAGCGCAAACTGAAATACGGAGGGGATGCGGTCGGCATCAATGAATATACATTCACCGCGAAGGTGAAGCAGAGCACCGGTGGGAAATATAACTATCCATTGAAGGTGGAGCTTTTTGCCATCGGTTCGGAAATCGGCGCGAACCAGTTCATCTTGCTGGATCGGGCTGCAGCATCATTCGTGCCTTCTGAGTTTGAGCGGGGAACTGCGTTTGAATTTTCCGGAAGGACCGTGGACCTGCTGGATTATGATGTCTACGAAATGCGCCGCGGTGACCGATATGACGGATTTCTGATTACGGTGACGGATGAACGGGGTGAAGTTATTGCGCATCGTTCAACCCCATCCTGGCTGATTGAGCATTGGGATCGTCTGGCAGACCTTCCGGTAGGCAGCTTTATGGACAAAACCTGCACACGGGTCTGGCCGACGCCGTTACGCCCGCAGCATTAATCCGGTTCCAAGGGGTGGAAATTAACGGCTGAGCAGGGAGTGGGCATAACGCGCTGCATGCTGCATGAAAGGTATAATACGTATTTGCATGTGTACCCTCTTGTTTTAAGGAAGGCCTGCAGTGTGTTCGCACACAAACGCTAAGAAGTGGCTCACCTCCTCTAAACGTAGGATATGTGACCTGTAGAAATTGTTTATAGTGGAATAGTGAATAGGAAAAGATCTTTGGAAATCCACAGGCTTTAACCGTAAAAAAAAAGGAAAAAAGATGAAGAGAACAATAACTACACTGTCGGCTGTTTTTCTAACTGCTGGGTTGGCGCAGGCAGCCCTGTATATCAATGCGGGCAGCAGTCCGACCGCCGGCGTCGGTCCTGATGGAGCCAATGCCAATTATCTCGCGTATCAAACCCCTTCTGAGCAGCCAACGACAGGGGAATTGCAAACCTATAACGGTATCTCCTTTGCCGAAGGCGGGCTCGCTGGAACGTATAACGTAGGTATCGAATTTACCTGGACGACGAACGGGGTAGGGGCTGCAAACTCTGTTAAGCAGGCTTTTTCACGGAGCCAGAATCCAGGCAGCGGCTACAGTTCCTTCTATCAGGATTGGGTTGGTATGGATGTTAGAACCTCCGAGGGCGGAATCGGTGCAGGGACGACCATGACCCTGACCTTGACCGGACTGGAGGCGAATCAGGACTTTACGCTCACTTCGTACCATTTTGACCCGCATGACCAGTCGAGCACGTTTACCACGTCTGCATCGGGAGCCACGGTTTATGCTTCTGAAGATGCTGATGGAGTATATGTTGATCCTTCACCCTTTGCGTATGACTTTGATCTGACCTCCGATGGATCGGGTACGGCAACTATTGATTACGTGAATGTGAACGGATCATGGCTGGCTTTGAATGGATTCGACCTGCAGGCTGTTCCGGAGCCGGCCACGCTTGGCATGGTGGCCCTGTTCGGAGGCGGAATTCTGTTTATTCGCCGCCGCTTCATGATCTAAGGTTTCGGATCTGGTCCTGAATTAACGCCCCGGTAATTCCGGGGCTTTCTTGTTCGTGCGCCATTTCCGGGAAAGGCCTTCCTCCCTTTTGATAATGAATGTGAACTGCGCTATTTTGGGGTGTTTTTTAGCGTGTAATCTATTGAGTCGGCACATGGGACATGACCCGATATCGGCAACCGGCATCCAGAGAGGGAGGCTCAATGCCTCCTCCAAACGAAGGATATACAACGTGTAGGTTTCATATAGCGTGGGATACGTATTCGGTAAAGATCTTTGGATGCCCATAGGCCTTAGCCATTAAAATAAGGGAAAAAGAATGAAATCCAGAATAAACACAGGGTTAACAGGCGCATTCATCGCAACACTAGTCGCGCCCCTCATGTCGTCTGCTGCAATTGTCACTTACTCTCCGGAATTCAATTTGGATGAGGCTGCAGTCTCGAATCCATATGCCATTGCTGCGAACACGGTCACTCCAGTTGAGTCAGCGATAGTTGATGGAACGACTTCTACCAGCTACGCGTTCGCTGACGCTGCCACAGGCCTCGCTTTTAGCTTTGAGCTGAACTACAGTGGCGAGGTTGATCAGAATAATGGCTCTCGACTTGAAATACGGCCTACAGCGCCTCCCGAAACGGTCACTATTGCGTTTGGTGCCATCACTGTGGATACCAGCGGGTATATCTCTGGAAGCATTGGAGGGATCACGGGGCCTGTCAACGCGAGTGTCTCTTCTGCTGGATTTAACTATTTTCTGGCTGAAAGTTTCACGGATTCTATTCTTACTGTAAATGACGGCTCATCGGATATCGTTTACTACACCGTTGGAGAGAGCAGTGGAACATCGCCTTCGGGGATTGAGTTAGCAGCAAATAACCAAGTTATTACATTGGCGTCTGCTACAGATAATGAAATTACCTTCACGGCAACCCATGATGGTAATGGAGCAGTGCGTCTGAGTGATCTCGGCAGTACGATTCAACTTAATGTGACAGCGGTTCCGGAACCGGCTACACTGGGCCTGGTAGCCCTGTTCGGTGGCGGAGTTCTGTTTATCCGCCGCCGATTCATGATCTGAGATTTTTGATCAAGTCATGAATTAACGCCTCGGGTTATTCCCGGGGCTTTTTTATGCATCGAAGCTTCTCTCTCATAATCTGTGCTGAAGACAGGACTTTTATAAGGCGATTGATCTCCTCTATTCTAATGATATTCATTTTTTGTTTTGCGCTTATACTGGTTCACAAATGGAGAAGAAGATCAGGTTTGGTTTAGATGGGAAACCGGATGTTTAAGAGAGGGAAAAATGAAAAAAAATCTCGGTATCATGGTGTTATGTCTATTGGGAGCCGCCGCACAGGCGGAAGAATTCGTCCGTTTTCCCTTTGATGGCGACTCTAATGCCTCCAGCGACACCTCGATCTACAGCACGGTTTCGGCTTTCAATGTCGGCGTTGGCTCAATTGGCAACGGCTTGGTAAGTGCGGCTGCTGACAGCACAACGCAGCAAGGCGATGTTGATCCGGCAGGTGCGGGTGCACAGTATCATTCATTTATCGTCACCGTTACCGGATTGGATGTAGGTGAATCACTGGACCTTACATCCTTTGAATATACGTATACGGTCCTTAGTCCCCTCAATATGGCGCTCGGTCTTTATTCAAGTGTTGACGGTTTTGCCAGCACCGCGGCACAGCTCGACGGCGTTGATACCGGTACCGATTATACCAATCCACAAACCTTCAACCAAACGGCCACGCTCTCCGGGGCGGGTTTCCAGGGGTTGGAAAATAATGATGTCATTGAGTTCCGTTTTTATCTGGCTGATGGTTCGAGCAGCTCAGGCCGCCATCACCAACTGGATGATATCGTTCTGAATGGTTCTGTGCAGGGCGGAGTCGCGGGAGGGGTTGATGTGTACCTGATTGCTGGGCAATCGAATGCTGACGGGCGGGGTACAACGAATGATTTAACCGGTCGCCTGGCCGGCTGGGCGGGCGAGCAGACCAATGCTCCGGCCTACTATGCCAACCCGATTAACGGCGACCCGATCAACCCGTCCTACCTGACCGGTTGGACCAACCTGATGCCGGGCTTCAGCGTGGCTCCGGGTTATACAAACGGTCTGCCGTCACCGACCTTCGGGCCGGGCATTTCCTTCGGCAAAATGATGGCAGACAGTGACCCGAATCAGGAGATTGCGCTGATCAAGGTCACCAAGGGCGGCTCGAATCTGTACAGCAACTGGAGCCCCGCGGGAAATGGGTTGATGTGGCAGACGTTCACCAACCATGTAACGGTGGCGATGCAGCAGTTGGCGGATGCCGGGAAGACGGCCACGATCCGTGGGCTGATCTGGCACCAGGGTGAATCAGACATCAGCCGAACAAGTGCCGAATATACAGCGGACCTGACCAACTTCCTCGCAGCGGTCCGCTCGTTTACGGGCAACGCCAACCTGCCGATTGTGATGGGGGAATTGAGCGATACCTACAGTGCACGCACTGCAGACATGAATGCGGTGGCTGCACTCGACCCCAATACCCTGATTGCTTCCTCCGACGGGCTGGCTACGCAGGACGGCACTCACTTTAATCCGGTGTCGCAGTTGAGGCTGGGACGGCGCTTCGCCGCCACCTTGCAGGCACCGCCCGCAACCTCCGCGCTGGTGGATAATGACACGTTGGTCTTTTTCGGTGATTCGATCACAGCGGCAGGCACCGATCCGGATGGATACATCACCCTCTTTGCCGCGGACGTTGCCGCGGCCTATCCCTCCGGCGGTATTCAGGTAATCGGTGCGGGCGTCGGCGGGAATAAAGTATCCAATCTGGTGGCGCGTCTGGATGCGGACGTACTGAGCCATAATCCGACCATCGTGGTGATTTATATTGGCATCAATGATGTGTGGCACTGGACCAAGCCGGATCCCGTCACGGGGCTGCCGCGCGAGGGAACCACCACCGAAAACTTTCACGCAGGGCTCCTCGATTTGGTTCAACGGGTGGAGGTCACCGGTGCCCGTGCCGTGCTTTGCACGCCCACCGTCATCAGTGAGGCGGCCGACCCGAACGATCCCAACTATGTCATGCTCGAAGAGTTTTCGGCGATCTGCCGCACCGTGGCTCAACAAACCGGCTCCCAGCTGGTCGACCTCAGAAGTATTTTTACCGATTATAATCTGCTGAACAATACGGCGGACGCAGCGTCAGGCATCCTGACCGCCGATACCGTTCATATGAATGCAGCGGGCAACCAGTTGATCGCGGCCACCTTGGTTGACGCGTTCAACGTGACCGCCTCGACGAATGCGGGCATAACCATCACGCAGATCGGAAACAACGCCCCCGCCGAAAGCTGGGAAACCGGTTCCGACTGGTCCGACGGGAATCCGGCCTCCGCCGGGAACGATTATGTCAACCAGACCAGTGGGTGGACTACTCGCACGCCCCCAAGTGCCAGCCCGGTGTTTCCCGGGGTGTCTCTGACGATCACCAACGGCGCGATTCTGCGGTTGAAACACAGCGGAACGGCAACGATTTCGGATTTGCGGATCAGTGCTGGCAGTCAGCTGGATAACGGCGGATCGAGCGGGCTCATCGACGGCAACCTCGCGCTGGTCGGGACGGGGTCGGTCAACTTTGATTCTCAAATCTCAAGCCGGTTGACCACGATTGAATCGCTCGTCACGGCCGATCCGGGCATCCATACGATTAACATTTTCATGACGCAGACCCCCTGGGCCGCACCGTCGGATACGGGCGGGTTCGTTCTCAACAATGTCAGCAATGACTTTTCCGGAACCTGGAATATTGAGACCGGTATGTTGAAGGGCGCGGGACTCGGTTCCGCCGGTTTCAACGTAGGGGCACTGGGCTATCTCGACATTGACGGAACCTATCTCAACACGAATGCGGCCCTTACGATTGAGAGCGGCGGGGTTATGCTGCTCGATGAATTTGTGTCGGTCGGTTCCGCAACGATATGGGGCACAGCACTCTCGCCGGGACTCTATTCCGGTGCGGACCTGAAGGCGCATGCCGGGTATGGCGGCGCGTTCGATACCGCTTCGCTGGATACGGCGACTCTGGCCGTTGGAGTGGAGGCAGAACCGCCACAGCCATGGGTGGTGCAAACCACCGGGCATGGTGCCGTCAATGTCCTCGGCTGGGAAGATGCCACCTCCTGGTCGGACGGGTTGACGCCGTCCGCCGACAAAGACTATGTGAATAACTCATCGGGCATGCAGACGCGCTCGCCGCAGTCGTCCAATCCGGTGTTTGCGGGGGCGTCACTCACTCTGACGAATTCATCCGAATTTGTGGCCAAACACAGCGGAACGGCCACGGTCTCCGATTTCCGGGTCGCGGCCGGCTGTTCGATCGGCATGGTCAGCGGAACGGCGCTGGATGGCGGTCTGGCGTTGACAGGCAATGGCACAATCTTTTTCAACGCCACGGTTGCAAATCGCAAGCTCACCATTGATTCGCTGATGAATGCCGGTTCCGGGATTGAGGCCATCCAGATTTATGTGGGCGGCGACTGGGATGAGAGCGCGTTCAAAAACACCGGCTTCACGTTCACCGATTCCAGTAACAGCTTTGCGGGCCTGTGGGATGTGCAGGGCGGCTATCTTAAGGGAAGCGGCCTCGGCTCCGGAAGTTTTCAGGTGCACGATACGGGTTATCTGGATTTTGACTCCGACTTCTGTGGCCATAAAAGTGACCTGACCATTCTTCCGGGCGGCATGGTCAAACTGGATCAGGATGTCACCGTGGAAACTGTGAATATCAACGGCCAGGTGGTTTATGCAGGAATCTATACCGGGGCCCAGCTTAAATCAGCATATGGATCAGCCTTCGATACTGCGTCATCCGATACCGCAGAACTGACCGTCTTGTCACCTCACCCAGCCGCTACAATCACCTGGACGGGTTCGGATGGCGGGCAGTGGGACAATTCTTCCAACTGGGATCTCGTCCGCGCGCCTTCCATGCTCGATACAATCGTGATTCCGGCGGACCACAATATCGATGTGAATACGGATGTAACCTTGAATGGCGGCAGCATGGATTATGCATTGACGGCCGGCAGCCATACGCTGTCGTTTGTGAACGGATCCGACCTGCGCCTGGAAAACGGAGCGGATGTGGATTTGATTTCTGCTCTGTCGCTGTCGGCTGGTTCTGTACTGAAGCTGGACGGCAATGCGAATGTATTCAGTGCGTATCAGCTTGCGGTTGAATCCAATGCCACGGTGCATGTGATTGCAGACCGAGGTGGCATTACGCCGATCGTTCTGGACGACCGCCTGGTGCCGCAGCCGGGCAGCAGACTGACGATCGATCTGCGTGAGTACGACATTGCCAATGGCAATGAGCTGGTATTGTTCGATGCTGCTTCTGCGCCCACCCGGTCGTTCGGCGAGGTTGAAATTATCAGTTATCTCAACGCTTCGCTGACGGGTACAAATTCCAATGTCTGGAAAATCTCGATGGTTATGCCGAGCCTGATTCCGGTGATGGAGGGTGGAACAGCACCAAACTCATTTGAAGAAGCCTGGGCCGGTTACGATCCGACAATCGAACCGCTGAATGTGGAAATCATACGCGAGTGGACGGAAGGGGATATTACCCTGCGCGCGGTCCGTTATGATGTCGGAACCTTCACCACGCCGTTCGGCGGCACGCAGGTGTCGAAGATGGCCGGGTTCTACGGCTTCCCGACCGGCGCAACCAACGCTCCGGCGATTCTTCAGATCCACGGTGGCGGCGGGCGGGCCACGCTGAGCGAAGTCCGCTATGCGGCGCATAACGGTTATGCCTGTCTTTCCCAGAACTGGCTGGGCAATGATCTGGAAGGGGCGGCAACCGGTGAGCCGAATACGGAGTGGGGGTCGGTCGATGCCCGGCAGGTCTACCACCAGTCCACCTTCATCACCGTCGAGCCGGATAATAAAACCATCGACCGCGTGGCCTCGCCGCGCAACAGCAATTGGTTCCTGCTCTGCGTCGCCAACCGCCGCGGCTTGACCTTCCTGCAGGAACAGGCGGAAACGGACGGCGTCCGGTTGGGCGTTACGGGATATTCCATGGGCGGCGAGCAGACCACCTACCTGAGCGGGGTTGATGACCGCCTGTGGGCGTCCTGTCCGAGCGTGGGCGGTTCCGGCGAATTTACGCAAAGCGAAATCGATGCGTTGGGATTGCCGGGCTTCCATAATAACGATCCGGGGCGTACGGATCAGTCAAAGATGGCGGTATGTCGTGCTGTGATGCCGAGCATCACCGCACCGATTCTTTATTGGGGGCCGTCGAACGACTTCAACGCGCCGAGCGATAACCTGATGTATAACTATGAACATGTGATTCCGGGAACGACCGATCGGCGCTTTTCTATTCCGCCGCACATGAGCCACCGCAATATTCCGGAAAACGAAATTACGGCCATGTTCTGGTTTAACCAGCATATGAAGGGGGATTATACCCTGCCGGATCAGCCGGAGATCACGGTGGATTTAACAGGATTGGACAACGGTCCCGTCGTCACCGTGACAGCCGATACCTCGAAGCCCATCACGAAAGTGGAAATCTTTTATACGATCGATGAGCAGCCGCGCACCCGCTTCTGGCGCGCTGCAACGGATGTGACCCAGACCGCTTCCAATGTCTGGAAAGGCACCTGCCGCAACATCGTGCAGGGTCAGCCGCTCCTTGCGTATGCGAATGTGTTCTACGACTACGACCACACCACGTACACCATCGTGAATCGCGGAGATTTCTCTCCGTACACGGGCGACTACCTGCTCAGTTCAAACCTGAAGCAGATTCCTGCGCAGGATATGATCAATGCGGGCACTTCGTTCATTGCGGACGGAAAAGCCATTTTGTGGGATGATTTTACGCGGGATTACCAGGACTGGTATCAGGTGAGCTGGGGCAGCAGCTCCGGCTGGCAGGCGTATACCCTGAAGCCGAAGGATTCATTCTACAAAGGATTCCCCGGTGCTCTGCTGGCGATGGATATTAAATCCGACACCGCAAAATCGCTGCTGATCGGCATCGAGACCAATGGACGCGGCGATATCGACAACGGCAGCGAGGTCACCTATGCGGTGCGGAAAAGCGTGAGCGGTTCCGGAGACTGGGAAACCATCACCATCGATCCGTCCGAGTTCCGTCCGGTTGTGAACGGCGAAGCCGTGCTTGCCGATTTCTCCCGCGTATCCTGGCTGTTCCTGCGGGCGGGAAGTATGACCGTCTACAATCCCGACGGCAGCACCGAGGTCCTTTCGGCCTCCGGGTGGACGGAAGCCGAACGGCAGTTCGCCAATTTGCGCTGGATGGTTCCGGCGTCATCCTGGCAGTCGGAATACAGTCTTTCCAGTGACTGGACGGAAGATGTGGATGGCGATGGGTTGAGTGCGCTTGAGGAATACGCGTTCGACTTCAACCCGCTGACCTACGACGGACAGGACTTTGCGCCGTTCTCGCTTAATTCATCGGGTGAGTTGGAGGCACGGTTCATGGAAATGCAGGCCGATGTACTGTATGACGTTGAAGCGACAACCAATCTTATTGACGGAGTCTGGACAAACAGCGATGTCGTATTCAGTACAGATGGTTCGGGGATGACCATCGGCACAGTTTCTTCTGATACAGATGAACATTTTCTGCGCATCAGCCTCCATCTGAATCCCTAATGCGGAAGCACTGTATTATTCGTTCCGAAAATAGTCCGATGCGTTGATTGGTAAAATCTGTCGACTGGATGTCTCAGCAGTTCGTTATGTTGTGACAGGATTCCCGAGGGTAACCTTTTTCTCTCTACGGTCATAAAGGATACCCGCAGCACAGGCAGTGATTTTGACGGAAAAAAGCGAATGTTTTATTTTGCTGATGCAAAGCGTTCTCTCCTCCATATGCAGGATAGGCACAGCGGCTGATTAAACTATCCTGTTTAAATGTGAACAGTAGTGTTTGGTCGGGATACGGATTGGTTCGATCGGACAGGGTGCGGGCCGTCTTCCAATTATTGGAAATTGCGCTCCGTGTTATGGGATCCGGCAGCAATACGCAGGGTCAAATTTTTTTTTGGATCAGCGGTCGCTGGCAGTGAACCGTGTGCAACCAACTCAATAACGAAAGAAAAGAAACGTAAGGAAAGCATCATGAGTGATTATTCCCGCCTTAACCGGCAACAGTTTATCGTTATGGCCGCCACGACGGTTGGCGGGGCATTGGCAACGCGTGCCGATGAAACGGCAGCATCGCGGATTGTCTCGCTGAAGGAAGCGCATAAGGGCACGCTGGAGATTGATCTTCGGATCATGAACCAATACGACGTGCAGCCGCAGGAGGTGCAGGATTTTTATACCGCCGGTCGGGCGGCGCTGACCGGGCCGAACCCAGGGGCGGCGCTGGCAGCGGTTTGCCGAAAGTTTAATCGCCCGCAGGTGGGTGGGCCGATGCTGGGAGATCTTACCTCCACAAGTGTTTCAGTTTGGCTGCACCTGCCCGAACCGGGATCGGTCAACGTGCAGCTGACGCCGAAAGCGGGCGGGACATCCAAAACATTTTCATCGGAAACGTCCGAGCGGATTCAGACGGTGCGGTGTGCAGGACTCCTGCCGGACACCGGCTATGGATACACTGTAACGGATTCCAAGGGCCGCGTGCTCGGAGGTGGCGGCTTTGTAACGCCTCCGGAAATGCTTTCAGAAAAGCCGTTTCAGATCGCTTTCGGAACCTGTTTCCATAAAGTCGGGCTGTACCGTCCGGAGCTGATGCAATTGGTGCAGGAACGGGGCAACTGCACGATGCTGGTGCTTGGCGATTGTGCCGTGGATGACCGGAAGTGTGACTATGGATTAATTAATGCGGATTATCTGCTCAGGAACCTTTCTCCGCCCTGGCAGCAACTGACGGCAAATATCCCGGTGTTTACATCGTGGGATGATCATGACTATTGGCACGATGATGCATGCGGTACGACGACGCGAGGCCAGTCGATTGATGTGGATGGGCTGCGTGCAATCTGGAGGACCCAATGGAATAACCCGGATCGGGATGTGAAACGCAACGGTGTTTATTTCCAAACAAAAATCGGGCCGATCCACTTTATTGCGCTTGATACGCGCTCCTGCCGAATCAATGAGCAGCGCGGGCAATTGAATTCATTTCTCGGCGAAGAGCAGATGGACTGGCTGAAACAGCAGATCAGCGAGTCGACCTCTCCCTATATTCTGCTCAGCAGCGGCACGATGTGGAGCGACTATATCTCAGACGGAAAAGACAGCTGGGGAACGTGGGATACGGAAGGTCGGGAAGAGATTTTTCAGATGATCGACGCCAAGAAGGATTCGCAGGTGATCCTGCTTTCCGGCGACCGCCACGGCGCGCGCGGGTTTGCGATTCCAAGGCCTGGAAATAAAAAGATCTACGAGTTTGAGGCCGCAACATTGGGCGGTGTTCCGGGGCCGGGCGCATTCGGAAAAGACCGGAGTGCTCAGCTGTTCGGACTGCCCAGCCGATCTTGGGCCTTTGGTGAATTTTCATTCTGTGAGGTTGACGGCGTTCCGCGGGCGACTTTCCGGTTGATCAATGAGCGCGGTGAAGAGCTGGAGACAGTGGTGCTGGAGTCATAGGCGCAGCCGTCACGTCTTAATTAAGGATCATGTGAGTATGAAAAACAGAATGAAACGATTCGCGCCTCATGTGACGGCTTTGCTGTGCATCTGTACCGTCAGTCTGCACGCCGCCCCGGAGGAAGGATCGCAGGCCGAACTGAACCGAAAAACAGATTGGACGTTTACGCCGGATCCTTCTCTGCCGAATGTGCTGATTCTGGGCGATTCAATCTCGATCGGCTACACGCGGCAGGTGCGCGAGTTGCTGAAAGGAAAGGCCAATGTATACCGTCCGGTGAGTGATGATGGAACGCGTCCAAGAAACTGCAATGGAACGGTGGTCGGCCTCAAAATCGTTGAGCCGATGTTAAAGGCGCATGAATGGGATATGATTCATTTTAACTGGGGTCTGCACGATCTCAAACACGTTAAAAAACCGCATACCAACGAGAAGTCGAACGACCCGAACGATCCGCAGCAGTCCACACCTCAGGAATATGAGAAGAATCTGAGGAAAATTGTTGCAGCATTGCGAAAGACAGATGCCCGGTTGGTCTTCGCCACCACCACGCCTGTTGTGCCCGGAACGCTGAACCCGCTCCGCACGCCGGAGGCCCCGGTTGAATACAATGCCATCGCCGTGAAAATCATGGAGGAAAATAATATCCGGGTGAACGATCTGCACGCCTATTGCCTGCCGAATCTGGCGGAGTGGCAGCAGCCTGTGAATGTGCATTTTAACACTCAGGGATCGCAGGCGCTCGCGGAACGGGTGGCCGCCGTCATCTCGGAAGAATTAGCTGAAAAACAGAATAAAAAAGCATCTGAACCTTCTGTAGAAGATCCCGTTGCCGGAGACCAGCCGGTCATTCGCCTGTGGCCGATTGAACAGGTCGACGGGGAATCGAACGGGCTTCGTTATGACGTCACCAACCGCGGCAAGATCCGGTACGAAAACGTGAACGATCCGCATCTGGTCGTTTTCCCGGCATCGGCAGAAGGCCCAAGGCCCGCCGTGCTGTATTGTCCGGGCGGTGGGTATAAGCATCTGACACCTAAGCCGGAGGTGATCGACTGGCTGAACGAATGCGGGATTACGGTATTTATGCTCCGGTACACGGTTCCGGATGATCGTGAAGCGGCATTTGCGGATGTACAGCGCGCGATGCGGGTGATTCGGTATCGTTCCAGGGATTGGAACATCGATCCGGATCAGCTCGGTGTGCTGGGCAGTTCCGCCGGCGGACATCTGGTTGCCCGGCTGAGCCAGAACCATAAAAAATCAGCCTATCCGGTGGTCGATGAAGCGGACCAAATGAGCTGCGAACCGGCATTCGTGATTCTGACCTCTGCGGCATATCTGTTTGAGGGAAAAGCCGGGCGGGAGCTGGCGGTCGAGTTTCCTATGAAAAACAACATTGCTCCGACCTTTATGGTGTATGCCGAAGACGACAACGCTTTTTTTTCCGGCGGCGTGGCGTATGAAAAAGCGCTGCGCGCCGCAGGCGGTTCGACACGAATTGTCATTTCGGAAACGGGCGGCCACGGTTTGAAGGGGGTCAACTGGTATCCCGCATGTCGGGAATGGCTCGAAGATCTGGACATTAAGCTCAAGGCTCAATAGGAACGCAGGAGAACGGGATGACCTTCATAAACAGTTTCGTACCATTCGCATTGATGCTGTTTCTTTCATTCAGTGGTACTACATTCAGCGCGCTCGGAAAGAATATCGTCCTCATCATGGCCGACGTAATAGAAATTCATTCTCAAAATCCTTTTTCCCTATTATGCATTGAATTGATTGGAAAGACATACAAGGACGCGAAGAACAGCCCATGCAGAAGCCGTTATTTCTTTCGGTGCGCAATGATATTTAGAGCCGAAAAATAGGCTGTTGCCTGAGTAAGTTTGGAGTCACTCTTCCGGAGAAAAGATGCCGAGGCGGTGGGCTTTGTTAACGGCGGCGGGCGCATTCGCGACGTTTAGTTTTGCGTAGATGTGTTTGAGGTGATCTCCCACGGTGAAGATGTTAATGTTGAGACGGTCGGCGATTTCTTTTTGAGACAGGCCGTCACCAATCAGGGCGAGAACCTCCAGTTCCCGTTTTGAAATCCGTGGATCTGATGTGGTTTTCTTCAATCGTGGCTGTAAAGTTTTCATGATAAACCGGGCCAGGCCGGGTTCGAGCGTGGCTCCGCCGCTGATGACTGTACGGATTCCCCGCGTTAGTTCCTGCATAGTGGCGGATTTTAAGAGGTAGCCAGCGGCTCCCTGCTGGACAGCCAGCAGGACATCGGCCTCCCTGTCGGACTGGCTGAGTATGATGATTTTTGTGTCCGGAGTGTATTTTTCGAACCAGGGCATGGCCTCGAGTCCGGACATTCCGGGCAGGTTCAGGTCCAGAAGAATGACATCCGGCTCTGAGTTATGGTTGAGGGGCTGAAGGCTGCGTAGTGCCAGTTCAGCATTTCCAAATTTGCTGAGCATCTCCATACCCTCTTCCTTATCGAGCATGAATTTAAGCATGTCGCGGTATTCGGGATGATCTTCCACCAGCATGACTTTAATATTTTTTTTCATTCCGATATCTCTGATTTTATTTGAAATGTAGTATTTTCCAGTTTCTGTGGGTAGGAAGTCGCAGTGTGATTTTCGTTCCTCCACCCTCGAGGTTTTCGGTAGACAATTTTGTGCCGAGGAGCCGTGCACGCCGCTTGAGCGAAATGGGGATGCCCATACCCTGCATATCGGAAAAGCCTTTGCCGTTATCGGCAATGGTCAGGCAGATTTCGTCGGGGGTGCCGACAAGGCGAGTGGTGAAATGGGTGGCTTCGGAGTGGCGGCATACATTCACTAGGCATTCTTTGTAAAACAGAAACAGATCAACGCGGGTTCTGGGCTTGAGTTTTTCAAAAAATTCTTCGCCTTCGAATTCAAGTGAATATTGGAAGGTATCCATAATACGTTTGGTTGCCCGCTGCATATCCTCTACGAGCCCGATATAGAGCCCTTCAGCATCCAGCATATTGGAGCAATGTCGAATGGCGGTTCCGGTGCGGTTGGTCAATTCCCGAATACGGTGGTGGAGCATATTTAATTCTTCCGGAGAGTCGTGGGAAATGTGGGCTGCATCGCTGAGCAGACCGATGGTGTGGATGTTGGCGCCGAGTTCATCGTGCAGATCAGCTGCAAAACGTTCTTTGATCCGGGCGATCTGCCGTAGTCGGATGATTTGATCAATCAGAAAAGTGAAGCCGATACCGACGGCGAGCAGGGCCGCCAGCCAGCCGGTGCGGCGCAGGGCGGTTTTCTGGCGGGCATAGCGGCGGCTGAGTTCGTCCTGGATCTGCGGGCGTTCCTTTTCCAGATCATATCGTCGGCTCAGCTGATTCATCCATGCGCGCATCGGCAGAATATGTCCGTAAAAGTTTCTGCCGTCGGTGAGGGGCGAGAGAGAGAGGTCCTGTAAGTTACTAACGCTTGGTTTGTTCCGGGCAACGTTTCGTCCATCGGCGAAGATCTCGATTTCCGCAAACCCGATTCGTGTTCCCCGGAGAAGGCCATTATCGAAGATGTAGGGATCAAGAGCCGTCAGTCGTACATAGCGGCATGCTTTGGGCGGTACGATATTCCAACTCATAATCGGGCTGATGTCGTACAAGGTTTCACAGTGGATATCCAGCAACAGAACGGCATCGGAGAAATCCGGCAGGGAGGCTCCTTCGATTTGAAAGTGTTTCGGGACTCCCACATCTCCGGAAACGGATTGGGGAATGGTGTCGCTTTGATCGATCGTATGTAGGCTGATTCCGGAAAGTGTGTGAACAGATTCAAGATCAATGGTAAGGGCGGGTTGGTCGGCTCGATTGATTTCGCTATAGTAAGCCAGGCTTTTATCCCCGGTCGCGGTATTCATCAGGTAAGGAACGGCGCCGTCGGTCAGAAACCGTTTGCTCCAGGTATCAATGGGATATTCGTTTTTCGGTGCGCTAACGGGACACCTCAATGCGACATTTTGTGATCCGCTGAAAACGAGTACTTCAGCAAGTTGAAGGATAAAATTTTCATCTAACCCCCGGGTGGAGAGCTGGCCGATTTCAATTCGCACCCAAGAAGCGACAGTTCCAGGGCAGGGTACGATCAGGGGAGCGATGCGGGGACGCAGATTATCCTTCTCGGTAAACGCAGCGATTACGGAGCCGTGTCGGTCGTCTTTCGAACCGGCCATAATGCGGAACTCGATCGGAAAACCGTCACTTCGAATTCCGGTTGTGGTACGCGAGAGGGTTGGCACCAGCACAATTTCATCAATGGATATTTCTTTACCCAGATTGACTTCAATCCATTCCGGAGTATAGGGATCTTCGGTTCGGCGAGAGCGATAGCCGTTAGCTCCGACTTCGCCTCGCAAGGTATATTTGGCCAGTTGTTTGAGTTCGAGGTCAATCTCCTCCAGTCGCTGTTCGAGCTGGGCCAGAGGAAGGGATTCAGGCGACTCACCAAAGGAGGCGGTCGCTGCCATGAGCAACCCTGTCACCATAATCAATGTCCTGAGAGTTGAGATAATTCGCTTCATATTGCTTCGCAGTATGCCCTTCTAATCTCTTCATAATCCACTTCTTCCTGATGTTTTTGTATCAGTTAATCCGTTTGTAAGTGAACTGACACCACTGGACACTCCGAACCAAATATTATGGTGGATGTAAAATCGAGTTCTATCCCTTAATCTAGGGATGTTCAGAAGGCGAGAGTGATCCATAATGGTTTCAGTTTAGAGACAAGGATGTTTTTACGGCGACAAAGAACTTCAAAATGAGCAGAAAGCGCTCGTTTTACGAAATTGGTTGGTCTCATTGACTTTAGTCTTTTCTATCTTGGTACGGTATTCAGGGTTTGAAAGAGGATCTCGATCCGCTTGCACGCAAACTACTCGGCACACACCTAGATGAAATCAAAGAAGTATTAAGGAGAAAATTATGAAGAAAAAATTTATACCTCTGTTCATGTGTGTCTGTTTGGGAGTTGGTGGATGGTTGCAGGTTTCCAATGCAGCTTTCACGTTGGTAAATATCAATAGCGTAACACAAACCGGTACCTGGACGGGGTCGAGTGTCGGCGAATCGACATTAGTTACCGATGATGCGACCGGTAATCGTGGTGCGTTGTTCGGGCGAGACGGTCTGGACCTAACCGCTAATTTCAGCAGTGCGGGATCGTTAGCTTCCGGTGTAACCATCACGTACGATCTCGGGCTTCGGCGAACCGCCACACCCGCGCGAACCATGATGATGAAAGGGGTTGATACCGGAGGGAACGTCCTCTTCGTGCTCGGCCTGCAAGGAGATGATGGAAGTAGTAGTGATGGGCACGAGCGACTGGTTGTTTTCAGCGAGGATTTTACAGGCAGCCCAACGGGAGGCGGAGGCGGCACGATTACCTACCTCGGAACCATTGGCACATTTGCTAAAGGAACCAATGTTTACGATGAGGACATCATGCATACGGTCAGTTTGGTTCTCTCCGCGAGCAGTTTCGACGTATTGGTCGATGGCGCACTGGTAGAGAACGGCAATGATATTCCCTATCTGAGTGGCGCAGGAACCGACATTCAAGCGCTCAATTTCCAAACCGATATCGCTGGCGGCGCATGGTACGATAATTTTGAGGTGACAACAGTTGCCCCGAAGGAGGTTTTGCCAGCCTCGCTGGGGATGGTTGAGGTGGTAGGCGGAACCAATGCTGTCGTCGGGGCTTCGGGGTTCGGGGACGGTTCAGTGAACTCGTTGCAAATGTGCGATGACCTGACGAGTAACAACTGGGTAACCGTCGCGACCACAACAGGGGTCGAGAGTGCCGAATGGGTGTATTCGGTCACGAATTCGGCCGCATTCTTCCGGGTTATTTCTGAATAATGAAATCAAAAAACTCCATCTTAACAATCAGGAGAAATGCTCTAATGAAAAATTCTTTATACCTTCCAGCCGCTGTCGTTTGTATTGCTCTCTTTACATTGGAGGCTCATGCGGCCACGTTGTTCAGTGCGGACTTCCAAGGTGCGGCTGACGGTTCTGCCACGCTGGGAAATCTCAATAGCGGGACACAAACCGGAACCTGGGCGGGTTCGAGTATCGGCACATCGACTCTGGACACTGCGGATAGCAACCGAGGCTTGCTGTTTGGACGGGATGGTCTGGACGTCACCGCTAATTTCAGCAGTGCGGGATCGTTAGCTTCCGGTGTAACCATCACGTATGATCTCGGGCTTCGTCGAACTGGCAACCCCACGCGAACCATGATGATGAAGGGGATTGATTCCGGAGGGAACGTTCTCTTCGTGCTCGGCCTGCAAGGACACGATTTTTCGGCTGGTATAGGGTACGAGCGACTGGTTGTTTTCAGCGAGGATTTTACAGGCAGCCCAACCGGAGGTGGAGGGGGGACGATTACCTACCTCGGAGCCAAAGGCACATTTACTAAAGGAACCGACGCATACAATGAGAGCATCATGCATGAGGTCAGTTTGGTCCTCTCCGAGAGCAGTTTCGACGTGTACGTCGATGGCTCATTGATAGAAAACGGAAATGATATTGCCTATTTCAGCGGCGCAGGAACCGACATTCAAGCGCTCAATTTCCAAGCCGATATCGCCGGCGGTGCCTGGTATGATAACTTCGATGTACAGGGGACGGAATTGTCCGTTTATGAAGTCGTGCTGTTTGCCGCCGACTTTGAGGGAGAGATTGAGATTGAGTGGGGGGGGGCGGTTTCTTTAGCGGAAGCCCATGAAGGGACGCTGGAGATTGATCTGCAAATTATGAATCAATATGAGGTGCAACCTCTGGAGGTGCGCGATTTTTATACGGCTTGCCGGGGAGCATTCACGGGGGCGACTCCCGAGTCGGATGTGGCGGCTCTTTGTCAGGCTTCCAATCGTTGGAAACTCGGCGGCCCAATGCTGGGCGATGTGACCACAACGAACGTTGCGGTTTGGGTGCACCTGCCGGAATCGAACATTGTTGAAGTCACCGTGACCCCAGAGGCGGGTGGCGCGTCTCAAATCTTTCAGTCGAGTGAAACTAACCTGATGCTGTCGGTGCGTTGCGAGGGGCTTTTGCCGAATACGGCGTATACCTATGAAGTCGCCGATTTAGATGGTCGGGATTTAGGGTCGGGGAGCTTTGTGACAGCCCCGGCTGCGTTAACAGAAGAAACGTTTCGCATCGCATTTGGGTCGTGTTTTCATAAAATCGGGCTCCATCGGCCGGAGCTAATGGATCTGATTAGGGAGCGAGGCAACCGCGCAATGCTGGTTCTCGGCGATGTCGCCGTAGATGACCGGAAGAATGACTTCGGATTAATCAATTCGGATTATTTGCTACGCAATCTGTCGCCACCATGGCAGGAGATGGTGGCGAATGTTCCGGTTTTCGCCGGATGGGATGACCATGATTATTGGGGCGACGACTCCTTCGGTACGGAAACGAGAGACCAGTGGGTTGATGTTGAAGGGTTGCGAAAAAACTGGAAGAGCCAGTGGAACAATCCGGATCGGGATGTGGACCGTGAGGGCATCTATTTTCAGACTCAAATCGGGCCGATACATTATATCGCCCTTGATACGCGCTCCTGCCGGGTGAATGATGAGCGTGGAGCACTGAATTCATATTTGGGTGAAGATCAAATGAACTGGTTGAAAGCGCAGATTAATGCATCAACCTCACCGTACATTCTTTTGAGCAGCGGTACGATGTGGAGCGATGATATCTCCGACGGAAAAGATAGCTGGGGAACGTGGGATACCGCTGGGCGGGAAGAGATCTTTCAGCTGATCGACGCGAAAACGGATGCGCAGGTGATTCTGCTGTCTGGAGACCGTCACGGTGCGCGCGGTTTCGCCATTCCGCGACCCGGCGATAAGAAAATCTACGAGTTTGAGGCAGCGTCGTTAGGCGGAGTCCCCGGACCTGCCGCGTGGGCAGACGACCCAACGGATCAGCTCTTTGGCTATACGGGTTCGGACTTCTGGGCCTTTGGTGAACTTTCCTTCAGTACAGTAACGAATGAGCCTCAGGCTACGTTCCGCCTGATCGATGAAAATGGTGATGCTTTGGAAACAATTATGCTGGAGAAGTAAAATTAAGACCATCGGAATGAAGAATAAGCAGGCTGGGGATGAAGGGAGTAAAATTAAAATGAATGAGTCGAACAATAATGAGAAGAAGGCGACGGGTATAATTCCATTCTGCGAAAGTGGACTCTTGAGCGGTCGCCGGAATTTTCTGGCCTATGTCGGCGTGGTAACAGTCGGTCTTGCAGTGAGACCGGTTTGGGCAGAAGAAAAATCTCGGGTGGTTTCGTTGAAGGACGCGCACAAGGGAACGCTGGAGATTGATCTGCGGATCATGAATCAATACGCAGACCAGCCGCAGGAGGTGCAGGATTTTTATACCGCCGGGCGGGCAGCGCTGACGGGCCCGAATCCGGAGGCGGCGCTGGCCGAGGTCTGCCGCAAGTTCAATCGCCCGCAGGTGGGCGGTCCGATGCTGGGCGATGTCACATCCACCGGCGTTTCAGTCTGGGTACACCTGCCCGAGCCGGCCTCGGTCAACGTGCAGCTGACTCCGAAAGTAGGCGGGGAGGCGAAAACGTTTTCATCGAATGCGGCGGAGCGGATTCAGTCGGTGCGGTGCGACGGGCTTCTGCCGGACACGCGCTATACCTACACCGTGACGGATTCAAAGGATCGTGTGCTCGGAAAGGGCGGTTTTATGACGCCTCCGGAAGCACTTTCAGAAGAGCCGTTTCAGATCGCCTTCGGAACCTGTTTTCATAAAGTCGGGCTGTATCGTCCGGAGCTGATGAAGCTGGTGCAGGAGCGGGGCAACCGTGCGATGCTGGTTTTAGGCGATTCCGCCGTGGACGGCCGCGGGTGCAACTACGGGTTGGTTCAGGCGGACTATCTGCTTCGCAATCTGTCCCGTCCGTGGCAGCAGCTGGCCGCGAATATTCCGATCTTTGCGATCTGGGATGACCACGACTATTGGGGCGACGATTCGGGTGGCACCTCAACGAGAGGCCACTCGATTGATCCTGTCGGGCTGCGCAAAAGCTGGCAGACCCACTGGAACAACCCGGATCGAAATGAAGACCGCAAAGGCATCTATTTCCAGACGCACATCGGGCCGGTGCACTTTATTGCCCTCGATACGCGTTCCTGCCGAATCCAGGAGGAGCGGGGGCAACTGAATTCGTTCCTCGGCAAAGAGCAGATGGACTGGCTGAAACAGCAGATCAGCGAGTCGACCTCTCCCTATATTCTGCTCAGCGGCGGCACGATGTGGAGCGATTATATCTCCAACGGAAAAGACAGCTGGGGCACCTGGGACACGGAAGGACGCGAGGAGATTTTCAAGGAGATCGACGCCAAGGAGGGTTCGCAGGTGATCCTGCTCTGCGGCGATCGCCACGGCGCGCGCGGTTTTGCTATTCCAAGGCCTGGAAATAAAAAGATTTACGAGTTTGAAGTCGCAACCTTGGGCGGCGTTCCTGGGCCGGGGGCCTTCGGGGAAGACCGAAGTGCTCAGCTGTTTGGGCTTCCGAGTCGATCATGGGCCTTTGGTGAGTTGAGTTTTTCAGCCGACAGGGCGACTTTCCGTTTGGTGAATGAGCGTGGAGAAGAGCTGGAGACGATTGTCCTTGATTCGTAAATGCCGGAACCCAGGGCGAATTGTCATGAGGGGGCAATCTTTTAATCATCAAGTAATTTGAAAAATAATCTGATAAACACCCTGCCCTGTATGCTCCAGTAGGAGCATGGAATCGACTAAAAAACCTACAGGGCAGGATGTATTGGATAAGGTAACGGTGCGCCAGATCCATGAACATGAAAAATCGCGATGGAATGAGCTCATTGAGCAGGAGCATTACCTGCATAATCCAAGGCTTGTTGGAGAACAATTGCGTTATGTGGAGGAGTTCAAGGGCGAGTGGCTGGCGTTGCTTTCGTGGAGCGGAGCGGCTTATCACCTTGCTGGGCCTGATCTGTGGATCGGCTGGACGGATATGCAACGGAGAAATCGGCTACATTTCGTGGTTGGAAGCGCCGAAACGGATCTTACGACGCGCCATGCGCCACCACCTTCAGGGAATTGTTCAACAAAATCGACAGCGACGCCCTTGATCAAGTGGTCTGCACGGTCTTACGCGAGTATCAAGGAACCCTGCCCGCCGCTATCGCGGTCGATGGGAAAACCGTACGCAGCACCCGCCCCGACGATACGAATGATCATAAACTCAACCTTTTCGCCGAAGCCATCATTCAAAACCAAGTCGCGATCGACGATAAAAGTAACGAGATCCCCGCCTTGCCCGATCTACTCGAACCCCTAGCAGTCTGTCGGAGTTAACACCCAGACACAGGCCCAATTTTCTGCG
>JARNMJ010000064.1 GCA_029432795.1 Pontiellaceae bacterium B12219
ACCAATGCCTTCACGCTGGTGCACACCAACGATGCGGTGCTGACCTGGACCTGGAGCACCAACTACTGGCTTGAAGTCGATTCCATCGGCGCCGGCAGTATTACATTTGCTGATGGGTGGTATAGAGAGGGAACAACAAATGTTCTGTCTGCAATTCCAGAGCCTGGTTACTCTTTCGTCGGATGGAGCGGAAGTATTGACTCAACAAATAGCCTGTTGACAGTTGTGATGACTGAGGCTCATTCGCTTACGGCAATCTTTACCAATGATCGCGATAACGATGACCTTCCGGACTGGTGGGAGACGCAGTACTTTGGCGATCCGACAAATGCTGTTGCCTCGGCGATCAGTTCGAATGGTATCAATACTTTGCTGGAAGCGTACATCGCAGGGCTTGATCCAACGGATAGTGAATCTGTGTTCGAGGTTTATGGCTACAATGAGATCGTGGGAGGAACAAATCAGTTTGTGCTGGAATGGGATTCACAGGAGGGACGTTATTATAACATCCATTGGACCAGTAATTTGTTCAATGGATTCCAACCATTGGAAACAGGATTGGAGTTTCCCCGTAACACGTATACGGGAGAGATGTACAGCGCTTCGAATAGCTTCTATAGGCTGGAAGTTGAATTGAAATAAGCATTCGCATCGCTGGACGTTTCCAATCATTGGAAATAAAAAGATGAGACTTCGGCCTCGTCTTTTTTTTTGTGCACACCAAAGGTGTTCTATGCGGAGGGGATAACCTGACTGCCGGGTTCTGCCGGGTTCCAGTTGATAACATCCAACTTGCTGTCAACCGACCATTTTCCTGTTTTTTGAGGGATTTCTTTCCCTTTTCTAAGGAGTTGAAGATATTCGGAGTGTGGAATGTTTGCATAGCCCAGCGGCTCGCAATAGCTTACGGCAAGTCCGGTGTCATTGGCGAGATAGCCCCAGTGCTGGAGATGACAATTCAAGTAAATGAAACTAATTTTTCCGGCATTCGATTCGGTGTGAAAGGTGGATTCTGAAAAGAAAACTCCGCCTAAATCCGTTCCGAAACATCCGCCTACCAGTTCCCCGGATTGATTCCAAACTTCAACTGAATGCGCAATGCCCCGACGATGCAGTTCGCTTGCAACTTTGCGTCGTTCTGGGGCCAGCCACGTATTATCGCGTTCACTGCAGATGCGGGTTACTTCATCAAATTCGGTATCAAACGTGACTGTAAAACGGCCGGAGCGGAGGAGTCGACGGTTGGTGCGTCCAATCCGCATCTGTTCGAGATAGAGCACCATTCTAGGGTTGCACCAGCACCAATTCACTTTTCCATTTTGATGCATCGGGACAATACCTTTTGAGAAGGCGAGCTGTAGATATTCGGGCGTCATCTTTGAACTGCGCGCTAATACACCCAGATGCGGGGTGTTCATGGTGATGGCTCCGGCAGGAGGAAATTTCCCGCGAGGCGGAGGAGGATAGATTGCAGATAGCAACAGCGCCTTTGCTTCGCATAAATTTTGTCGAACTCCCTTTTTCGGCAACTGTTTTAAATAATCAAATACGGGCATCGCAATTTCACTCCTATATCCTAATTGAAAGAAACTGTATCGCGCTCACCGGCTGCATACCATTATTTTTATTGAAAGAGTGTGAGGCTCTATTGAGATGGACGTTGTGCAGTTTCCTCTCCTTGGAACCGGACTGAAACTTCATGTTCCGTTTCACGGGTAATTTAAGCAAAAAAATACCGGACTATGGACGCGAATTGAACTGAACTCTTACAATAAGGTTGTTCTTGAAGGGGTAGAGAAAATGTGAAGGACGATGACGCCTGCAGTTAAACCGTACTGGGAATTGGACAGAAAAATGGAGGACAAAAAAACGATGCGAACGAATGCTCAGATAATAGGTTCTGAATATTTGGTTCTATGTAGATTTTTGTGGTGAAGCTGGTGATTTCAAGAGCCTCGATCTATTAATCCGTTGTCCCTTCCATGAAATTCTACGAAGAGCCGAATATTTCTGTCAGTTGTATTTTTATCAAAAATAGATTCTGAATGGCTTTTTTCAGGATCTCTTTCTTTTGCTCCGAAAAAAGCGCCGGACAATGTCCGAGGCTGTGAGAGTAGAACAATAATTTTTTAGAACTCGATGTGGGGCTGGTTAGAAAAATCCCGCATAGAGGGTTTGTGCAAGGGCTTCCGCCGTTTCTGTTCCACTCACGGTTACGGTATCATTGATGGATACCTGTCCGATCTTCATGCTTGCTATGCCACCCTTAAAATAGTCAGTAAGGTCGGAAATTTCTACGGCATTGGTTTCGCCATATCCGCTGGATAAGTTGTGTTGAGAAGCAGCGCTGATGACCTGACGTGTGTTGTTGATCGCAATTTTCTTCAGGGAGGAAGTTCGGGCCTGTTGGAAGGAGGGGAGCCCGATTGCCACGAGCAGACCAATGATCGCGACTACAATCATTATTTCTACAAGGGTAAAGCCTTGTCTTTTATCATTTCCCACCATCTTTTTCTCCATGTAATAAACCTCTGGAATTCATGCTCTATCCTATACCTAAGAAAACTATAGCTATAATCATGCCGATATAATTAGTCATGCTACTTTGCCAATTGCGCAATACCTTTTTGTAAATTTGAATTACGCGTTGCGTTTATAGGAGCGTTCATTACCTTGTTTGACTATGGAAAAAAACCGATTAAATAAAGTGTGGGCAATATTAAGGCAGGGACTGGAGAATCATCCTTGGGTTACTGTCATTTCAGCGTTAATAGCATTGAAAGTTGATATGCTAATTTCTGGAAGTGTGATCCTTCAAGAGGATCATTGGCGTATTGCCGAGCAGAATGCAAATCCGTGGTTCTATTTGATCGTATGTGGAGCACTTGCAACTTCGATTTTGGTGCCTGCGTGTTCCGTTAAAATTAAATCGGTTAATAGGTTTGGTGTGGTGGGCTGTTTCCTGTGTGTTTTTGGTGCAACTATTCTTTGTCCTGTGGTATTGCACTACAATTATGCAATGACGGTAATGTCAGGGGTTTTATCCGTAAGGGATGTGTTTGATGGATACATTTTAGCCGACTTTATAACGCGACCTCCTTTCTCTATTTTATATCTTGTTGCATTATTGGCAGGCTACTTTGTTTCTCGAAAAATAAGTGACTTTAGAATTTTTTTCGGTGTATTTGGTATATCTCTGTCATTATTGACGGGAACACTTCTTTTTCAATATGGATTGCCGGTCCGGTTTGAGGATGTCGGCATGCTCTGCCTATTTCTTTTTGCAGGTTTATTCCAATTGAAGTTTCGACCCGGATGTAAATTACATCTGATATGGGTAATGGGCTCTATATCAAGCGTTCTATTTTTTTTACTGGGTATTGCAGATACCTCAAGCCATTTGACGTGGGGCTATTTTTCTTTTGTCGTAGCGATCAGTTTTATATTTACTTGGTTTCTTAGCTCTTCACTTCCATCAAATTGGATGATGTCTCTTTTTTGGGGGTATCTGTGCTTTTTATTTATAAACAATGGTTATTCATCAGGAAATAATTTGGGGATCCTTTTGAGGGATGCTATCTGGGGCGGACGTTATTTTGCTGAAGATCTTTTGATTGTCCTTTTGTTTTCTCTATTGCTGTTCCGCCGACGAAAAATAGAGTTCATATTATTTAGTTTTCTACTCATATTCTATTTGGCTGTTGCTTATGTGGATGTGGGTTATTTCAAAGAATCCGGTCAGCGTATAACTGCGTTTATGCTGGAAATGGGTGGAGGGACCGGTCATGCGGTGAAGATGGTATCAGAATATCTCACGCTAAGTTTTTTTACCAAATTTATCACATTGGTATTGGTCGCGATGTCTGGACCGATACTTTATTTTATCAAAGCTGATTCAACCCGTTTTAGTAGTCGTGTATGGATGAAGTGGATCGGTGCTTCTTTAGTCATAATCTTCGTGGGGAATGTGTTTTGTCAGCCAGATTCATTTGTTCGCTCTGTAGCCGGGAATGTCCTTGTTTCGTCCTCTATCTTTAAACAGTTCCAATATGAGCGAGTTAAACAAGAGGATTTGGTGTCCGGATTTGAGCGTCTTGGTGTTCCGTTTGGAACGGATGTTCCTGCTCCTGTTCAACCTACGTATAAAAACATGATTCTGGTCATTCTCGAGTCTATGTATAATCGTGAACTATCCCTATTTGGTGGCGAGAAGGAGACGCAGCCTCTATTAAGTAAGTATAAAGAGCGAATGGAGCGCTATCCAAATATATTCTGCAACTGGCCTAGCTCAAATCATGCGCGAACCACGATCTGGAATGGGCTTTATCCAATTCGCTCCATGCTCTCAGTTGTTAATCCTAACATCGATAGAAGTTCTTTGACTGAAATACTTTCAGACGCTGGCTATTGTAATTCTGTTTTTTATTCGAGCGATAGGAATTACACGCGGTTAAATGATTACATGGGGCATCGCGGTATCGATCGGTTTGACGATGCGGATACGTTGTCGGCTGGGATTAAGGATGAACAACTGGTTTCGTGGGGCGTTCGAGAAGATGTTACATTAGTCGCAATGAAAGACTTTCTTGCGGCGCAGACTAAAAAGGATGCGCCATTTTCTTTAACTTATATTCCGGCATGTCCGCACATGCCATATGATAGCCATGATAAGAGGTTTGATGTTTTTCATGAAGGATTTGGATCATTTGATCGCAATTATACCGGGGTTTACAGGAATCAGTTGCTTTATGTGGATTGGATTCTCTCGGAGTTGGTTGCGGCGCTGGATGCCTGTGAAGTGGGAGACGAAACTATTATTGTCATGGTTAATGATCATGGAGAGATGATTAATGCTGGTGTTGATGGATTAGGGCATGGGTGGTCTACGACTCCCGGAATTGCGAATATTCCCATTATGGTTATTCATCCTGAAGAAGTCTCTGCGCAGATTAATTCAACGATTGGCTCTCAGGTTGATGTATTACCTACTTTATTAGGTTATCTTGGTTTAGAGGCTCCGGATAATATGCCGTTGCAGGGAAGGTCACTTCGTAATGCTGAGGTGGATTCCCGAACTATTTATTTGGGAAGTTATCAGGACTATTCCGTCATAGAGGGAGGAAAGTTTTATTATTTTCCAAAAGAAAATAAGGATAGAGCTGAAGTTTATCGAATAGAGAATGATGGCGGTAAAACGAACTTCCCGATCGACGAGGATCTGACCCCTACCGAAATTCAGGACAAGTTGGAAAAGAGTAAACAATTTTTTCGCCTCCAGGAGTCATTGATTCGTCATTATGAAAGTTATGACTGGTAGGAAAAGGAGGATTGTTTTCGTGTGGGGGCCGGGCTGATAAAAAAGCGTTTTAGTGCAATCACACGCGGCCGTCCCATATTCGTTATGCTAGAGGCCGCTTCTTTCACGGCTATTTTGACCACTACTGCTTCCTTCCGGTCTATGTTTTTTGCGGCTCGCATTTGCTCTGCGCCTACTTGCGGCCCTCGAAGATCGATGGGGCAAAGTACGCGTGGGCGATCCTTGCCCTGCTGACGAAGCGTATACGCCAGACCTGGCCGGACGTGAAGATCATCTTCCGCGGCGACAACGGATTCTGCTGGTGGAAAATGCTCCGCTGGTGCGAATCGCACGAGGTCGAGTATATCGTAGGTATCGGCGGGAACAAACGGCTCAAGCAGTTTGGTTCCGCGCTGATTGATCAATCTGAAGCAGCCTATAACGCGACTTCGGAAAACCAACGGCTGTTCGGTGAATTTTATTGCGCTGCCGCGACATGGGATCTCGAGAGTCGCGTCATCATCAAAGCCGAGCACACAGCCCGAGGAGCAAATATCACTCAAAGGCGATCCCCGGAAGCTTTACGACGAAGTCTACTGTGTCCGCCGCGGCATGGGAACCCGGATCAAGGAATAACAGCTCGACCTCTATGCCGATCGTACCAGCTGCCACAACTGGTGGCCCAATCAGCTTCAGCTCGTTAGCCTACGTGCTCTTTGACCAGATCCGGCGCAGCGCCCTTCTATACTCGCCTGGCCAACGCCGCAAGCGCCACCATCCGAAACAAACTCATCCGCATCGGAGCCGGCATCGTCCGCAATATCCGTCGCATCCGCTTTCACCTGAGCACGCCTATCCCCGGAAAGAGCTCTTCACGCTCGTTTTCGCACGCCTCCAAGAAACCCGGAAGTGTGCTGTTCCCGGTACCGGAAAAATAACGGAGGGCGATGGACGGAGTCTTCCTTGATCCGGCGAATTCGGTTCATTTCGTTTGGGAAAAGGCCCATGCCAATTTGGCTTCGCGTCTTTTGTGCTTTTCCCGTCAAAAATGACTACTCATGAAATATCCGGGCTAGATGTCATTCAGGGCTGGTACGGGTGGCTGGCTAGATTTATTTTTTGCGATGTCAACGAAAGCGAAGGCGATGCAGGCCACCAAAGCCACAAGAGAGGTTACGCACCACGGTCTGGTCAGGATTGGCAAAGGAGACAAGGTTACGTAGATTAGTGGAATCGAAATAAGCCAGACCATGGGGTTTCTCAGGGCTCTGTTGATCAAGTGAACAAGTGGAACCAATAGAATGATGTAGTAATGGCTCCATGCCAAAGGAGCGAAGCAGGTCATGGCAATGAAAACGATCGATGCTGTTGCACCCAGTTCCGCGCCTTGTTTTCGGAGCCACCCGGCTAGCGATATGAAAAGTATCATAGCAAGTGTTCCGGCGATCTTAAGCCCTGCTGACAAGGGTTGCATGCGGAACCCCTCTGGAGCCTGTAGGTAAGGACCTTTCATGCACAGGGCTGCGAACGACTCGTTGTTCCAGGAGAGGATTAACATGTTGGAGATGCGCTTTAGTTGCTGCAGGAATTCCAAATTCGATTCAAGTCCGGCCATCAAAACGGAGCAGCTAACCAGAAAGATCATGGCCCCCGAAAACCATGCAACTGAACGCCAATGACCGAGAAAGCACCAATAGATTACGATGAAGCCCGGAGTGATCTTTACAATGGCGGCTAGCGCTAGGAGCAAGCCGGGCAAGGGGCCATCTTTCTTTTTTTCAAAAACGAGGGCTGCCAGTATGGCTGGGATGAAGAGCGGGTGGGTTTGGGTCAACTGCATTGCGTAGCAATACGGATGCGTATTAAGAAGCCACAGAAAAGAAAGTGCCAAACTAAGAGGGACTACACCTTTTTCAGAGAGGTGTTGCAATAATATCAAGGTAAAGCCAACTGTGGCAATCGCGGATAAAAAAATAAATAGCGAATTGAATGCGCTGAATGGCAGTCTGGTTGCCATTGGTTTTATGCAGGATGCCCATAAGGGGATCTGTACATATGGATGAAGGAAGACTGAGCATTCGCTTGTTGCGGCTGTTTCGTTCCAGTCTTGATTGTCCACCATATGGAAAAACTCTGGATGATGGGCGAAAAGGGCTTTGGTCTTATCCTCATCCATCAGCCGGGCGGCGATGTAGCCGGATGCTAAATCAGCGCCAGAGCCCTCTCTCCAAAAAACACACGATGTGCATACAAACAGAAAAACCAAAGCAACGTTATAGAGGTAATTGGGTTTGAACAGGCGGTTGTGAAGGGCTGAAAGAATGCGCATAGGTCGGTTTTCGCTATTCCGCGGCATCCCTGAAGAGGTCGGGATTCTGTCTGAAGGCGGAGAGGATGACGGAAACGATTTTTGCTCCCGGAGCGCGGGCTTGGACCCGCTCCAGTACGGCCAACGCCTCGGCATCGCGGCCTTCAAGCGAGAGTAGACGGACCACGTTTATCATCGCGTTTTCGGATTCGGCCTGCCAGTCGAGTTGTTTCGCTTTGCTGTAGGCCTCGATGGCTTTTTCTTGGTCTTTCAAATGGTGTTCCGCGAGGTAACCCATGGAACTCCAGGGAAAGACCTCAGGGGGATTGTTGGCCAGCACTTTTTCGGATTCGGCCAAGGCGTCTTCGTAGCGTTTGGTCAATAGGTAGATGTTGATGAGCACGTAGCTCGATTGACGGAACCAGGGCGCCTGCTTGGTTGATTCCAGCGCGAGGGCTTCGGCTTCTTCGAAGTTGCCGCTGAGCATGTAGCAACGCGCAAGGCTTGCCCGGGCGGTATAGGCGTGCGGGAAGGTCTTGAGTGTGGCGGCAAACAAGTCGCTCTCGTTATTCCACGCCTTTGACCAGCGGAAGGAGGATCCGACGGCGAGGAGTCGCGTTGCCGGAAGCAGGACGCAGAGCAGGAGCAACAGGATGCGCAGGGTGGCTTGACGAGATCCCCAAATCCACCGAAGGACGCAGGTGAAGGCGATGGTCAGTCCGATGCTGGGGACGATGAGATAGTAGTCGGCGTATGGGCCGTTGAAAAGAGGGGCGAGATTGCTCATGGGAAAGAAGGCGACCGCAAAGAAGGCTAATCCCCATGCGGCGACTGGACAGCGTTTCCTTATGAGGGATGCGCCTAGCGCAATGGCGGCGATTAAAATCCACGGAAGGATAAAGTGAAGTTCCATGAGGGGATTGCCGTCGTTCACGAGTGTCGCCGTTATCGCTTGCCGACCGAAGGGCCAGAACCAGAGCGAAAAATGATCCCAGATGATTCGGCCGGAAGCCCAACTCAACTGGGCCGGGGTAAAGCCGTGGATGGATCCGTTTTCAATGCTGAGGTTGCCCTTCATGGAGTGCCGAATGAAAAGCAGTGTCAATCCCGTTGCTCCGCAGGTAAGCATCGTCGCAATGTTCTTGCGGGTCCAGATGCCTTGTTTGCGGAGAAGGCTCCAAATCAGGAGAAGGGCGGGGAGGACAATGGCCGATTCATAGCTGAAAAAGGCCAAAGCATAGAGTAGAGTTATGCCAATGATGAATCCGGTCGTGGAAATCCTATTGCACGGTTCCGACTGGAGCCGGTCGTAGAGTAGAAGGTTACCGAGCACGGCGCACGTCATGATCAGGATATTGATGCAGCTAGACCATGCAAAGCTGGAGACTTGGGTCGGTGCCAGCGCCCAGATCGCCGTTGCCACCAATGCCCATGCCCATGGAAACAACCGTCTTGTCAAGGAGTGAAAAAGGAGGATGCCAATGGCATAGATCAACAGGCCAACCAAGCGCCAAGCAGCCGGGGTTTCGGGGTATATCTTGGATAGAACAAAGAATACGCAGGTCTTGACTGGGCGGTAGAGACCGTAGCAATCCCGTTTAAGGGCGTCGCTGAGCGAGTGTTGCGAAGCCGTTTGATTCAGTTGATCGACGTCGTCCATGATGAACGGGGCATCAATGCTCTGGAAAGCGATCGCAAAAACAATACCAATGATGCCGATTAGAAAGAGGGAGACGAGTAGCGTTTGGGTCCGTTGGTTTGGCATGTTTTTATCCTAATGCTGACAATCCGGTCCGTGGACATGTTCGTCGTGCTCGTCGCGGGCGCATTGGTGTTCTTTATGAAATAGCTGGTGGAGTCGCTCTTTGGCCGCGGCAGGATCAATGTGACCCGATTTCAACGTTTCCAGCCGTTCCTCCATGGCTTCGCTGGGGCGCAGCTGAATGGAGTATTCTGCGGCTTTAATGGCATCTTCGCGATTGCCGAGTTCTTCATTGAGATAGGATTGGACCAAGAGCATAGAGGGGTGGTCGCTGGCGGCTTGTTCCGGATCCTTCAGGGTGTTGGGCTGAGCGATCAGTGCGAGGGCTTTGTTGATGGATTCCAATGCAGATTCGTAGTGGTCAAGTCCGAGTTGTATACGCGCCATTTCGAAGTGCAGTTCATAACGATCCGGATTCTTTTCGATCGCTTCCAGAATCGCCTGTTGCGCAAGATCGGGGCGCTGGACTTCTCCGTTCAGCCAATAGCTGGCTACGAGATAGATTTCAATGTTGCTCGGATCACTTTTTGAGGCAAGTCGAAGCCAAGGCAAAGTTTCCTCAACTTCTTTCCCATGTGAATGCGCATGTTCTTCCGGAACGATTTTTCGTTTCCACCTTTGGAAAAAGTCATCGAACGCTTTATCTCTTTTCGTGGTAACTCCCTTGTGAAAGTAGACATCCGCCCGCCTGTAGAGCCCTTCGGCGAGCAGGCCGCGAGCGGGACCGAGAATATAAACTGCGGCGCCGGACGTAATCTTTTCTTTCGCGGGCGCGCTGTTGCTCAGAATCGCGCCGGTGGTGAGAGCGAGAATCCAGAGAAGGATCGTGATGATGAATGCAGGTTGTGTTTTCATAGCGTTGTTTAGAGCGAGCTTCCGCGGGTGAAATATTTCTTACGGAAGATAAGCCAGGTCAGTGCGAGAAAAGCGGACGTGAGCAGCGCGCCATAGGCGAGCGTGCCAAGGAATACCAGAGGGCTCAACGTTCCCCAGCCATGCAACACGCGCATGCGCATGTCGAACAGTTCCAGATGCGGCGCCAGTTGATAGATAAATAGCATGGTCTTGGCCCTCCATCCTTCCGCGAAAACAAGAAGATTGGGGACGCGGGGCAGGAATAAATAGCAAACCACGATGAAGATGCCTGTTGCCGTTCCGCCCGCCGCTTGCGACATGAACATCGTGAAAAATAAACAGATCGCGAGGATCAAACCCAGCAACGCGGAATGAAGACAGAAGACCTGAATCAAAACTGCGGGTTCAAATACATATCCTTTGGTGAGCGTAATCGCAGTCACGATGCAATAAAACAGCGCGTTCGCGAGCACCATGCCGCACCAAAGCCCCAGCCATTTCCCAAGCAGGAATTCAAGGCGGGAGATGGGTTTGGTCAAGATGCTGAAAATGGTGCCGGAGCGAATCTCATTGGGTATTTGGCGGGCACCTATGGTGATGGACAGTACGATGGAAAGCAGGAACGCCAGCATGAGGCCGATATCCATGATGTAGGACGAGGGGGTATCCGAACCGAACGCGTCCACCGTCGTGAGCAATAACGTGAAAAACCCTTGCAGGATCAGCACGATGTAGACGTCTTTTCGTCGGATCATTTCCAACCAAACGGTCCGGGCAATGGAGAGTATATTGTTCATGCGTGAGCCTCCTCGCTTTTAAGAGCTTCCAGAAAATAGTGTTCCAGATTTTCCGCGCTTCCCACCAACTCAGAAACCGGACCTTGTCGGATGATTTTCCCCTTTGAGATCATAATGATCTCGTCGCAGACCGTCTCGATTTCCGACAGTTCGTGCGACGAAAAGAAAATGGTTTTTCCACGTTTCTTAAGATCTTCGATCAGTTCTCGGATTTTCATGCGACCGATGGGGTCGAGGCCGTTGGTGGGCTCATCCAGAATGAGTAGCTCAGGATCGTTGATTAGCGCCTGCGCCAGCCCGATTCGTTGGAGCATGCCGCGGGAATACGTCGCGATTCGCTTGTCTGCGTGAGCCGAAAGGTCAACGTCCTCAAGCAGTTTGGCGATCCGCTCGGCACGGTCCGATTTGGGAATCTTGAACAGCCGGGCGGTAAGGTCGAGATATTCTCGTGCCGTCATGTATTTGTAGCTCTCGGGATGTTCGGAGAGATAGCCGATTCGCGCCCGCGCCGCAGCTGAAGAGGCGCTGGTTCCGAGAATCGTCGCGGATCCTGAATCCGGAGACAGGAAGCCGAGAAGAATGTGAAGGGTGGTGGTTTTTCCTGCGCCGTTGGGGCCGATGAATCCGACGGTCTTGCCTTTCTGAACGTTGAAATCAACGCCATCCAGCGCGGTGAACGTTTGCTTGCCATGACGAAACGTCATGCGTAGATCCGAAACTTCAAGTATATTTTCCATGATTCCTGCTAAGGGTTATCGATTCAAATAATCGAATAAAGCATGGATAGTGCCAATATACCCATTGGCCAATACAAATAAGAGCTGATGGGGGCGACTACTAAAGTGAAATGATCTAGGGAGAGGCTTCGGTTTGGTTTTCAATCCCTCCCTTTTGTTTGTCGATTTTGGTCGGGGTGATGTGGCGCGACCAATCTATTGTATCTTTAGAGCGTTGAACGGGCTCTTCAAAACGGAAAATTTAGGTTGACCCTGTTGTTTGGCAATCACTCAGTGATGAAGAAGTTCTCCCAAATAAAAAACCCCGCCAAAATGACGGGGTTTTTACCATTAAATAGGAGGGCAGTTAGTTTACTGTCGAGCCTTCCGAGGCAATCGTACCATGGGTATCACAGTTTGCGATGTATTCTCCAGTGGTTGCATCCGCGGCCAAAGAATAGGTTCCGCCTGCTCCACACTCCGGTGTGCCGCCTTTGATGAAGTCAACCGCCGCAGAAAGTGTTGTTGCTGACTTATTATTGAGCATCAAATCCTGTTCTGCACCGGATTCAATCATACGCAGGTTGTTCATGCAGGCTTTAACACGGGAGTTCGCACGTGCTTTCTGGAAGGACGGGATGCCGATGGCTGCGAGCAAGCCGATGATGGCTACTACGATCATGATTTCGACGAGGGTGAAACCTGCTTTTTTCTTCATTTCTTTTTTCATTTCGAATTTCTCCATTTTCTAATTTTTAATTGATTTAGATTTTAAGTGTCTGCTTCGAGCTCGCCTCGATTCATCGTTCAGACGGATAGCTATATAGCGAATGCCGTGCCAAGTTTTGTTTGGATTGCCGTCGGTCGAAAGAAAGGGGGAGGGGAGGGGTAGAGGAAAGGGCTTAATTTCCCTTTAAATTAGGGGAATATTTAAATCTGCGAGGGGTGAAAAATAAATTTTAGAAAGGGAGCCGATTTTAATTCAGTCTTGAAAATAAGCAGATGTGAGAAGAATCCGGCTTCCAATCCTTGGAAATCATCGCGGATGCAGAGGCGGGTTGATGGAAGCAAAAGGATTATATGCACAAAATGAGGAACTGTCGGTGTGTTTGGGGAGTGCCAACATTCTGCATTAAATGATTTTGCTAAAATCTATTTCGGGAAGCTGAGTGGCAGATCATTTTCTGATAAAGGTGCGGTCAAACCATGGCCATTAAAAAACGCGCCTTCCTTTCGGATCGGCGCGTTTTCCAGACATTGGAAGTTTACAGGATTTCAGGAGTCCTGCTGCTCTTCCGGCAGCTTGCGGTAGAGGGTGGCCAGGCTGATGTCGAGTTCCTTGGCGGCAGCGACTTTGTCGCCGCCCATGGTATCGATCACGGTTTTTAGATATTCCTTTTCCTTCACCCGCAGGAAGGCCTTCAGGGATTTGCCACGTTCGAACTCGCCGGAAAGTGCCGCGGCTTGTGCGCCGGGATTTTCTTCGTAGGAAACGATCAGTTTTGAGGGCAGGGTGTCTTTGGTTATTTTTCCATCGAGCAGGAATGTAAGGCAGTGTTGAATAACATTCTGCAGTTCGCGGACGTTTCCGGGCCAGGTGTAATTCTGGAGGATGGAGAGCACGGCGTTGTCCATGGATGGGAATTCGCCACCTTCAATTTCCTGTGCAATAAAGTGTTGTGCGAGGGGCAGGATATCCTCCGGGCGTGTTTTCAGCGGGGGAATATCGATGGAAATTACGCTGAGCCGGTAAAAAAGGTCTTCTCGGAACGAGCCTTCTTTTACCATGGTTTCCAGATTCCGGTTGGATGCCGCGAGAATGCGCACATCCACATCAAATTCTTCCGTTCCGCCGACTTTGCGGATTTTTTTGTTCTGAATGGCGCGCAAGAGCTTGGATTGAAGTCCATGGGGAATTGAGTTGATTTCGTCGAGGAAGAGGGTCCCGCCTCTGGCGGCTTCGAACAGACCGACTTTTTCGGTGCTGGCACCGGTGAAGGCACCTTTGGTGTGGCCGAATAATTCCGATTCAATCAGGGTTTCGGGCAGTGCCGCACAGTTGACCGGTAGGAACGGGCCTTCGGAACGGGCGCTGAAACTGTGTACGGCTTCGGCAACGAGTTCTTTACCGGTTCCGCTTTCTCCGGTGATCATGATGGTGGTTTTAGTGGGGGCCACGCGTTTGATCATTTCACAGACTTTGATCATTTCATCGCTTTCGGCGACGATGTTTCCGAAATATTTTTTGGTTTCAATATATCCGGTATTGCTGATCTGCTGGGACATCGATTTTTGATAGTCCAGTGCCCGTTTTACGGTTTCGAGAAGTTCATCAATTTTAAAGGGTTTCGGAATATAGTCGAAGGCACCTTCTTTCATGGCTTCGACGGCCGTTGCAACGGTGGCATAGGCTGTGAGCATGATTGCGCCGACGTGGGGGCGCAGCTGTCGGGTTCTTTTCAGAAGCTGCATGCCGTCGACCGGTTCCATCTTGATATCGGAGATCAACAGATCAAACTGCTCGGTTTTGAGCAGTTTTTCGGCTTCGCCACCATGAGAAGCCAACTGCACCTCATATCCTTTTGAAAGTAGAATTTTATTCAATAAGCTGAGAATCGTCGGATCGTCATCCGCAATCAATATTTTGGCCATTCGTGTTACTCCCTAGGGTGTTCAGATAGCCTATATAACCCTTATTTTCGGGGCTGTAGTCAAGCTTAATGATTGATAGAAGATCTGAAAAGGAGAGCTCGGCAAAGCGGATAAAATTATCCGTCACCGAATCCGTTTGCTGTGATGCGTCTTCAATTTGATTAAAAAAAAGTTTTTACTGAATGCCGTGTCTGGGGCTGAGCAGGGTATTTCAAAACGTTGGTGAAAAGAAATAAAGAAGCTGGCAGAGGCAGGAGTGCCTGAGATGAGGGCGAAAAGGTGGTGTCGGCCGGTTCTTTTCGGTGACTGGTATGGCGATAGATGAGTGCTGCCCTGTGAAGGCATAAAAGGACGACTCATCATTGGGAATATGGATGGCGCGGAGCGCGGGCCACCCTGGAAACCCAGGCCGGGCGAACGGAGTCGCGGTAAGTTCCGGCAGGGTTGTCCTGGGTCATAATTTTGCGAGGGTGTGCTACATCACCACTTCACTCATTTTGAAGATCGGCAGGAACATGGCCACCACAATGGTGCCGATGATGCCGCCGATGAAGACCATCAGCAGCGGTTCAATCATAGAGGTCAGTCCGTTTACCATGGTTTCCACTTCGCTTTCATAGAATTCGGCGACTTTATCCATCATCTCATCGATCTGTCCGGTTTGTTCGCCGGCGGAAAGCATGTGAACGAGCATACGTGGGTAATATTTGTTGGGTTCGAGAGCAACCGAAAGCTGCTGGCCTTCTTCGACCACTTTTTTGGCTTCCAGAAGTGAGTCGCCGATCACGCGGTTGCCGGTGGCCAGACCAACGATTTCAAGCGATTCCATGATCTGAACTCCACTGTGCAGCAATTGTGCAAAGGTGGAGGCGAATCGGCTGATCGAAACTTTTGTGACCAGTTCTCCAATGATCGGAAAGCGAAGTTTGCATTCATCGATTTTATACTGACCGCGATCTGTTTTGTTGATGCGTTTGAATATATAGATGACGCTGGCAATCAGAGTGACCGCAATATACCAGTAGGAGGTCAGCAGGTTACTGAAATCGAGCAGGGCCTGAGTCAGGCCGGGCAGGTCCGCGCCGAAATCGCCGAACATGGTGGCAAATACCGGGACCACGAACATGATCAGTGCAATGGCCAGTCCAATGGCCACAATCATGACCACGGTTGGATACATCATGGCGGATTTTACTTTGGCGCGCAGTTTATTGCTGGATTCCAGAAACAGTGCGACCCGGGCACAGGTATCGGGAAGAATTCCGCCAATCTCACCGGCCCGGACCATGCTGATATACAGCTCATCAAATATGGAGGGATAAAATGCGAGGGCTTCTGAAAACATGGAGCCGCCTTCGACGCGTGCGCGAATCCCTTTAATCACAATTTTAAAATTTTTGTCGCCGGTCTGAGATTCCATGGCGCTGAGGGTTTGCACCAGCGGCATACCGGCCGAAAGCATGGCGGACATTTGCCGGGTGAAAATGGAGAGTTCTTTTAGGCGGATCTTTCGTGCTCCCCGGACCACCGGGAGGCTTCCTTTTGCTTTGGTTTGTTTCTTTTGCATGTTCAATTTCCTTAATGTTCGCTCGTTACACGCATAATTTCTTCAATAGTGGTTAACCCTTCCCGAATCCGGTCGAGGCCGGCCTCCCGCAAGGTGCGCATGCCGTTTTCAAGTGCCACGCGTTTGATGGCATCGGCCTCGGAACTTTCCAGAATGGTTTTCCGGATGACGTCATCCACCAACAGAATTTCCATTACGCCGCCCCGACCCTTGTAGCCAATACCGTTACATTTTGGACATCCGACGGTATTGTAGAACTGAACCCCTTCCATGCGGGCAGGATCGATCCGGCTGCGTTTTAGGGATTCAATCGGAATATCCGTTGGCTTTTTGCAAACCGGGCATAGTTTGCGGTAAAGGCGTTGTGCCTGAGTCAGCAGGAGTGAGGAGGCGAGCATAAACGGTTCAATGCCCATATCCACCAGACGGGCAATGGCTCCGGCCGCATCGTTTGTGTGCAAGGTGCTCAAAACCATGTGTCCCGTCAATGCGGCTTCCACGGCAATCGTTGCCGTTTCCTTATCGCGAATTTCCCCAACCATGACCACATCCGGGTCCTGGCGGAGAATGGAGCGGAGTGCCGCCGCGAATGTCAGTCCCACAGCGGGGTTGATATGAACCTGGTTAATTCCTTCAAGCTGATATTCCACCGGGTTTTCGGTGGTAATGATATTGGTGCCGATTTTATTCAGTTCAGACAGTGCGGAATACAGCGTGGTGGTTTTTCCGCTACCGGTTGGGCCGGTAACGAGAATCATGCCGTAGGGCTGCGCTAATGCGTATTCAAAATTGTCGAGCGACTGCTGGTCCAGGTTCAGGCCGGCGAGGGTGGGGACGAGTGCGCTTTTATCGAGAATACGCATTACAATCTTTTCGCCGTGTACAGTCGGAAGAATGCTCATACGCACATCAACTTCTTTGCCGACAGCTTTGATTTTAAAGCGGCCATCCTGAGGAATGCGCCGCTCAGCAATGTCGAGCTGTGACATAATTTTAAGTCGTGAGACGATGGCGTTCTGCAGGTTCTTCGGCGGGCTGGGGGCTTCATAAAGTACGCCGTCAACGCGGTTGCGCAAGCGCACCCTTTTTTCCATCGGTTCAATATGAATGTCCGAGGCCCCTTTGCGCAGGGCCTCAATGAGGATAGAATTCACGATGCGGATCACGGGTGCCTCGCTGGCATCCTCCATCATATCGTCGATCCCGTCGGCGAGAATCCCTTCTTGACCGAGCTCCACCTCGTTTTCGTCGGCCATGTCTTTCAGAATATCTTCCAGACCGCGTTCCGGTTCTTTGGTGGCCGCAGTAACAGCTTTGAGAATTTCGCTTTCCAGGGCAATCAGCGGGACGAGTTCCAGTTGGGTGGCTGAGGCAATGGCATCCCGTCCGTGAAGGTTGAACGGATCAGCCATGGCGACCGTCAATGTTCCGCTCAATTTTGCAATCGGGATGGCTTTGAAATTTTCCCATTGCTCTTTTTCCATCAGTTCAATAAGAGCCGCATTCGGTGTAAAACCGGCCAGTGAAATCGGGCGGATATCCAGATATTCAGCCGTCGCAAGAATCATATCTTCTTGGGTCACAATGCCCTGAGTGATAAGAAGCTGCTCCAGTGGGATTTTAGTTTGCTGGGACTCCCGTTCTGCTTCGGCATAAACGTCTGCCTCAATCGGTCGGATCTGTTTGAGGCAGTCCATCAGGCTTTTGTTTGTATTCATGATATCCATAGGGTGTTCCTGTCTCTTGCTGGTGACTCTCTTCTAAGCATTCGCCGTGCCGACCTTTGAAAATGCCGTGAGATCTTCCGTATTTTATAATCAGGAGGTTGATCGGTTTTTCAGCGGTTGGAAAAAGTGTAATCGCATGGTCTGTGTAGATTTTATGACCCATTGCGGGTTATGGCCTGCATTTTGCTAAATATGCTGATGAAACAAACTGGAGTTCAATATGAGTGATCAGAATCTCGCCGACAGCATTGCAATGCTGGAACAGATTCTTGAGGTAATGCCTCAGGATGCGGATGCCTTGAAGGCGCTGTATACAGCACATCTTAAAAATCAGAATATCGACCGTTCCTTTGAATATCTGGGACGCATGCTGAATGTTGCGGCCAGTAATGGCGATGCCTCTCTTTTTGAATATATTCAAAATGAACTTCCAAAATTTAAAAGCACGCATGCCGATGAGGTGACCGCGCAGCTTTCGCGCATACGAACTTTATTCGGTGTGCACCGTATTAACCAGGGCATCTCGCGGGCATCCAGTAAGGCTGCGCATGAAGCGGTTGATAATCTTCAGGATTCAGCGGATATTGCTGAAGAGTTGGCTTTTGCCTGGAAATTGTATGAAGAGAATCAGCTTTCTCAGGATGAATATTCAAGTGTGCTTCATGATTTAACAGAGGTGTCATCGCAGGAGCTGGATGTTCCGATCAGTGTGATGCATGTGCTCAACGATCGCGGGTTTTCAAATGCAACACGAATTCTTCATCATGTTTCCCTGCGTTCCGGAGTGCCGTACATCGCGATCGGTAATTTTGAAATAAGTGAACAGGCTGCGCATGCGCTTCCTTTGTCGTATCCCAAACACGATGGTGTTTTGCCATTTGGGTTTGTCGGGAATGATCTGTTGGTGGCTGTATTGAACCCGTTCAATCATGAGTTGATTGACAGTGCGGAAAAAGAATCGGGGCACCGGTGTCATACCTTTCTGGTTGATTCGGCAGACTATGATGAAGCGTTGAATCGGCTGAGAAAAGTTGTGGAAGTTTCCGCCGCTTAATTATTCATTCCAACGGTTAGTGTGTTGGTTTCTCCTGACATCTCCAGAAGTACATCATACTTGCGCACCTCAATCAGTCTCACTTTGCCGCCGATAAGTTGTCCGGTGTTGTATTTGTGGTTGTTGATGATCGCAAATCCGCCGGTGCCATCCGCAGATGTTCCGAAACCGGTCAGTTTCATTTTCGGCCAGCGGACTGAATCGGTTTTTGTTCCGAAAAGTTGATTGATCATTCCGTTTTTTTCTTCGCTCTGGCTGTCGGAGTGTTCGCTGCTTATGGAAGTTCCGGAGGTCTGTTCGTTGTCTTTTTTCGGCAGTAATTTCGTCAGCGGATTGGGGGGAAGGTCGGAGGAAGAGGTTTCATTCGCAACGGAGTTCGGAGCCTGTTCCTTATAGGTTCTGGAATAGTACATCATCATGAAACCGGTCAGCAGCAGTGTGCTGATCAGCAGTAATAGCGTAATCATCATGACCGCGGGGGGCGGCGACTGATGGCCGGAGTTTAGTGGATTCTCGGATGCTGGGATGTCGTTGCTCATAGTGCTCTCATGTGAGGAACTCAATAGGTTTCGATTTTTTTAATTATGCGTAGATCATTGATACTGCGCACGTTTTTGGCAAGAGGGAAATTGGGACATCATCATGGTATGGATAGTGCTTTAACGAGTGGTCTCCATATAGGGAGCTGCAAGCGAAAGCAACAGCGTATGGAGGGTGCAATGGGAAGGAAGCTGTGAACATGTTGAAGAAAATTTTTAACAAACCCGAACGGGAACAATCCCGATTTTCCGATCTGATCGGTGTGGATTTTTCATCTACGGGTACAAAGGTTGTGCGTATAAAGCAGAGTAAGGGGGCTTTGGCATTGGTGGGTATGGATATTTTGCCGGCAGTGGATTTGTCGGAGGAATCTGCGTGCTTGTCTTTGCCAAGGAATTTAACGACCAATTACTGCTGTCTGTCCTATACCGGTAAACAGGCCGTTGTGCGTATGATCAATACAAATATTGCGAACGAAGTGGAGAGTCTGCCTGAAAAAAAGATTCGCGAGTTGCTCAATATCAACGATGAGTTTCGGGTTTCCGCCCGACTGATTAAACGGGGGAAAGACCGGCAGGATTCCAGTTTTCTGGCGGCTTCCATTCCGAACGATGATGCCGAGCGGCTGATTGGAATGTTTCCGTCGGGCCCTCCGGCTCCCGCCTCTTTGGAGATTTCCGGTCTGTCGTTTGTGACGGCATTTTTACATGCCCGCGGCTCGGAGTGTGCCGATTCAACGGTGTTGCTGTTGGAAACGGGGGAGACCATGAGTCACTTCGCATTTTTAACCAATGGACTGATCACGCTCGTCGGAAAAATGCCTTTTGGAGCGAAGATGCTCCGTGAAAAACTGGCAGAAGAGCTTGGGCTGGATGAAGAACTGGCTTTTTCGATTCTATCCGATGCTTCTGTCAATATTTCATCGTCCATCTCCAGCATACTGATTCCGTATATCAAGCAACTTTCAATTTCGAAAGATTTCATCGAACGCCATCAGGGCGGGCGAATTTCGCGTTTATATATTTCCGGCGGTTTAAGTCTGCTGCCCGCCTGGGGGACAGAGGTCGGCCGGCTTTTGGGTACACATGTGGCTCATTGGAGTCCGTTGGAAAATATCGAATACAGTCCGGAGGCTTATGGGGACGATATGATCAAGCAGGCCACCCGCTTTTCTGCTGCGATCGGAGCTGCAATTGGGGGGATTGAAGCATAATGAATTATCCACGTGTAAATCTGCTGAAAAAAGGTGAACGGCGCTATCAGGGGAAAGTGAGCAAAGACTTTATTATCCTGGTCGGCGCGGGAGTTCCTTTGCTGATTGTTCTACTAGTGATGGGGTTGTTTTTTGCAAACAAGGCTGCTTTGAAAAAAGAGCTGGAATCCACGCGGGTTTTGTGGAAGCAGCTGGAACCTCGTATGAAAACGTATGCCAAAGACAATAAGGAGTTGGCAACCACGCGTCAGATTCTCGAGCTGTTTGAGGGCTGGGAAGCCTCTCAGACCTCGTTTGTGAAATTGTTGAATGATATTCAGGATGCAGTGCCGCCCTCTGTGCAGTTTACCCGCATGTCCGTGCAGACAGGAACAAGCAGACCGCTCTACAAAACGGCGGGCGAACTTCAGTTGCAGTATAATCTGACGATCGATGGCCTGGCGACCGGGGCGGAGGCGGAAAATGAGGTGATCATGCTTCAGAAGGGACTGTTGGCCCGCGAGCAGATCGGCAATACCTTCAGCACGCTGAAGCTTGCATCTCTGAAAACACGGGCGGATGCATCGGGTGGAAATATGTGTGATTTCCGGCTTGTCGGTGAAAATTCGGAAGGAGCGAAATAATGGATCTCTCCAACCTTACGAAAGAGCAGAAGCAGTACATTGTTCTCGGCGGGCTCGTTGTGGTCGGTCTGGTAGCAGGGCTGATATTCGGACTTGGAAAGCTGATGTCTTCGGTAACAGAAGATAAAATGGAATTGGAAGATCTTTCCGCAAAGGTCAGCCGTGCCGAGCGCACGCTTTCTGGGTACAGCAAAATTGTGGAGAACTTTGAGCAAACCATCATGGATCTGGAGGGGTATTTGGATAATGTCCCGCCGGATCAGAATTATTATTCCTGGGCAACGGAAATAATTTATGCAAAGGGCCGGCGTGTCGGGCTCGAGATTGAATCTGTTGATGAAATAGGAATGTCGGGCGCTAAAATAAATGATCCGAATAATCCGGTGTATTTTGAGGCGTATTCCTTGCGGATTACCGCCCGGGGGGGGTATCAGCAATTAAAGAATTTTTTGCAGGATGTAGAAAGGAATCACCCGCTGGTTCGCTTCACTGGTTTGGAAATCGGCAGAGGAAGGCAGAGCGAGGTTCACGTTATTCAATTGGTGGCTCAGTGGCCCTTCAAATTAAATCGCATTACCAAGCTCTGGGAAGGGCATAAGATCCGGTCGCAAAGAGCGGTCGCCAAGACGTCGCCCTCTGCTGAGCCGGCTTCGGTTGTCAGTCCTGTGTCGGCTCCTGAGCCGGAACCGATTGTTAAAGCGCCGGGACCTGAGATTGCTGTAAAGCAGCCGACAGCTCCGCCGCCACGGGTATCTGTTCCGAAACCCGTAAAGTCTGAACCGGCAGTTGCGGTTGCCAAACCGGAGCCGACCCCGGCACCTAAGCCGATTGTAAAAACGCCGGAACCTGAAGTTGCCGTAAAGCAGCCGACAGCTCCTCCGCCGCGGGTATCTGTTCCGAAACCGGCGAAGTCTGAACCGGCAGTTGCGGTTGCCAAACCGGAGCC
>JARNMJ010000065.1 GCA_029432795.1 Pontiellaceae bacterium B12219
GTTGATCTTGTCGTACTGCGCTTTTGTTATCTTCATTGCAAGACCATGCCAGACTTGCCTACGAAACTCAAGCAATAGTGTTAACAGGCCCTAGTTAGCCGCCGAACTGCTTTGCGGCGGGTGCTTTTTTTTTAGACCTGTTTTTGTCTGACGACTTCCGCTTCGAGATAGGCCCATGCGCCGGAGGCGATGCCGATGAAGACGGGAATGAAAAACGGGACGGTTTCAACCTGATATAAAAAGAAGCCGAGCACCACGACAATGGCGATATTGATCAGACCATTGCGCCAGCTCTTCAGATAAAACATTCCAATGCCTGGAAAAAGAAAGCTGAGCATAAAGGCGATGATCGGATTGTTTTTAAGGTCGGGCTTTTTCATACGGGCTATTTTTCCGGGGGTACAAGGCCGAATTTGGCGTAAGCGCGGTCGGTGGCAATGCGTCCCTGGGCCGTGCGTTGGAGGTAGCCTTCCTGAATCAGGTAGGGTTCGTAGACTTCTTCAATCGTATCCGATTCTTCACCGACCGATACGGACATGGAATTAATACCCACGGGGCCGCCGCTGAATTTCTGGATAATGCAGTTCAGGATGCGCTTGTCCATTTCTTCGAGCCCGTCCTCATCGATGTCCAGCAGATTGAGGGCTTTGTCGGCCAGTTCGGCGGTAATGATATTGTCGGCCATCACCTGCGCGTAGTCGCGGGCGCGGCGCAGCAGGTTGTTGGCAATACGCGGTGTGCCGCGCGAGCGCGATGCAATTTCCATGGCGCCGCTGTCCTCAATTTCAACGTTCAGGATTTTGGCGGACCGTTTAATAATGGTGCACAGCGTTTCGGCATTGTAGTAATCGAGTCGGTTCACCAGTCCGAAACGTGAGCGCATCGGGGCGGAAAGCATGCCGGCACGGGTGGTGGCGCCGATCAGCGTGAACGGCTGAATATTCAGCCGTACCGAGCGGGCATTCGGGCCTTGGTCGATCACAATATCGATCACAAAATCTTCCATGGCGGAATAGAGATATTCCTCCACCGAGCGCTGCATACGGTGAATTTCGTCGATGAACAGCACATCACCGCGTTCGAGGCTGGTGAGCAGTCCGGCCAGATCGGACGGTTTGTCGACCACCGGACCGGAGGTGCATTTAATGTTCACATCCATGGCGTCGGCCAGAATGTAGGAAAGCGTTGTTTTTCCAAGGCCCGGAGGTCCGGAGAGCAAAACGTGGTCGAGCACATCCTCGCGTTGGCGGGCCGCCTTTACAAACAGTTCGAGCCGTTCGATAATTTTTTCCTGCCCGGTAAAATCCTCAAAACGCGAGGGCCGCAGTTTCTGCTCAAATTCCTGATCCGGTGTGATGATTTCGTTGTTCATAATAGCCGCGGATCGTAACTGTTTTTTCGGGCGGTTTATAGAATTAACATGCGTGTCTTTTTTCGCGATTCCGGGGTTTCGGGAATCGGCCGAAACCGCCGGTGGCACTGATTATGCTTTTAAGGACCTGTTGTTTGAAACGCGCAACACGGCATATTCGTTCCGTTCGTAGGCTCGTCAGCAGGCCATAAGGACTGCAGTACAAGCGGAATACGTTGGACGAATAGCCTGGATAAGCGGAAAATGAATCAGAATAAAGACATAGAAAAAATACAAATTAGCGCAAAAAGATTACAAATATGTTTTTATAAATGCTGTGATCCACAGATTTGGGCATAAGTGTTAGAGGATGTGAGTATGATAGTTTTAGGTTCAGCGGCTTCGGAGTTTGTGCAGGCGTTTATGGTTCGCGAACAGCTTCCGGCATCGTATCTGGAAACCGTCAGGAAATTCTATGGTCCGCTTGCGCAACGCATTTTTTCTCTTGTCCGGAGCAGCGATCGGGTTCCGGTGGTTGGAATAAACGGCGCGCAGGGCACCGGGAAATCCACCTCGGCCGCATGTGTGGCCGGTCTGCTCGAATTACGCGGATTGCAGGTGATGGTTCTTTCAATCGACGATTTGTACCACCCCAAATCGGTGCGGGAACAACTGGCGGCCGAGGTTCACCCTTTGCTGAGCACCCGCGGTGTTCCCGGCACGCACGATATGGACGTCTTTAAAGCGCTGGTTGCTGCGGCGCGGGGCGGGGTGTCCGATCCGTTGCTCGAAATTCCGCGTTTTGATAAAGGGCAGGACGATCGCTGTGCGAACGGAACGCCGTTTCCCGCCGACGGTGTGGATGTGATTTTATTTGAAGGGTGGTGCATTGGCGCGGAACCGCAGTTGCTGGCCGATCTGGAAGAGCCGTGCAATGCGCTGGAACAGAAGCTGGATGCCGATGGCTGTTGGCGCCGACACGTGAACGAGCAGCTGGCGGAGGTATATGCCGAAGCGTTCGGTCTGATTGACTATTTGGTCATGTTGAAGCCTCCCAGTTTTGAAGTGGTCTATGAATGGCGCGGGGAGCAGGAAGCCAAACTGCGTCAGCGGTTGGAAAAGCAGGGCATTTCGAATTCGAAGGCGATGGACGAAGCCGAGCTGGCGCATTTTATTTCCCACTATGAGCGGCTTACGCGCTGGATGTTCACTGAAATGCCGAAACGGGCCGACGAGCTTTTCCTGATCGGGGAAGACCACGAGGTTTTTTCCAATGTTCGGAACGGAACGGAAAATATGCGCTATCTGATTTCGACAGACCTCGATGCCACCTTGCTGGATGATACCTATTCCTGGGATGACGCGCTTCCGGCTTTAAAGCAATTGGCTGAACGAAATGCGGTGGTGATTTTGAATTCCAGCAAAACGGTCAGCGAAATGCAGGAACTGGCGACTGAGCTGGCGAATTCCTGCGGCTTGGCGGGTGCTCCTTTGGCGGCGGAAAACGGTGGGGTGCTGGCGATTCCTGAAAAAAACGGATATCGCATTTCGTGCCTGGGCCGAAGCCGCGAAGAAATTCTGGCGGCGGCACATGGGCTTCGCGAAACGGAAGGATATGCCTTCCGCGGGTTTTCCGATATGTCGCCGGAGGAACTGGTGGAGCGGACGGGATTGAGTTTGGACGCCGCTGTTCTGGCGATGGACCGGCAGGCCACAGAGCCGATTTTATGGAACGATTCTGAAGAGCGCTGGCCAGCTTTTGCGGTGGCGCTGGAAAAAGAAGGCATCAAGGCGGTGCGAGGCGGGCGGTTTATTCATTTGATGGGCCATACCGATAAGGCCGACGGGATGGCGGCCGCGCTGGATTATTTCCAGAGTCTGGAACCTTCCAGAGTTTGGAAGGTGGTGGCGCTGGGCGACAGCCCGAACGATCTGGGAATGCTGAATGCGGCGGATCTTGCGGTGGTCATTGAAAACTCCGCACACGATTCTCCGCTGCAACCGGCGGCCGTTCAGTGTATATTCCCTCGGCACGAAGGGCCGCGCGGTTGGAACGATGCGATTTTATATCTTTTAGAACACAACGAGTAGGAGAGAGAACATGGGCGATTTTTATCAACATGGCGTAGTCACCACCCTTCATCAGCTGAGCGGCCGACCGGTTGAAGCGGTTGAACAGGATTTGATCGGGTTCAGTAAAAAACGGCCGATGGCACTGCTGCTGCCCTCACTGTTTTCGGAACTCGAAGGGCCCGCGCTTTCGAACATTGTCGACGAGCTGATGCTGGTGCCGTATCTGGAGCAGATTGTGGTGGGGCTCGACCGCGCCGACGAAGCGCAGTATCGACATGCGCTCAATTTTTTCAATCGCCTGCCGCAACGGCCGAATGTCATGTGGCATGACGGCCCGCGTTTGCGGGAAATCGATGCTTTGCTGCAGGAAAAAGGCCTCGCACCGGACCGGCCGGGCAAGGGCCGCAATGTGTGGTATATGTTCGGCTATATTCTGGCGACCGGCCGTGCGCAGGCCGTTGCGCTGCACGACTGCGATATCGTGACGTATAAACGCGATATGCTGGCCCGCCTGATTTATCCCGTGGCGAATCCAACCTTCAGCTATAAATTCTGTAAAGGCTACTACGCCCGCGTGGCGAACAATTCACTGAACGGGCGCGTCTGCCGTTTGCTGGTTTCGCCGCTGATCCGGGCTCTGAAGCAGGTGTGCGGTCCAAACCCGTATCTGGATTATCTCGACAGCTTCCGCTATGCGCTTGCCGGCGAATTTGCCATGGGCCGCGATGTGGTGGAAAATATCCGCATCCCGTCCGACTGGGGCCTTGAAATGGGCGTGCTTTCGGAAATTTATCGCGATTACGCCACGAATCAGGTCTGCCAGGTGGATGTGGCCGATATTTACGATCATAAACATCAGGACCTTTCAGCGGATGATGCCGCAAAAGGACTCTCTAAAATGAGCGCGGATATTGCGAAATCGCTGTTCCGAAAAATGGCGACCAAAGGTGAAATCTTTGCGCCGGAAAAAATCCGCACCATCAAAGCCACGTATTACCGTATTGCCTTGGATCTGATTGAAAGCTACGGCGCGGATGCGGAAATCAACGGTCTGCAATACGACCGGCATAAAGAAGGCAGCGCAGTGGAAATGTTTGCCGAGAACATCATGAGCGCGGGCCATGAGTTTCTGGAGAAATCCATGGAAACCCCGTTCATGCCCAGCTGGAAACGCGTGATTGCCGGTGTGCCGGATATTCTGGATCGGTTGGTGCATGCCGTCGAAGCCGATACCCAGGAGTTTGGTTCTCAGCAGGTGGTGGTTCCTTCGCTGCATCCGCAGGCGCTTCGGCTGCGTCATCGGGTGGAGCAGCATTTGAATGAAGTCTATCCTGCGTGCGATATCGAGGCACTGGCGGATCGGATTATCCGGGAAACCGGATTGGAGGACGGAGCCACTTCGGCGTTGGAGAGCTATAATAAGTGGAGCGAAGATGACGTGCTGGCGATCTGTTATGGCGACAGCGTGCTGGACGATTCCGCCGAGCGGCCGGTTTCGCCGCTGAATAATCTGCATCGTTTTTTCGATCGCGAGCTTCGTTCGGTCGTAACCGGCATTCATGTCCTGCCGTTTTCTCCTTACAGTTCAGACGATGGCTTTTCCGTGATCGACTATACCCGGATCAATCCGGAGCTTGGGTCCTGGGACGACCTTGAAGAGCTGGGCAAAGATTATATGCTGATGGCGGATCTGGTGTTGAATCACTGCTCTGCTCAGTCCGAATGGTTTAATAATTTCAAAGAGGGCCGGGATCCCGGCAAGGATTATTTCGTGGTTCCGGATAAAACCATGGATGTTTCCAAGGTGGTGCGCCCGCGGTCTACCCCGTTGTTGACTGAAGTGAAAACGGTGGATGGCGTCAAACAGGTCTGGTGTACCTTCGGGCCGGATCAGGTGGATCTTGATTTTTCAAATCCGGATGTGCTGCTCGAAATGATCCGTATTTTTGCGCTGTATGCGAAAAAGGGCATTCGTTTTTTCCGACTGGATGCCGTGGCCTTTCTCTGGAAGGAATCGGGCACAACCTGCCTGCATCTGAAACAGACGCATGAGCTGATTAAGCTGATGCGGCTTTTGCTGGAACACCTGAATCCGGAAGCGGTGGTGATTACAGAAACGAATGTGCCGAACCGCGAAAACCTGAGCTATTTCGGCAACGGTAATGAAGCGCACATGATTTATAACTTTTCGCTGCCGCCGTTGCTGATCAACAGCCTGCTCACCGGGCAGTCCAGACATCTGCAAAGCTGGATGATGTCGATGCCGCCGGCCAAGCGCGGCCGCGCTTATTTAAACTTTATCAGCTCACACGACGGCATTGGGGTTCGTCCGGCGGAAGGGTTGCTTGACGGAGAGGAAATGAAGGGATTCCTGGATACGCTTAAGTCGTGCGGGGGAACCATTTCCATGCGCCGCAAGGATGATGGAAGAGATGTGCCGTACGAAGTGAATATTTCGCTGTACGATGCCTTTAAAACAACCGTAGCGCATGCGGGCACGGCTGAGCGGGATGCGGATGGGTATATTGTTGGCGACGCATTGCAAAGCGCCCGTTTTATCTGTGCACATACGATCATGCTGGCGCTGGAAGGCATTCCGGCCTTCTATCTCAACAGTCTGCTCGGAACAAAAAATGATTATGAACTGTATGCTGAAACCGGGCGCCCGCGTTCGATCAACCGGCATCGCTGGACGAATTCGGAACTGACCGAAGCCATGGCCGATCCGGAAGGGCGCCATGCCACCGTTTTCAACGAATTGAAACGGTTGATTCAGCTTCGGCGTCAGCAGCCCGCATTTCATCCGAACGCTACGCAGTATACTCTGCACCTCGGCGATAAGCTGTTTGCCTTCTGGCGCGAAAGCCTGGATCGGGATCAGTCGATCTTTGCCATTCACAATGTGAGCGATGAACCGCAGTCGCTCCCGCTGGTGGAACTCAATCTCATTGCCACCGAACAGTGGCGCGATATTTTAACGGACCGTAAATACGGCGAGCTCGACGATGTGCTCGAAATTCCGCCTTATGGTTCGGTCTGGCTCAGCAACCGCTGAGGATTTATTTCGTCAGCGCCAAACGGATCAGATCCTCGACGGTCATGGCCGGGGTTAGTTTGGCGGCGACGTTTTTGATCATTTTGGCGGCATCGTCGGGTTTCTGGCCGAGGGCCGTCAGGGCGAGGGCGGCATCGCGCATGCGGTTGTCGCCGGTGGGATTTTCTTCCGGAGCAAAGGCATCGAGCTGTTCGCTGTGGTCAAATTTATCGCGCAGCTCAACCACAATGCGTTCGGCGGTTTTCTTTCCAATGCCTGAAATGGAGGAGATGCGTTTAATGTCGCCGTTGATGAGTGCGCTTTTCAGCTCGCGTACCGGCAGCCCGGAGAGGGCGCTGATGGCCAGTTTCGGGCCGACCCCGCTGATGGTCAGCAGTTTCATAAACATGTCGCGCTCTTCTTCTGTGCAGAAGCCGAACAGTTTCTGTGAAACATCGGTGATGTGATGATAGATCAGAATTCGGCAGTTTTCGCCTTCCAGTGGCAGGCGGTCGTAGCTGCTGAGCGGAATAAAAACTTCATAACCCACGCCGCTGATATTCATTTCAACCCGCGCGAGCTGCTTATTGTCCAGTTTGCCTTCAAGAAAAGTAATCATGGGTCGGGATGGTGCCGAAAGCCCGCGTGGAAAGACAGCCCTTTTTCCTTTGTTTGGAACTTCCGGCCCGTGAATTATGATTTTAATGAAATCATCATGCGTAAAAATATTCCGGAGGAATAAAGCGGGAATACCGTCTGTTTTCCGAATTCAATATGCAAAGAATCCCATACCTCTTCGCTTTTCCAATCATTGGAAGGGTTGAATTCCTTCAATTTTTTATGTGGCTGTAGCATTGCATTTTGGAAGGAAAGCTATATCTTCGCGCCTCATTTCGAACCCGCGAGGCGGGAACAGTTTAAAGAATATGCGGAGCCTCGACTCTGCCGGAGCTCCAAGATGGCCCAGGAAATTAGAAATATCGCGATCATCGCGCACGTTGACCACGGAAAAACCACGCTGGTGGATGAAATCATCAAACAGGCGGATCTTTTCCGCGATAATGAAGACATGCAGGAATGCATGCTCGACAGCAACGATCTCGAACGCGAACGCGGCATTACCATTCTGTCGAAGAATATCAGCGTCAACTATAAGGGCGTTAAAATCAACGTGATCGATACCCCCGGCCATAGTGACTTCGGCGGGCAGGTTGAGCGCGTGTTGAACCTGGCCGACGGCGTTCTGCTTTTGGTGGACGCAGCTGAAGGTCCGATGCCTCAGACCCGCTTTGTATTGGATAAGGCGCTGGAGCTGAACCTGAAGCCGGTTGTGATCATCAACAAAATTGATAAACCGGATGCGCGCCCGGACAAAATTCACGATCTGGTCTTCGATCTTTTTGTTGAACTCGACGCAAACGATGAACAGCTTGATTTCCCGATGCTCTACGGCAGTGGAAAAAATGGCTGGGCCGATACCACACTCGATGGTCCGCGCAATTCCATGCTTCCGCTAATGGATGCCATTCTCGAACATATCCCGGCACCGAAGGTTAACGAAGGTCCGGTTCAGATGCAGGTCACCTCCATCGACTACAGCGACTATGTCGGCCGTATCGGCGTGGGCCGTGTTTACCGTGGAACGCTGAATACCAAGCAGCCGCTGATGCATATTCGTCGCGACGGAAAAAATGAGCAGACCCGTATTAAGCAGCTCTTCACATTTGAAGGCCTGGGCCGCAATGAAGTGGAAGAAGCGCCTTGCGGCGATATTTGTGCGATTGTGGGTATTCCGGATATTGACATCGGGGACTGCATTACCGCGTTTGAAACACCGGAAGCGCTGCCGCCGATCCATATTGATGAACCGACACTTTCCATGACCTTCGGTGTGAATGATTCGCCGTTTTACGGTCAGGACGGCCAGTTTGTCACCAGTCGCCATCTGCGCGAACGCCTGCTGAAAGAAACCGAACGCGACGTGGCGTTGCGTGTGGAAGAAACCAGTGGCGACTCGTTCCGCGTCAGTGGACGCGGGGTACTCCATCTTTCCATTCTGATTGAAACCATGCGCCGCGAAGGTTTTGAAATGTCGGTGGCTCAGCCGCAGGTGATCTTCAAGGAGAAACACGGTAAGAAAGAAGAGCCGATTGAAATTCTGCACGTGGATGTTCCGGATGAATATGCCGGTAAAGTCATCGAAGTGGCCGGAACCCGTAAGGGCGAAATGGTCGATATGGAACAGCACGGGCTGCGCAAAGCCATCCGCTTCCAGATTCCGACCCGCGGCCTGATCGGGCTGCGTTCCAAAATGCTCACGGCCTCCGCCGGTGAAGCCATTGTGACGCACCGTTTCCTGCATTATGAACCCTACAAAGGTCCGATTCAGCAGCGCAATAACGGCGTACTGATCTCTCAGGGCAAAGGCCCGGCGGTTGCATTTGCCATTGATGCGCTCCAGCTGCGAGGCACCTTCTTTGTCAAACCCGGTGAAGATTGCTATGAAGGCATGATCCTGGCTGAGCACTGTATTGATAAGGATTTGGTGGTGAATATTCAAAAGGCGAAGCAGTTGACCAACGTCCGTGCCTCCGGCACCGACCGTGCCATGAAAATTGCACCGGCGCAGGTGAAGAGCCTCGAAGAAGCTCTCGAATACATTGCAGCCGATGAGCTTGTTGAAATTACACCGAAGAGCATTCGCATGCGTAAAAAGCTGCTCACCGAAAACGACCGTAAACGCTTCAGCCGCCAGAAGGCCGAGTAGTATTCCCGGTCCAGCCGACGCTCGAAAGCAAACGCGGTTCCTTTCAAAGGGGCCGCGTTTTTTTATGCTTAGGATGTTTCACTCATTGGAATAAAGATTGATTTCTTCAACGGTCAGGTTAAGTTTCAGTACACCGATCAGAAAGTGATCATACGGGGCGTTGCGGGGGCCATGGGGTTTCTTGAAGCCGAAAGAGTCGGGACCGATGATTACGAAGACCGGGGGATGAGAGTATATTATGGAAAAGAGAATCTATGTGGGAAACCTCTCCTACAACTCAACAGAGGAAGACATTCAGCAGTTATTTGAGCAGGCCGGAACGGTTGTTTCCTGTCAATTGATGCTGGATAAATTCACCAGTCGTTCACGCGGGTTCGCCTTCGTGGAAATGGAAACGGTTGAAGAGGCCAACAGTGCAGTTGCCAAGTTTAATGAAAAGGATTTGGATGGCCGCAGTCTGCGCGTCAATATTGCCAAGCCGCGTGAAGAGCGCGCGCCCCGTCCGCAAGGTGGCGGCGGTCGCGATCGATACTAACCTTCCGGAAATCCCGTCGCGTTGTAGTTTTTACGCAGACGGATGGAAATGAAAAAGCCCGCGCATCTGCCCGGGCGGACGGCTGTTCTGAGGCGACCACGGCGGAGTGTCCCCACTCCGCCCTGTCTTTTATCCGCAGGTAATGCTTTCCCAGAGTATCCAGGGGCCGCCGCATCCGGCTTCAACCCCTTCTTTGTGATACTTGCCGCAACCGCCCCATTTATTGATCGGCTCGCTGCCGTTTTCATTCATCGGGTCCGCTTCTGAAATCACACTTTTGGCAAGAATGGAGTTCAGCAGACGCGGCACGGGGTCGGACAATTCAATATGACCGCCCTGCGGGCCGAGGAACAGCTTGCCGGTGCGTTTTCCATCCTTCACTTCTTCCAGATATTCCGTGCCGGCCGTCAGGCCCATGCCTTTCGGATCTTCCATGCCTCCGGCGGCGTGCTCGGCAATAAAACCGTCGCCGCAAAGTTCGGCCAGTTCATCGAGGGTTTTATCGCCCGCAGTGAAGTAGGTATTTGTCTGGCGCGGCATCAGCGGACGTTTCCAGCTTTCGCGTTTGCCGTTCGACTGCCGGGCCGACGGTCCATTGATGTCGCCGACGAGCGATGAAATCAGATCATTCATCGGCGAGGACAGCTGGCCTTCATCCAGAATGGTCTGTGGACGCGCAATAAAGCCTTCATCGTCGAAAAAGTGAGTTCCGTTCACGCCGTAAGGAATGCCGCCCATGGCAAACACACCGGCGTTGTTGATGATGGACGCCTGCTTGTTGCCAACGAGTATTCCTTTTTTGCGAAGACCCGGGGCACAGCTGCGCCCGAGGCGGCAGGTGTCGCCTTCCTGCGTGTGACCGAAAGCTTCGTGAGCGATTACACCGGTCACATCGGGACCGGAGATAATCCGGTAACGTCCGGGTTTAATGCGTTCGGCATGTTCCACTTTGTCGGCGGTTTCAACGAGGCGCTGAATCAACTCATCGTTAATACCGGCGCCGGCTTCAGCCCCTGCCATGCCGCCGATAATATCGCGCACGGTTTTCCCGGAGGGTGTGATGGCGTAGAGATAGTAGAGGCTGCTGAACAGCGACTGCGACATCTGACGCGTGCGATCCGCAAAAAGGCGACTCTTCACTTTTCGGCGGATCATGCAACCGGCGGAAGCCAGCTTTTCGCCCCCCGCTTTCGCAATTGCTTCTTTGATTTCGCGGGAGCGTTTTGCTGTTTCCGAGCGGCTGCCGGATTCCGAAATTGAAGGATCGTAGGCGCTTCCGAAATGAACCGGAGTGCCGGCCTCTGGAAGTTTCCCGCTGATTAGAATCTGTTCGCGGATCGGTTTTGCAAATGTATCCAGCGGCTCATCGCTCCAGGTGGGCGGGGTATAAACCGGCGGATTTTCCAGCGTCTGGAAATAGGCCAGTGCTTCGGCACGAAGGGTCTCGGCGGCTTCAAGCAATGCCGTTTCATCAAAGTTGTTCGTGGCATATTCAAAGTTGCGGTGCCCGGCCAGAATACGCAGAACGATTCCGCGATCGGCGGTGAGCCCGCTGGTTTCCGTCTGGCTCACATTGCTCTGGAACTGATCCAGATCTTCGAGCATGGCGAAGGCGTAGAGCTTATCTTCCGCACCGGCTTCCAGCGTTTGGACGAGTTTTCCAAGCATTGGAAAAAAGGCGGCGAGTTCGTCGTTTAAAGGGTAGGGGATGGTATTCATTAGTTTTCCTCCTTGGTCTGGCCGGCAATGCTTACGCCTTCGGTGATGAGCATGGCATCGGGGCCGCGGTATCCCAAAGGCGGGTCATAGCTGCTCTGCGGAACGTTCACAGTCCCGAGCGTCGACGACAGTTTGCAGTCGATGAAGTTTTTCTTCAGGTTGCCGGAGACCACGCCGCCTTTAACCAGCGTAACCGTACCGTCCGCTGCAACATGCCGTCCGAGTTTGATTTCGGAACTCCAGGTCAGTTTCTGCGAATCGATCAGCAGCGATGAAAATTTAATGACTTCGGTATATTCCAATCCCTGTAAATCTTTTGGTTCGAGTGTGCCCGGCTGAACCACCAGATTGCCGCTGAGGCCGTTCGGTTCGAGATCCAGATACTGACCGAACCGATTGCCGATCACCCGATTCACAACGGTGTTGTTTTCAATCAACGCTCCGCCTTTAGCCGGAAGACCATCGATGGCGTAGGCCGAAGAAAGCACCATGCAGGGAATGGTCGGATCGAGGCTGAGATTCAGCGAATCGCCATAGCCGCCGCCGAAGCGGTCATCGATTTTAAGATAGGGCAGTTTGAGGTATTCATTCAGACAGTTGAGCTGCGGAAGCAGGGCATTCAACATTTGTGAAAGCGCATCTTTGGAAATCAGGATGGTGGCGCCATCGACGGTTTCCGGTTCTTCGCTGTCGCCGAGCACGGCAACCTGCAGAGCGCACTCGTTAATGAAACCTTCCACGTCCAGATCTTTGACGGTCACCGAGGTGGTGTGCTCATGCACTTCCTTGTCGTTTTCCTGTCCGGCCTTTTCCATGGCGGCTTCCAGATAGAGTTCGCTCAGTTCGGACGTATAGGAAAGACCCTTGGAGTTAATCTGTTCCGTGAAGGAATAGTTCACAAACAGTTCGGCCGAATTTAGGCGGCATCCCTCCGCTTTTGAAAAGGCAACCGTGAACCGGTTTTCTAAATCTGCGGCCACGGTTTCCGGATTATCGCGGATGTCGGGATCGCAGGTTTCGATGGGTTTCGGTTCAATGGAGGGTGACCCCGCCTGTTCCCAGGCTTTATTCCGACTGCATTTCGAAAGTTCAATGGCATTATCCAACTGCTGATCAATCGGCAGATAGGTCACCAGGTCGATCATCGAGGTGCCGACCATTCCTTCGGTTTCGGACGGGCTGTAAACCGATAGTTTAAAGGCTTCGCCGTCGACCCGCCGGCTCTGATGGCAATTAAGGGTTGCGCCGTCGGGCGAGGAATAAAGACGCTGCAGGCTGCGGGAATCCGTGGCCTTCAGGCTCCAGCCCGTCAGCTTCCCGTTTTCAACCCGTTCAGTCAGCTGGTCGGTTACATTTTTAATAAAATTCTGATTCATAGTTTCTCCTGAAATAATGGGTAAAACATGCCAATCCTGGCATCATTTGTCGAAAAGAAAAGGGTTAGGTCATCCGCCTGTTTCCTGCATGAATATCGAAGGTGAAGCCGCTTTGTTTGATCAAAGCAGTGAACACGGATTTGAAGGCCGCCGGGGTGCTTTTATGCAGGTTCAGTTTCGTGCAGTCATTAAACCGCAGAAAGGCCGCAAGTTCGTTGAGCAGGGCGCGGGTAAATGGTTCCGTTTGAGGAAGGCCGGGTTCCAGTGCGAGATGGAGAATGTGCAGCACCGCCTTTTTCCGATCGGCTTTGCAATCCATTCGAGCCACCAGTTTTCCGTTCCATAAAATGGGTAAGGAGAAATAGCCGTATTGGCGTTTGGCTTCCGGTACATAACATTCCAACTGATAGTCAAAATCGAACAGCGCCTTTATACGTTTGCGTTGGATCAGCAGATTATCAAACGGCGAGAGGATGGTAAGTTTCCTGCGAGACATTGGTTTGTTCAGCCGTTCGAGCGTCGCGGGTAACATGTAGTAAGAGACTTTCCCGACGCGGACGGCCAGCACCTCTCCGCTGGCAATCATTTCCTGCAACGTGGCAGAAACGAGCAGTTTGATGTTTTTCAGCAGATAGGTCATTTCTGACGCCTGTCCCAATCCATTGGCTTCCAGATATTGGAAAATCAAAAAGCGGGCCTGCTCTTCCGGCGAGGGCACGGTGGTGTCGATCCCGATCGGCAGCACCCGTTCGGTTAAATCATAGACCTTGTGAAAATTAACGCGACGGGAAATCATTAAATCGCCCTGCATGAACAATGTTTCCAGAGCCTGTTTCGCCGGCTTGACACCCCATGCGCCAACCTTTTTTCCGGGATGCGTGAAATCCTTCGCCATCAGCGGACCTTCTTCGGCAATCCGCTTGAGAACCGATTTCATCAGCGACGGATCGGGTTTAAACCAGTGCTGCTGTTCGCCGGTGGCGAGGGCCCGCTTTTTCGGCAGGCTGAAGCGGTAGTCGCGCATCGGCAGGTAGGCCGCGGCGTGTGACCAATATTCAAAAACCCGCCGGTCCTCCACCAGCTGATCGAGGTGGGAAAGTTCGTAGCGCGGGTTGCGGCTCCACAGTGTATGATGATGTGCGCGCTGGACGGCGGAGATCGTATCGATCTGGACATAGCCCAAATGTTCAATGGCCGACAACGTGGCATCCAGCGCCGAGCCGGTTGGTTTGGCCGGCGGGAGTTGCTGTGACTGCAGGACCAGTTTCCGGGCCTGCGAAATGGAAAGGGATTCAATCATTGTGTTAACACGGTCGCACAAATTCTTTGCGCGTGCGTTCAACGATTTCGCGGATGGCACAGCCGTCGATATGATCGTTCACCAATCCCATCGCCTGCATGAAGGCATAGGCTGTCGTGGGTCCGAAAAATTTCCAGCCGCGCTTTTTCAGGTCCTTGCTTAATCGCTGCGAGGTCTGTGTGATGCTCGGGATCGGGGCATCGGTGGGGTTTCCGGTTTGCGGTTCGCGGGATTTCGGCTCCCATTGCCAGATATAGCGCGCCAACGAGCCGAATTCGTTCACCAGTTCCTGCGCCCGCCGGGCATTGTTGATCGTTGCTTCAATTTTTCCGCGGTGACGGATAATGCTCTCATTTTGTACGAGCGCCGTAACATCGTCGTCTGTAAATTCGGCAACCCGGTTAAAATCGAATCCGGCAAAGGCCGCGCGAAAATTTTCGCGTTTGCGCAGAATGGTCAGCCAGGACAGTCCGGATTGAAACCCCTCCAGACAGATCTTCTCAAAAAGACGGAAATCGTCCGCCACCGGACGCCCCCATTCTTCATCGTGGTATTTCCGATAAATATCCGGTTCATGGCCCCACCGGCATCGCGTGATTCCATCGTCATCGGTAAGCAGGTATTTAGGATTGAACTCGTTCATCGCTTTCCGTTTTTCAAAAACATCTTATTTCAACGCGCGGGCCAATGGGCAAAGGTCGCGATCAACGTTCCTGCCGCTGCGGTAGGCGGAGAGAATCTTTTTGGACTGCTGGGCCAGCTCGCGCCGCACTTCACGCCGCCGGCCTTTAACCAGCGGAATATGCATATTGTCGTAGGCGGTGGTGGCGTGCCGCATCCAGGCGATGACGGCGGCCGACGCGCGGTCTTCAATCGGAATGCGTTCAGTGCGGGCCACGGTTCCACTGCCGACCGGCACAGCGTGCGCACAGATCAGTTTGGCCGTTTTTTCGGCTTCGGCCTGATAGCGCGGATGGAAATCCAGCCAGTTCAGCAACGCTTCATAAAACATGACCTCATATTCGGCCTGCTTTCTTTCGCGACGCTTCAGATCGGCCTCGCGCTTTCTGGTATAATCGGGGGCCGCGCGTTTTTCGGCAACAATTCGCCGGGCTTCTTCAATATTTTCCGCCGGCGCCCAGACGCCATCGGAAAAGACTTTACGTCCTTTTTTGCGCGTCGCGGTCCAGGTCGGCCCGAGGCCTTTCAATGCTTTGGTCACAGCGGCATCCCCCGGCTTGAGACAGTCCCAGCCTTCGGGGATATCGAGCCTCTTCCCCTGTTTGTCCCACACGAAGCGGTGAAACGGGCTCGGGGAAGAGGTAACTAAGAGGGTTTCATTTTCAGGTTGTTCCATCATCCTGCCAGTCTATCAAAATCACCTGAAAGGAATCACACTCATTTTTGCAATGCTGCTGTAATGTCCGATGGCTCGGCGCGATTGCGATAATCCGCATCGAGGAAGGCGTAGGTGATGATGCCGTCTTCGTTAATGACATACGTTGCGGCGAGCGGCAGTTGATTCAAATCGTTTCCGTTATAGGCCGACAATTCAAATTTATCTTCATAGATGGTGGCGACGCCATCCGTGAGGGTGTAAACGATGCCGTACTCCTGCGCGACGGTGTTGTTCAGGTCGCTGAGCACTTCAAATTCCAGTTCATCTTTTTCGGCGGTGGACATGGATTGATCCGGAACCTCGGGCGTGAGCGCAATCAATGTGGCGCCCGCAGCCTCAAAGTTCGGTAATTCCTTCTGCATGGCGCGCAGGGCCAGATTGCAATAGGGGCACCAGCCGCCGCGATACCAGGTGAGCACCACCGGCCCGTCTTTCAGAACATCACTCAGTTTGACCGTTTCGCCGGAGGCATTGGTCAGTTCAAAATCAGGAGCTTTATCGCCCACCTGTTTGGCGTGTTGCACAACGCCGCTGTCCACGACGGCCTGAATGCCTTCAGCATAGGTCTTTTTCACGCTGTCCGAGGCCTTTGTTCCAAAGGCAGTCTTTCGGGCGTCCAATTGGGCCTTAAGACTGGAATCGGTATTTTCGGCGGTCATATCTGAATCTCCATTTTGCTTTGAGCAGGAAACCACCAAGGTGGTTACGGCGAGTAAGGCTCCGGCAATGTGTACTGTTTTCATGGTGTTCTCCTTGTTCATGAGAGGGATTGGAGCCCCTCAACCGGCTTCCGTTCAATATTAGCTTAAGGTTTTCCAACCTCTGGAATGTTTGTTTCTGCCGTTTTATAAAATGATGATATTGTGAGTTGTGATTCCGGTGATGCTCACGTACACCAAAAAGACGACGCGATACAAATGCTGAAGATCACAATCCCTGAAATTAGGAGATGAAATGAAGACGATTCAGAAATTAATAAGCGGTGAAACTGAAAGACGGAAAAAGGCGATCCGGTTTGCATTCGTCGGCGGGGTTGTCGCCTCTCTCCTGTTTTGCGGCTCATCGGTGCGTGCGCAGACCAGCGTGAGCTACGATGCCGAACTGAAGGGATATGACTATCCTTTCCCGGTTGAACGGTTCCAGTTTCAATCGCAGCAGCAAGCGTTGGAAATGGCCTATATGTATCTTCCCGGCAATGGGAAACAACCGACGGTGGTGCTGCTGCATGGCAAGAATTTCGCGGGGGCCTATTGGGCACAAACTGCGGAATTCCTGCAATCGCGCGGGTACGGGGTATTGATCCCCGATCAGATTGGGTTTGGAAAGTCGACAAAGCCGCGCCATTACCAGTTCAGTTTTGCACAGCTGGCGGATAATACACAGGCGCTGATCCGGCACCTCGGGATTGAAAAACCCATCATCGTTGGGCATTCGATGGGCGGCATGCTGGCCACCCGGTATTCGCTGATGTACGGCAACGAGGTGAACCGTCTGATTTTGGTGAACCCGATCGGTCTGGAGAATTATCTCAACTACGTTGAGTATAAAACGGTCGATTTCTTTTATGCCAATCAGCTCAAACAAACCGCGGCGGATGTTAAAGCCTATCAGCTGAAATACTACTACGATGGTAAATGGGAAGCGGCCTATGACGATCTGATTGAATTTCAAATCGGTTGGCTTAACGGACCGGACTGGCCGCAGGTTGCCTGGAATAATGCATTAACCTACGACATGATTTTCACGCAGCCGGTTTGCACGGAGTGGGACCAGCTGACCGTGCCGACCTATCTAATCATTGGCACGCGCGACCGCACCGGCCCGGGACGCGGCTGGAAGAAAGAAGGCGTAACCTATCTGCTCGGTCAATATCAGGAGCTGGGCAAACGAACGGCCGCCGCCATTCCGAATGCCGAGCTCTATGAACTCGATGGATTGGGCCACATGCCGCAGATTGAAGATTTCGGCCGTTTTCAGGTTGAGTTTGAGAAAGCACTTCAATAAACGGACAATCGTCCGGTTGCAGTCTGCTTGACATCTTCCGGGCGAAACCTATTTTTGTGCAGATCGTTCTGCCGTCCTTGCGATGAGGGCGGCTTCTTTTTTAATCCAGAACTGTGCAAAACATGCCTGCTCCAACGAATCAACAGACAGATCAATCCCTGCGGTCATTAACAATCGCGGTTTTCATCACCTATCTCACCGTCGGTTTACCGCTGCCGGTTATTCCGTTGTTTGTGCATAACGAACTCGGGCTCAGCAATACGATGGTTGGCCTTGCCATCGGCATCCAGTTTCTTTCCACGGTGGCAACGCGCGGCTATGCCGGAGGGCTTGCTGACCGCCTCGGCGGACGGCGCACAGCCATGCAGGGGCTGGTTGCGTGTTCGCTTGCAGGGATTGCCTATCTCGCGGCGGCGCTGCTTCCGGTTTCCATACTCTGGAAATTTGCGCTCCTGCTGCTCGGCCGCCTGATTCTCGGATTTGGCGAAAGTCAACTGCTCACCGGCACACTTGCCTGGGGCTTCGGGCTGGTCGGCTCCACCCAATCCGGCAAAGTGATGTCGTGGATTGGAATGGCCATTTTCGGTTCGCTCGCAGCCGGGGCTCCGCTCGGGCTGTTGTTTAATCAGCACTGGGGTTTTGCTTCTCTGGGGTTCTCCACCCTGATGCTCCCGCTGCTGGCCTGGCTGATCAATCGGCGTGTTCCTGCGGTTGCACCGCATGCCGGCACGCGACTGCCGCTCGTAAAAGTGATCGGTAAAATCTGGCGGCCCGGCCTGATACTGGCATTGCAGGGCGTCGGCTTTGCCGTCATCGGAGCCTTTATCTCGCTCTTCTTTCAGCAAAACCAATGGGAGCATGCCGGACTGGCGCTCACCTTTTTCGGGCTGGCTTTTGTCCTGTTGCGCATTGTGGGCGGGCATCTGCCCGATAAACTGGGCGGCATACAGATCACGGTGGTTTCGCTGCTGGTTCAGATTGCCGGTCTGCTGTTGCTCTGGAAAGCCGGCAGCAGCCAGGCGGCCTGGATTGGTGCGGCCTTGGCCGGCGGCGGATGCTCGCTGATTTTTCCGGCCATGGGCGTTGAGGTGGTCAAACTCGTTCCGCCGCAAATGCGCGGCACTGCCATCGGGGGCTACGCCGCATTCCTCGACATCTCCTATGCCTTCACCGGTCCGCTGGCCGGCATGCTGGCCACATCGCACGGCTACGCCTCCGTCTTTCTTGCCGCCGCCTGCTGTGCCGCCGCAGGAATCCTCATCACGCTCCGCTTTGCTCAGCGGCGTCCTTGAGTGATCCCGCATTTTCCAAGGATTGGAAGGCGTAGACGTTATTCCTCGTTTTCGGAGGCGCCGAGTTTGTTGACGCCCCATTGATGCATCAGCTCCAGGATGGGGAAGGCGCTTTCGCCGAGGTCGGTCAGGGCATATTCAACGCGCGGCGGAACCTCGGGATAAACGGTTTTGGTCAGCAGGCCGTCGGCCTCCAGTTCGCGCAGCTGCTGCGACAGCATTTTCTGGCTGACCCCGGGAACAATCCGCTCCAGCTCCGAATAGCGCTTCGTGCCGTCGTGCAGATGCCAGAGCATCAGGCATTTCCATTTACCACTGAGCACATCCATCGAAATTTCCACCGGGCAGTGATAGTTCTTCCCTTTCCATTCGATCATGTTCGGCTCTCCTTCAAAAAAGTTTTTCCCGCTTCAGCGCCTGAGGACGGCAATTCAGACCAATCGGTGCGTACCGAACCGGAAAGTGCCCTCTTGTGCATTTTCAATATGCCCCTATAACAGGTTTTAACAAAGCAGTTGGAAAATTACCGAATCCGGGAATAGAACAAAAGTAACAAAGGAGCAGCACCATGACCTATCCAAGAGCCTTTTCACACGTCGGCATATCCGTCACGGACCTCGAGCAGGCCGTTGAATTCTACACGCAGACCTTCGGGTGGTATGTCATTATGCCGCCCACCGAAATTGTATCCGACGACTCCGCCATCGGCATCATGTGCGACGATGTGTTCGGCAAAGGATGGGAGCGTTTCAAAATTGCCCATCTGTCGACCAGCGATAAAGTCGGCATTGAAATCTTCGAGTTCCGCAACGCCGAAAAACGTGAAAATAATTTCGAGTATTGGAAGAGCGGCTTCTTTCACATCAGCGTGCAGGATCCCGACATTGAAGGGCTGGCCGCCAAAATCGTGGCCAACGGCGGCAAACAGCGCATGCCGATCCGCGAATACTATCCCGGCGAAAAGCCCTACCGTATGGTTTACTGCGAAGACCCCTTCGGCAACCTGATTGAAATCTATTCCCACAGCTACGAGCTGACCTACTCCGCCGGCGCCTATCAGGAATAAACCGTCGCCCGGTTCCAGCGGTTGGAAGAATCGTTACGGGTTGATTGGGTGCAGGGCCTGGTCGATTTTATTGCGGATTTCGCGGGCGGCCTGTTGCGGGTCGGGGGCCCGGCAGATGGCGGAGACGACCGCGAGGCAATCAGCGCCGGCGCGGATGACGTCGCCGGCGTTTTCGGCGTTGATGCGGCCGATGGCGACGAGCGGTTTGTCCGTACGCAGGCGGATGGTTCGGATGCCATCGAGTCCCCATTCGGTGACGGTATCGGTTTTGGTCGACGTCTTGAATACGGGACTGATGCCGAGGCAATCGGAGAGTGCTGCCTCCTGTGTTTCAAGCTGGTCAAGGTGTTCGATGGAATAGCCGAGCGATCGGCATGCTTTCCAGACCGAGCGAATGTGCGCTGGAGAACAGTCGCTGCGGCCGACGTGTATTCCGAAGGCGTTCGATTGCATGGCCACCTCCAGATTATCGTTGATGATCAGCGGGACATTATGGGGCTTGAGCATCGCCTGCAGGCGCTCGGCTTTGCGGAGGAATTCATCGGGTGTGGCATGCTTTTCGCGCAACTGCACCACGTCGACGCCACCCAGAACGGCCTGCTCGGCGACGCGGACAAAATCGCGCCCGGCGCAGTCAGCCTCGGAAATCACCAGATATAAACGATAGGGAAACGGATTCGACATGGACCTTGCTCCGATAGCTAAACATATTGAATGAATGATTTTATTTTAACCGCGAAGGAACGCATAGAACGCAAGAAAAACAGGATGACAGGAATCTTTGTGTTCCCTGCGTTCTGTTGCGGTTATTACTCCTCGCCGCTTCTATAGGGTTTCGATGCGCAGGGTGTTTTTAAATTCGTCTTCGGTCAGAGTATAGAGTTTATCGAGCAGGTTCATCTGCAGGCTGCCGGGCCCGTTGCTTGTTTTTTCGGCGAGCTCTCCGGCAACGCTCAGCAACGCAACGGCTGCGGTCATGGCTTCGGTTTTGTTTTCAACCACGGCAAGGAAGGCTCCGATCAGGGCACTTGCAGAACAGCCGAGCCCGGTGACGCGTGTCATCAGCGGTGTGCCGTTATGGATTTGGATGACGGGCTGGGCGGACACAATAAAATCCGTTTCGCCGGAAATGCCAACCACCACCCCGGTCAGTTCGTGCAGCACCTGTGCCGCAGCTAGCGCATCCTGACTTTGCGCGGTGCTGTCGACGCCCTTGGTCTTGCTTTGATTGGCTTTGGCCAACGCCATGATTTCGGAAGCGTTGCCGCGGATGGCGGTGGGGCGCAGTGCGATGAGTTCGGATAAGACCTGATCGCGATAGGCCGTGGCTCCCGCGCCGACGGGGTCCAGGATCCAGGGTTTGTTGAGGATGCGCGCCTGACGGGCCGTCTGGAGCATGGCATCGACCCACACGTCGTCGAGCGTTCCGATGTTCACCACCAGGACGTTGCAGAGGGCGACCATTTCGTCAATTTCTTCCCGGGCATGGGCCATGATGGGTGAGGCGCCGATGGCCAAAAGGGCGTTGGCGGTGTTGTTCATGACCACGTAGTTGGTGATGTTGTGCACCAGCGGAGATTGGGTGCGAACGGCAAGGATGTGTTCCCAAAGAATATTTTTCATAGCGATAAATCCGGTGGAGGTTGAAAGAGCAAAACATGATCTTCAAACAGCTACGCTTTTCTCCCAGACGGATCAACACCGATTTATTCTAACTTCAATACTCAGGTCTCTGGGTCACGTTTGGCGGAGGGAAGTTGTAGATGCTATGTGGATTGTCACTGAAGCTATAATCCTTCGTTCACAAACCCAAGGAGGCATCAAATGACGAATAACCCACATAGCGAAAAGA
>JARNMJ010000066.1 GCA_029432795.1 Pontiellaceae bacterium B12219
AGTAGCCATAGACATATTCCGTTAAGACTGAGACTGGACCAGTCTAGCATGGTATTTGTTAACTGAAAAAGGATAAGTCCGACAGACTGCTAGAACATCCATCGAGACAGGAACCTCATTGGTTGGTGAATTAAGATCGTTGCTGACGATCTTCAACATCTGTTCAACCGACTCTCCAACTTCCATACCGGAAGCATCAAACTTAACGTCAATAGGCATGCTCGCTCCCGGCGCAAGGGATCCAGAAGTCGGATTAACGGATAACCATACTGGAGGTTCACCGTCATCCTCTTCCGCAATAAACCGGATACCGTCCCACCAAGCCGTAGTGTTTTCATTATTATAAAGATCCACGCGCGTAATCGCATCAACTGTACTCGACCTGAAATGCAGATTTGTATATTTGACCTCGTTATCAACGAGGAAATCAAAATGCTTCGTAGCCCAATCAATCAGGAAGGTGATCTTGTACCACTGATTCGGATTGCAAGCGACAGAGCTCGAGTTATCCGCAACCTGCATGTTTCCTCCGCTGATAAAGAAGAAAATTGCAGTATCGTTGAATGCGGAGCCATCGCCTACCACAAAGTAGCCACTGGCCACGTCGGGACTGGCTGTCTTCACATAAAACTCAATCCGGTCCGGCTGAAGCCCCGGAAGGCTTTTATAGATGCCATTACGATGACCATTACCCCCATCAAGGGAGAAGCTGAGGGTCCCTTCTGCCGCAGAGTTTGTGGAGATGGAAGGTGTGACAGATGAAGGCGCCAACAGCACCCAATCATCGAAGCTTCCATTCTCAAATCCTTCCTCAAAGATTGCGATTTCTGTGGAAGCAGCCAGTCGCATAGGCACTGCCGCATCCGCGAAATTATACTCCGTTAGAATTTCTTCCTCTGTCAGGGCCCGATCATAAACGCGCAGATCATCAATCTGACCATCGAAGTATTTCGTCGAGAGGTATCCCGGATAGCCCGCGGCTTTGCCGATCAGGAAATCCCATGAATTACTGAGCGAATGAGCACCTGTCTCCGTTGAATTTACCAGCTCGCCGTTATCGTATTGACGTACTTCATTACCATCGTAGGTCTGTGTAATCAAATGCCATTCGTCTAGCGGCAGCGTATGACCGACCCGGCTATTCAGCCCAACGCCATCATCCCATCGCATCGAGGTACCAAATCCTGCGCTGGAGTGCGTAGCCGTATAAAAAGCATAATTTCCATTTTCGACTGCATAAGAAAACCGTTGTTGGCTCCATGGCCCCATGTAGTCACTGGCCGTGAATCGATCAATATTCACCCAGGCCGATACCGTGAAGTTGCTGAACCCGTTGATTATATTTCCACAGTTGATATAGGCAGACGAACCGTTGAAGTCGTATGCCGATTCAGGGTTCCCAAACCGATCGGATGTCAGTGTCGCGCCGTTGACGGCTCCATCATGCCCATTGCCCGATGCGTCATTTGCATCGCCGCTGAAAGGATAACTGGCAACGAGTCCAACATCCAATGTGGATTTATCGACAGGCCTGAATTCAATATCATCGATGGCAAAAGTATTGCCCGTAAAGAACGGGGGCACGACCACCAGATCAACGATACCAACCGTCACGGTTCCGGACGAAACGGCTGTCCATTCTGCAGCAAACTCTTTCCATGTGAAACTTTCCGTCGCAATCGATCCAATAGATGAGCCGGCCACCTGAAATTCAAGCGTCGGCAGGTTTTGATCGAAAAGACCGGCCGTCCATGCGGAAAATGAATAGGTCTTCCCGGCAACCACCGCAATCTCCTGTTCCCAGATGACTGCGCCCGATGTCATACTTCCGTTTGCCATCAGCATTTGGCCGGTAGAGGACGTATGGTCGTTCATCGTCGGGGTTAAGCCGGTATCCCACGTTTCCGAATCATCACCTACAAAATAGATTCCCTTCGATAGATAATTTCCCGTTGGCGAATAGGTATAGGCGGAGGTGAAGTTGGTATTTCCAGCTTCAAAATCGCCGTTAACAATCAGGTTTCCAATCTCTGGAACTTCAGGCGCAAGCGGCGCAAGAATGTCGAATTCCAGATCCGTATTCCCGGCATTGGAAATAATCATGGTGCGGGTAACGGACTCGCCGGAAACCACCAGCGTGTTGGTCAGCAAGGCCGGTTCGAGCACGAGAACAGCTCCAACCACATTAAATACAGCACTGGTTCCGGAGTGCCCCATGCCGTCGTCGACGACCAGCTGCACATTGTTGCCGACCTTGCCGAAAGCGATGGGTTCGACAGAAATTCCCTGCATCAGATTGCTGGATATGGAGGGCTCAACCGGAACAGCACCCTCATCGCCGGAGGCCGTCAGACTGAGCGGACCGTCCACCTTTGGGAGCGACAGCCCATCAACCGTTTTTGCAACGATCTCCACCGGAACGGGGGCAAAGACAGATACCTCGGCATTCGTCATGAATACCTCGAAATGATGAACCTCGTTATCCCTCACATCCACATAGCGAACCGCCGGCACATAGCCCGGTGTTTCGACCTGAACCGACACCCTTTGCACCCCATCCATCTCGATATCGTCGGGCACCGTGACGTCAAAGTAGCCCGAAGTCTGCCCGGCCTTCACGGTTACATGGTCCGGAATGATCAGTTCGGATGAATCGGAAATGGTGAGCAGCACATGCACATCCATGTTGGCGCTACCGGAAAGGGTTGCCGACCCAGCGTTAGTTACCAAGCCATCGCCTTCCAAAAAAGACGCCGGAAGCTGAAGATCGATCTGTGTATTTTCGTTATCGAAAACAAAAACGCTCGCGATACCACTCTGCCAGTTTCGAACAAAAGCTTCGATCGTTGCGGTCTGCACCCCGTCGATTATGGCGTTATCGATCACCGGAAGAGAGAACGACGCAAACATCTGACCCGCCGGAACAACCACACTTGAGCTGCCAATCTTATCAGGGTTATCCGATAGCAGTTCCTCCACAACATCGCGGTCGGGAGCCCGGTCCAGCTGGAGCGCGCCATTAATGGAGGCGCCTTCGAACGTGGTTTGCGGGAGAGACAGAGAGAGCGTAGCCGTCTCATCGTCATCCACGAACATCGAAGCCTCTGCCGCCCGATAGCCATGGCTTGAAGCGTGTAGAGTTGTTGTTGCCGACCCCTTCAACAGCGAATCATCGAATACCTGCAGGTCAAAAAAGACATTTGTTTGTGCGGCAGGAATCACCACCTGAGCAGGTGTAGAAATGAGCCCGTCCTCGTCCACAGAAAGGTTCACCGTAAGATTGGTGGCAGGAGCCGAGGATACAACCAGTTGCCCCGCACCCGCAAGCACACCGCTGCCCTCATCCGCGCGAGCCGGCAGGATAAGCGACAGATCGCCACGATAACCTGCTACCGCTATAAAATCGCTGTCGCCGGTATGGCCCAAGGCATCAGTTGCCCTGAACAGGGCTGCTTCCGCAGCTTGCCCAACCACCACTTCACCTGACCATTCACCATCTACGAGACGAACCGAATTCGTGGGAACTGATTCCAGCGGTATCGGAATAGCTTGTCCGACTCGAATCTCATCAACCCACGTGCTGCTTTTATCATAATTATGCAGCGAAATGTGGCTGACTGAATCCGCGTTGGAAAGAAAGCCTCCTCCAGCGCGATAAGAACCATTCACATAGCATTCAACCCTGCGCGTTGCCCAATCCAACTTAAAGTTAATCTTGTACCATTGGTTGCCAGCGTAACGATCATAGATTTTCCAACCATTAAACCTCATATCCACATAACCCAGATAAAAGTAAGCGAAAGCCCCCCCCTCCCCATCGCGCAGCTGCACATTTGCTCCATATCCATAAAAATTTTCTGCCCGGACATAGAACTCTACATCTGTGGGCTGGCCTCCCTGAAGATCATGATAATAGTATTTTTCGCTGTCTTTATCATAGCCCCGCAGCAGCAGCAGTGAGTTTGTTCCGACGGCGCTGATCGTATCCGTTATGGTGATCGATTGAGTTGTCCCGGGAGTCGACAGCCATCCTTCGCTTCCTCCCTCCTCGAAATCATCGGTGAAAGACAGCTTTTCCAAACCAACGATCTCAACCTCGTTGGAATAATCTGAAACCCAAACTCCGTTTTCATCAACAGCACGAACGGTTACCTCAAAAGGCATATCAATTTTCTGATCGGCATCCGAAACCGTCCATTCAAAGTGGTCAACAGGACCATGTTTCCAGGTTGTAAACTGCCACACAGGTCCCGGGGTAACGCCCACCACATTACTCGCAACAACCTGCCAATAGTACGTGGTGTTCAATTCCAGTTGCCCCGGACTGAAAACCGTATTGGTGAACCCGGAGGCCACAGAGGCCAATCCGGTTGGGCTCGTGCCCATATAAACATCATAAATTGATGCGGTATTCCAGGGCCCGGTGTCATCCTCTGCGTTAACATGCTCCCATTCGAGTTCCATGGAAACATCCACGACAGGAACGAGACTGGTATCATGAGCTGGCAACGGGCCGGAAGGGGCTGCCGGAGCCTGTGGGGCCGGATATACGGTCAACCCTACTCCACGTTCCCGTTCAAGCCCGAACGTAAGATTTGAGAACACTAATGTGTAGTCATAGGATCCAACGGGAATAGATGAATCAGGCAAAACAATCACCTGTACACGCTCTCCGGAGGCTAATTCGCCGTGATCAGGAATAATCGAAAGGTCTGCAGGAGCAGAGACTGACCACGACACATTTGACGCACCGCTATTTTCCAAGGCAAAGACGACATTCGAAGGATACATCTCGCCCCCCTCGTACGCCTCGATATCGACAACATGAATAGAGTACACCTGAAGGGGGTTGGGCTCCCCAAATACTCTCAGCGTCTGATCTTCGGCATTAAAAGCAAACAAACGCCGCTCCCCCTCATCAAAGTCCATGACGGTAGAAGCAAAGGAAAGTTCAGTAATTTTTGTCGCCTCGCCCAGATCACTGAAGGTCGTTGTGTCCCAAATTGCCGTTTTTCCGAAAGCAACAGATCCATCCCCATTCAAACCGTAAATCAGCTCATCAAAATCACCTTTGACATCATCCAGATCATTCGCATTGAAAAGCTTATACCCCAAAGAAAGCAGCTGGCCATCTCCCGAAATACTGTAGTTGTTGTAATCCCAGCCATAGGGGTACGGGCTGTAGGAGTATCGGTCGATCTTCGAGAATGTATTTCCGGAGATTTGCCACACGCCCATTTCCCCCAGATTTGGGGTATAGCGGTGCTGACCATATAGTCTATCTTTTGAAGGCGATAAAACCATCGGCGATTTAATGATGGGTAATGCCCCCAGATCTTCGCCCGTGGCCCCATTCATTTGACGCGCCAACCCATTATTCCAAACGGTGTATGCTGCGTTGTAATATATCGCATCACCAGCGCCACACGTGATGTTTTGCGCACGTAAGGGACTATTATTCTCAACGACAGATGGAACCACATATGTTGCCACAGAGCTCCGGGAATCGAGATCCACCTTTTCAATGCGGAACGAACCGGTGGAGCCAGAGCCATCACCCCCGTGTCCGACAAAAAGGTACTTCCCGGATTCATCAATATCGGCCCCATTCGGTGATGCCCCCACGTATAAGCGCTCCACCACTTCCTGACGGTTCAAGTCGACAAACAGTACTTCACCCCCCGTTTTATTCAAGGCATAGACGAAAGGTCGGATAGGATCTTTTATGACTTTCACCACGTTTGTACCCAGATCTATACTGAAATTCTGCTCCCATTTTTCCGCAGCTTCACCGGAATCGTTTGAGTACGTAATGCTTTGCACTGCGCAAAACTCCCCGTTCAGTTCTACCGAATGCATGCCCTCCATAAATAATCCCACATCGTCTTCGCCATAAAATCCGGAGTGAGTCTGAGTCCCAATCTGGTTTCCGTTGACATCATAGGCGATGAGAGTAAACGGCACCGATGAAACAAAGCTGTTTACCGAAACAGAAATCCGGGAAATCACGCTTTTTTCTGAAATATCCGAGGGATTAAAGAACGACACTCTCACTGGGTGTATCCCAATCATATCCGGAACACCTCCACTTGCAGCGAACACACTGTTAGGCCCTCCGAATATGGCAGTATTCATGACTGCGACAAACGGATCATCTGATTCAAACAGAACACCATGCGAACTCAAAAAGTGGTCCGAGAGTTTCGCCTCCTCCGGAATAGCAGAGTTCACCATAGCCATGGATGGGAGCTCGTTAAAATCGATCGTAACCGCATGTGTTACAACCACACTCCCGTCAACAGTAAACACAACAACCCTTTTAACATCCCCATAGCCAACCCCTTGAATAACTCGAATAAAGACAATGGGTCACATAGTAAGAGCTTAAGCCATCATAATCCACAAAATACCCTTATAGATTACTAGTACTTTTTACTAACTTTCAAGGCGGTCGAAGGAATAGCGCGCCCGCCTGTTACTCCGGGAAGCGGTTTCGCGGAGCCAAAGTGAAGTCCAATCAAAATTCGTAGAGCGCGCGGAAGCTGACGCCGAGGGCGGAGTAGCCATCGCCCATGCGGCCGTCGAGCGAAAGGGAAAGTTCGGCAATTTCGTCATCTTCGAGTTCATGGCGCGAGCTGAGGCTCAGCCCGGCTTCAAGCATATCGGCCACGGGCGACTCCGTGCCAAAAGAATAGTTGCCCGTACCACCGACGAGTGAATACTTCACGTCATCAACCTCGTCGTTAAATTCATGAATCCAGTTCAGGCGCACTTCCGGCATAAGCGCAAATTTCAGGTACTGATGGAGCGATCCGGCTTTGATACCCAGAACCGATTGCATGCTGATGTAATCAAACGAATCCACTTTCATGGGCACGGCATTGTTTCCGCCTTCGGTATACGCATCCTGAAAATAGAAACTGCCCTGCAAAGCAATCGAGGGGGTTAACAGAACAAACTCATTGCCGACTGCCATTTCTTTACCGCCACCGATGTAATAACCGATCTGGTTGGCTCCGAAATCCGCCGAGGAACCGAAAGCGGTTCCGGAACGGGTGTCGATTGAACTGTGGCCGTAACTGATGTTCGCATCGCTGAACCATTCCATGGTTCCGTAGGCGGCATAGAGCACGCCGTATCCGGTCGAGGCATCGCTGGTGTCGCCATTGTCCTGATCAATTTTCGATACGCCGTATCCCCCGGCGATTCCGGCAAGCCAATCGCCCCAGGCTTTATCCACACCGAGGATGGTTCCATAGACCGTTTGATCAAAGGGCGAATATCCGCTATCGGCATCGCGGGAGGCAAAACTGCCATAGCCCTTAATCCACATTTGCGACTGACGTCCATAAAGTTCACGGCCATATCGGTGCGGCCCTTCAGCGCCTTTCGGCCTGCTCCACAGCGGCTCCGGCAAAAGACCGCGCCGGCGCACATTGGCAACCCCCTGCAGCATGCCCTGCACGTGCATATAGGTCGGGGCGCCCTGATCGTAAAGCTGTGTCATTTGAGCATTCAGCTGAGCCCCATTCAATGTATTCGCCACTTCCAGTTGATTCTCTGCAGCTGCATTTCCGGCGGAAGCCAGCCCGTCAATTTCATCGCTGATCAGGGCCATCTCACTGCCCGGAATAAATCCGGCACTGTTTCCCAGACTACTGCGAAGCATTTGAATGTAGAGATCGTTTGATGATGTTGTGAATTCAACATTCACCAATGAGCCTGCTGCATCAGATGTTAAGTTTGAGAGTGCTGCGGACGTTGCATTCGTGACCCCGGCAGCAATGAGCGTATTGGCCGAAACCAGCAGATTTGTATAGAGCGTTCCAACATTCAGCAATGCCAATTCCCCAGTATAATTCAGAGCCGCACCGCGTTCAAAAGCAACACTTCCACTGGCAGTAATCAGCGCCGTTGATGCATCACCCGGCGCAATCATGCTGTCGAATTCCAATACGGAATCACCGCTCTGTGCATAGTCAGAAACCGTTGCCGTGGAATTGGAGCCGAAACGAAGCGTCGACCCGTTCTGCACCATTAAATCGCCGACCCCGCTCAGCCGGGCCTGATCGCTCAGCGCAAGCAGACTCTGCGATCCCAGTCGACCGACATACAGATCCTGCCCCGAGTTATTCCATTCGGAACCTGCTCCATCAATATAGACCGCATTACCGAGCGCACCGGCCTCATCACCAATCGATGCACCGGTACTTTGCAGCACAGCACCATTGGAGATTTTAACACGGTTTCCGCTGCCCGATTTTCCGACTGTTAACGTATCGCTTACCGTCAGTTGCGTATTGCTTCCCAAGGCGACCAGATTGTTGTTTCCTGAAAAGCCGACCACCATCGGCCCCGTTGCGGAAGCCGAGGCTTGGTCCGACAGCTTAAGCTGGTTGTTCGAACCGGCATGCCCCACCGTTAATTCCGTAGTGCTATCCCATGCAGATCCACTGCCACTCATTTCCACGAGGTTTCCATTGGCGGAGACCAGATGGCCGATCGTGGCGGAGGAACTGCTCACCTGCGCCCCGCCGCGAATGATTAGCGTATTATTATACGAATTGCTGCCGATTATGAATTGACTTGCAGATGACGTCCAATCTGCGGAAGTTCCGGATAGAATAACGGTGCGTTGTTCATCCAGCCCGGCCTCGAGCCCGTCGAGCGTGCCGGCCACTTCAAGTGTCGCATCCCCACCGAAAACAAATCCGACCTGATCGGCATTAAAATCGTTACTGACCGAAAGCCAACCGCCGGAATTCAATTCAAGAGTATTATTTGTTCCGGTAATACGAACCGCATTTCCGACCCCGACAAACCCGCCCTTATCGATTGTAAAGCGATTGTCCATATTGTTCGTGGTGCCCACGGTTAAATCTCCTGCAATCGAGAGCGCAGCTCCGTTTGTGACGGATACCAGATTATCAAAAGAGTTGGTTCCGCCGCCGAGAACAAATGCATCCGCCACCGCAGAGGCATCGCCCTTCAGCGTGAAGGTATTGCTCGCGGAATTACCACCCACTGTCAGTGCCAATCCGCTCAAATCCCAAACCGCATCTTCTCCCGAAAGAATCAAGCCCCGGCCTTCTTCCAGCACATTGGTCATTCCGGTTAATGCACCGCCAACCCCCAGCGTTCCGCCTTCGTTAAAATTGAAGCCTGCCATGGAGGCATCAAAATCGTTATCAATGAAAAACTGCCCTCCGGCATCCAGATTCAAATAATTATTGGCCCCGGAAATCTGCAGTTCATCTCCCAGATAAAACATCCCGCCATTTGTAACCACCAAGCTGTTTCCAGAAGCGCCTGCCCTTCCGATTTTAAGCGTCCCGGTATTTACCCAGGTTGAGTTGGTTCCGGTTACCACCACGGAGTTATCGGATGCATTGAGCTCTTTTCCAATGGTTGTATTCAGCGTAATCGCACTTCCGCCATTGGTCAGCACAATCATATTCTCCGCCCCAAATGCACCCACCGTCACGTCGGAAGCCACCAGACTTCCCTCTCCCGATACCGTAACCGAGTTCTCTGTGGCGGCACTGCCCTGCCCCACGACCAGATTCTCCGTGGTCAACGCAGATTCTTCAGCAATAAGCACCGAATTATTGTTGCCAATGTTGCCAACCGTCAGATCGGTTTCGATATTCCATTGACCATTGGTTCCTGAAAGCAGCACCTGATTATATTCTCCGGACGCATCGTTTCCAATGATACCCGATTCCGACGAAACACTGCCGTTAACAATGGCCATAACATTGTTGGTGCCCTGATCGCCGAGCGTGATTGAATTGACGATATCTAATACGCCTCCACTATCAACGAGAACCAGGTTATTCCTCCCGAGCGCCGTTCCCCCAATGAGAGCCGATCCGGCATGAACGCTGCCGTCTTCCTGAATTTTCAGCGTATTATCAGCAGAAACGGTTCCCACCCCCAGCGTGGATGCGGTCGGATTCCATTCTTGAGAAATCGTGATGGTCTGTCCCTCTTCAACCGGGTTATTCTGCGCCCATACGGCTGATGCTCCCCATGCCAGCATCAATAGCAGTTTCAGTTCTGTCCTCATAAATCCCCTTGGTTCCCTGTAAAAACAGCAAAATCATGAATTAACCGCTCTCAGCGGCATCGTGAAACACTTTATATATGCAAGAATAGTTCCAACCCTTGAAAAATATACGGCCAAGGCTACGGGTTTATGCGGGATTACTCAGAAATTTCAGCCGGGAGCTCCCGTTCAGCGACGAGTTCTTCCAATCCCTGGAGCTGTTTATTCCGAATTAAATCGAGCGCCGTTCGGCCGCTCGAATCCGGAATCGAAACATCCGCTCCGGCACGAATCAGAAAGCGGGCGGTACGGTAATCCTTGGATTCCACCGCCAGATGCATCAGCGTATCCCCGCCTGACAAACGACGGTTCAAATCCGCTCCGTTTTCAAGTAGCAGCGTAGCCGTCTCATAAGCTCGCGATTGAATCGCCATATCAAACGGCGTGCGGTCGCCGTCATCGTAAAGACCGACCAGTGAGGCATCATCCATAAAAAGTTCAACCAGCTCATCCTGGCCAGCTGATGCGGCAATATGCAACGGGGTGAAATGAGTGAAATTAAAAATCGTCGGATCACTCCCGTGCTTCAGCAGCAAACGAACCATTTCCGGATTTCTCCGGCGAACCGCCAGATGCAAAGCGGTATCCCCGCGCTGATCAAAAGCATTCACATCGCTGCCGAAATTGATCAGATTTCCAGCCATTGGAAGATTGTCCTCCTCGATAGCACGCATTAACGGAGTCCGGAACAGCCGATCCCGCGCATCCACCTTGGCCTGACTGTTCAATAAAATCTCTACGGCTTCCACTGAATTCATCGCCACGGCATAATGAATAGGCGGAATTCCCTCCCCATCCGGAAGCTCAGGATTCAGCCCGCAATCCATCAGAGTTCCAAGCATTGGAAGATTTTCAAGCGATGCAATGACCGGATTGCCGGACTCGACAGCAAGCTCTTCGACCGACGCTCCGGCATCAATAAGCATTTTAACGGCATCAGGATAATTTTCAACAAAGGCAACCTGAAGCAAAGTCCGGCCGCTCTTCGCATCTTTCTTTCCCAACACGGCAGGATTTTCATCGATCCGAAGCTCAAGTGCAGTCAGATGGTTGAACCGGATCAGATCGAACTCGTTTTGGGCATGGTCGCTGTTCCGGGCAATAAAAAAGCCCGCACCGCCAATGATGCCCACAATGATAACAACGTTGATGATCCACCAGGGAATACGGTCGAGCCGATCGGCAAAACTGAACGCCGGATTGACCTCGCGTTTCGCCAATAGATAAAAAAGAAACAACCCGATCACCGCCACACCCAGCGCCGCCGTAATCGAGGCCGCCAACAGAAAGCGGCTTCGATCGGCCTCGATTTCAATCTGATTCCAGAAATGCCATGCGGCCAGCGCACTTAACCCCATTGCCGACAATGCAGCGAGCAGCGAAAACCTTAACCGTTCTTTGATGATATAAATGTCAGCCATAAACCGTACCCTGTATCCATTCACCTCACGATGTACAGGAATCAGCCCCCAGATTCAACAACGCAAAAATACAGGCCGCTGAAATCAGGGAGGGTTTCCGAATCAAAACAACTGACGGATTGCCCGTAATTCCCGCTTGCGTTTTTTGATTCGATTCCCATTATGTCCGCTTCATTTTCAACCACTTAAACCGAAAGGAATTATCTTTATGGCCATTAAAAAAGTTGCCTTGCTCACTGCCGGCGGACTGGCACCCTGTCTTTCCACCGCCGTTGGTCGTCTCATCGAACGCTACACTGAAGTTTCCCCGGAAACTGAAATTATCGCCTACATCGGCGGCTACAAAGGCCTGCTTCAGGGCAACAGCATTACGATCAACGACGAGATCCGCAAAAACGCCGCTATCCTCTATAAACACGGAGGATCCCCCATCGGAAACAGCCGCGTGAAACTCACCAACGTAAAAGATTGCGAAAACCGCGGTCTTGTTCAAGCCGGCGAAAACCCCCTCGAAGTGGCGGCCAATCAGCTCGTGAAAGACGGCGTTGAAGTGCTGCACACCATCGGTGGCGACGACACGAACACAACCGCCGCCGACCTCGCGGCATACCTCGCCGAAAATGACTACAAATTGATCGTGGTCGGGCTGCCGAAAACCATCGACAACGATGTATTCCCGATCCAGCAGAGCCTGGGCGCCTGGACGGCCGCCGAAGAAGGTGCAAACTATTTCGCCAACGTCGTCGCCGAGCACAATGCCAACCCGCGCATGCTCATCATCCACGAAGTCATGGGGCGCAACTGCGGATGGCTCACCGCCTACACCGCCAAGGAATACCATGAAAATCTGGAAGAGCTCGACTTCCTTCCGAACATTGGACTTTCCAAAGAGCGGAAAGACGTGCACGCCATCTTTATTCCGGAAATGGAAATCGATATCGCCGCCGAAGCCAAGCGTCTCAGCCAGGTGATGGACGAAATTGACAACGTGAACATCTTCATTTCCGAAGGGGCAGGCGTTGAATCCATCATCAAGGAAATGGAAGCCGCCGGCGAAGACGTTCCGCGCGATGCATTCGGCCACGTTAAACTCGATGCCGTTAATCCCGGCGCCTGGTTCGGCAAACAATTTGCCAAGCTTCTCGGTGCTGAAAAAGTACTCATTCAGAAATCAGGTTACTTCGCCCGTGCGGCCGCTTCCAACGAAGCCGACCTCAAGCTCATCAAAGAGTGCTGCGATAAAGCCGTTGAGTCAGCCCAGGCCGGAATCGGCGGCGTGGTGGGACACGACGACGATCAGAACTTCGAATTGCGTGCCATCGAGTTCCCCCGCATTGCCGGCGGAAAACCGTTCGATATCGACACCCCCTGGTTCGGCGAACTGCTTGCCGACATCGGCCAGGCAAAAGGCAATAAGGTTGAGGTGGCTCACTAACCTTATATCCGAAAACAGACAGACTCGAATGCGTCTGTCTGTTCCTTTAACTTAACCATCAGGCAGGAAAGATATGTGTAAAAAATTAGGTATCCTAATCATCATACCCATTCTTATCAGCGGATGCGTCAGCAGAACGGTCAGCAGGGAATCCGGGATTGGCGATCAGGAAAGCGAACATTCAGATCGAGTTCAGACCAGTGAAATTATCTGGTTCTGGCAGAGTGAATTCTGGAATCCTGAATACTAGACGGACATCGGTACCGATCCGCTGTAAAAAGAGAGCGCAAACGCGTTCTCTTTTTTTATGAACGGCGCGACGTAGCAACCATGGTTCTTATCCAGCTCGACATGCATTCGTCTGGCCGACCGCCTTGCAAACTCCTCATTGAACTTTTCGGGCAAAGTCGTAGCACGGTCCTCCGGGCCGTGTATCCAGTCGCAGAGGAACCAACACAGAGCACCCTTCTACCCGGGAACAACATCTCCAACGCCATTCAGAATGTAGTCCGGACAGTAGGCAAACTGTTTTGCACTCTCACGGGTGCTGACGCCGCTCAGGACCAGACAGGTTGTAATCTCCGCTTCGATTCCGGCCAGTACATCCGTATCCATCCGGTCGCCGACAATCGCGGTTTCCTCGCGCCGGCATTCCAGCTTCTTGAGCGCATTGCGCATCATCAGCGGATTCGGTTTTCCGACATAATAGGCCTTACAGCCTGTTGCCAATTCGATCGGAGCCAGTAGCGCTCCGGTGGAAGGAATCATCACCCCGCCCTCAACCGGCCCCGTCAGATCGGGGTTGGTCCCGATCAGCTTGGCACCTTCGTTCACCAGTTTGGTCGCCTTGCAGATACGGGCGTAGTCATAGTTATCGCTTTCGCTCACCACGACATAATCAGGCTTCGTATCATCGATGGAGTAGCCGACATCGTAGAGCGCATTAATGATTCCCGCATCGCCGATCACATAAGCCGTTCCGCCCGGTTTCTGGCTGGCCAGAAAAGCAGCTGTTGCACGGGCGCTGGTGTAGAAGTGCGACTCATCGACATCGAGTCCCATACGCGCCAGCTTTTCGCTGAGTTCACGCAGCGTCTTCGCGCTGCTGTTGGTCAGAAACAGAAATTTTTTATCCTCCGCCTTCAGCCAGTTCACGAATTCTGTAACACCGGGCAGCAGATTTTTTCCGTGATAAATGACGCCATCCATATCGCAGATGAATGCTTTTTTATTCCGTAAATTTTCCATGACATCTCCTGATAAATTGAATAGGTCCACGATAACCTCTTTTCCAATGATTGGAAGTTTATTGATGCGACTCCGAATGCTCTCGCGACAAATCATCCACCAGTTCCAGCATCACATCCTTCCGGACACTGGAACGACGCCAATAAAGAGCAATCGTTCGGGACACCTGATCACTTTTCAGTTTCAGATAATGCAGATTCGGGTTCCGGCGGGCCACGCAGTCGGGAATGAAAGAAATGGCCCGCCCCATGGAAATCATCTGCAGCAGCGTAGCCATCGAAGAAGCACGGAAATTCAACACCTCGCCCACCCCGGCCGTCGCGCAATAATCCAATGCCTGCCCGCGCAAACAATGTCCTTCTTCCAGCAGCAGCAACCGCTCGTTGGAAAGTTTAGTCATATCAATTGTTTTGCGTTTGGCGAGTGGATGGGAAGGCGCAACGCCCAGCAGAAACTCTTCCGTAAAAATGGTGCCGTGCTCGAGCGTTTCCTCTGCGATCGGCTCGGCAAGAAATGCGCAGTCAAGCACACCGGCCTTCAGCCGCTCCACCAGCGTCGCCGTTTTTTCCTCAACAAGGTTGATGCGCAGATTCGGATAAGCCTCCACAAAGTGATCCAGGATCTGGGGCAAATAATACGGGGCCAGTGTCGGAAATGCTCCAACCGAAAGTTCGCCCGAATACGGATCGTCCCAAACCTTGGAAAGCGCTTCCACTTCGTCTACCCGTCGCATAATTCCGCGCGCACGTTCCAGCACCTCCAGCCCTGCCGGGGTGAAGATAAATTCTTTATGCCCCCGCTCCAGCAGCTGGATGCCCAGCTCCTCTTCAAACTTTTTAATCTGAATGCTCAGCGCCGGTTGACTGACATTGCACGCTTCTGCCGCACGATGAAATCCCCCGTATTGCTCCAGTGCCAACAAATACTCAAATGCCCGTAAATTCATAACTCAACTCCATCGGACTTATTACGTATTTCGTATCGGCATCGGCTCACTCCTCGCAATACGCAATACGCAATACGCAATACGCAATACGCAATACGCAATACGCAATACGCAATACGCAATACGCAATACGCAACAGACTAATAAACAAAAACTATCAAACCAGTAAATTCTATAAATTTTACAGAATCGCGATACTGCGGCATCTTCATACCCATCGAAAGGGAACGCGTCGAAAGTCTCCCGGTCAAAAGTCGAATGTCAGTGGATGACTGAACAGCCGACTTTAAGACCTTCGACCTTCCGACATTTGACAGAAAAAAAACTAATAACACAGGAGAAATAAAATGATCAAAGTAGGACAACCCGTAGAAGAGTTCAAAATGGCCGCATTTCAGAACGACGAAATCAAGGACATCAAACTTTCCGACTACAAAGGCAAGTGGGTTGTACTGGCCTTCTACCCGGCCGACTTCACCTTCGTCTGCCCGACCGAGCTCGAAGAGCTGGCCGATCTCTACCCGAAATTTCAGGCCGCCGGCGCGGAAGTCATCTCCGTTTCCACCGACACCGCCTTCGTTCACAAAGCATGGCACGATGAATCTCCAGCCATTGGAAAAGTGAACTACCCGATGGGTGCCGATCCGACAGGCGCGGTTTCCAAACAGTTTGGCGTGTACATCGAAGAAGAAGGTCTGGCCCTCCGCGGCACCTTCATCATCGACCCCGATGGCAACCTGAAGACTGCCGAAATTCACGACCTCGGTATCGGCCGCTCCGCAGGCGAAGCCCTGCGCAAACTGGAAGCTGCCAAGTTCGTTCACGAACACGGCGACCAGGTTTGCCCGGCCAACTGGACGCCCGGCGGCGACACGCTGGTTCCCGGTCTGGACCTCGTAGGTAAAATCTAAGCGGCATAGCCGCTGTCGAAGGTTTAACCGTCCAACGTCTAAAGTCACTGACTTTCGACCTGCGACCTTTAGACCTTCGACTTCCAGACCTTCAACTTTTGACCATTTTTAAGGATTCCCCTCATGCTCGATCAAGCCACACTCGCCCAATTGAAAACCCTCTATGCTGAACTCAGCTCAACCTATCGTCTGCTGATTTCTGCAAAAGGACATCCTGCTGAAAGCCAGATGGTGGAAATGCTCAACGATGTGGCATCCACCTCCGATAAAATTTCCGTGGTCGAACGCGATGCCGAAGGGCTCCAATTCCAGATCGAGCGAGACGGCACCATGCTGCCGATCATTTTCCGCGGCATTCCCGGCGGACACGAATTCACCACCCTGATTCTTGCAATCCTCAATGCCGACGGGAAAGGCAAACAACCGGATGAAGGCATTCAAAACCGGATCAAAGCGCTGAAAGGACCGATCAATCTGATCACCTATGTTTCCACCAGCTGTGTCAACTGCCCCGACGTCGTGCAGGCTCTCAATCAGATGGCGCTGATCCATCCGGACTTTAAACATGAATTGGTGGAAGGCACCCATTTCCAGTCCGAAATTTCCGCGCGAAACATTCAGGGCGTCCCGGCTGTTATGGCCGACGATACGCTGCTGCATGCCGGAAAGGCGGAACTGACGGAACTGCTCGACAAACTTGAAGCACACTATGGTTTCCAAACCCTGGAAACCGCGAAAGCCAAAGAATACGACGTCGCCATCATCGGCGGAGGGCCGGCCGGCGCGGCCGCCGCCATTTACACCGCCCGCAAAGGCCTCAAAACCGCCATCATCGCCGAGCGGGTCGGCGGACAGGTGAACGAAACCAAAGGAATCGAAAATCTGATCGGCACCCCCTACACCGAAGGCCCGCAGCTGGCGGCCAACCTCTTCGAACATCTGGATGAATATCCAATCGACGTGTTTGAACATCGCCGCGTGGAACACATCGACAACGGCGAACGCAAAACGCTGCACATGAAAGGCGGCGAAACCGTAACCACCGGCGCACTCATCCTGGCCACCGGTGCAAAATGGCGGCAGCTCGGCATTCCCGGCGAAAAAGAAAACATCGGCCGCGGTGTGGCCTTCTGCCCGCATTGCGACGGCCCGTTTTATAAAGACAGGCCGGTCGTGGTGGTCGGCGGCGGCAACTCCGGCGTCGAAGCGGCGATTGATCTCGCCGGCATCTGCTCGCACGTCACGCTGCTTGAATTTGCCGATCAGCTGAAGGCCGACGGCGTGTTGGTTGAAAAACTCCAATCCCTAGAAAATGCCACCATCAAACTAAATGTCGCGGCCTCCAGTGTGCAGGATAACGGATCCAAAGTGACCGGCATCACGGCCAAAGACCGGATTGATGGTATCGAAGAAACCATCACGGCGGACGGTATCTTTGTACAGATCGGGCTCGTTCCCAACAGTGCTCCATTTGCCGACTTGGTAGAGCTGAATAAAATGGGAGAAATCATCGTGGATGATCACTGCCGCACCAATAAAGATGGAATCTATGCGGCGGGCGACCTGACCACCGTCCCCTATAAGCAGATCATCATCGCCATGGGTGAAGGGGCTAAAGCCGGACTAAGTGTTTTCGAAGATTTCGCCCGCGGCAACATCGTTCCCTTGACAAAATAAAACCGCCCGACAAAATACCGAGTTCTTATCAGGTAATATATCCATTTAACTATAACCCGTAGGAGAGAGACGTATGAGTACCGAAGGTAAATGTCCGTTCATTCACAAAGCCGGCGGCGGCACCACGAACCAGGACTGGTGGCCGAACCAGACGCGGCTCGATGTCCTGCACCAGCAGTCGGAGAAATCCAACCCGATGGGCGAGGATTTCAACTATGCGGAAGCGTTCAAAAAACTGAACCTCAAGGCGGTCAAGAAAGACCTCACCCAGCTCATGACCGATTCCCAGGACTGGTGGCCGGCCGACTGGGGTCACTACGGCGGCCTCTTCATCCGCATGGCGTGGCACAGCGCCGGCACCTATCGCGTCGGCGACGGCCGCGGCGGCGCCGGAACCGGCAACCAGCGTTTTGCGCCGATCAACAGCTGGCCGGACAACGTCAACCTCGACAAGGCGCGGCGCCTGCTCTGGCCGATCAAACAGAAATACGGCAACAAACTTTCCTGGGCCGACCTGTTGATTCTGGCCGGTAACGTGGCGCTGGAATCGATGGGCTTTAAAACCTTCGGCTTCGCCGGCGGACGCGCGGATATCTGGGAACCGGAAATCGACACCTATTGGGGCGCGGAAGAAGAGTGGCTGGCCACCAGCGACAAACCCAACAGCCGCTACAGCGGCGAACGCGATCTCGAAAACCCGCTCGCCGCCGTGCAGATGGGCCTGATCTATGTGAACCCCGAAGGCCCGGACGGCAACCCCGACCCCGTCGCTTCCGGCCATGATGTGCGCGATACCTTTGCCCGCATGGCCATGAACGACGAAGAAACCGTGGCGCTCGTTGCAGGCGGTCACACCTTCGGTAAATGCCACGGCGCGGGCGATGCCGCCAACGTCGGCCCCGAACCCGAAGCGGCACCCATCGAACAGATGGGGCTGGGCTGGAAGAGCAGCTATAAAAGCGGCAAAGGCGGCGACACCATCAGCAGCGGCATTGAAGGTGCCTGGAAACCGAACCCGACGACATGGGATATGGGCTACCTGAAAGTGCTCTTCAAATACGACTGGGAACTGGTCAAGAGCCCGGCCGGCGCGCATCAGTGGTATGCCAAGGATGTGGACGAAGAAGACATGGTGGTCGATGCGCACAACCCGAAGAAAAAGCATCCGCCGATGATGACCACCGCCGACCTTTCGCTGAAAATGGATCCGGTCTACGAACCGATTGCACGGCGCTTCCTGGAAAATCCGGACGCGTTTGCCGATGCCTTTGCGCGGGCCTGGTTCAAGCTGACGCACCGCGATATGGGTCCGAAATCGCGCTACCTCGGCCCCGAAGTTCCCGCTGAAGATCTGATCTGGCAGGACCCGATCCCGCCGGTGGAACACAAGCTGATCACCGGGCCCGACATCAAGGAGCTGAAGCAGCAGATTCTGGATTCCGGCCTGACGATTCCCCAACTGGTTTCAGTTGCCTGGGCCTCGGCCTCCACCTTCCGCGACTCCGACAAACGCGGCGGCGCCAACGGTGCTCGTATCCGGCTGGCTCCGCAGAAGGACTGGGAAGTCAACCAGCCAGCCCGACTGAAAAAAGTGCTGAAGGAGCTCGAAGGAATCCTGCAGACATTCAACAAAAAGAACGACAGGAAACAGGTGTCGCTGGCCGACCTCATTGTGCTCGGCGGATGCGCAGCGGTGGAGGAAGCCGCAGCCAAAGCCGGCCACAAAGTGAAGGTCCCCTTCACACCGGGACGCACCGATGCCACGGCCGAGCAGACCGATGCGGAATCGTTCCGTCACCTTGAGCCGGTGGCCGACGGTTTCCGGAACTACCTTCCCCGGAAGTATTCCGTTTCCGCCGAAGACCTGCTTATCGACCGCGCGCAGCAACTGAAACTGACGGCCCCGGAAATGACCGTGCTGGTCGGCGGACTGCGGGTGCTGGGTGCCAACTTCAAAAACTCGAAGAACGGCGTATTCACCAAACAGAAACAGACGCTCACCAATGACTTCTTTGTCAACCTGGTCGATATGGGCATTGAGTGGAAGCCGCTCTCGAAAGAAGGCGATGCGTTCGAAGGATTCGACCGCAGGACCGGAAAATTAAAATGGACCGCAACCCGGGTCGACCTCGTCTTCGGATCCAACTCCCAGCTCCGGGCCCTCTCGGAGGTCTATGCGCAGAACGATGCACAGAAAAAGTTTGTGACCGACTTCGTGAAGGCCTGGGACAAGGTGATGAACCTGGATCGGTTTGATCTTAACTGAGTATAAATCCAACAAAGAAAACACGGATGGACTCAGCGGTTCATCCGTGTTTTTTTTTTACTAAAGGAAGGTCACCCATGTGGGATGAAACCTATTCAACCGATGAATTTGTGTATGGCACGGAACCGAACGATTTTCTGAAAGCTAATGCAGAGAAACTGAAACCGGGCAGCGTGCTCTGCCTGGCCGACGGAGAAGGGCGCAACGGGGTTTTTCTGGCCAAACTCGGCTTTGAGGTGACGGCGGTGGATATGTCCGAAGTCGGTTTGGAAAAAGCCCGGCAACTGGCTGCCGAAAACGGCGTTGAAATTAAAACCATTTGCGCCGATCTCAACGACTTCGCCATTGAGCCGGACCGGTGGGATAATATTATTTCCATCTTCTGCCACCTTCCCCCGCCATTGCGCAAAAAGGTCCATGCCGTATCGGCCAACGGGTTGACCGAAGGCGGTGTATTTCTGCTGGAAGCATATACCCCGAAACATTTAGAGATGCCGGGCACCGGCGGCCCGCCGGTTCCGGATCTTATGTACGCTCTCGAAACGCTGAAACAGGACTTCCAATCTCTGGAACTCATCCAGGCATTGGAAACCGAGCGCGAAGTGAATGAAGGCTCGAAACACTTCGGCCACGCCGCCGTGATTCAGTTTATTGCCCGGAAATAGCGCCGGATGGGTCCGGCAGTTTAGCGCATTTAACGGTTCTGCTGCCGCAACAAATTGTAGATGCTATGTGGATTGTCACTGAAGCTATAATCCTTCGTTCACAAACCCAAGGAGGCATCAAATGACGAATAACCCACATAGCGAAA
>JARNMJ010000067.1 GCA_029432795.1 Pontiellaceae bacterium B12219
ATCGCTGGGTTGCCAAAGGCAAAGACATCTTGGAAAAAATCAATCGGGCCAGAACGAAGTTAAATAAACCTATTTATGAATCAGGACACTAGCGGATCATAATGCGGCCCTCTTGCTGAATCCCCTCTGCGGCGGAAGATGAGCTGATCATCACCTTAAATTCGCCCGGTTCAACCACCCACTCATTTTTGCGGTTCAGCATCTTCAGATCACGTCTCGGTTCGAGTACAAATGAAACGGCCTGAGTTTCCCCCGGATCGAGGGAGATACGCTCAAATCCCCGCAGCACCTGATCAAAGGGCGTAACCGAAGCAAATAGATCAGTGATGTAAAGCTGTACGATTTCGTCTCCTGCACGCGTCCCGGTATTGGTAATGTTGCAGGTGATGCGAACAGGCTCGTCTGCGGTGGCGTTGGCCGGTTCAATCTTCAGACCACTGTATTCGAATGAGGTGTAACTCAATCCGTAACCAAAATAGTACAGCGGGTCAATGGCACGGCTGTTCCCCCAGCCATTTTCATAGGTTCCCCTGTTCTGCATGCCCCAGGCCCCTTTACGGTGGGGAATACACATCGGAATCTGACCAACGGTCTGAGGGAATGTGAGCGGAAGCTTCCCGCCCGGATTGTTTTGCCCGAAGAGGGTTTCGGCCACGGCCTGCCCCACCTTTTCACCGCCCTGCCAACAGACCATGATTCCGGGAACATTCTCATCAATCCAGTTGACCGATGCGGCCCGCCCGAGCATCAACACAACGATGACGGGTTTTCCGGTCTTTACCATCTCCTGAGCCAGCAGGCTCTGGTAGCCGGGAAGGTCCAGCGAGGTGCGCGATAGCGATTCGCCCACCGTCGTGTCATCGTCCCCCAGCACAACCACAATGGCATCCGCCTCCCGGGCCAGGGCAACAGCTTCATCCAGCCCGGCCTGCTCTTCGGCATTCGGAGGCTCAGGCAGCAGATCCGATTTCGGGAAACGTTTATCCTTAAAATCAACCCCTTTGGTATAGAGCACATTCACTTCATCGCCGAGCAAAGTCCTGATCCCTGCCAGAGGAGTAATGATGTCCGAGGTGCCGGGACCATAGCGACTGATCATGGGTCGATAGTCGTCTGCTCCCGGTCCGGTCACCAGCAGGGTCTTAATCCGGTCAGCATCCAGGGGAAGGATATTCTGTTCATTTTTCAAAAGCACCATGGCCTTGCGAGCTGCCTCCAGCGTGACGGCCTCGTGTTCCGGATTATGGACAATGCCTGTTACCGCATCAGCATCCACAAAGGGCTCATCAAACAAACCCAACTCGAATTTAACCCGCAATACATCCGCCACACGGCTGTTAATCGTATCCTCGCTGATGCGCCCCTCCTTGACCATCCTGCGCAAGGGTCTGACAAAATGCTCCATCGTTTTGAAGTTAGTACGCACATTGAGCCCGGCATTGACCGCCTGCACAACCGCGTCCGGGAAATTCGTAGCCACGGTATGCTGATGATAGAGCCGCTCTACGGCACCGCTGTCTGAGACCACGTAGCCTTTGAAACCGTACGTCTCACGCAGCAGCTCCGTCAGGAAATAGTAGCTTCCCGTCACCGGCACACCGTCAAAGGTATTGTAGGAACTCATCACACCTTTAGGCTCGGTTTCAGTGAGCACCTTCTCGAAGGGGTGCATTAAAATCTCATGCATATCACGGTACGAAATCTGAGGATCGGTGCGACTCTTGGCATCGCGCCCTCCATTGGGCTGGCTGTAGGCGGCAAAATGCTTAAGCGTTGAAGCCACCCCCTGTGATTGCAAACCCAGCACCTGTTGTTTGCCCAGTTCACCGACCAGATACGGCGATTCTCCATAGCACTCCACCGTCCGGCCCCAGCGGGGATCACGAATCGTATCCAGGATCGGCGAGTAGATATTGCTATAGCCCAAGGCCTTTCCCTCTTTGCCGGTAATTTCACCAATCCGCCGAACCAGTTCCCGGTCAAAGGTGGCACCAACCCCCAATTGACTGGGGAAATTACTGGCGTGCCAATGCGTCAGGCCGCGGATGCCCTCATTGGTAAAGTCAACAGGAACACCCAGCCGAGTCTCTTCAATAAACCAGCGCTGAATTTCGTTGAGCAGTTCGGCATGCTCCACCCAGCCGGTCATTTCATTGGCACCGCGAACCCCGTTGCAATGCTCGTCAATATTTCCTACACCGTCTTTCCAGACTCTGGACTTCCAGCTCTCATCCGGACGCTTCTGTTCAAGAATCCGCTTATAGCCATAGATGGTTCCCATCTGACAGGTCTTTTCATCCAGGGTCATTTGTGAAAGCAGGTCGGCCACCCGTTCATCGACCGAAAGCTGTGGATTTTCATAGGGATCCATTTTCCCGTTTTTATTCCGGTCAATCCAGCCCTCGTGATAAATCTCCTGCGCCGCTGCAACTCCACCTGAAAAAACCAGCGCTCCCAGCATCCCGTTCAATATGTGTTTATTCATCGTTACCCTCAGATTCATTCGTGTTTATTTAAAATAGAAAATTGCCGACTGGTTCTCCATCGATGACGTACCCACAAAAACTTCAAATGCACCCGGCTCCACACCGGTCAGCATATCTTTTCCGGTAAAGGCCAGTTGCTCCGGTTGAATAACAAACGAAACGGTTTTTGTTTCGCCGGGTTTAAATTCCAACTTCTGGAACCCTTTAAGCTCCTTATCCGGACGGGTCACCGAACCTACCTTGTCTTTAACATAAAGCTGAACAACCTCTTTAGCCGTGCGGTCGCCGGTATTCGTGACATCAATCTGCACCGTCAGCTCCTCTCCCTCGGAAAGTTCCGTATCCGAAAGCACAAGCTTGCCATATTCAAATGTTGTGTAACTCAAACCATGACCGAAACAGAAAAGGGGCCCGTTCTCTGTAAACAGATAGCCCTTGCGGAAATTAATTGCTTTCTGACTGTAGTGAATCGGCATCTGCCCTATTGAAACCGGCACCGTTACCGGCAGCTTTTCGGAAGGAGAAACCTCGCCCATTACAATTTTCGCAATGGCCTGATCTCCGAATTCGCTCAGCTCCCAGCTGTCAACAATCGCATCGGCCTGTTTGGCAATTTCATTAATCGAAAGCGTTCTGCGATGCTTCAGCACCACGACCACCGGCTTGCCCAACGCCTTAACCCGACGCAGCAGTTCATCCTGCGCGCCAACCGGATTAATACTGTCGCGATCGCCAATATTTCCATCCAGAAAATAGGCTTCTTTGGATGTATATTCATCGCCGCCAAAATAAAGCACCGCAACATCCGCCTCCCGGGCCAACTCCACCTGCGCCTCAAACACCGCTTCATCCGTAACCAGCAGCTTCGGGGCACTTCTGTTTCTGTCGGTCAGTTCAAATCCCTTCTCCGCGATAAATTCAAACTTATCGCCCGCAACCTCTTCAAATGCCGCCAGGGCGTTCCCGGAAACCAGCGGACCCAGCAACGCCACCGTCGTTTCCGATTCCGCCGTCAGCGGCAGTGTATTCGCATTGTTTTTCAGGAGAATAATAGATTCCAGATCCGCCCGCTGTGCCAGTTCCAGCGACTCCGGAGAACGCACATTTTTCCGAACCTTGGAAACATCAATATAAGGCTGGTCAAACAGGCCCAGCACAAACTTGGTTCGCAGAACCCGCCGCACCGAACGGTCGATGTATTCGACTAAATCCGGATGCTCATTGACCAATTCCGGAAGCAGCGCATAGGCGGTTTCGCTGTATAAATCAATATCCATTCCAGCTTCCAGCGCCATCATGGCGGCGTCTTCCGGTGTTTCGGCCACATTCATGAAAATATGCAGGCGGGCAATGTCGTTGGCATCGGAAACGGTGTAGCCCTCAAAGCCCCACTGATCCCGCAGAACGCCTGTCAGCAATTCCGCATTCGCATGACTGGCCACCCCGTTCAGGTCGCCGTGCGAAGCCATCACTCCGAGGGCTTTCCCTCGCTGAATACCGGCCTTAAACGGCGGAAAGATTTCATCAATCAACACCCGCGGCGAAATTTCAATCGAAGCAAAATTCCGGCCGCCCTGCACCTGCCCGTATCCGGCAAAGTGCTTCACCACCGCACCGATATGCGTGCCGGCTCCCAGCCCGGTGTAATCTCCCTGCACGCCGGTAACGGCAGCAACCACCATTTCCGTGGTCAGGTGGGTATCTTCCCCATAAGCTTCGCTCATTCTTCCAAACCTTGGATCCCGAACAATATCAGCCTCCGGCGAATGGCACATGTGCAGGCCTCGCAGCCGGGCTTCGCGCCCCACCGAATCCCAGACTTCCTTGACCAGATCCACATTCCAGGTCGATGCCAGCGAAATCGGGCGGCCGAACACCGTGCAGCCCTTCGCTTCCACCCCATGATACGCCTCAATCACAAACAAGGCCGGAATGTGCAGACGCGTATTTTCAATAATATATTGCTGAAGCTGATTGTTCAGCAGAGCGGACTGTTCAGCAGAATAATTCGCGCCGGGATTTTTAATTCCGGCCACGCCGAGATGCAGGCGGTCTTTTATTTTTTCGGAGAAAACCAGCTGGCCGTCATCATTAAGGTTGATCAGGTTGCTGGAATGAAAAATCCGCAGTTGCGCAACTTTTTCCTCAAGCGTCATTCGGCCCAGCAGATCCTCCACGCGCTCTTCCGTGGGCCGGTCCGCATCAAGATAAATCTCTTCAGCCTGTCCAGCGGCAGGAAGAACAAATATCGAGCATAGTATTCCAGCAACCAGGCTCTGTCTTATTTTTATGCAATGTGTATCCAGCATCATCCTGTCATCCATTGAATGTTCACCCTGCACATGAATGCGCGAACCCCTGCTCCGCCGAGAAGCAGGCTCGCACATTGTCCGGCGCCGTTTCTATCTGGCTGATTGCATCGAAACTTCTATGCGAATCAACCAGATAGTCCCGTGCGAAACAGGCGGCCGCTGCCGCAGTCTATTACGCAATTAAAGGGAAAACCTTTTTACTAATATTTGTAATCCGCACCATCACGACTCAGCTGGCAGCTGGTTTCAATCTCATCACGTTTACTCAGCATCACATCGAAACGCTCGGGCATTTTTTTGGAAAGGTCGGTGGTTTCACCGGGATCATTTTTCAAATCATAGAGAAAGGTTTCGCCTCCGCCCTTGGCAGCTGTGGTCACCAGTTTGTAGTCGCCGCTGATCAGCACTTTTCCATCGGTACCCTGATACAACCGGCGATAGCCGAAAAACAGGTCTTTGCCGCGTTCGGAAACTTCGCCATTAATCACCGGCATCAGATCGATGCCGTCAATCGGAAGCGTAGACTTAAATTTATATCCGGTGAGGTTTCCAATGGTTGGAACAAAGTCAACCGTGGAGCAACGTACCTCGGTTGTTGTCCCCGGTTCAATAACGCCCGGCCATTCGGCACAGGCCGGAACCAGCAGGCCGCCTTCATACATGGTGTGCTTATACCCTTTAAACGGTCCGGCAGAAGCAATGCCTTTCTTCGCCAGCCCGTCGGCCGGTCCGTTATCGCTGCAGAAAAACAGGATGGTGTTTTTTTCGATGCCCAGTTTCCGAAGCTCCGCACGCAAACGGCCAATCTGTTCATCCATGGCCGTGATACAGCCATAATAATGCTGACGCCTTTTTCCAGCCTTGGGATACATCTTCAGATATTCCTCTCCAGCCACACACGGTTCGTGCGGGGTGTGGAACCAGACCGTTGCAAGAAACGGCTTATCCTTATTCTCTTTAATGAAAGGTATCACCCGATCCATGATCACACGGGAGTCGTCGCCACGAATATTATCCCGAACTTCCTCACCATTGTGGACATAGGGAAAACCACCCTTCCACGGTTCCCCGCCGAGATCTTTTTTGCCGGAGCCAAAGCCGGTCCACCCCTTGGGTGTAATGCCCGGATCCCAGGTGGGAACGGCACTCGAAGTGGCAAACCATTCATCATAACCATGTAATGACGGCGGAGAGAAATACCCACGGGTACTTGCATCCTCCATTCGCACCCAACCCATGTGCCATTTTCCGAAAAATCCGGTTGCATATCCCTCCTTCTTCAGCATTTCCGCCACCGTGGTTTCCCCCGTACGCATACCACCGGTGTGCGCTGCAAGAATGCCATAGCGGAATGGATAGCGGCCGGTCAGGCAGCTGCCTCGGGTCGGCGAACAGAGCGGTGCAGCAGCATAGAAGCGATCAAACCGAACCCCGTTTTCCGCCATCTTATCCAGGTTGGGTGTAATGATTTCGGTATTACCATTAAAACCGACATCTCCCCACCCCTGATCATCACTCATTATCATGATAATATTCGGATCTTTATCCGCTTTCCGTGCGGCTGAAGAATGGGCTGCAACACCAAAACAAAAGCAACCCGCTATCATAAACGTTGTAATTTTCATTATTCTAACTCCATGTTTTATAGTTAAAAATCATTGCACCTTCAAACGGTAGTACGCATTCGAGGTTGAGGTGTCGTTATACTCCATATCCGCCCCCGTTCCCGCCGCACTGTAGATCCCGTTCCAATCGACAGGCAACAGCGAGGGCGAACGTTCCAGAATGTAGGAGCGCCCCTCCTGCGACGGCCACTCAATCCGGAACGAGCCGTCCGCCAAGGTTTCAACCACAGGAATGATGAAACGCGACGCGGGATCATTCGGATCGCTTCCGGCAAACCACTCTTCACCATCGGATTGTCCGTCGCCATCCGTATCGGCCAAAGCAGGATCAGTCATGAATACGGTGGTTTCTGATTCATCACTGATTCCATCACCATCCGTATCTTTAAGCCTGACCATCTTCAATTGAGGGCCTGATCCGCTTTCTATCGATTGAAAAGTTAACCCGTCGGCCTGTGTATCTCCTGTATCCAAGGAAGGCAGAGCAATGTCCCACCGCGGATCCTGAGAGATCAGGAACGACACATCGCGATCCGTCTGTCCTTTGAGAAATTCGGTTACATTGATCATTCGTTCCTGATAGCTCTCATTCGGAACAGTCAGCTGGCCCTGAATGAATGCACTGTCGCCCTGCCCGTCGATCACACGGTCCGCAATCAGGTTTCCGGCCGCTTTATTTTTCAATAAATTAGGCGCATTTTCCCAGGTGATCGTGTCTGCGGACCATGCGTCATCGTCCAAACCATACAGATGCGATTGCGCAACCACATTCGTTCCGGTCTTACCGGTTATCGACAGTACCGCCAGCTGAATATCCGGCGGATAGATAATCGGCAGTTTAAATTTTATAAAGGCCGCACTGCGATTATCCGCAGTTGTCGGATCGTTTCGGACCACCAGCGTGGAGGCCCCCTCATGATTGGTTCCCGAATTCACACCGTCCACAACAACGGCATCCTCAACGGCGTCAATAACCTCCTCGTCCTGCAACGGCATAGAAGGAATGGTGATAAGCCAAACGGTGTCGGCCGGTTGAACCAGATTGTTGTCGGTGCCATTAAACAGGGTTCCATCGGCGGAAACCGTATTCCAGGTGCGCCCCGTTCCATAACGAGTCTCACTCACCTCTTCGAGCAGATAGCGTGATCCGGCAGGAATATTCCACGCAGAGGTGTCAACGACGATACCGGTATTATCGCCTTCATTCGCAGAAAAAATATAATAGTTACCTGTGGCGGGATCATAGGTTACCCGAATATCCAGATCGTCCAGATTGCCGTTGCTATCCAGCGTAAACTTTTTTTGTTCACCGCCGGGTTTAAGTGCTTTGGTAAAGAGGCGCCAAACTTCAGCGGCTTTGGTGGCGCCGCCATATTCATAAGGTGCGCCGCCGTTTTGAACATAGTGCATACCGTTCTTTCCAACCGGATAGATATTGCCGCTTTTCTGAACCTGCCCGAATTTAAAACAGTAAAACTCCTTCAGAAATTGATCGGCCAGATTCACAGAAATCGCTCCGAGCCGGGTATACTTTTCTGGATAGTCAATCGTCTCAACCATATCATCGAAGGTCCCTGCGGTGTGGACATTGAATTCCGACAGACTGATCGGGAAACGGGTTTCCGGAGCCATGTCCGCCTTTAAAGCCGAACGAAGCGAACTCAACCCGGAAGCAAAGGCCGAGGGCGTGCTGTTATATTCGTGGTAGTCGTACCGATGCATTACCAGATAATTTTCATTGGTTTCGCCGAGAAAATTAATATGGCGGTTTTCAACGAGATAGCCTCCCCAATCATTGTATGAAGAGGGTTTTGCCCCGCCGGAATTAACCGGCGCATAAACCAGTGGCTCCAGCGACTTGTTATACATAGCATTTACATCCTCCAATGCGCTTTGAACGGCATCGGAAGCGAGCTGAAGACGCATCAGCAGGTTTTCCGGTGTGAGGCCATCCGCATTGGAATGGTTGGGCTCATTAAACACCTGAAAACGGTGCACATCAAAATTGCGGCCAAGGTAGAAGGCCTGAGCATAAAAGTGCTGCCACAGCTCCCATTTCCCGGCCCAGTCGTCACTTCCAGTGATTGGAAGGTGGCTTTCCTTGGCCGTTGCCTGCACAAGCACATCAATATCCAGCTCGTGCAGTTTTCCCAGCGCATAGTTCACCGTAAAACGGTTACCGCTGCTGGAAGTCCCGAACAGCTTGTTTTCATAACGGTCATTGAAATAGGTCCAATTAATATACGACTCATTGAGCGGATCAGCGCGTAGCAGATCTTTTCGAGTAAGAAATCCAGCCAGATCGGTCACACCGTCGCCCCATCCTTCAATATCGTCGGAGGATTCCAGCGTAGAGGGGGAAATAAACATACGGGCACCGTTTACCCCCGAGTAACGCCACCAGTCATGGGCACTGCTGCCGGAATAAAAATGCCCGAGATTGTATGCCAGAATATCCGGATTACTTAAATCCTTAGTCGCTTCAACCGTCAGCGTTCCCGGTGTTGGCGGGCCCGGAATCGACGAAATTGCAAACGACAGATCCCGATCACCGTTGTTCTTTATAACACCGTCTTCATACATAACCCCCCCGGCATAGGCATCATCCGTGGGTCGCAGCCATTCCCAGCCAGGATTAAAGTCCGCCCCGGAAGATTCTGTAATTTGTATCGCATACCCTGAGGTTCCCACGCTTGCAGCCAATACGATCGGAGTCGTCAGGTCAATTTGAGCAGTGGTATCCGCGTCAGAAGGTGACGTGGCCGGGAATGTGAACGTACCGCTATACACGATGGTCCCCGCCTCCAGCGTAGAGGCCTCCACATCGGCGACTTCGAAAATCGTTACCGTCATGGACCAATCCATATTTCCATTGGAATCGTTCTCGTAAGGCAGATAGATTCTCTGAGCCAAAAATTCGGTATCCACAGTAAATGTCTGCGCGAGCGATTCATTCGCATCGTCTCCGAAGCTGGCATCATCCGCAGGGACCGTAACGACTTCGGCGGTCCCCGGGTAGTCTGCTTTACCGTAGGTGGTGATGGTATCCGCATAAGCAACTGAAGCGCCCAAAACAGTACCGGTCAGTGCCAAAAAGTATTTAGTTCTTCTCATATTATCCATGTTATTTATCTTCAATCATACAAAACTATTTAAGGCACCATGCTGTGCCTACTCGATCTCAGCAGTAATCTTATAGAATCCGGTATCTTCAACCGAATGGACGGTATCCGTCCAGCTGTTTTGAGGTTGGATGAGCCCGTTGGCCACCATCAGCCAATCGTCGGTTAAAAGCTCCCTCCAATACACATGATAAACGCGCCCGGAAACGGTGGGCCAGTTGATTGTAAACCCGGTTTCATCAGAATAGCCCTCATTGACCTCAAAATATTCTTCCGGATTATTCGGGTCCGTTCCGGCAATAAACTCAGCCCAGTTATCAAATCCATCCTGATCACTATCCACGGTATTCCCAGAGTAACCTTCGGGGAAATGATCAGCCACCCATGCATCATATCTCTCATACGCCGGGAAGAGTCTGATTGCCGTAATCTGGCCTTCAGAGGTTGCCGAGGTGCCTCCGTTCGCGGCTGAGTAGTACGTGCAGAACAGATATTTACTGCCATCATTATCCACAAAAACAGAGGCCATGCCCATGGACGTCGGATCGGCAAAATCATCCGGATCAGCTCCGGGATTCGCGGCCTGAACCGCAGCCATAATTTCATCGTCCGTAACAACCACATCGAACTGATAGAGGCCGTCGCTGTTCGTCGCCACCGTCCACTGTTGAAAATCGGGATTACTGATGTCTAAGACAATCCGGTATACATCGTCGTACAGATCCGAGGCCCCCACCTCCCGCACATAAAAAAAGACCTCCAACTGCTCATGCTCGGGAATCACGTTCAAACTGCAATGGTTCAGGCGCAAGCTGTTATCCGCTTCGGTCTCACTAAAGATACGCATGCCGGGATGTGGATTATTCGGATGGTTTTCAAAAGCGGATGAAGCGAGAAAGGTAGCCGCCGGAGAATAATAGTAATCCTGCCCGGCAGGATGTGCATCGTTATGCCAGAGATCACTCGGCGTGGTATCAGGCGTCCATGCCATTTCGAACGGCTCAACCTTTGACGTTTCCGGATCATCAGGAAGCGGTGCCCAGGGATCGGAGGGATCCGGCGCCATCGCCATGACCGCGCGTTTGGAGAGTGAATAACAGTTACCCTTGTATTCGAACACATGCTGATAGACATCGCCCAGAACAACATCACGTGTGATGCCATCAAACGTCACCGACACCGGACCGTGACCGCTCTCTCCACCGGCCTCGAGCGGATCATTAAAGTTCAGCCCCCAATGGCTTGTGGCCACAAAGTTGGCATGTTGCCGGGAAACTTTCTGACCGGTCGTCAGCGTTGTGGTTCCTGGCTGATTTTCCCCGTGATAATACATGATAATCTGCTGGTTAACGTCATCCACATGCACGTCCGGCGCAAAAACATGATCATAGTCATCGCGGGTGGCATCCGCATCGGTATCAAATACCCCCCTGCGAATAACTCCGTTATAGCTTCCGCCCAGATTAAATTCGGTCCAGGGGCCTTCCAACGTCTCCGCCCACTTCAGTTGAATATGCTGGCCGGTATGGTTCGCGAAATACATATAGTAATTCGCATTGGTCCCAGCCCGCTGTTCCGGGGGAATCCAGTCCGGCACATGAATCACCGACGGATTGGCGGAGTTTCCAATTGAGCGATCGGCAATCACAGCACCGTCAGCCACCAGTTCGAAGCCGTAGGATCGATTTCCGAAATTCTCAACCAGCGGTTCGTCTGAAAAAATGGATAGTGATTCGAGCCGAAACGGATCCGTCCCCGTATTTAACAGTGTAACAGAAGTTCCTGCCGGAATATCCAGCTCCAATGCCCACTGGCTATCGCCCGAACCCAGAATTTCCTCAGTCTGAACTACGGTCGTGAAAGCCGATGAAGAGAGCGTAACCTCAGCCCCCTCGCCAAACGACTCAAAATCCAACTCAGTTAATGTGACATCCTGATCAAAACTGAAAACCCACCCTTCTGAAGGATCAATCCCCCGATCCCAATCGTTGGAGTTCCAGCTATCGATAACGAGGGAATCCCAGGAATCCACATTAACCGTATTGTTCGATCCATTCAACGCGCTGGAACCATCATCCCCGATGACATCGACCGTAATCAGCGTAACGGACCCCGAAGAAATCGCTATCATCCAGCTTTCACCGGGCCCGCCGTTAATCATTTCCGCATCCGACCCATCCACAAAATCGAAGATCGCCCCCTGCGTGCAGAGCGCGGAGGCTATGCCCACAAATGAAATCAATGTCTTCCATAAAGATATGGGAATCATATTCCTTGCTCCTGGCATATCAATTTATACCAAACGCGTCATAAAAAATGCCCTGAAGCAAACCTCAGGGCGTCCCGTTCGATAAGCTGCTTTCCGCTCATCACAATTCAGTCAGACCTGCACAGGAATGCCGGCCTGACCGTTCAAACTCCTATTGATTATTCTCAATCCGGAAGAATTCAACTGTATTCGTTGTCTTCAGGTAGATCACCTTGTTGGTTTCATCACCACTGGCCACACCAAGACTTGTGACAGCAAAGGTTCCGTCTGGAGCATCTGAATGAGCTACAGGTTCCCACTCGCCGTACACCAGATCGTCCGTACGGACCGGCCAGTAATCGGTTACATCATCTTTAATGTCCAGACCAATGGTCAACTGCAACGTGTCATTGGCTGCGAGGCTGACTCCGGAAAGGGTTGCCGGCTGATTTATCCAAGGCGTAAATGAGTCAACGTTCAGGATATTATCGACATACATTGTCGCGGTTGCAGAAGCCACCACACTGACCAGATCCAAATTCCCGCCATTGAAAACGATGTTCGTTCCGATCTGGGTACCGAGGGTGCCGGCATCGCCGGCATCACCGAGGTAGACATCATAGGTGTTCGCCGCGTTATTGATGTTCAGCCAAATCCCATGCCAGGTCTGGGCAGCAACCCCCGAAGTAAGAAGCACGTCAGTGCTCGAGTCTCCCCCGGTGAGGGCATAAACATCTACGACGCCCAACCCTTCACCAGCGACCCGGATCCCTGCGGCAAAGTCACCGCGCTCGGTAGTGCCGACGGTATGAGACGAATCCGTGCTCACGCCGAAGAGGCCGTCAATCGATGTCGAAGCCGGATTCAATTCACAATAGAGCCAATATTCAGTCGAGCTGTCCGGAATGCCGGCGAACAAAGCAGCTCTACTGGTTGCACCACGATATCTGTTACCAGACCAACCAACCTTCAGATACTTGTTAACACCATCCCCATTCCTGATCTCAATTTGGCCACTGTTACCAGAAAACCAGTTGTCATTGGCAGCCGGTATATCCTTCAAATCGACGGTGGCACTGTTATCATAGGTATCAAAGATATCAATGACTGCGCCGGGAAAGTCGTTGTCTTCAACCGTCAGCGTAACGGTGGCCACAACACTGGTCGCTAATGGCGTATAGGCCTTATAGGTGAAGGTTTCGGTGCCGGTGAATCCGGCATTCGGCGTATAGGTGAAATCCCCATCTGTCGACACATTTAACGTGCCGTTATTAACCGTATAATCGCCTGCCATCGCAGATAAGTCGTAGACCAGTGAGTTGTTAATATCATTATTAAGCACATTACCCACAATATTTGAATCACCGAGTCCGAAATCCATCAGGTAACTGTCGTCTACGGCCGTGGGAGGATCTTCCTCAAGAACGGCAAACAACACCACCGTTGCCGGTGCGCTCACTTCGGCACCGCTGACCGCCGCATAGGTAAACGTGTTGGTTCCATTCACCAAACCGGAACAGGAGAAGCTTCCATCGGAATTGAAGGTCAATGAACCTGAAGATATATCGGAGACCAGCATGGCAGAATCAGCCGAAAAATCATTAGCCAATACGCCGGGCGCATCCACGGTCGTACCGGAGATACCAGCCAAAATATATTCATCGTCGTTTGCTGTCACATCCGGCGTCAAGCCCAGCCCAATCGGAAAGTCTCGATTAGAAGCCGAAGCTCCATCATTATCAACAGCCAGTCCACCAGCATAAAAATCAGCGGTGTCAGTGGAACGCATCCAGTTAAACGCCGTAGAAGAGGCGGCCGTACCATCCAGCAAGATCATGTATGCCGAACCAGCTGTCAGACTGATGTTGGTTCCCAAAGAAAGGAACAAAGTATCGACACCGCTGGGAGCCGGCGCGTCAAACGTCCCGGAAAACAGCGTATTCGAGGGAGGCCAGGGAGCGAACGAAGCGGCAAGCGCATTGGTTACCTCGTAAACGTGCACGGTCACATCGGAAACGCCAGCTCCATCATCAGTCGTGTACAAAATTGAAATTGCACCGAGATCAAAGTCATCTTCAACGGTAACCGTCTGTCCCAGGTAAGAGGTACTCAATGATTTTTCAAACTCCCCGTTGGCGGAACTTCCGGTGAACAATTCATAGTTTCCCCCATCATACTCAGTAGCTCCTGCATAGTTGAGGGGCGTTATAGCCGCATGGCTTGCAGCAACGAAGCCGGCAACTGTTGCCGTCATTACCATCTTTTTTCTCATCTTTACTCTCCCTTAGGTTATAAGATCTAAAAAACATATGAGCTTCGCAGAGCGAGATTGGGACACCTCATATATAGTTTTTTCATTCTTAAAGTAATCGAATGGTGAACGGCTATTTACTCCTCATGAAAGAATTTTAAGGATGCCTGTAAGAATCCTGTTTAATCAAAATCATATACACGGAAAGCAACCCTCACTTTAATTAACACTTCATTGACCACCACGTGACTACGAGCTCTTATCCTGCAAAATGAGCCCCCATCCCTGCACCGGCACCTGCATGCCAAACAATCGGCAGTAACTGACCCGGGCACAGAGATATGTGGTCCGGAAAACATCTGAAAGGTTAACTGCAATGTTAAAAAAAGTAAAGGCCGCACTTGGCTATACATCCGCCACATCGTCCTGCTTATATGCTCTGCAACAACCGGTTCAACCCGATCCGTTCATTAATCCTCATCATGGCATCGGTTTTTCCTGACATAGCAAACACCACCCATACAGTATGAAAAACGCCCCGCAATCCTTGCGAGGCGTTTCGAATATCCAATCCACGATATAATGCAGGTCAGTCGATACTGATTTTGAGTTGCATGAACTGTGCTGATGCGACCTCAGTTGAAACCTGATTTGTCACAGATTCGAACTCAGCATTAATCGCTCCGGAATTAACTTCAACCGTAACATTGGTCAATTCATCAAATACCAAATCAGCGCCCGAACCCACCGTATAGATCAGTCCCCGTTCGGCATAGTCGATGCGGCGGCGATAGACATAGTTCAGATAGTTGGTGCTGCCATCCTCCTGAATCGCATAGCCCGGCAGGAACTCCTCGGCATCGTTCAACACCGGATTTGCACCCAGTGCATATTCGAGCAGATTATCCATTCCGTCGGACTCAACGTCGGCGTCATATTCATCATTAACGCCCGGCGTCAGACCCTGAGAAGAAGCCCATGCCAAATAGGGATCTGTGATTAGATTGGTAATGCTAACATAGAGTTCTGCAATACGAAGCGACACATCTGATTCCAACGGCGAACTGGTCATTTGAAACATGACATTCTCTCCCGCCGGCACGACTGTATTCGACAGGCTGAATCCCCCATTCCCATCTCCTTCGCCTAAGAGAATAATATCTGAGAAGGCAGCTGATGAAACAGTCATTTCCGTGTTAGATGACTGCGAAGCCAGGTCAATAAATGAAAGGGCTACATCCACATCAAACGCAACAACCCAGGCTTCAACCGGATTAAAGTCCCGTGACTCACTGCCGTACGGACCGTTTTCAGCAGAGTTTACACCCAGCGCATTGACACTCTGAATATTGGTTTTGTTATTTATGCCATTCGTGGCACTTGTCCCGTCCTGTCCAATAATATTCACCGTCGTGATGGTGATGGTTTCATTCCGGTTATTTGTTCGGGTCATGGTTACCCCGACACCTTTATTATCGAATTCTGTACCATCATCAAAACCGAACAAGATCGGCTCAGCAGGCGGGACATAGTCGGAATCTGCAACATACTCCAACGCGAACCCTCCCATGGCTGACAGAGTTAAGTTGGTAACTATGTTGCTTCCTGTATCGACTATATAGTCCTGAACCGATACCAGCATTTCCCATGTATCCACATTATTGGTCGTCAGCGGGGTCAGCCCGGCACTGTCATAATCCACAAGATCGTTACTGTTGGAAATCATATAACTTGTGGCTCCAACAGTATAAATCGTCGACTCCCAAGGCTCTGTCGTATTTAACTCCGCTCCGAATTGCGCTACTCCAAGACCCATGAGCACATTATCCGGATCCGAGTAGGACACCTTCAGTCGAAGCACTTCGTTCGAGTTCAGACGTCGATCATCCTCTCCGCCGTCAACTGTTGCAACCAACCAATTATTAGCTGAAAGAAGAGGAATTCCGTTGGTTTCGGTAAAGGTAACCGTAAACGAGAGATTGGTCAGCTCTGTATATTCTGATGGAGGGCTGAGCGTAATCGAATATTCCGGCGGAGACACCAAGGAGTTCGTGACCCAATTATCATCCCGTATCTCGCTCACTCCCACCCCACTGCAAGATGTTTGTCTGAACAACGGCCAAGGCCGACGATGCAACGACAACTGCAGCCACACATACCGCCACTTTCACCTTCATGCTTTTCCCTCCTAATTTTTCTCCCTACACAACCAACCGGAGCACCCGGGAACGGAAGTACCCCGTTGTATCAACCAGTACATCCTATTAAGTTCTGAAGCGACAAAGCGGAAATGACCCGATAGAGCAAACCTCAATCAGCGCCGATATTACCTGCGAAGGCTTTGCAACAGGGTTTATACTAATCAGATCATTTACCGAACCTTGTTATCTCATCTTTCATATTGCTTCTTTTCATTAGGCAAAAACCGCAACCCGACACACTTACCGGCGGACTTCTAAAACTTATGTGCAGTCAAACTATAAATTAGGACACTTGTTGCTTATTTTTATTCCAAACTAAGCAACGCGTCCGCATAACGCCGCCCCAACTCGCGCTGGCCGGCAGAGTCAAAATGTGTTCCGTCTTGCGTAACCAATCCTTCGGTGGTTGCAACCGCTGTGTTAGGAAGCATCGTGGGCAGAGTATACAGCACCTCGTTAAGCAGACGCTCTTTCACAACTTCTGTCACATCATCCCGCTCGAGCTCGCCGATAACAAAAGGCAAATCAGGTTCGCCCAGATCCGCACGTAAATTTTCGATCATGGTAACCAGTTTTCCCATATAGCTATTGGTCTGGCTGCTGTTGCTCTCGCCCTGATGCCAGAGTATTCCGGCCAAACGACTGTTGTTATCAGCGAGCGCCACCTTAGTGCGGGCCACGGCTTCCTCATAATAAAGGTCGCCCTTTTCCCAATCGTTAATGTTGGTGCCGCCGCGAGCATTAACCACCAGCCCAATATTGATCTCCGGGCGCACTTCATGCATTCGCAGCGCAAACCCATACCCGGGATTCAGCTGTTGAATATCCAAATCCTTCCGAATGGTCGAATAGGCATTCAACGGATTAGTCGCAGGTTCCCACTCTCCACTGAAATTCAAAAGCTCACAGCCTTCAATAACCCCCTCGTCCTGTTCCTCGATAGGCCCACGTCCAGCCATATTGGACTGCCCGATCAACAGATAAATGTCGCGCTTTTCGATGCCAACTTTATGAAAGGCCGTGCTTGCCGAAGATGCAGTCGTGGTATACGAAGTCTCATTTTCCAATCCCTGGATATTATTCGCGACCGTTTTCCAACCATTGGAAGCTGCAACCAGATTTGTCTGCATCATTACGCTATAGTATTTCCCCGTCACCGACTGCCAGTTGACAATGACTTCATCCCCCAGCATTTCGGTGGAATTCACTTTCAGCACCGAGGCGCTATTGGTTGGAATGGTTGCAGCAATATATTCTTTCCAGGTCGGTTGCAAATCACCATCGCTATCCCCGTCATCTGCCGCCTGATATTCCTCGGGAGTTTCCAATCCCGGATAATAAACAGCCAGCCAGGCATGCGGAGTTCCATTGATCGTTTCAGTTGGCGGGCTGGGAGCATTCGTGGCCAGCTCCACGGTCATAGAAGTGATTCCAAGCCCCAGGTCGGCCGCATTTGTGGCGCTCGTCATCAGGAAAGCAATCTCCGTGCCTGCCGAAACAAACGTGTTGTTAAATGAATGAATGTCCTCCGCATTGACGCCGTCTGTGAGTACAAAATCAGGAAAGACCGACGAGGAAACGGTCATTTCCGCACCCGCGTCCTGACCGAACAGATCCAGTTCAACCAGATACACATTCTTATCAAAATTCATCACCCAGCCCTCGCCGGGATTAAAATCCCGTAATTCAGTCGTGCCGATGCCCAGCGGATCGACGGAAGCGTTGACCCCCAGCGCATTATAACTGCCGAAAATGTTCAACTTGTGCGTTGCCCCGGTCGAGTTCATCGATCCATCCTGCCCGATCAGGTCAATCGTTGTAATGGTGATATCGCCGCGAGTCATCGAAGAGCCGATCGCGGCCGGGTTGTCGAATTCGCTTCCGTCAACAAACTCAAACGTGGCCGTATTGGTTGTATTGGTTGTATTGGTCGTGGCCAACGCCTCCACCGTGAAACTCGAAAGCCGCAATATGTCGTCCGCGATATATCCCGTAAATTTAAGGGTGATCTCGGTTCCCGCCGCCACATATGTATTGTCCAGACTATGCGTACCCGTTGAATTCCCATGCGCATCGTCCAGCGTTTTCGATGTAAATGCGGAACTGGAAAGAACCGCAACAACATCACTTCCCTGGCTGGCAAAATCCAACTCAACCAGATTCACGTCAACATCGAATTTAAAGACCCACCCCTCCCCCGGATTGATGCTGGTTGCTTCATTGCTCCAATTTGTATTCGGCGTACTGTTAACCGCCAACCCGTCACTATTCCCAATATTTAATGTCGGAGTATCCGAAGCACCCTCAGAAGCAAGGTCTCCCTCCCAGTCAATGATGTCTACAGTCGTCATGTTCACGACGACGGAGGATACGCTATCCGTCTCCGTCATGGAAACGCCGATTCCGGTTCCGCCGTCAAACGCAGACCCGTTAAGGTAAGTGAACACCGCATCGGCAGAGGATTCTGCACACAGCAACGCCGATGCCACGCTGAAAATGGCGGCGGTTAAAAAGGCCGCACCGCGTTTTTTTGATGGAATGCATATATTCATTATTTCTCTCCTAAAAATAGGTTTTATCTATAAAAACAAAGTCGTATATCAGGAATTTCTTTGCGGTATTTTATAAATTAAATGTCTCATCAGACGATCGGCGAACAAACAAAGTCACGATGAGAAAAAAGTGATTAAACCAAGTGCTTCTTATTTTTATTTCGGAATAACAGTGAGGCTATCCATTCGCAAGTCCTTCTCAGGACCGGCAGCGGCCGTCATCTGAAAGGAGTTCTCTACCCCTGCCCGCACAAAGGCATTCCCCAAGCTATGGGTATCATGAATTCGGATTCGGCGTCCTGTCCGATTACATCGACAGTTCGGATGGTAATATTATTTAGGGTCATGACGGCACCAATTTTCCTCGGTTTATCGAACTAGCCCCCATCCGCAAAATCAAAAAAAACGATCTATCGGGAACATTCTCCTGAGAGAGAATTCTTGTTCATGATCTCTGCGTCACAGAGATAAAAATGGGTCTCCATACCCGGAGACCCATGTCAGTTTTAAATCTTGAGATCTAAATGCGGAAACGGCGAACAGCAAAAGCACCAATGGCACATGCTCCGATCAGACCAAGCGTTGCCGGCTCCGGAACAGCCGCTACCGTAAAGGTGTCGAGCCGAAGAACGTCATCTGTCGTATACGTAGTAAATTGAAGTGTCATTTCAGTTCCCTTAGTTACGAGGGTATTTCCCAAATCATGAGTACCATTTGATGTATAATTCAGCGTTTTATCCGCAAAAGCTGAACTAGCAGTCTGTCGGAGTTAGCACCCAGACACAGGCCCAATTTTCTGCGGACCGGCCAATTATCCGGCGGCAACCGGTTTGTGAAACGAAAAAGG
>JARNMJ010000068.1 GCA_029432795.1 Pontiellaceae bacterium B12219
TAAGTCGAGTCGCCATAAGTCCAATCCGTTAAGACTGATCCAGTCTATCACAGATATCTTAAATCTGAAATGGATAAGTCCGACAGACTGCTAGAGAGAACCGCAATAACGTCAGTCCCTTGGCTGGCAAAATCCAGTTCAACCAGCCGCACATCAACATCAAATTTAAACACCCAACCCTCTTCAGGATTAATGGATGTAGCTTCATTACTCCAGGCTCCATTTGGAGTACTATTGACGGCTAGTCCACCACCGTTCCCAATATTTAATGTAGGTATATCTTCAGTTACTTCTGAAGCACGGCGGCCATTCCAATCGATAATGTCTGCCGTCTCCATGGTAACATTGGTTGAATTTGCCCCATCAATCTGGCTCATGGTTGCGCCGATTCCGCTACCGCCATCAAACGCAGTCCCGTTGTCGAATACAAAGACCGCATCCGCACTCACGTTCTGTACCGCAAAGATCCCGCCAACCATGAGCGCCAGACCGGCGCCTCTACTAATTGCTCTTTTTTTCATGTATTCTTCCCTTTTGAGTTATTACCAGCCCTATACGCGCATTCGCTTATAAAACAGACTATTTAAAATCTATGAACTCACCAAAAAGGAATTGGGACAGTTAATCTTATTTTTCTTCATAATCATCCTTCGGCTATTACTCCACAATCACGCGGTAGAAGGCCGCATCATCCTGTGTGGCCATGGTGCTCGTATTGGTGGCTTCATGAACCGGGATACCAGATTCAATCGTCGTAAAGCCTTCCGTCAGATTGACTGATCGTTGCAGGGCATATGTTGCCCCCGGCTCACCGGACCAGGAGAGCGATATGGAACCGGGGTCGACATCCATTGCGGCGACGGGATCCCCTGCCCCGCCAAAGAGTTCAAATTCCCAGATCGTGGGGCTTGAGATGGAACTGGTGACCTGAAGTCGGAATTTGGTTCCCAGAACACTCGGGAAGGAATACACCTCCCCGTCAACAATAGAACCTCCAACAAACGCCGTATGCCATGCTCCGTCAAAGTACAGAATTTCATATCCTGTAATGCGGGCACTTTTATATTCACTGATTTTCGTTCCGGCCACGACCGTCGGAACACCAAAATCAACTTCAAGCCAGGGCGTAGCCACCGATGTGGCCCAACGCGTACTCATGTCTCCGTCCACCGCCTTATCCGCTTCATAACCCGAGCTATGCACATTGCTGGCGCTCGCGGGCTGATTCAGCGCGATATTTTCCAGATCAGAGCCAATGGGATAGAATTCCTGATCAAATTGGATCCAGTTTATATTCCAATCACCGCCTGTTGCCACAATTCGCAGGTCCATCGGACCGCCATCGAGCATCAATGTTGTATAGAGGGTTGTCCAATTCTGGGCACCGCCTGTTGCCATGCGGTTTACAGAGCCAACCAACATCGTTCCATTATATATCTCGAACGAAATATTCGCGCTTTCGGACGATACGCGGAATGCCACGTCATGCGGATAGGTCTTTGTGATATCCAGATCGAAAGAGATCTCTGAGCCCGCTTCGGAAAATGCCACCATATCTCCGCCACCGGCATCATTACAGGGCAGAATGGAAACGCCCGACCCCGAGCCATAGCTTTCCGCCTGTACAAAGGGAAAATTATCTTCGTCGTCCATGAGCGGAATTTCGAAGCAATACGCCGCGCGGCCTTTCACTTCGGCAATGAAAGCACCCGCAGCCGTCCGCAACGGAACCCCTTCAATCCCCTCTGGCGTCTCGTCGCCATCGATCGAAAGATCTTCGTCCCAGCGCGTTGATTTGATTTCTGAGCCGTCCCAAACGTGACTGCCCAAATCAATTTCGGTTATCACGCTATCGGACGACGTATTAATGACCCAGACCGTCAGCATATTCTCGCGGATCAGCGCCATGGTTGACGTCAAATCATCGGTCTCATCGATATCCAGCGCATATCCATAGTTGGATGTATTGGACAGTTTCTTGAACATATAATATTTCACATTACGGGTCACTGTGGTGCCGTTATTCAGCAAATAGGAGTGGCCCTGCGAGGTGGTTCCGATGGCCAGCCAGCCACTGAGCCCGGTGAATCCGGCCCGAACCGTTTCAATCATATACGAGAAACTCATGGCCTCACTGGTTGAACTGTTACCCTTCCAGCCGTGCTGTTCGGTTTCCCAGACTTCTGCATCATTGCCCAGAGCCGCTTTGGCTGCATCGGCAAAATCCTGAGCAGTTCCCGTTTTATCGGTATTATGGCTGGATGCAATATCGATAGCATTCCGCCGCGCTGTCGACGTGAACTTACTGATCCAATCCTCTCCTTGAGCATAATTCCATGAAGAGGCTCCAATCATCAGCGGGAAGTCTTCCGCTTCAAGCAACAGACCAGCATCAAGTGCCGGGTGCGGCCAGGGATTCACCAGGTAGTCGTCAAAGACCTGCTTGATTGTCACGGCATCATCCGGCCCGAAACGACCGCCGGAAGATGCATAGTTGCTCTGCCACTCGTTGGTGAGGTCCATGTAGGAAATCTTAAATCCATAGGACTTCATCAACAGCAGGTAGCGAATCATATATTCGGCACACTTGGTGGCATTAAAATCATAATCTCCACTGGTATACGTTGTCGCTCCGGTTACCCACAGCGGATACGGCTGCCACGATGCTCCGGAAACCGCTTCATTCAGCGGACGGGGCGAAGCAAACCACTTAATGTGCGGGTTGGCCGCTTTCATCGCCGTCATCATCGGAATGATTTTTTTGGTATAAGCGCTCAGATCATACGTGCCTTCTTCAAGCTCGTAGCCACTGTTCATCGCGATGCGGACAAAGTCGACATTACAATCATTCACGGACCATTGCGGAACATCAGCCAGACCGCTGCCATACCAGAACCAGAGACGTTCGTAGTCGATTCCGTAGCGCATCATCTGGTTTCGGGCGTCCCCAACCGTCAGCGTAACATCAATCGGCAGCGGAGCCAGCTCGCCGGCCGCTGTAACCGTCAGAATGCCATTGGCTCCGGAGTTATCAATTTTGAAAGACCACACTTCGGTATCCACACCGGGCGCAAAGGCCAGACCGTTATCAGCGATGTCTCCGTTTTCGACTTCCATCACAGTCCAGGTTCCTCCACCGTAGCCACCATTGTAATAGCCCACATCCAGCAGCGAACCGCTCTCGAACGTAACATAGGTCCCGCCGTCATTATCATCGTCGGCAATGGTAATCTTCGTCAGGCCACGCAAATCAGGCGCGACATACAGTGTGGATCCTGCTCCCTGCTCCCACCACCCGTCACCATCGCCGGATGAGCCGATTCCGATTTCCGAGGCTTCGGAACCGAGCACATACCATGTTCCGGTGCCTCCAGCAGCCGCATCGCCCAGCTTCAAACCGGTACGGGTCGTCAGCGAACCGCCGGAGATCGAAAGGATTCCTGCTCCCGCGCTGGTCCCATCATGATTCCCCCCCAGATAAAGTGAAAAACCATTCAACCCGCGGGCAATATTCAGTGCCCCGTCACTGAGCGTGTAGATGCCCGTCGCTCCCCCGGAATTACCGAGTTCCAACTCATTGATTTTAACGGCGCCACCGGTCTGATTCACGCTTGCGGTTCCGCCGCTCGTGGCTCCTACCCACGAATCCAAACCGGAACTCTTGGTGGCCGTAAAGGTGCCGCCGGAAATATTCAAGGTTCCCGCATTCATGCGCAATGCATTATAATTTGGGCTGGTTCCCGAGGTGTAATCCGCTGTGCCACTGTCGAAATAGATCTTACTCCCGACTTCGGGCAGCATCACCGCATCCCAATTCAACGGGTTGTCCCAGTTGCTGCTCTCTGAGCCATCCCAGTTGATCTGCGCAATCGCAACCGGATCATCTCCGACCGCCGTAATGGTCAACAAACCGTTTGCGCCGGAATTATCAATATTAAACGACCAGACACTCGTGTCCACTCCCGCTGCAAAGGCTAGACCATTGTTTGTGATCGCCCCGTTTTCCACCTCCATCACGATCCAGGTTCCGCTCCCGTTTCCTGCACCCACATAATCCACATCCAGCACAGAGCCCGCCTCAAAGGCTGCATAACTCCCGCCATCGTCATCCACATCTTCAATGTAAATCGGGGTCACACCATTCTGATTCACGCCAAGGTTTAATATTCCGCCCGACTCCTGTTTCCAGAACCCATCGAGTGTACTGTAACTGCCGATTTTGATGAAACTCATCGATCCGCCCTGCACCGAGAACACCCCGTTGGCTCCAACAAGAACTCCGGCACGCGTCTCAAAAGAGCCGCCAAAGAGACTGAGAGAACCTTGAAGCAGATACAGCGATACGTTATCGATGCCCGAAGCCGTTCCGCCCCGATACACCTGCATATCTCCGCCGGTCAGATTGACCGTACCCGTTCCCGCATCCCCCAGCTGCAACTGATTACCAACGCCGAAATAGCCGCCGCTCACATTGACCGTACCCGTTCCCTTGCGGCCAATCCGGCTTGCATATTGGGTGGCCTGGGCAAACCGCAGCGATCCACCCGTTACATTTAAAATCCCGGATGCCGAACTGCTGCCCTCCCCCAGAAAACCGCGCTTCACATCCACCGATCCGGAGGCCGTCGAAAAAACCGCCGTCCCGCCGTTATCAATCGTTATATTATCCGCATCCGTCGGAAGGGTATCGGCATCCCAGTTTGCAGCGGTTTCCCACGCCGTATCCGCTCCGCCACTGTCCCAGTCACGATCCGCCTCCGCCGCAACGCATCCAAAGCCAATCCCAACCAGCAGGAGTCGTTTAAATATAAGGGTATTACGTCGACTCATTATTTCACTCCGTTAAGTTTGTGATAATTCTAAGTTGCATAAACTGTTGTTCTTTCGCATCGATCGGCACCCGATTTGTTACCTGCTGAAAATCGACATCGAGCACGACCGACCCCGCCTCTTCCGTCGCATTCGTTATCGGCCCGGCAAGCAGGTTGGTGGTTGCCCCCACCTGATAGTCCAGTCCGCGCTCCGCGGCATCAATGCGACGTCGATAGACCAGATTCATAAAGTTGGTTCCTCTATCCGGCGCCATCCTGATACTGGGCAGGTACGAGGCTGCATCGTTGATCAGGGCTTGTGAACCCAACGCATATTCAACCAGGTTATCCATGCCATCCTCATCCGGATCATCATCGTATGCAGCATTCTGCCCTTCCGTCAGCCCCTGGAGATCCGCCCAACTTTCATAGGCTTGCTGCGCATTAACCGGCACAACCGTGAACGTTTTCAGTCCGACATCAACATCGATCCCGTTCGCAGCCGAGGTCATCAGCAACGTCACAGCGGTGCCCGCCGGAACCAGCGTGTCTCCCAAATCATGGATATCGCCCGGTTGCCCTGCCGGCATTACGATGTCTGGAAACGCGGCGGAAAGAAGCGTCATCTCAGCATCATCATCCTGTTCGGTCAGCTGAATTTCTTTCAGGTAGACATCCTCATTAAATGAAAATACCCAGCCCTCATTCGGATTGAAATATTTCCACTCAGCACTGGAATTGCTCAGATTCGCTCCATCATGATTGACACCCAAAAAATTGCCCGCAGCCCCAGTAATGTTCAGCCGATGATCAATCCCGTCAGAAGCCAGGGTTCCATCCTGCCCGATCACATCCAGCGTGGTGAGGGTGACATCGATCCCCGTTGCCTCATCTTTCCGTGTGGCATTCGACCCAATTTGTCCGCCGCCGCTTCCACCATCCCAGACGGATTCCGCCAGAAAATCAAAGGTCACGCCGGAAGTTAAACCGGTAACAGGTCCCTGATATTCCAGTGCCCCGATATCGGCACCGGCAATGCCGACCACGGCTTTCACAATATCCAGCCCCCCGTTGTTCGCAATCGGAATGGCTGCATCGATGCAAGGTGAACTGCTCCGAACCTGATACCCATTGAGGGCCTCCATGGTAGTCAGATCAATTTCATATTCCACCGCGCCGGGCTGAACAAACAACGGATCGGCCGTAAGCGGATTCGCATCCGCCGGGTGGGGTGTCACATTAAAATAGAGGTTGTTGTTGAAAGAACAGTTGGTCCCCGCCGCATTCACCCCCAGGCTGGAATCAGCCGGATTTTCATAATAAAAAATGTTGTTTTCAAAAATCGTATTCAGGGGTGTCCGTTCCCGGGCAAAGATCGCTGCATTCAATCCCGATCGGGTAAAATGGGTGTTGTTGTAAATATGACAGCTTTCCAGATCGGTATCCGTTTCGAAACCGTACCAGTAGATCCCCTGCTTCTCGTTCCGGCTGACATTATACCGGATAATCACGTTGCGATTTTTCTTCTTCATGATCCCGCAAAACCACTCATTATCATGGCTGTAGTTGTACTGAATGATGGTATCCACGCAGTTGTAATCGGCATCAAACCCACCACGGTCGTGCGTGTCGTTGCCCACATTACCGTACGCTTCGTTGTACTGGATTTTCATCCCGGCCGTATCGAAGCAGAAAATGCTGTGTCCGGAACTGTACCGGCTGCTGTTCGCCAACGTATTAAATTCATAAATAGCATCGATACTCGCCCGCGCAATAATGGCGTTCCGTCCCGTCCGGTTCAGATAATTACCTGCGACATAAACGCGCGTCCAAAGGTTTTCAGTAAACAGTTCGCCATCCGGAAGAAGATCCACATTCGAATGTTTGGCATAGTTTCCAATACCCACTCCACCGACATCTTCGATCCGGTTGTTCGTAATACGCAGGTCATCGAATTTGGTATTCTGACGACTATCGTGAACACGCACGTGAATTCCCCCACGCCCTTTTCCGCCCACCTTGCCGTTCACATCATGGATATAGTTATCGTCAATATAAACGTGGGTATACGTATCGTTCACATCAGCGAACACAAAAATACCAAAGAGGTCACCCTGATCGTCATCGGTTCCATCCGTATTGGTCACTTCCAATCCCTGAATCTCCCAATACGAAGGATTCAGTAACCGCACAGCGGCCTCGTTCACGCCCATGGCGTGAATCTGGGGACGCTCGCCGCTGCCATACGCCCCAATTCGTATGGGGGCTGCTTCGGTTCCGGTTCCGGTTGGTGCCAGCATGCCGATAAATTGCTGACCGCGCTCCAGCAGGATCGCATCGCCCGATTGTAAAACCGCATTCGTTACCGCATTGAATTCGGCCTGCGTGCTTACGAAATACTCGGTCGCGAGACAACTCCCGGCCAGCAGGAAAAGCGCGTGAATAAATAGATGAACTTTATTCTTCGTCATTTTTATTCCTGTCGGTTTTCCGAATATTACTCACTTATAATCCTGAGTTGCATGAATTGAACGGATTCAACATCGGTTGGGATTCGGTTTGTAATCATTTCAAAACCGCCGTCTAAAAAGATGCCCGATCTCGCTTCTTCCGTACCATTGGTCAGCGGCACCACCAGATTTGTGGACGATCCGACCTGATAGTCGAGCCCACGCTCTGCGGCATCGATGCGCCTTCGATAAATGAGGTTTAGATAGTTGGTGCCATTTTGCTGCGTAGACGAGACATAGGGACGAAATTCGGCCGTATCGTTCACCAGTGAATTTGCGCCCATCGCATACTCAACCAGATTAACCATGCCATCCTCATCGGGATCATCGGTGTACGCATCGTTTACGCCCGCAGCCAGCCCCTGCTGTTCAGCCCAGTCGGCATAACCCAGTGCAATCGGAAATCCTTCAACCACAACCGAATCAACATAGCCGAAGTCTGAGCCGGCATTCACCCGGAAGCGCAACCTCAAGTTTGGATTATCATCGGCACCGGCCGGCAATACCACCCGCGAAACCACTTCCCATGAGGTAAAACCATTAGAAATGCTTTCAATAGTATTCCAGCCGGTTCCATCGTACCACTCGCTGGTAAAAGAGCTTCCGCTCGACAGGCCGTTGATCTTCCGGGCATACGTGACGCGGATACCGGAATAGCCGGTCGTATCGATGCCGGTTTCAACCGAGTCAGAATGGTTCATTTTGGCAGCTTTCTCCCCTTCATACGACGTTGATGAAAGAAAAGCCGTGCTCTCCCAAATCGGCGAAAATCCGCCGTCAAAACCATCGGCAAACAACACATCGGGATCTGTCTTCGGCGTGGCCGAAACTTCAGCACTCTGCGCAGATTCATTCCCGCGATTATCGGTTGCACTCACCACATAGTAGTAGGTGGTGCCGTTTTCCGCCGAGAGATCCATATAGTCACTGACGGTCAGGCCGGTTGCCAGCGCAACACCATAACTTCCTGGTATCGCGGAACGATAGACGCTGTAAGCCAGCCCTGCTCCACCATTGTCCCAGTCAAGAGAGACCAGATTATCGCCCGCTTCGGCGGTCAGGCCGGTGGGAATTGCCGGAGCATTTGTATCCCCGGGAATCATCGAGAGACTCATGATTCTGGGACCGCCTTCCCCCTGCCCATTGATGTGGCTGAAGGTAATACCGATCAGGGTATTGGCCGGCACAAAGGTGCTCCCCAGATCCTGTTTCCCATTCAATTCGCCATTAAGGACAATATCCGTAAAGCCAGGGGACGAAATGGTCAGCGTTCCGCCGGCATTCATATCCAGCAAGTCAATCTCCTGCAAATAAGCATGCGTATCGAAAGAGAACTCCCACCCTTCCCCCGAATCAAAGTTTACGGCCTGATCCGAATCTGCGGAGTCGATGCCTAAACCGTCATTATTCCCGATATTGGTTTGATGGCCGTCTCCGGCGGAGGCCCGGGAACCATCCTGCCCGATCAGATCAACCGTCGAGAGGGTGACGTCTCCAACGGTCATGCTCGCCCCGGTACCCGCAGCATCAAAGGCAGACTCATTGACAAATTCAAAGTCCGTGGAGGATGCTTCCTGCACAGACAGACTCGTAATTTTCGGGCCGCTCACACCCAGCCCGCCGGTGTGACTGAAGGTGATGCTGATCAGGGTATTGGCCGGCACAAAGGTGTCGCCCAAATCATTTGCACCATCCTGAGCACCGCGAATAACGATATCCGTAAAACTGGATGACGAGAGGGTCAGCGTGCCGCCGGCATTCATATCGAACAAAACGATATTCTGAAGATAGACATCGGTATCGAAAACCAATTCCCAGCCTCCCCCGGAATCAAAATTGAAAGCCTGACCGAGGCCGTCCGCGGCGATACCCAAGGCATTATCAGAGCCGACATTGGTGCGATGCCCCGCACCCTGAGATGCGCGGGATCCATCCTGCCCGATTATATCAACCGTCGTAAGTGTTACACGGCTGCCGGTCACCGAATTCGTCAGCGTTTGATTCGCACCGACATCTCCGCCTCCGGCTCCGTCATCCCAGACAGAACCGTCTGTAAATTCAAAGACGTGCGCGGAATCCGGCGGAAACGGGGACATATTTTTCAGCGTCTCAAGAATTTCCGCATAGTCCACATTACTCACCAGATTCGTCCACTCATCGGGATCGTTTGTGTGGTCATACAGCTCCTGCGAACCATCTTCATACTCAATATACCGCAGGTTGCCATACTGCACGGCTTCCGTGCCCCCCTTGTAGGTAAACACCGGATGGTCCCAGGGAAGCGCGGGATTTTCCAGCAAAGGACTCAAGGTTCGACCGCGCACCTTATCGTTGGGCGGCAACCCGGCCAGATCAACCAACGTTGGATAGAGGTCCAACAGACTGACCACACTATCGCAGACAGTATTGGTGGCCATGCCGGGCGCCTTGATGATCAGCGGCGTCACACCCGACCGGTCCCAGAGGGTATGTTTCTGGAAGGTGTTTTTTTCGCCCATATGGTAGCCGTGATCGCCCCAGAGCACCACGATCGTATTCGTTGCATAAGGACTTGCCTCCAACGCATCCAGAACCAGGCCGACCTTGGAATCGGCAAACGTGACATTCGCCAGATAAGCATGCACCATATTGGTCCACTGATTGTTTTCGATGGCCCATTCGGTTCTCGGATACCCCTCGTTAATGGTTTCGAGTCCGGCGGCCGGAATATCATCCCAATCATCCGGTTTGTAGGGAGGCATAACCAATGTTTCAGGATCATACATATCGAAATAGCTTTGGGGCGCATACCACGGCACATGGGGATGAAGAAAACCGACCATCAGCATAAAAGGTTCGGTGTGGGTTTCCTGCAGCCGGTCCACTGCCCACGCAGCCGATACGGAATCACTCATATCCGCTTCTGTACCCGTTCCGTTTTCGCCGACATAAAGCCCCCAGTCGGTCAAGGTTTCGGCGGTAGAGTTATTTAAATCCGGCGGCCAATTGCTTCGGATGATGTTTCCATTGGCGTCTTCATTTCTATCCCAGCCATCCCTTCCTCCAGACAGATCCACACTGCCGTCCGGAACGTGTGAATGAAGAATTTTCCCCACAGCCATGGTTTTATACCCATTCCTGCCGAAATAGGTATGCATCAGGGACGAACCCATCGATTCGATCCGTTGTTGCACTTCCTCATCATCCGGTTGCGTTTTGCTTGCATTGAGTTCCGAAAAATAAACGCCGCTCATCAGACTGGACCGCGAAGGCCCACACAACGGATAGGAGCAATAGGCCCGCGAAAAATGAACCCTTCACTCGCCAGTCTATCCATATTGGGTGTAATGGCATTCGGATCGCCGGCAAAGCCCGTCCAATTGTTCAGGTCGTCCACTGCAATAAACAGGACGTTCGGCTGCTGCCCGAAACAAACGGTTGCAGACACCAGCCATACAGCCAACAAAAACGCGTTTTTACTGTCATTCAGATTCATATTTACTGCTCCTTAATAATCAACCGCACAAACGTTTCATCGTTCTCCATCGAAATCTCGTTGGTAACGGATTCGAAGCCGGTTGAACCGGTGCCGGTTGTTTCAAGCTCAACATAACCACTTGCGTTCCAGGCATTGGAAAGCAGGTTTGTGCTGGTTTCGATGGTATACACCAGACCTGAATCTTCACGACGCGGATACACATAGTTAAATGTGGAGGCACTGATTTCCGCGTTGGGTAAATAGCCCGACCACGCCGGATTGGTCGGATCGCCCCCCAATCCGAATTCATACAGGTTATTCACCCCGTCCAAATCAGAATCGACGGTTGTATTCGGCACATTGAATAAATCGGCCCACTGGTCAAATTGCGAGGGCAGCCAGGAAGGAATCAGCGGTGATGGATTGGCACGAACGGTTGAAAAATAAAGGTTATCGACGAGCGTATCCATAGAGCCGTTATCTTTCCCATCTGTCCGGTTTCCGAGCCCGAACATGTTCACGGCCAAATCACTGCCCTCTCCGATTACCATTTTGGGAACGGTCCCCATAATAAAATCGCCGTCCCTACCGTCCTCGGCATTAATTTCATAGACCTCCAGCGAGGCCAGCCCCACGTCGTTTTCTTGAAAATAATGCACTTTAACCCGAACACTTTGATTTTCTAAAACCCCCGCCCCGATGTATGAACTGGTAAATTTTTTGGTAATTCCGTCATCGGAATATCCATAGATATCCATTCGGTTATCTCTGGAAACTCCATAGGCAAAACGGCTTCCCACAAAATCGGTCTGATTGTCCGGAGCTTCGGAATTAAAAACACCGAAAAAGCTGCGCTGAATGTTGGATTCCTCAACGATGTTCAGATCCATTTCCATCCAGAATTCGGACGAAGCATCGATGGAGGTATCCAGCGGCCTGAAATAATTGGCCCGATTGTCCACATCGCGATGGATTTCGGCATTCAAATAACCCTCGCCATTATAGGAAAAAACGGTATTTCCATTGCCGTTATTAATCCAGCCGCGGGAGGATGGATCGGATGTGAAAGTTTCGAAAACAGGCGAGAAGGTTGACGCCAAGGTTGTCGCCGATGCCGCCGTGGAAGAGTTGTTTTCATTCTGATTCGCGGACATATCACGGGCTTTCACCCGATAGGTATAGGTTGAACCCGGTTCCAGACCGATATCGAGATAATACGGACTCACCTGCCAACCGCTGTCGTGGGACGGATCGGTCAGGTTCTCAAAATAATATTTCACCCCATGGGTATCCGTTGCAGTGGATGCTGCCATTTCGATCGAGGTGTAACCGGAGGCCGAAGGGGCCGATGCCCAGGTCATGGAGGCCGGAGACGGGGCGGAAAAATCGGACAAACCACGCCCGGTAGGCTCCAGATGAACAACGCCCAATGCATCTTCACCGCAACCGGCATAAAACAAATACATACTGCCGTCTGCATCGACAAACGGGTACGGATCGCGTAGCTGATTCACATTTTCAGGAGCCGCACTCGTTTCGGAATCCAAAATCTCAAACTGCCCGCCTTCCCAGCCGGGCTGGGCACGATAGATTTCTTCCGGCGGATACGACGGATCCCAATCTTCATAATTACTGGAAGCACTTAAATCGGTGACCGATAACATCAGCCGTTCCGGAGGCGTCACCCCTCGGCGGGAATAAAAGGTATAGAGTGTGTCGCCATCAACCCAAACGCCGGTATGCCGGACCCGAAGATCTCCGGAATCATACCCGTCATCCGCCAGATCTTCCTCATAGGCATTACCGCCATTGAGCCATAAATCCGCGTTGAAGTCCCATCCCGAAGGCGGGGTCCAGGGGTTGGAAGCATCTCTGGCTTTATAGATGCTCGCTCCGTTATCCAGGGCGTAGATGTTTCCATCGTAATGAAACACTGCAAAATAACTATTGCCCAAAAAGACCGGTTCCACATTTCCGGCAAATTCCAGTCCATAATCCGAAGTCGCCACAAAGGTTTTCTGCGCACCAGTCAGTTCTTCACCATCAACCGTCAGCCCCGGACCGTTATGAAAATATAGAATAATACGCTGATTCACATCGTCTACATGCGCGTTGGGCGACGCCAAATGGTTGTCCGGGATAACAATTCCATTCCCCACATCCATGGTTGTTCCGCCCAGATCCAGCACGCCGCGATCCCCAAGCGAGACTCCCGTGCCTACATCATACAACGACCAGGGTCCCGCAATGTCGGCCGCCCAGGCCATGCGGATATATTCTCCGTCATGGTGGGCGAAATAGAGATAATAGATTGCCGAAGGATCGGCCCGGTGCTCAGGAGCAATCCAGTCAGGAATCCGGATCACCGAAGGACCATTGATATTCTCGCCCTCTTTCTCAGTTGCACCCAACCCCTGAAACATGGCCTCTGTTATGATCGCCTGCCCGTTGTTCATGCTCGATACAATAAATCGGCCCTCGCTGCTCAATTGCTCGTAAGCCTGCGTTTCGGCAGTTCCGACCGCACACATCAAAATAAGCAGCCCCACCTTGCATTTAGATACCTCCATGCTCTCTCCTCTGCACCGCTCGTACAGGCTCAAACTCAGACTTTCAAAGCCCGGGCCCTTCCTGAAGTTCAATCAGAAGGTGTGAACCCTCACTCACGCAGACCATGAACGCACCTGAACCGATCAATCTTTCTAATCCCATTCATTGCAGACATATCATGGTTTGTGTCGCTCTTTTTAAATAATGCTCCCCTGAACGGGGCACTCACCCGATTCACCGAAGCATTATAACTAATGAACGCTGCTTACGGGTTTTGGGACACTTTATGCCTGTTTTTTTTCAAAAACAACAGAAGGCATTTTCGGCGGAAACGGGACTCCAAAAGCCCGCTTTTACAGTTACTTTGACCTAACTTTCGGCCTTCTCTACAATATCAAAACGTTCATTTGAACGAATTGACTTATACAGTGTTTGTGTGTCGATTTGGCCGGGGAGAATATAAAGGGTTCGCAGCAAAGGAAGGTCGACGGGATGATTAATTATCACCGATTCACATTCGGTCAAATCCAGCGATTCAATCTGAAGATCCTGCAGGTCTCCCAGATAAAACCGGTCGTCCAATATCGGCTTGAAAGAGCGAATCGGGAGAAAACGCAGCAAACAGTTGTTGGACCCCCATTTATCCCATACCACAAAACGGATATTTTTCCCGGCCCGCACAACCAGAGCAGATTCCTCTACATTGTGTTCGAGCACGAGATCGCCCTTTTTTTCATTCACATACGCCAGCAATGCTTCAACAACGGGAGCATACCCCTCTTTGTCCAAACGGGCGGCAAAATCGTATGCAACCATGCGTTCCATCAGCGCCTTGCGATTCGGATTAATCTCCCGCGCTTTGAGCAAAAATTCGGTGAGTTGCACAACCGTCGGCCGTTTTGTTTCCGTAAAATCAAACTCAGGAAAAGCCTTTGCAAACAAGAGGTAATCAACCAGACCGCTATCGGGTTTGAGCGGATTATTCAAGGCGGCCTTGAAATTGAGCGAAATACAATCGAGCGAAAAATTCTGCATCTGGGCGGTGGTGCTCTCGCTGTTCAGTGCAAACGCCGAGGCAATCAGCTTTCGGGCCTCGCGTACGGTTTCAACCGGACGGACATAAATCCCGAGTTTTTTCAGGTCGCTGGCAGAAGAGGCCAGAGAAAAAGCCAGTCCCTTCCGCTCCTGCTCTGAGCGCTCGAGCTCATCCAGATAGAGAGTTGTAACCGATTCCGCCTCCGATGCAAATTGAGCTGCCCGCTCCTGTTGGTGGTTGATGCGCTGAATGAATAATACACTGACAACCGAAAGGGTCACAATGGCCAGAAAAGTAATCGAAGCGGCCACCCGATTGCGCCGCAGGAAAAGACGCGCTTCCCTGAAAAATCCGGATTTTTCGGCCAGCGTCGAGTATCCACCTAAAAAATTGGAAATTTCGTCACGAAGTGCCTGAGCAGTTGCATAGCGACCTTCCGGCAATCGGGCCATCGCCTTCATTACAACTGCTTCGAGTGCTTCCGGAATATGACAGTCGGGATAACGTGTGCGAGGAGGGATCAGGTCCACATTTTTCGTCGCCAGGAGAATTTCGTCCTCCGATCCCTCAAAAGGAGGATGACCGGTAAGAATTAAGTGCAGAATACAACCCAATGCAAAAATATCACTGCGGTGATCCTTGGCAGCACCGGTAATCACCTGTTCCGGAGCCATATACCCCAGGCTCCCCTTGATCTGCCCCATAAGCGTCATGTTGTCGAGCGGACGAAATGCAGAAGGCAATACATGCTCGCCATCTTCCATTTCCCCGGCCACCTTGGCCAACCCCCAATCACACACCAATACCTCACCGAATGTATCGGCCTGGATATTCTCCGGTTTGAGATCGAGATGAACAATACCCCGCGAATGGGCATAGGCAACGGCATCGCAAACCTTCATAAACACTTCCAACAGCTCACGCCGACTGGCTGCTGCAGGCCCTGTTACCCGATCAGCCAGACTGGAATTCCCTTTTAAATCCATCGTAAAAAACGGACGCCCATCCTCATCAACTCCGGCATCATGAATGGTAATAATATTCGGGTGACTCAGCGAAGCCGTCAACCAGGCCTCATGCACAAAAAGATCGTAAAATTCCGGACCGCGATCTGTCCGCAAACGAGCCATCGCAATCCAGCGTTTGGTGTGGTTGTTAAATGTTTTATAGACCTCTTTGACCGCACCCTTTCCCAGCAGTTCGCTATCCCGGTATCGGGTTATCGATTCGGTCAACTCAATATAGGAGGGACATAATCCTTTCAACCCCTCTTCATCGAGGCTTGTTGCCTCGTCGTACGCCGAAACGAGGCGGTGATCCGGCTGATAGCGCCCGGAGGAGTTCACGACGGCTCCAGCTCAGTGACCAGCGCCCGAATTTCCAGATAGAGCCGTTTTTTAACCCGTTTTTTAAGCGTGTAGACCGAAGCCACACTCAGCCCGGTTTTTGCGGCAATTTCCGCTGCGGAACGTCCATCGAGGCCCAGCTCAAAAACTTCAATAGCCTGACCTTTAAACACCTCCCGAACCCGGCTCATCGCGATGTTGGCAACATAGGCGGCCCACTCCTGTTCGATACGCAGTTCAATATCCGTAGACTGATCCATATAATCAATATTCTGCTCTTCACCAAAAATATGAATGCGTTCCTTCCGGCTCTTTTGCTGGCGAAAATGAACTAAAGCCGCATTGCGAATCACCATACTCAGCCAGGTACGGAAACGGGCACGGGACTGGTCATAGCTTGAAAGGTCTTTCGTAAGGTGCAGCAGCACCTGCTGCGCAAGATCTTCAATATCCCGGTCAGCCACGCCCAGCTCGCGCAGAATATAAAAAATGAAGCGTCTGTAATGGCTGACAAATTCTTCCCATGCCTGCTCATCATGCAGATCGCAGGCACGCTGAAGCAACGTATAGCGGGTTTGGTTCGGTTCAGTCATCTATTCCCTTAAATGGCTATTGGATTTCCGACGGTTGGAAAGGCGAAAAAAGGTCGCTTGTAATGACCGGCATACCGGTTTCATTAATCAGGGTAATATTGCCGGCAGCCTCCGGAAGAATCGGTGTCGACATTTCAGCATGCAGAGGCATCCCGTAACCAAGCAGAATCGGAATTCGCGGTGCCGCATCCTCCATGCCCCACCGGGTAAGCTTCACACGATGCCCTTTGCCGGAAATCGTTGCCAGCGCATGAACGGTATAGTCCGAGCCCTCGCCTGTCCACTCCAGTTCAACATCCGCATTTTCACCGCGCCAGAGGTAGAGCAGCGGACCGTGCACGGTATTGCCCCGGCAGCGACGCGTGACAATATTACCGTTAATCAACAGAAAACCCCGCTCGGTTCCCAATGCGGTACAGCCAATAAGCTCTGTCTTTTCATCCGCATCGGCCGGACCGACGATCTCGAAGCCCGCACGCGTATGAATGGCCGTGCAATTGATTAGTGTGGTTTTACCGGTTTTCTGATTCCGCGGACCGCCGGCGCTGTAAGTACGGAATCCATCTTCAACCAGGCTTTTGCGATAGCCGGGAGTAATCAGAAACCGCCCATCACGGTTTTCATAAACCGACCGAAATTCGTAATCGAAGGCAATGCCCGACGTATCGCGAAGCATGTCGCTGGTGGCACGCGTTGTGCCTTCCGCGTAACAATCTTCCAATAACGTATTACGTGCCCCCTGAATATAGAAACAATGGCCAAAAGCGCGACTGATCACCTTGCAGCGCTTAAGAGTGCAATCGTTGCCTCCCACCATAATACCGCTTTGTTTTCCCAACGGAACCATGCCGGGATTTTTTCCTTTACCCAGCAAATCGCCATAGCCGTAGGGCGATGAACCGTGCACATAGAGCGAAACCTCCTCAAGCGTGTTGCGGTCGCCCCAAAGCGAAAGGGCATTACCGTTTGTCCCCTGATTAGGGCCGACATAACGAATCGTTAATCCTTTAATCCGGTTTCCATTCCCGGAGATAAACAGGAAACGGTGGTATCCGAAGGTTGGAAGATGGTCATAGATCGAAGTGTCGATTTCCAGCACGACCCCTTCGAGATTAAACCTGTTATCATTGCCGCTGAATGTCAGCACCGGCAATGGCGGGCGCCCCCCTTTGCTGCGATCAATATCCTTCCCGACTTCGGACAGCATCGCCGGAGTGAGGAAATCAACAACCCGGTAGGTACCGGGCTCCATCGTGACAGTATTCCCATCCAAGCCCGCATACATCATCAACCCGGCAAGGTCTGATACCGTAACCGAACGACCGTGAACAGAAAGGCTCCCACACAGCAGCAAGAACAAACCGATGAGTTTGAATGAAACCGTCTTTTTCATATGCATCCAGTCGAGCTTTTCCGGAGTAATCAAATCAATCCCTCTTCCCCAACGCTACATACCTTTAAACGGTCCTACTGAGCGCTTGCAGTTGCGTAGTTCTGAATTTCTTCCAGTCCGGCAACCGTTTGATATTCACCATCCGCCAAACTGGTCAGCTTCTTGAAGTTTGCCGCATCTTGCTGGCGAGCCTTGCCATCATTTTGAACGAATTGAACCACATTAAAGGAATAGTCCATCTTCTTCCGGCGATTTCCCAATCGGCTCGTAAGCGTATTCGATTCGTCCTGATATTTGGCTCTGACCAGATTAAACGCCTCGATAAACTCTTTGGGTTGAAAACGATAATACTGAGGTCGAGGAGGTTGCTGTGTACCGGGGAAATATTCATGAATCAAAGCCCAGCGCCCTCCCGAAAGAACCTTAGGAGGTTGCCCTTTGGCTTTCCGCTGTTTATTTTCCTCAGCAAGCAGTTTCGAGGCCTTCTCAACATTCGCAGCCCATTTTTTTCCGGCCGAAGTGGTTTCAATCCACTCGTCTATATCCATGGCAGTATTCACAGCAACATCCTGATGTCCCCAGGTATTCGTTAGCAGAAAGATGGTATCCGCCTGCTGCTTATGCGCCAGCATCACGGCGCTGTACCAGTCGCGACCGCCGGACTTGCCCCCATAAACACTGCCCCCACTCTTTACGGGCTTGGCAAAAGGTCCAACACGCAAATCTTCACGCATCTTTGTACCGCCCGGGCCAAGCGTTCTGGTGCCGTACCGCCCGGATTTCGCGGCATTTGCAGACGAGTTCAACGGTTCCAGCCAGGCTTTTACTTTCTGGGCATTTGCTGCATTGGCCGGAGCCATCTTCGGAAAAACGGTTTGCACATCATTTCCTCGAAAGACCGCAACATTAATCAGAGCGGTTGCAGGCAGCGATTCAACAATGCGAATCAGCTCCTCTTTGATGATGGTATAGGCCGGAATACCGCCCATTTCATCCACCAGCATTGAGTTTCCGGTATCCAGAATCAGAAAAACTTTTTCACCTTTGCCTTTAATGCCGAAAATCTCAATTTCGGGCATGGAAAAGCCGAGGCCGCCCGATCCGCCCAATCCATCACCAACACCACCGCCGATGCCGCCTTTCACACCGGTGATTTCCGGCATCTTAATATCAGGCATGTTTTTGTTCATCTTCGGCTGAACCACAATACGCTTACGCAACTTCGGCTTCTTGGTCTGCTTTTTCTTAATATTAACCGGAACCTGCAATTTCTTGAGTTGCATTTTCGGTCGATTTACCGGTTTAGCCTCGAAAGCCTGTTCTTCTTTAGTGATAACCGTAACCGCCACAAAAGAAAGCGCAACGACAATAAGAACAGCATGAATCCCCAAACTAATCAGTGCCGCACTCGATTTTGCATGACTTGAAAAAAATCGTTTCTTACCGCTCATATCAAAAAACTCCAATGCATTACGTCATGAATATCAACAGGGCCCGCCTATTCAGCACCCGATTCATGAACTAAACAGATACAGTTATAAACCGGCTGTCCACAAACACAACAGTTCATTTACAACATATTTTAAAGGCTATCCCCACTCAGCCATCGAAACCAAAACTTCAAAAAACAGTGATTCCCTAGCAGTCTGTCGGAGTTAGCACCCAGACACAGGCCCAATTTTCTGCGGACCGGCCAATTATCCGGCGGCAACCGGTTTGTGAAACGAAAAAGG
>JARNMJ010000069.1 GCA_029432795.1 Pontiellaceae bacterium B12219
AGGACGGAAGGATTCAGGCCAGCTCCGAATGGAGCTGTAAATAGGCGAAGCGTAGCGGAGCCTATAGAACCACGGGTTTACCCGTGGGTATCTATATTTTTCAGACTGTTTCTGTTACTGATTAAGCAGCAGGTTTTTCAGATATGCCTTGTCTTTTTCGGAAAAAATATGGATTGGGAAATCATTTTCCAATCCTCGCTTGGATTCTTTCAGATAAATGCGTGAACCCTCGTGTTTAAGAAAAACGGCATTAAAGGTTATTTCCTGATTATTTACAGAAACAGTCCACTCTCTGTAAGTGGGGCCGGCTCTTTCTTCAGTTTCCGCACCGTTTTTGTTCAAAGAGGAAGCCGGTTTTGTTTCTGTTGCGGACTCCTTCGCGAGTTGCTGGTTTTTAATAAAATTCGCGAATGTTAAACCCAGTCGCATCCGTCTGGGAAACTCCTCGGTGGTCACGGGAAGCTTATAGTAGCTGGTTCCGTCGCCTGAGGATACAAGTACCGCACCTTCTTCCACCGCCACAGGTTCGAGCGGAGTTTCATAAAATCCTATATACTGTTCATTGTTATCGTAAACAATGACGCGATATTTTTTGTCCAGATAAGCGCGGAACAGGTGGAAATATGTATCCTTACCGGAGGCGGGGTCTTTAACTTGCAATGATCCGAATTTGTCAACATCCAGATCTTCATGCCAATGTTGTTCGCCCAGTTCTTCCAGATATTCTTCTACCGCATCCTCATCCGGTACATTTTTAATGATAGCTGATGCCGAGTGCACTAAACCGCAAAGGACACCAAGCTGAATACAAACTTTAATCGTGTATTTCATTTTCACTTTCGGCCTCCTGTGTTTGTTGCATTTCCCAAAAAATTGAAAAATACAATTGGTTTCATGTAGTACCTTTCTACGTAGAAGATGGTAAGAAATTTTTAGCGATTGGCAAGGGAAAATCCGCTGAGCCGAGGCAGAATACAGACAGTAAATACAGCCATATCGCAAAAGGGCAAACCCGCCTTCGACGCCTGCAATGGAATGCCATGGAAGACGAACTCGAGGAAAGAAGGACCAGTGACCAACCAAGAGATTCGTCAGTTCGGTCCAAAGGGAAGCAATATAAACAAATGCACCGCACTGCGATTAAGGAAATCGCAGAAGAGTTGGGTATTTAAATTTACAGTCTACGGTTCGCGGCATAAATAGAGTTGAACCGTCGGGGGCTTTTCAACACTATGCCCTTCTTTTTGCAACGAAATGAATGGCTTATGCTTAAACGACTTTTCCCATTTTTAAACTGGTTTCCAATCGGGGTCGCCCATTTGCGGGCGGATATGCTGGCCGGCCTGACGGTTGCGCTGGTGCTGATTCCTCAATCGATGGCCTATGCCGAGCTAGCCGGTTTGCCGGTATGGGCGGGGTTATATGCCGCTTTTATTCCAGTCATTCTCGGTGGGCTCTGGGGGTCGTCGAACCATCTGCAAACGGGGCCGGGAGCCACGATGAGCCTGATTATCGCGGCCGTCCTGATGCCGTTGGCTGCGGTTGGTTCGGCTGAATATGTGAAACTGGCGGTACAGCTGGGTTTTTTGGTCGGAATCATCTGGGCGTTGATCGCCATTTTCCGGCTAGGGTTTATCATCAATTTTCTGTCCCGTCCGGTGATTGAAGGTTTCATTAACGCGGGCGGTATTCTGATTGCTGTTTCGCAGCTGGGAAAAATTCTCGGCATAACCCCATCGCATTCCGATCAAATGCTGGGCGACTTTTGCGGTCTGTTCAGTCAGCTCGATGCAATCAATCTGGTCAGTGTTATCATCGGTGTAGTTTCATTGACTTTATTGCTTTTAGGACGCCGTTACTTTCCAAAGATTCCGGTTGCGCTTCTGATTGCTTCGTTGGCAACTGCCGCTGTTTATTTTCTGGGGTTGAGCGATCCGGAGCGGACTGCTGCGCCGTTGGCGATTGTCGGGCATATTCCGGCGGGTCTGCCGAAAGCGGTTTGGCCGGTTCCAGACGTTGGAAATGCCATGAAGCTTCTTCCGGGGGCGCTTATTTTTGCGTTTGTCGGTTTCATTGAAACCTGCTCGGTGGCGCGGGGGATTGCGGCGCGAAGCCATCAGAAACTGAATGTAAACCAGGAGGCGGTCGGTCAGGCTCTGGCTTCGTTCGGTACGGCCTTTTCCGGCGGACAGCCAATCAACGGTTCTTTTTCGCGGTCGGCCTTGAATTTTGCCAGCGGAGCCCGCAGCGGACTGGCGGCTGTTTTTACCGGCCTGTTTGTGCTCGTATTTCTATTGGTCTGCACCCCGCTTTTTTATTACCTGCCCAAGACTGTGCTGGCAGCGATTATTATTGCGGCGGTGATCAAGCTGATGAACTTTCGCCAGCTGGCTTCGTTCATGAAAGTGACAAAAAGCGATGGCGTGGCGGCGTGGGTTACCTTCGTCGGCACGCTTGCATTTGCGCCGCAACTCGAAAAGGGCATTCTGCTGGGGGCATCGGTTTCCATCTTTATGCACCTGTATAAAATGATGCGTCCGAAAGTGCGTTTGCTGGGATTGCATAAAGACGGTGCGCTTCGGGATGCCGATTTCCATGGGCTGGAAGTGGATCACAACCTTTTGGCGATCCGGTTGGATGGACGCCTGTTTTTTGCAAATGCAGCTTATTTTGAGGATCAGGTTCACTACCATTTAGATCGGGTTCCGGAGAGTAAAAATGTGGCGATCATTTTTTACAGTATTAATGAAATTGATTCGTCCGGAACGGAAATGCTGAAGGAGCTGCACGGCCAGCTTAAGCATAAAGGAATACAACTGCTGTTTGTCGGAGTTAAGCGACAGGTGCAGAATGTTCTCGCGTCCAGCGGTTTGGAGGAAATTGTGGGCGAAGAAAACTTTTTCGGCACCTTTGAACATGCCCGCGAGGCGGTTTATGAACGTCTGACCGCCGCTGCAGCGTCGACGTATTCCATCTAGAATTGGCGGCCCATCAGAAAGTAGGCAATTTCGCGCAGGATCGTTGTATCGTGCGGCACCCGGTCGAGAGCTTTGAGAGCTTCGACGGTCAGTTGTTTCACCCGGGCCTGTGCCGCATCCATACCATGCACGGCAGGGTATGTCATTTTGTGGTGTTCCGCATCTGAACCGGCCGGTTTCCCGAGCACATCATCGGTCGAAGTTTCATCCAGAATATCGTCTTCAATCTGGAAGGCCAGGCCGATCTTTTCGCCGAAAATGCTCAGCGCATTCAGCTCGGTTTCGGATGCGCCGGCCGCAATGGCGCCCATACGTACAGAGGCTTTAATAAGAATGGCCGTTTTATTCAGGTGAATAAATTCAATCAGGTCGGCATTCGGTTCGCACCCTTCCGCCGCAAGGTCTTCCACCTGTCCGGCAATCACTCCCCGTGAGCCGGCGGCATGAGCGAGTTCCAGCGATAGATTTGTATTGCCGTATTCCGCGAGCAACTGAAAGGCATAAATCATCAGCGCATCGCCGGTCAGCACCGCATTGGCTTCGCCGAATTGAATATGACAGGTGGGTTTGCCGCGCCGCAGATCGTCGTCGTCCATGCAGGGCAGGTCATCGTGAATCAGGGTGGAGCAATGGTAGAGCTCAAGAGAAACGGCTGGAGCGAGTACCGGATCGGTCATGCCCAATGCTTCCGCTGTTGCGATGCAGAGAATCGGCCGAATGCGTTTTCCCCCGTTCAGCACGGTGTAGCGCATGGCTTCGTGGAGTACGGTCGGTCTCGTATCTTCTGCTGGAAGAAAGTGCTCGATGGCCGCATCAACGACCGCTTGTTTTTCTTTGAGATAGGTAGAAATCATGATGTTTTTCCCGATTGCGTTCGGCGTGTATAAGGGAATTTCCAGGGGTTGGAAACTTCCAATCATTGGAAATTTATGGAGCAAATGCCTGAAGTAATTGATTCCAGCTCTGTCCATTGCCGATGGTGCTGCGCAGTGTGTCGGATTGGCCGTAAAAAACGACGGCCGCTTTTCCGGTTGCAGCATCGCGCCAGACATAGGCAAGTGCCTGTCGGGATGCGCGGACTTCGTCGTCGGAAAGGACAAGGTTTTCATCGGTATCGCTGCCGCTCTGGGCCACCAGCAAAATGGTGTAGAGCGTGTCGTGGGGATTGAAGAGTTCATAGCTGTTGCGGAAAAGGCTCTCGAGTTCCCAGGGGTTGTCGGAACCATTGAGCAGGCGTTGCAGTTCGCTAACGGAAATGGAGGCTGCAAAATCCGCCGGGGTGGTGGGCCATTTATTATCTGCGACCTTTTCCATGATGAGTTCGGCTGTATCGGTGGCCTGCTCGGCATCCATCCGCTTCATTCCGTCTCCGACAAATTCATCGATGGGCATCTCCAGGAAAACGGAGGCGAGTACATCGCGATGCGGGCTGTGCGGGTTGATACGCCCGCGGGTTGGCGGACCGTCGGGGTGGGGGGAAAGGTTGTTGAGAATGAAGCGGGTGTCGTCGGAATCATATTCTTCCAGCATCTGGAAGGTTTTCCAGGGAAGCCGGGTATTGTACAGCAGATAGGTGAATTCCCAGGGGGAATCAATTCGGTCCTGATTCCGTACATAAATCATATCGGTAGGGTCCGGCGTGTCTACGGCATCGCTGATCACGTCTTCATTAATTTGTCCCATGGTATCGATGCTGTCGCCAAGGCCGCTGATTTCGGTCCATTGATTCGCATCGGTTCCATCAAAATTCAGGCGGGGATCAATGCAGGCCATTGAGATGGTGAATGCAATGGAGGATTCCGCCGCAGTGGTTGGGTCGAACAGTTCTTTGCTGAGCGTTGCGACTGCTGGCAACAGAGAATTTGTGAGGCCGGAACCCAGCGGAAATTCGAGATTCAAAACCCGATCAACGGGATTTTTCTCGGAATCCACGCAGAGAATGGAGGGAAATTGAATATTGCTCTGCATTTCATTAAACAGATTGACGAGTTCGTTGGCACTGGAGACCGATGTTTCATAGGTGCCCCCGCTGACGGTATAGTTATACGGCAGGCTTCCGGGAACAGTGAATTCAGCTGGAATCTGTTCCTCGCCGAACCAGTTTTGAACATTACCGAACAATTCCGGGGGAAGTGCGGCGCTCTCAAACGGTGGGTCGGGTATGGAAACCGTATAGGATTCCGAATTTGTATATCCGACAAAGGGATACCACGTTTCCATATTTACACTGTATATGTTGGTGATGGTGACGCGGGAAACGATGGCCTCGTCGGAGCCTTCGTCAGCATTTTCAATGAGGGGAATAAATTGAAAGTTACAGACCAGAGAAAACTCATTGATGAGCGGAACCGGCTCGACGGAGAAATCGGTGTAATCGCCGTTTACATCTTCGGGCAGGGTGTCTTCATCCAGATAATCACGAAGCTGGTTGAGGACAAATTCCGAGTCCGCCGCATTGATGTTATTCAACTCGGTTTCCAGGATATCGGTTTGCAGCGTGGCGGAGTTGGTTCCCATAAATATACGTTGATCCTGATTCGGTGGCGAAAAAGAGAAGGTGGAAAAAGACGATATTTGCGAGCTCAGGTTATGGCCGCGGCTGCCGTCGTTCAGCACCAGAATATCACGCAGGGTTTCGAAACGGTTCCAGACCTTTTCGCGATTATGGACCAGCGCATAGCCGGCGTCAGAAGTGGTAAGAAACGTTCCGTTGCTCTGGATCAGTCCACCGTCGTTCTGGAGGTCTGTCAGTAATTCAGAAGAGAGCTGGATTTCTGCGGGAGAAATACCGGGACCTCTGGGACGGGCTGTTCCATCGGTGTTCAGTCCGCCGACGGCATTGGCATCCAGCATGCCGGAGGTGTTGACGATCAGATAGGCAACGCGTCCGATGTTGGTTCCGCCCACACTGACCGTTTCCCAGTTTGCGGCGGAGCGTCCGGCGTTGAATGCCGTTCGGATGTCCGTATTTCCAAGGGGAAGAAAATCTTCTTCAACCGTAAAATCAACGCTGGTTGAAATGGGCTGCCCGCTGTCGCCCACGGAGGCGAGCACCAAGCGGTCGGGATAGTTGGTTCCGAACGTGATTTCAATATCTTCCATGGCCCGGGCGAGAGCGGTCTGCACCAGCTGGTCGGTTTGGGCTTTGGCCAGATAGGTGCGGCCGGCGAGTCGCTCGGTGCGGATCAGCACAGAGAAGGAAATCACCAGGATGGTCAGGATGGCCAGAAAACCGATGGCGATGACCAGTGCGATACCGCTTTTGGAGGAGCGATCCTTCATTATTCAAACTCCAGTCGGTTGATGCCGCGATTGGTGAGATAAATGCGGCGAGAGTAAATCAGCTCATGTTTTGCCAGATAATCGAGGGCGATGTTTTCACCCTGCGCCGCATACAGCCGCATAGCCATGCGCATATCCTTGGCAGTGGAGAGCCCGACGACGAGATCCACAAAGCGCGGCAAGTCGTTGATTGAAGGCAGTTCATCAGCCGAGCGGTTGCTGTTGTAGGAACCATTGATGTTAAAATCGAGAAAGGTGAGGCAGGCCTGTTCGATCGTTCCGTCCGTTTCTTCAAGCGCGTCGGTGTAGAACCACTCGCCATCATTGATAAGCAAGTTGTTTTTCATGGTTTTGAAATCGCCGTTGTCGATGGATTGATCGGTAACATAGTCAGACTGTCGCATCAGGGTGGTGGTGACTGTGCCTCCGGATGCGGATTCTATGGCGGCGCGACGATTCAGAATCGGGACGAGGTTATTATCGGGGATAATTCGTTGAATGCTTCGGAAGCGCATGGGGGCGGCATCGCGCGGGTTGGTGGAGGTTTTACGGCGCACGCCGGTTGAAATGCAGTAGAGGGCATCGCCGACGGAGACCGTATGCACCCGGAAGGGGATGTTGGTGCGAACGATCGCCTGGCTGATATCGGTGGCGAAATCGTCAAGAATCAGTCGTGCGGTTTCATCGAGCAGCGCCTGATCGCGGCCCTGTTCAACGGCCTTGGTGCTTTCGGTGAATATACGGGAAATCATCAGCGCCATGAGAGCGAGGATGGAAATGGAAACCATGATTTCCAATAACGTAAAGCCGGATTGGTTTGTCCGTCGTTTCATTAATCCTGATTCCAGTTATAGCATTCGGTTTGAAAGACGCGTGGAGTCTCCGTGGTATTTAAACCGGGCCAGACCTGCAGGCTTATAATTTTTCGGTTGCCGGAGGCGGTGATGGTCAAAATATAGGAAAGCACGCCGCGTTCTACAGAGCTTCCGGCTTTTCCGGCCAGCGTCATAGAGAATTGTTGAAGCGATCCGAGGGACAGTGAAACCGGAGTTTCGTCGTAGTCGAACAATGTCAGGTTTCCTGAGATTGGAAGGGCATTCCAATCCGTTTCGGCCTGACAGTGGTTGAGCACCATTTCGGCGAAGGCCACCACTTCAAGATCGTCGTGGGCTTTGCTGCCGGAATCGATGGTTGCAGAAAGCAGACCGGCCACCGAAACCACACCAACGCTGATAATCAGCAATGCCAGCAGGATTTCGATGAGGGTAAATCCGCGGCGCTTTTTTCCAATGGTTGGAAGTTGCTTACGCATCCGGATCTCCCAGGATTTTGAGTTCACCTGCTTCGTCGTAGCGGGTATCTCTGATTTTACTTTTTCCCTGCGTACTGAAATGGATCTGTTTCCCATTGCCCGGGGTGTAGATGTTCGGCTGACCGCCGACGATTGCACCTTCGGCCAGATGGATCTGCTGCGAGGCCGAGCTGGCTTCGCCGTTCGGGCTGAATCCGCACACCACATAGGTTGCGCCGTCAATCTTCAATTGATTGTTACTGTTGAGCCCGCCCTGCCAGTCGTCGCTGCCTCGATCAAAAATATTCTCTGTGCCGTTCAGCGGGTCGAGCACAATGCCGGAGGGCAGCGCTTCCCATCCTTTAATAAAATATCCGTTGGTTGCCGAAATGACGGGCGTGTGAATATTGATGGTGAAGACGGCATAGGCGCGGTAGGCGAGGGCGGAGTCGGTTTCTCCGCTGTTGAGCACGAGGTAAGCGGGCTGGCCGTTTGCTACGGCATATTGCCGGGCTGTTTTGGCGGCGGAATGCAGGGCATTGGCGGCGGCTTCGAGCTTGGTTTGGCCGGTTATATGGGTGAGGGCTGGAAGCGCAATCAGGAACAATGCCCCCATAATGGCGATGACCACCAGCAGTTCTGCGAGGGTGAAGCCGTTTCTGTTTTCGGATGAAACCGTTTTGCACATGAGCACAAACATATCTGAAGGACTTTTGGGCGGGTATGTTTTTCTGAATATTAATTCCAGCCCTTGGAAAATCGGTAAAAAATCAGTGGATTCGGGGATTAAATGGGCGGTGATCTTGACTCTGTTTGGTGCTCTGTTAAATATAGACCGTTTTTTGTTCTGTTTAGTCCGTTTTTAACAAGGAGAAATGAATATGGCTGAAAAAAAATACGTTTACTTTTATGGAGTTTCGAAAGAACTCACTGAAGGTGATAGCAGCATGAAAGCAGTACTCGGCGGTAAAGGTGCGAACCTCGCCGAAATGGCAAACGCAAATCTTCCTGTACCTCCGGGAGTCACAATTTCCACGGAAGCCTGTGCATATTATTCCAAGACCGGAGGAAAGTATCCTCCTGCAATGGAAAAGCAGCTGACTGCGCAGTTGAAGAAACTTGAAAGAGAAATGGGCCAGAAGCTCGGCGATCCGAAAAACCCGCTGCTGGTATCCGTTCGTTCCGGTGCTGCGGCATCGATGCCCGGCATGATGGACACCGTTTTGAATCTCGGTCTGACCGACAAATCGGTACTTGGGTTTATTGAACAGTGCGGTAATGAGCGTACCGGCTGGGATTGCTACCGTCGTTTTATCGACATGTTCGGCGATGTGGTTATGGGCCCGTACACCGGCCTTTCCCATCATGATTTTGAAGTGGAGCTGGAAGCCCTCAAGAAAAAGTACAAAGCCGCAGAAGATACAGACCTGACCGCGGAACAGCTCAAGGAACTGACTGAAATTTACAAAAAGGTTTATCAGAGCAAGGTTAAAAAACCGTTTCCGCAGGACCCGATGGAACAGCTCGATCTTTCTGTTCGCGCGGTATTCGGTTCGTGGAATTCCGAGCGTGCTGAAAAATATCGTCAGATCAATCAGATTAACGGACTCATCGGTACTGCCGTGAACATTCAGTTGATGGTATTCGGTAATATGGGTTCAAAATCCGGTACCGGTGTGGCCTTCACCCGCGATGGCGGAACAGGGCACAGCAAGCCGATGGGCGAATATCTGGTCGATGCCCAGGGCGAGGATGTGGTGGCCGGTATCCGTACGCCGAAAGATCTCGACGACATGCCGAATGAAGAGTCTGAAATCTGGGCCAAGGCCTATGCTGATCTTCAGAAAATTATGGCTCGTCTCGAAAAGCATTATAAATATCCGCAGGACGTGGAATTCACGGTGCAGGAGGGCAAACTCTTCATGCTGCAGACCCGCAATGCAAAACGTACCGGTTTGGCCGGTGTGCGCTGGGCGGTGGAAATGGCAACCGGTAAAGATTTCTACACCGGAGAAAGCCAGCCGAAGATTCTGAACCAGAAGGAAGCGCTGATGTCGCTGACGGGGGATGATCTCGAACAGCTCCTCTTCCCGATCTTTGATATTGCGGCAGAGAAAAAGGCCAAGGTCATCACCTCCGGCCTTCCGGCCGGTCCCGGAGCTGCAGTCGGTACCATTGTGTTTGAAGCGGCCGATGCAGAAGCGGCCGTTGCCAAAGACCCGAATGCAAAAGTGGTGCTGGTCCGTCATGAAACCAGTCCCGAAGATGTGGGCGGAATGTGGGCGGCTCAAGGCGTTCTGACCTCCACCGGCGGCATGACGTCTCACGCGGCAGTTGTTGCCCGCGGCTGGGGCAAGTGCTGTATCTGCGGCGCATCAGAACTGAAGATCGATTATAAAAAGAAAACCGTAACGATTGGTAAGAACGTATACAACGAAGGCGATTGGCTCAGCCTGAACGGATCGACCGGTAATGTATATGCCACACAGATTCCGACCCAGGTCAGCCCGGTGGTTTCTGCTGTTGTTGACGGCAAGGCGGCAGCGAAAAAAGATCCGATCTTCAAAATGTATGAGCAGATCTCCGCGTGGTCCGATACGCATCGTAAGATGAATGTTCGCACCAATGCCGACACACCGGCGGACTCCAAAGCAGCTCGTTCATTCGGAGCGGAAGGTATTGGTCTTTGCCGTACGGAACACATGTTCTTTGAAGGCGACCGTATCTGGGCGATTCGTGAGTTTATTCTGGCGGAAGATGAAAAGTCCCGTAAAGCTGCACTCGCTAAACTGCTGAAGCATCAGCAGAAGGATTTTGAAGGTATCTTCAAAGCAATGGACGGTCTGCCGGTTACGGTTCGTCTGCTCGATCCGCCGCTGCATGAGTTTGTTCCGCATTCCGAGAAGGATCAGCAGGAAATGGCCAATCGTCTGGATGTTCCGCTGAAAACCGTTACAGATCGTGTGCAGGAACTGCACGAATTCAACCCGATGCTCGGTCATCGTGGCTGCCGCCTTTCGATTACCTATCCGGAACTCTGCGTCATGCAGACGAAGGCGATCATCGGCGCGGCCTGCAAAGTGTCCAAGCTGAAAAAACCGATCAAGGTGCTTCCTGAAATCATGATTCCGCTGATCGGAACCAAGAAGGAACTCGATTTCCTCGAAAAAATCGTTCGTGAGAATGCAGAGGAAATCATCGCGAAAACCGGTGCCAAGGTGAAGTATATGGTGGGAACGATGATTGAAATTCCGCGTGCGGCGCTGACAGCCGATGCCATCGCGGAAACCGCGGAGTTCTTCAGCTTCGGAACCAACGACCTCACGCAGATGACCTTCGGGTACAGCCGCGATGATATCGGAAGCTTCCTGCCGGATTACCTCAGCGAGAAGATTCTTCCGGCCGATCCGTTCCAGACTCTGGACCAGACCGGTGTTGGACAGCTCGTGAAACTCGGTGTGAAGCTCGGTCGGGAAACACGTCCGGGTCTCAAGTGCGGTATCTGTGGCGAACACGGTGGCGATCCGGAAAGCGTGAAGTTCTGCGCGAAAGCCGGACTCGACTATGTGAGCTGCTCTCCGTATCGCGTTCCGATTGCCCGCCTGGCAGCTGCGCAGGCCGCAATCAAAAGCTAATACTTCCAAACATTGGAACTGAAAAAAGCTTCGGAGAAGATTCTCCGAAGCTTTTTTTTTGATAGTCCGAAAATGAAAAACCCCGCCAAAATTTAACGGGGTGCGGAAAGGTGAGAGCCGGGCGGCGGGCCCGGATTTCGGTTTAAACGAGGCCCTGTTCTTTGAAAGCCAGATAGATTTTTCGCCCGAGCCAGGCGTCGGTGGCGGCGTAGACCTGCTGCGAATTGGTGAGAATCGGGCGGGCCCAGTTGGAAACCTGTTCTTTTTTCGAAATACGGAATCCGAAAAGAATAGCGGTCAGGCCGCGCAGCCCGAGGTTTTTGATGCGTGCTTTCTTGGCCGCTGTAGCCAGCTCAACAAAGCCGTCGGCCGGAAAGTCGACAACATCCTGAAGTTCGGCGACATCACGTTCCAGCGCAACGCCGGCTTTAATAATGTCTGGAGAAGAGAGCACTTTAATCAGATTGGGGGTAAGGCCGCACTGCTGAATCTGAAAGAGATATACGTCTGTTTCTGTCGCCAGCTGAAGCAGGGAGGGGTCATAGCTTTCACCTTTCCGGAAGGCCGGCCGGGTTTCCGTATCGAAGCCCAGCAGGGTTTCTTTCAGCAGTTCACCTGCTGCGGCGTCGGCCTCTTTCTCGGTATTTATGAGGTGAATAGGGCCTTCATAGGCCTTTATTGGCAATTCGTTAATCTCGGCTTTGGAGATGTGTTTCTTTTCCTGAAATAAGCTCATTCGGTACATCTTTCTTTATAAACACAGTGCATGCAGATCCCTCTACTCTGCGGACTCTGGGTTATTTTGCAACTGTGCATTACACTTCTTTTCTTTTTCCCATTGCTCCGCGACCCAAATGGACTGCTTTGCCAGACCCATCAGAATCTTTACATCCGGAACGGTTAATTTGCCACGTGAAAAAATTCGACGCAACCCCATCATCATATGTTCGAGTTTCTGTTGGTGCGTAAATTCGGTTTTAATCATCATTTCGCGCCAAACGGAAAACATGCGCTCCCGCAGTTCCGAGGAGGATTCCGGTGCGGTTTCCTCCGCGGGCTGAAAAATGCCCGCGGCACAAAACATTTCATAGCAACAGAGATATACCGCATGGGAGAGATTCAGCGAGGTGTACAGCTCGCTCGATGGAATCTGGATGATGTGGGTGCAGAGCGCGAGCTCCTCGTTAAACAGGCCCTTGTCTTCGCGTCCGAATACCAGCGCAATTTTATGGTCTTTCGCACTTTCAAGACCGATCGGGGCAAACTCTTTTGGAGAATAGGCGGTATCGCGATAAAAGCCGGTCCGGGCGGAGGTGCCCGCCACCACGGTGCAACCGGCCACAGCCTCTTTCAGGGTCTGGAACTCCTGACGCGCTTCGAGCTGTGCCTTGGCATTGCACGAAAGTTTGCGAGCCTCGCCCCAGTCCGTTGTGGGGCGGGGGTTGACGATCGCCAGATCGGTAATATTGTTGTTATTCATGGCGCGGCATACGGAGCCGATATTTCCGCCGTACAGCGGCTCAACGAGGACGATTCTGATGTTTTCTAATAGATTCATTTTTTATATTGCCACGGAGAGGGTCGAAATACACGAAGACCGAACCGGACGGGTCCTTATATTTCCACGGCCTTTCTGTGGCTATCCTTCATAGCTTCTAAGCAGTTTGATTTCATCGGCCCAGATGGTTTCGTCAATCGTTTCCAATATCATCGGAATGCCGTCGAAACGGGCGTCGTTCATGATGAATTTAAAAACGTCCAATCCCTGAACGCCCTGGCCGAGACTGTGATGACGGTCGACCCGGCTGCCCAATCCCTTTTTAGAGTCGTTCAGGTGCATGCCTTTGAGATATTTGAATCCGATAACAGACTCCAGTTCAGCAAATACGGCTTCGCAGCTTTCCAGAGTTTGGAGATCATACCCACCGGCAAAGCTGTGACAGGTGTCGATGCAGACACCGACACGGGATTTGTCTTCCACCTGATCAATAATTTCGGCGATGTGCTCAAATCGGAATCCGAGGTTGGAGCCCTGGCCGGCTGTGTTTTCTATCACAGCAGTAACGCCGCGGGTTTGGTCGAGGGTCCAGTTGATGGATTCGGCAATCGTGGCAAGGCATTCGGATTCGGAAACCTTTTTGAGGTGGCTGCCCGGGTGAAAATTAAGCCGATCGAGGCCCAGTTGCTCACACCGTTGCATTTCATCAAGAAAGGCCGCTCGGGATTTTTCCAGTTTTTCTGCTTCCGGATGGCCGAGATTGATCAGATAGCTGTCGTGCGGAAGAATCTGCGCTGGAGTAAACCCGTGCGTTGCACAATTCGCTTTGAACGCTTCAATGCTTTGGGCTTCCAGCGGCTTTGCAATCCATTGGCGCTGATTTTTGGTGAAAAGGGCGAATGCGGTTGCTCCGATGGCCGCCGCGTTGAGCGGGGCATTTTCAACGCCGCCACTGGCGCTTACGTGCGCTCCGATATATTTCATGTACAATCCTGCTTTCAGTTGAAAAAAAGGATAGAACCATATTCAGAAACCGGAGAAAAGCCCCTTTGCACCTGTTGCTTCCAATGGTTGGAAAATTATCGATTTCAGCAAAGGTTGCCCTTTTTGAGAGATTGGGTAGAGTGATTTTTTCGTAAATAAAGGGTAAAAGTGTGGTTTCGGCTCTTTTCCAGGAGCTGGAAAATACGTGATTTTGGTCGAAATGCAGAAAATGTGATTGGTATAGGCACGTTTTTTGGCATTTTTTATTGAGTACTGGATGGGTCATATTTACATTTCGTCTCTCTTACAAATACAAGGACGCAAAAAATGGATACAAGTAATTCGAATGCCGAATCTATTGATTATGATAAGCAGGACTGGATCGATGCCCTCGTAGAGATGCTCGAAAATGAAGGGCCTGAACGGGTTAAAGATGTTCTTCATGACCTTCAGCTGGAAGCCCACACGAAAGGGGTTCGCCTTCCGTTTTCCGCTAACACTCCTTATATCAACACCATTCCTGCCAGCGAGCAACCGCAATATCCGGGCGATCGCGAAATGGAACGCCGCATTAAATCACTGATTCGCTGGAATGCGATGGCTATGGTGGTACGCGCCAACCGCGAAGAAGATGGGATCGGCGGACATATTTCGAGTTATCAGTCCATTGCCACAATGTATGAGGTTGGCTTTAACCACTTTTTCCGCGGACGTACCGAGGATTTTCCCGGTGATATGATCTACTTTCAGGGCCACTCCTCGCCGGGGGTCTACGCGCGCGCTTACCTTGAAGGGCGCCTGAATGACGAGCATTTGACCAATTTCCGGCACGAACTGCACGATACGCCCGGCCTTTCTTCTTACCCGCATCCGTGGCTGATGCCCGATTTCTGGCAGTTCCCGACAGTATCCATGGGACTCGGCCCGATTACGGCAATTTATCATGCCCGCTTCATTAAATATCTGGAAGACCGCGGCCTTCGCGAACCGCAAGGGCAACAGGTTTGGGCCTTCCTGGGCGATGGTGAAACCGATGAGCCCGAAACATTGGGTGCCATCAATCTCGCGTCCCGCGAAAAGCTCGACAACCTCAACTTTGTCATTAACTGCAACCTGCAGCGTCTCGATGGCCCGGTTCGGGGCAATGGAAATATTATTCAGGAATTGGAAGCCACCTTCCGCGGTGCTGGCTGGAATGTGATTAAAGTGCTCTGGGGCAGCGGCTGGGATCCGCTCTTCGAAAAAGATGAAGATGGGGTCATGGCCAAGCGCATGGGCGAAGTGGTTGACGGGCAGTATCAGAAATACACCGTTGAAGATGCTGAATACATTCGCGAACATTTTTTCGGTGCCGACCCGCGGCTGAAGAAACTGGTTGAACATCTCTCCGATTCCGACCTCAAGCGACTGCGTCGTGGCGGACATGATCCTGTGAAAGTCTATGCGGCCTATAAAAAGGCCTATGACACCAAGGACCGTCCTACCGTAATTCTCTCAAAAACCGTTAAGGGCTACGGACTCGGTGCCGCCGGTGAAGGGCAGAACATTACGCATTCCCAGAAAAAAATGGGTGAGGACGCCTTGCGCGAATTCCGCACACGTTTCGGCCTGCCGATTTCCGATGACGATATCGACAGCGTTCCGTTCTACCGCCCGGCGGAAGACAGTCCCGAAATGCTTTATCTGAAACAACGCCGTGCGGCTCTGGGCGGTCACGTTCCGACCCGTCGGACGGAGTATACGCCGATTGAAATGCCGGCAGATAAAATCTTCCAGGAGTTTGATGCAGGTTCTGATCGGCCGGTTTCAACCACAATGGTATTTGTGCGTGTGCTTTCCAAACTTCTTTCTGATAAGAACATCGGCAAACTGGTTGTTCCGATTGTGCCGGATGAAGCCCGTACCTTTGGTATGGACGCCCTGTTCCGTCAGGTCGGGATTTATGCGCACAGCGGGCAGCTCTACGAGCCGGTCGATGCGGACAATCTGCTTTACTACAAGGAAGCCATTGACGGTCAGATTCTCGAAGAGGGGATCACAGAGGCCGGTGCATTCTCTTCGTTTGTGGCAGCTGGAACGGCGTATGCAAACCATGGCATTAATACGATTCCTTTCTATACCTACTATTCCATGTTCGGATTCCAGCGTATCGGCGACTCCGCCTGGCTTGCCGGGGATTCCCGTTGCAAAGGCTTCCTGATGGGCGCCACGGCCGGTCGTACCACACTTGCCGGTGAAGGCCTGCAGCATCAGGATGGTCATGGCCTCGTGTTGGCTCTGACCATTCCGAACCTGGTGGCCTACGATCCGGCCTATGCCTACGAACTGGCTGTTATTATCAAGGACGGTATTCGTCGGATGTATGTGGAAAATGAGCAGATCTTCTACTACATCACTCTGATGAACGATAACTATGTTCAGCCCGCCATGCCGGAAGGTTGCGAAGAAGGTATTCTGAAAGGAATGTATAAGTTCCAGTCTTCGGAAAAAGCACAGGCGCAGATTCTCGGCAGCGGAGCCATTCTGCCGGAAGCGGTGAAAGCGGCCGAGCAGCTTAAAACCAAGTATAAAATCGAAATGAATATTTGGTCTGTCACCAGCTACAAAAACCTGATTAACGATGTGCTCGATGCAGAGCGTGAACAGGTGCGTAACGGCAAAAAGGTCACTCCGTATATTGCGGAATGTCTGGAAGGGGAAAACGGCCCGGTTATCGCGGCTTCCGACTATATGAAGCTTCTCCCGGCCTCACTTTCCGGTGCTGTTCCGGGCGGCATCATTTCGCTCGGTACCGATGGATTTGGCCGTTCCGATGGACGTCGCGCCTTGCGTAAGCATTTCGAGGTGGATGCCGATGCCATCACCTGGACGGTCCTTTCGTCGCTGGCGGCAAAGGGTGAATTTGATAAGAAGAAGTTGGCCAAGGCCCGCAAGGATCTGGGCATTGATTCCGCGAAACCGAATCCGGTAGGAGAATAAGAAGATGGCACTTGAATTTAAACTTCCAGAATTGGGAGAAAATATTGAATCCGGTGATGTAGTCGGTGTACTCGTTGCTGTGGGTGATGTTGTAACCGAAGGGCAGTCCCTGCTCGAAATTGAAGCTGGCAAAGCCAGTATGGAAATTCCGTCTCCGGCCGCCGGAACGATTGCAGCCATACATATTGCTCAGGGCGACACGATTAATGTCGGTCAGTTGACCTTCACCATCGATGACGGCGCAGAAGCACCTGCTCCGGTTGCCGCAGAAGAAGCTCCGAAGGCGGAAGAAGTGTCCGCACCGGTTGTTGAACCCGTGAAGGAAGAGGCGCCGGCCCCGCAGGCTCCCGCCGCTTCGGCCGGTCCATTGGAATACAAACTTCCAGACCTTGGAGAAAATATTGAATCCGGCGATGTGGTCAGTCTTTTGGTGGCCGTAGGCGACACGATTACCGAAGGGCAATCGCTGCTCGAAATCGAAGCCGGTAAAGCCAGCATGGAAATTCCAGCCCCTGTTGCCGGAACCGTTTCAGCCGTTCACGTCGCGCAGGGCGATACCATTTCAGTCGGCCAACTGGTCTTTACCATTGACACTGTTGCGGGGGCTGCTGCACCTGCTCCAGAAAAAGAAAAACCAGCTCCGGAACCGGTTGTTCCTGCCGCCGCTGCTTCGGCAAAGCATGCTGAACCGGAACAGCCGGTTGTTGTGCCCCCGCCACCGAAACCGGCTCCTGAGCCCGTGAAACCGACCAAGCCCGCCAATGCAGTATCTGCTGCACCGAACGTGCGCCGACTGGCCCGTGAGCTGGGTGTGGATATACATAGCGTTGCGCCTTCCGTCAAGGGCGGTCGCATCAGCATGGAAGATGTGAAAAACTTTGCGAAGCAGTCTCTGGAAAGCGGAGGCGGTGGTGAAAGCCGTCCGAGCGTTCAGGGCGCAACGCGCGTTGAAAAAATGTCCGCCATCCGCAAAGCAACCATGAATCACATGACGCACTGCTGGACCACCATCCCGCACGTCACCCAGCAGGACTGGGCCGATATCACGCATATCGATGTGCTGCGCAAACAGTTTGCCAGGAAAGCGGAAGTGCACGGAGCTAAACTGACTGTGACCGCTATTCTGGTGAAAGTGGTTGCTTCCGCGCTCAAAGCATTCCCGAACTTTAACTGCAGCATTGATCCCGAAGCTTCAGAAATCATCTACAAGGATTTCTACAACATCGGTATTGCTGTTGATACCGATAAGGGGCTTATGGTTCCGGTTATTCGTGACGTCGATCAGAAAAATATGATCGAAATCGCCAAGGACCTCGGTGCCATTGCCGGAAAAGCCCGCGAAGGTCAGATTGGTCTGGCCGATATGCAGGGAGGAACCTTCACCATCACCAATCTCGGTGGTATTGGCGGAACCTTCTTTACTCCGATCGTAAACTCGCCGGAAGTGGCGATTCTCGGGGTCGGCCGTGCGGTCAAGGAAGGCGATAAGCTTAGAATGCCGCTATCGCTATCCTACGATCATCGCATCATCGACGGTGCCGATGGAGCCCGCTTCCTGCGCTGGATCGTTGAAGCGCTCGAAGAGCCGCTGTTGCTGGCCCTTGAGGGATAAAATGAACAGAATCGATCCTGAAGCTTTCGGGATCGATTCGTTTTATTTTGCCGAATATTGATTATTCGGAAGAAACGGCTTGCTTTGAAACCCGCAGAATTTATACATTCCGCGTTCTTCCAAACGGAGAGATGTCTGAGTGGTTTAAGGTACCGGTCTTGAAAACCGGAGAGGCGCAAGCTTCCGGGGGTTCGAATCCCTCTCTCTCCGCCACTTTTTTAAAGGGCGCTAATTGAATAAATTAGCGCCCTTAATTTTTTGGCTCTCCACCAAATTGGGGGCGAGGGCGGTTTTTGTTTAACCATATGGTTCTCCCCGAAAGGGAGTGCCCATGATGACTCTCAAACGATAATTTTCGAAATTCTTAAATCCATAGGCACGCCTTTGGATCATTTCCATCTTGGTGTGGAATCCCTCCTCAATCCCATTGCCACATACAGGCGATCTTTTTCTGTATTTCTCCAACGCATTGGCTGGCGTTTAAATCCCAAGCAGAGCACAAACCGTATTGGTGTTAAATGTAAACAAGGTATTATAAAGATATATATCATTTAACATTTGAGTCTCCTACTTGTTTTATTCTACATTGGAACTGAAATATGCGTGGTGCGATCCAGATAGTGGGGCAGGTGAGTGCGGTCCCTGATGTCACCCGGCGATAACAACCAAGGGCGGTAGCCCGTTCGGAGTTCTAGGGCCTGTTAACACTATTGCTTGAGTTTCGCAGGCAAGTCTGGCATGGTCTTGCAATGAAGATAACAAAAGCGCAGTACGACAAGATCAACCACCTGTTGCCGGTTCAGCGAGGCAACGTAACCCTTTCAAACATCGAG
>JARNMJ010000006.1 GCA_029432795.1 Pontiellaceae bacterium B12219
CTTTTTCGTTTCACAAACCGGTTGCCGCCGGATAATTGGCCGGCCCGCAGAAAATTGGGCCTGTGTCTGGGTGCTAACTCCGACAGACTGCTAGTCGAGAAAATCGGTACCGCGCTGGCTCTGATCCAGACGGGTTCTATATGGCCGGGCTTTATGATGCCCATGGTCTGGTTGGAGCTGCTTTTCCCGGTCGACATCACCCGGAGCACGGGAAATTCTTCCGAGGGCATTGTCGATCCGTCCTCCCGAATGAATGTCCATATGGGATCATATGCCGTTTTCCCCGCAATCTGCTCCGCCGTCAGTCCGAGCATGCGGCAAACCTCCGGATTGCTCAGCACAATGCTTGTATCCTCTGCGTACACGATAACACCCACCTGGAGATCGTCGATCGTCGATCGGTATCGCTCTTCGCTCTCTCTCAGATTCTCTTCGGCTTGCACGCGCTCAGTGATGTCCACCACGGAGCATAAATCTTCGAAGCCGCCATGCTCCAATCGCTTCCGCTCTCTGGAAAATTCAACCCAGACGATGCGGCCATCCGGATGAATATAGCGTTTGTCTATCTTGTAGTGTTCGATCTTGCCGGCCGCCATCTCGGATATAAAAGGGTCGCGCCCCTCGGGATTGTTGCGGCTGTCGGGATTGTCGGGATGGTTGATGCGCAGCCAGGTTTCCTCGTTATCCTGCTCGCGGCTGATTCCGGCGATGCGCAGGTGGGCATCATTGATCATGCGGGTTTCGGTTCCGTCGGCATTCACCCGGTTCCAGCAGATGCCAACGGGCAGGGAGTCGAAAATGAACTGGAGCAGTTCTTGTTTCTGGACGGCGGCATGCTGCACCTGCTTCAGGAATCGCGCGTACTCTTTCTGATCCTCTTCGGTCTGCCTGCGTTCGGTAACATCCTGTACGGTTCCGATGGACTTAATGACGTTTCCGTCGGCATCGCGGAAATGGGTACACCGTTCGTGCAGATAACGGATCTCTCCGGTATCAAGCCGGATAATCCGTTGGGTGTGCTCATACGGGGGATTTCCCGGAATGAGGGAGCTCTTAAAGGCCTCGTCAACACACTGGAGGTCATCCGGATGAACCCGTTCAAAAAAATCCTGGATGGTGAGATGTTCTTTTTTTTGATTTATCCCAAGCAGTTGATAGACCAGATCCGACCAAAAGACTTCTCCGGTCGTACCGTCCTGTTCCCAGCTGCCGAGACGAGCGGTGGATTGCGCCAACTTCAAGTGCATTGCACTTGCTGCGAGCTTTTCTGCTGCCTTCGTTTGTTCGGTCAGGTCGAGTCCATACGCATAGTTCTTTTCGTCGAGAGGCACATACCCCCACAGCATAATTTTTTCCGATCCGTCTTTGCAGACGACCACGGTTTCCATCGGTTCGATGGGCGATTGGGTATCGAGGGCCCGCTGAACTTTTTCGGTCCATTCGGCTGCGACCTTTTTGCGGTAGTCCGGGTCGGGAAAGGCAAGCGGCATAAACTCCTCGACCGAGGGGATGTCTTCGGCGGTATAGCCGAGCAGGTCGACGAAGGTCGGGTTCATGTATTCAAGAGTCTGTTCGATGCCGGTCGTGAGGTAGATGGTAAGCGGGAGGGTTTCGATCATGGAGCGGAAGTTTTTTTCGGTTCTCTGCAGAAGCACTTCCGCCTCCTTGCGGGCGGTAATATCGTGGTAGTTCCCCAGCAGCCCTTTAATATCCGGATCCTGCAGCAGATTGGTTACGGAGAACTCGATCCATTTATAGCTGCCATCGTTGCTTAGGTAGCGGCATTCGATGGTTTCCGTGGCATTCGGGGTATTTGCCAGTTTGTTCAGCAATTCTGTGACGGCATCCGAATCCTGAGGGTGCACGTTTGCAACTATGGGTTTGTGCAGCAGCTCTTCCGGTTTCCAACCAAACCATTTTTCGATGCTTGGACTTTTGTATCGGTTGATTCCCTTACGGTCGATGATAACGATGACGTCACCGATACTCTCCATCATTTTGCTCAGCAAACGTTCGTTCTTGCGCAAGGCTTTCGTTTTTTTCCGGACCTGTCGCTTAAGGAATTCGTTGATGAATAGAAGGCCAAGCGCGACACAAATAATTCCGGCCAGTCCGAACCAGAGCCAGGCCGGGGCATGTTCGTGCCAGGTCCGGTTTCCGCCCAGCCAGTAATTGAGTCGGTTGTAGTAGAATGAATCTTTTTCCTGTTTCCATGAAATCAATTGGGTATCGATCTCCGCGAGGAACGGTTTGTGAAGCCCCTTCTTCGATGCAAAGAAGACCGGAAAGGGGGAAAACTGTACCGGGGTGCCGGTTAGGGCGTGTTCTTTCGCATGCTGTATACCGTAATGGTGCGGTGCCACTCCGGAATCCACTTCGCCGGACCCCACAGCGGCAAACACGGCATCGTGGGTTGGGTATTCAATAATCTCGCAGTTTACAGAGAGTGACTTCGCCAGTTGGATAAAGTTTTTTCCGTTAATATCCTGACGCATAACGCCAACGCGTTTTCCTTTGAGTTCCGCAATTTCTTCAATGTGTTTGGAGGGGAGCGTAAATATCTGGCTCCAGACTTCGGCGACGGCGAACTGGTTGAATTCCATTACTTCTTCGCGGTCTGCACTTCGGGCTGCGGAAACCATCAGGTCCAGTTCTTCGGTCTGGAGCTTCTGAAAACCTTCCGCCCACGTGACCGGGATGAATTCCAACGGCGGGCCGTTATGAATCTTTGAAATTTTTCGAAGCAGATCGCAATTGAGGCCCTGCGCTTCGCCGTTGTCATCGATGAAGTTGAAGGGCTCAAAGGGGAAAATGCCAACGCGCACTGTATCGGGAGCAGATTCCTGAGCGAAACCGGAAGGGGGCAGGCAGAAAAGGAAAATCAAAAGGATGAACTGAGCTGTTTTTTTCATTCGTCGATTACCAGGGCGCTGTGGAGGAGTTTAATCAGTGCTGCCATGGCAACGTTGATGAGTTTCAGTTCGTTTTGAGCACCGTCCAGCTGTTTATCGTAGACGGCATTTTCAAGGTTTTCCGCGGCTTGTTGAATTTTTTCTGCGCCGATCGTTGCGGCGACGCCTTTGAGGGAATGGGCGAGCCGTTCGGCGGTTGTATAGTCGTGTTTATCCAGTGCGGAACGAATTTTTTGTTCGGCCTCGGAATTATGGGTTAGAAACGAATGCAGGATGGTTTCATAGAGTGCGCGGTTTCGGTTCAAGTGGAGTAAGCCCGCTTCCAAATTCAGGTCGTTAATATCGCATCCGGCCTGGAGAAGTCTCTTCACGATATCGGGGCGCGGTGTATGATCGCCGAGCTGCCGGATACCTTCGGTTGGGCGGGGAACCTGTTGTTCGGAAGAGGAGATCTGCCGTATGGTTTCAATGAGCAATGTGGATTCGAGCGGTTTGAACAGGCAGGCATCAATCCGGCCATCCGCCAGATACACAGCAGGATCCGCGTTCTGGTCATGGCTGGTTAGAATCAGCTTGGGAGTTCTCTGGCCGGCGTTTTCATTTCGAATCAGGTCGCACATTTCAAGACCGCTGATTACGGGCAGCTGCCACGCAACAACAATCCATTCATACGGGGCATTATGAGCGGCGGCTTTGCGAAAGGCTGTAATGCCCTCCTGAGTGGAAGAAACTGCAGTTGGTAAAATACCCAAAGAGGTGAGTTCTCTTTCAATGCTGTCGTGAAAATCCGCACTGTCATCCACAATCAGGGCTCGCAACCCTGACCATTTCAGCCCGGCTTGGTGGCGGGGTTGGTTTTCTTTATCGTCGCTGTAGATGTTATTCATCGAATGATTCCACTATATCACCTTGTAAACGTTTCGTCATATAAAAAGGCATGAGGTGTGACCACACCTGATTGATGAATCGTCTAATTTTGGGGATGAAAATAAGGAATAGTCCCTTTTCAGGTGTGATCCACCAGAGTAAATGGATGTCCGTACGATATTATTCCACAACAGCCACGGCGTTTTTCGGGCCTCGGGGCACCTCGGCGCGATGCAAATTTGTGGTTGATTTGGGATGCCAGTTCAGGTTGGCCATCAGCTCTTCCGGGGTAATTCCTGTGTTATTGGCCTGTCCGACGGCCGCTCCATATGAAATCAGCAGCGATGCCATGGCATAGTTTTCTTTGAGCAGGGCATAATGGAGATAGGTATTTCCTCGCGGGTCAACAAAGTCAACATTCGCGCCATGGTCCAACAGGAATTCAACGAATTCCGGGCTGTTTTTATGGAGGGCGCAATGTAAAGGGGTCTGCTGCCGTTGGTTGAGATAATCCACTGCCACGCCTTCTTTTAATAAAAACGAGGCGACAGTCCACGAATCATTCAGTGCGGCCACATGCAGGGGGGGCCACCCCTGTGCGGAAGGCAGGTTCATGTCGGCACCTGCCAGAATCAAATCCTGTGCCGCTTTCAAATTGTCGGCTTTGGCTGCGTAATGTAAGGCAGATTCCCCGGCCGGATCCACCAGGTCGGGCTTTGCGCCGTGGTTTAGCAGAAGATCCTGAATATTAAATCCTCTGTGTACGGCCATGATCAAAGGGGATGCGCCTTTCGATTCCGGCTCATTGACACGGGCGCCGTGTTTAAGCAGGATGTCGCAGCTCAGCCTGCATTTTTGCTGTATTGCCAAATGCAGGGGAGGCGTGCCGGCAGAATTGATTCGGTTTGCCGATGCTCCGTTTTGAAGGAGCAGGTTGAGCAGTTCCGGTTGCCCGACGGCATAGGCTGCGGCTGTTTTTCCTGAGCGGTCAACTGCGTTCAGTTCAACTCCGTGGGCTAACAGATAGTCAACCATTTCAATCTGACCGCTCCGTGTGGCGGCCATGAGCAGTGTCTGCCCATACTTGTTTTGCTCATGAATAAGCGAAGGCTTGTCCTGGAGTTGCGAATCAAGTGCCGCGACCGCATTTTTTTCAACTAACAGAAACGCCGAAGGTGGTTTGGGGTTGGAAAGCAGGCCAACAGATCCGGGGCCGATTACAAAAACAATGAAAAGAATGAGCCAATCCATTCTGTTTAAACGCCGTTTCGGGGTTTCTGTAAGGCCGGAGTTGAATGGCAGAGCATCGGCCCGCGTGGTTGCCCGCCCATTTATCCAACGATCACGGTCAATGTTCCAGAAGGCATATCCAAAACGGAGGGTAAACAGCAGGATTCCGCAACCGATGCCGAAGGTCCAAATCGCTATTCTGGAAAGCGTCACGCTATACAGACTGCTTTCGCCGAGTGCTGCGGAAGTTGCATAATGGCGGCTGATTAAAATAGAGGCGGCGAACAGAAGACCAAAGAACCACAGTCCTGCTGTAATACGCCGTTTAATACATTTCATATTCTCAATTACTCCCGGATTAAAATTTCCTGCTGTTGATGCATTATTCCTAGCGGATGAGAATAGTCCCGCCATGGCGGATTGATGAATCGGCTGCTTTTAGGGATGGAGCGTCTGAATGCGGGGATAAGTTTGCCGGCGGGAATGCCGGACTTTTTGATTTGCAGCCGGACCACCTCTAAAATACAAGAGCAGACCGTTCTTTGCTCCTTGACTATGGAGGGCGATTACTCACAACCTCAAAAAGTGAAATGTTTACTTATAGAGGACGAAGAGATCTTCCGAATTCAGCTCAAAGGCCTGTTGGCCGAGATTGGTGGATTCGAGATCATTGGCGAGGCCACCGATTGCCGGAGCGGCCTTGAATTAATCCACGCCCATCCGGAGGTTGAACTGCTGTTCCTTGATGTTGAACTACCCGATGGAACCAGCTTCGACATCATTACCCAGCTCGAAAAACTGCCGAAACTTTTATTCGTCACGAGTCACGATGCCTATGCACTGAGTGCTTTTGAAGTCAATGCCCTGGATTATATCCAAAAGCCCCTCTCTCTGGAGCGTTTAATGCTGGCATTGGATCGGTTGGGGCAGCCCGGTTCATCGGGCGGTGAAAAGCTGCCTGTTCTGAATGAGAACGACTTGGTTTTGCTCAGCTGTAACCGGCATAAATATTTCACGAAAGTATCAGAGATTGTTGCGATTCTGAGTGACGAAAACTATACGCACATTATCCGTTCCGATGGCCGCCGATTTATAATGAAGAAAACGCTCACAGCATGGGAAGAGCAGTTGCCGGGCTCCTTATTCATTCGATTGGGGCGTCAGCAGCTGGTCAGTATTTCCGCTTTGGATCGTATGGAAATGCGGGAACGGGGCGGTCAGCTCTGGTTTAAAAATATTCCCGAACCCATTAAATTGAAGCACTCCGCTCTCAAGAATCTTCAGCAGCTGGCGAAACTGATTTAATGCAGGTGTGTCGCAGGGCGGTCAGCTTTTCTGCAGGCGGAAGTTAATTCAAATCTTCTAAGTGTGTTGTCAGCAGCTGACCTTTGTGGTCGACGGCATCCGGATAGGAGGTTCGGATCTGCTCGAAGAGTTTTTCGGCCGCCTCGGTTTTGCCTTCTTTATTGTAGCGCATAGCGAGGTAGAGCCGGGCATAAGCACCGACGTTCACTCCGTTTCCATAATAACAATCCCCATAGTTTTCGATGGCGGAGTTGAGGTATTTCAGCTGTTCGGCGCCTTTGGTCATCTGGCCGAGATAGAGCACGGCGCAGCCGGTTCGGTTGGCTTTCGGATAGTTGGCGATCAGCAGTTCGAGACTCTTTTTGGCTTCCTCCGATTTCCAGTCGGCGTTGGCGGTCTGATACAGCTTTTCAATATTCCGCAGATCGCTGCGGCTCAGAAATTCAGCATCGAGCATCATGCGTTCGCGCGCCAGAGCTTTTTGCTGCTTAACGATTTCTTTCACCCGTTCCTCCTCCAGCACCGGAGCCAGTTTCTGCTCCAATTCTGCAAGTCGCGTTTCCAGTGCAACAATGCGTTGGAGGAGAATACTTTCATCGGCGTTTGCGGAGAGTGCGAGCAGACTACAAATGAGGAAGATTTTTTTCATATGACTTTTCAACCTCTGGAAGAGTTATCACATTGGCCTGAATCAGAAAGTAAACGACAAACAGAACGGCCACGCCGATTACGGCGAGTTTGAGCAGCAGATGAATGGCTCGGTTGAAAATAACCGCTCCGCTTATGACGGCGGCTGCCACCAGGATAATCCAAACCATTGGATGCATGGCTTTAAATGCTTCGAGATCCATTAAAGAAAGGCCTCCCCGGGACGATCGCCCGTTTTTTCGTTTTCAGTGCTTTCTTCGTTTACGACATAGAACTCAACTTTGAATTCCACAGGGCCGGTGATGATCACATGGTGAAAGCGCTCCGGAAAAATTACAATCGGATGGCCCGGATCCGCAACCAGGACATTCTCGGCATCGTCTTCCCAGACATATTCAAGCGAGCCGCTTTCGACGATCAGATGGCCCCATTTTCCTTTTGGCGTGAGGTGTTTTTTCAGGATGCCCGGCACAACCGTGTCCTGATTCATGAGCTTGGTGGAGCCGGCCAGTTCGGCATTTTCGGGTAATGATGCATTCTGATAATTCATGGCAGCGTCCTCGATTAATTAAGGAGGAGTGTAGTGGGTTCATTCCTGAATGTCTAATTTCAGCTGAGGAATCTTGTGTCGTTTGGTTTCGCGGATACGATGTCGGCCATGCAATCTTGTGATTCAACAAACTTTAACTGATTTAAAAGGGGTATCATGAAATGGTTCGTGAAGTTTTTTTTTGCTGTGCTGGTCCTGCTTGGGGTGAGCGGTTGTGTCTCACCTGCGCCGATGAAAATTGCCGGGCTCGAATTTGTTAACGCAACCGATTTCCCAGTCACTCATGTGGAACTGCAGGTCTTGAGCACCTATGAAGTTGCATCCTGCAACTACATTGCCCCAGATGGGAAATTCAAAACCACGTTCCCGCTGTTGGAGTATCGCGGTCATGAAATTCAAGTGTTCTGGAGAAATCGACTCGGAAAGCATACTTTCGGGCCGACGGTGGTGCCGCAGCCGAAGGACACTTCGGGAAAGTCGATGATGGTTGTGATTACACTCGCTCCGGGCGGGCGTGCTTCTGTTTCTTTCCGAGAAAAGAATGACCTGGGTTTTTCAGAAAGTGAATGATTCCAACCGGTGAAAATAATAGGGATGCGATGCAAACGACTCATGGAAACAAACTCATCCGTTGGGGCATCATTGGCTGCGGCGATGTAACCGAAGTGAAAAGCGGCCCGGCTTATCAGCAGACCGAAGGGTTTGAGCTGATTGCGGTGATGCGCCGCGACGAGGAAAAGGCGCGGGATTATGCGCGGCGGCATGGCGTGCCCAAGGTGTATACCGATGCTGCAGAATTGATTGCCGATCCGGAAGTGGATGCGGTGTATATCGCCACGCCTCCGGATCATCACCACATGTATGCCCTGATGACTGCCGCTGTGGGAAAGCCGTGCTGTATTGAAAAACCGATGGCTCCGACGTATGGAGAATGTGTTGAAATCTGTGCTGCATTCGAGCAGAAAAACCTGCCGCTGTTTGTGGCTTACTATCGCCGAACGCTGCCGCGTTTCACAAAAATAAAGAGCTGGCTGGAACAGGAATTGATCGGAAATGTGCGGCACGTCAGCTGGCAATTCAGTAAGCCGCCGAGCGCACAGGATCTGTCCGGAGAATATAACTGGCGTACCGATTCGAAGATTGCTGCGGGCGGCTATTTTGATGACCTTGCGAGCCACGGACTGGATTTGCTGGCCTTCTATTTAGGCGACTTCAGCGCCGTCTCCGGATTTTCCACGAATCAACAGAAGCTCTATTCCGCCGCCGATGCACTGACCGCGTGCTGGGTTCATGAAAACGGAATTACCGGAGCCGGCAGCTGGAATTTCGGCAGTGCCCGCAACCAGGACCGCGTGGAAATTCTGGGCAGCAAAGGGGCCATTGAATTTGCGGTGTTTGACGAGGTACCGATTCGGCTGACGACCGAAGCTGAAACGATTGAAATCACAATCGAGCATCCCAAGCCCGTTCAGCTCCCGCACGTTCAGGCGATGCGGGATTCGCTGCTGAACAACGAAAAACATCCAAGCCTTGGAAAAACCGCCGCGCACACGGCTTGGGTGATGGATCGTATTCTCGGCCGGATTTAAAGGTTCAGCATAAAGCTGGTTCGCCCAGCCGATTTCCCGTTAATCAGAATTTCGACCGCGTGTTCGCCGGAATAATAGTTCCGGGTGGAGATCGGTTTAATGGCGTGTTTTCTGGTCAGCTTCACTGTTTCGCCGGGGCCGATTTCCAGGGTTCGGAACTTGAAGACTTTGGGCGCAGTTTTGCCGTTGGCTTTTACATGATGAATGGCGTAGTCGACCACTACCGTTTGAGGTTTGGTGCTTTCGGATTGGAGTTCAAAGGAAAATTCGATGGCTTCGCTCAGCTGGATTTTATCCGGTGAAATTTCCAGGGATTGGAACTTCAGTTTTAGGTGTTCCGTGAACCCGAGCAGGCCGAAAACATCCGGATGCCCGGCTTTGACCAACGACCGGGTGGCGTGGCGGATAATCCATTGACGCTCTTTGCCAGCGCCTTTTTTCCACTGTTTGGAAACGGCGATGACCTGTTCGGGATGGTCTTTGGAAATATCGTTTAAGTTGTTGGCGACGGAGCGGCGGACATAGACGCTCGGATCATCTTTCAGTTTTTCCAACAGCTGGAAAACCGGGGCGGGGTCGTCAATGAATTGCGGAAGGCGGCAGCCCCAGGGCAGGCGCGGCCGCGAGCCTTCGGAAACTAAACGGCGCACGTGCTCATCGGGATCGGCCGTCCATTCTTCCAGGGTTTGGAAAGTCAGTTCAACGTGGTTGATGATGAAGGGGCGAATGGCAAACTCGGCGGAGAACAGGGCCGTGAGCTCTTTTAATGCGTTGAGCGAAATCTCCGGATGGTCGAGGCCGTATTCGCCGATGTAGTCGACGATCGGCCAGGCGGCAAACCCGGCGAGGCTGTCGTCGGGGGCACCAAAACTCCAATGCGATTTAATCTGTACAAAAATGTCAGCTGTCTGCTCAAAATTGTCGGGAAGAACGGTGTGCAATACAGCGATCAGGTGGCGTACGCGATCTTTGAGTTCCAGGGTGTAAAGCCCTTTCTGCGCGGCGCGTTCGAAGTGTTTCCGCGAAAAACCCGGCACTGTTTGGTTCAGGGCGTCGGCGATGCGTTGCACGGCGGCTTCGCCGAGACCGTCTTTCATTAACGGTTTTTCTTTCATGGGGTTAAGACAAACTTATTTTGAATGTGCTGCCTAGCGGAAATCCGGAATATCGAAAAGGCGATAAAATTGATCATGAAATGGTGTGTAATCTGCTTTATTTATCGTTCAAGAATTGAATTTGAAGACGAGAGACAGGATTTTTTTGTGAAATTTTTGAGTAAAAACAGAGGCGTTTTAAGTTCAGTACTAGTATTGCTTTCCACCATATTCAGTGAAGCGGGCGGTTTCGAACGGGAAATTAAAATCTATTGGGATGGATATTCGGTACCGATCGTTAATTCGGACGGCGAGCCCTGCGGCAGGGTGATGTTCGAGTTCGGGCGGTTTAAATATAATTTTTTCACACTGATGGGCAGTCCATGCCAGGTCTTTCATTTCAACCATGCGCTGCGCGCGGTGGAGCTGGACCTGCCGGAAGCGGAAAAGAAGATCCGGATTCGGCCGACGGAGACCGGAACAGCGACTTATGAGCCGAATAATATCTGGAACAGTTATGCCGATTTATGGTTGCCGAAAAAAGATTTTGCAAAGCTCAAGGTGATGGATTTCGATTTTGAGCTGAATTTTTTCATGGGGCTGGAGCAACCCTCGTTTCAGGAGGGATTTCCTGGATATATCGTGGGTCAGAATCGAGGGTCGTTTGATGTCCCGGCCGCAAAAAACTGGAATGAATGGGTGCTGAATCGTGCACATGATTTCCAGGTGTTTTCAGAAAGTGAGTATTTTGATGAGAAAAAAGCCAAGGCCATTTTCAAGGCGTTGGAAGTGCAGCATAAAAAGAATGTATTTGCGATTGCTCCGGAATTAAAGCTGAAGAATCTGGAGGTGAATTCGTATGAGCTGAGCTCGATTCTTGCAAAATATGATCTGGCGCATGTGCTCTATCGCGATGACGCCGAACGTTCTAAATTTGCTCCATTGATCGCCCGTTTTGCTCAGGGGGCAGAATCGCCGGAAGCGCAGGTGAAGGCGTATGAAAGTATGAAGGCGCTGGCCGGCCGCGTGAAGGCTTCGCCGGAGTTCAGTCAGATGATCGAGCAGCTGAACCGCAGCTGGTTTAATGACTATATCAGCAAAAAGGCTCCGCTGAATTTTAGCGGGGACAGTTATAATGAGCCGGAAAAAATGAACCAGCTGCTCGATTATTATAGAACGAAACATGCCGAGTGGTTGCCGTATTCTGATTTGTCATTCGATTTTAATGTGGCGATGCCGGTTACCTTCACAATTACGGCGGAATGCATTCCGGGTGATCCTCCCTATTATCAGCCTCCGTTACGGCTTCTGAGTACGCAGTCATTTAATGCATTGCCTGCGAGCGAAAAAAGACGAATTCGGGAAAAACAGGATAAGCAGGATCGCCAGAAATGGCGCATGAATGTGTACGATCCGTGGAAACGCCGGTTTGACGCGGAGCAGGCTGGAATTTCTTCCACCCATATCGAAAAACAGAGTGAACAGTTATACGCCAACCTTGGCTTCGAACAAACGGTCAGCCGGGAAGAGATCATCGAGGCCCTGAATCAAATGTATGCCGATCCAATTAAGGATGCGATCGAGGAATTGAACCTCGGCACTTTTGAATATCACCAGTGGAAAATCGAAACGAAATGGAACTTACCCGATGAACAAAAATAAATTAGCTCTGCTTGCGCTCGCCTCGCTGACCATATTAGGCACCTCCTGCACCACCAAAAAGGTGGGGGAGTGGAGTGAATGGAAAGAAGAAACGTATAGCCGGAAATATACGTATGCACCGGAAGAATATAAATTCAGTGAAGGGCCGGAACTGCAATATTCCTCCATTTCCGGATTATCAGGAAAGGAGTTATATGTCCCGCTGAATCCTCGATTGAGCCTGGAGGTGCAGGCGTTTTGCGATGTCACGGAATCCCGCTTGCTGAAACGTCAAAAGAAACATACATCTAAAACGCATTATCCGTTGCTGGACCGGACGGCCTCCAAGAGCGGTATTCTGGAGTTTTATCTCGACCTGGCTTTCGGGGTTTTGGCGTACCCGTTCAACTACGACAGTTATAAATACAACAAAGAAGACGTTTGGTATCAGCGGGAAGAAAAGATCGAAGACGATGTTTCGGAACAGTGGGTTTCCGCATCCAAACTGGCTGAAGCGGATCGGCCGTCGATTCGTATTCCTGAGCTGGAGATCGAATATGAGCGGGTTCAGGGGCGGGTGAGCATTCCGCTTTCCTCATACAGTGGAAAATTAATGACGCTGGATCAGCTGACCGTGCAATTGGGCGAGGAAGATTCTCCGATTGAGGCATCCGTTTCTCTGCAGGGTTTGCAGGAGCAGGAAAACCTGCGGAACAACCGGATCATACGTTATGAAACAGAGTTGCGTGTGCAGGAAGAGAACCGAATTGCAGCCGAAATCGCCGAGCAGGAACGGGTGGCCCGGGCGTTGAAAGAACGCCAGGATGCATTTAAAGAAAAAACGGAAGCTGTGGTTGCATTGGAAGAAGCAGGCGATTTTGCCGGGGCGTTGGTGGCTCAACGTGAGCTGATTCAGGCCATTCAGAATGATGATACCGATTACGGGGTCACTGTTGATGAGCTCATTGAAAAAGCACTCGAGCTGGCCGCCCAGGCCGGGGATCTGGATGCCGTTTCTGAGCTTATGGCTCTGTAAATGAAGAATAGGATGAACAAAAAAGGATGATAAATTTATGAAGTATTTTAAGCAAAAGGTACTTATAAGCAGCCTCCTTGCAACAGGTATGGCATTCGGTGGAGTGGATCACTGGGAATTCATTACGGGCGAAATGTATGAGCAGTCTGTTGACGACACAGCTCCGAGTGGAACGCCGGAGATGTTCATTTATTCCTATCTTGAATTGGAACAGCTCGCGGATGCCACGGCCATTCGGTTGGAGGGAGGAAATTTAAGCCTTCCGTTAAATTATGAGCAGTCGGATGACGTTGAAACGGAATGGGACTTATTTGCACAATATGCAACACCGACGGCTTTTTATGCCGACTTTCCAAGCAATGGAACGGCTCGGATTATTCTGGAAGGCCCCGGTGGATCGCTGACGCAGGAGGTGAGCCTCGCGGTGGGGAACTATCCGGAGGTTCCTTATTTGACAGGAAATAATCTTTCGGCAATGGCCGATTTGGATGTGAACCATCCCGCCCAAACGGTGACGTGGAACGATCCGCAGCATCCGGATGTGTTGATTGCATTCCAGCAGTATGTGGGCTCTGTGACGAATGAAGAGCTGTTTTATGATGACTTCGATGCGTATGAATATACCTCGTTTGACTGGCCGGAATTGGATGTCGACACGCAAACAGACTATATTGGGCTGATTGAATTTTCGGGCGGGGTGGATGTGGCCGTCGGCGGATTTGGAGTCGAAGGCTATCGCGGATTCAGTCGGTTAACCGAATTTCCGATTCTGTATGCTGATCATTCGTTAGCGGGGGATTCATTTGATGACAACAGCCTGGATGAGTCTAAATGGGCTGAATTTATTGCCGATTCCGGAACGCAGTTTACGGAAACCAATATGCGCCTGGAATATTCGAATGATGGCGGCGGTGAAGATCAGAGCATGGCCTGGGAATGGATAGGAAGTGAATTGAGCGCAACGAACAGTTGGTCGGTTGAGGTGGAAGCGGCCCAATTTCTTAATCAGGGTTCCTTTGGTGAAGAGGATGAGCTGTGGATGGGAATGATTCTCATGGTGGATGGAGATCTGGATAATCATTTCGGCATCGAAATAAACACGTCACATTGGAATACCGAGCTCAAAACATTTGCGCGTACAAATGATACCGACGTGGTGGATGGCCGGGTGGTTACGATAGAAAATGAAATGACATTGAAACTTTCTTATGATGCCGAATCTCAGTTTTTGAGCAGCTCGTACGGGATCGATGGGGTCTATGTGAATTTTACCAACCTTCTGCTTTCTGCGGTGAATGGAACGGCGGGTTCTTCCTTTTCGCCAATCCTGTTTACGGGACAGGAAAATGTCGGCGTGTCCAGCGGGGAGGTGTATTTCGATGACTTCCTGATTTACGAAGGCAAAGCGCCTGATGATTACATCAGCAAAATGGAGATGGAATTTAAAACATCGTATGGCGATCCCGACGATTCGGGCGACGATGAAGCTTCGTTGAATATTTCGCTGAACGCATCTTCCGACGTAGATTTCATTTGGGCCCGGCCGCCGGTCGGTGAGATTGATTTTGAAGTCGAGGAATACCTGATTGATGGAGATATAACGAATTGGAAGCTGGAATCGTATGTCGACCTTTCCGACCCTTGGAACTCCGATTGGGATGGAACCTGGCTGATTACAGTCGGGCTGAGTGATGGCACGTTGGTTTCCACTGAACTGCCTTTCATACAAACGGATGGCGTAACCGCAATTCCCGAAATTTCAGGGCTTCCGTTTTTCACCGATCCAGTCGGACTCAACGGATCCTTTTCCTCGAATGAACAAATTACGGTCACCTGGAATGAGCCGGATGCGGATGCTTCCGTGATTTCGTTGAGCCTCTATTCTGAAGAGTATGATGAAGATTATGACATTGGATTTTTCGGAGATTCGATTGATGACCCTGTCGGCTGGCTCCCGCCGTTTGAGGGGCCGTTGAGTACCCGCACGGCGGGCCCGATTACCCTGAGTCCCGGCGGAAATTGGCTGGAGCTGCTTTATGGGTGGGGTCGGACTGCGGAGAACGATGACGGCATCATCTATCTGGTTGCAAAAATTGCGGAATCCGAAACCTATATTCAACGGCCGAATGCCGGCGATGATGATAACGACGGTCTTCCGGATGTTTGGGAGCAGGACTTTTTCGGGGGGACCGATGCTGTAAACGGCGGTCCGCAGGATGATTGGGATGGCGATGAAATGGATAACCTTTCGGAATATATCGCCGGCACGGTTCCAACGAACAGTGCATCCGTTTTCAAAATTGAATCCATGGATCAAATCCCGGAAGGATTTGTCATTCACTGGAATGCAGTGGCTGGCCGTGAATATGAAATTATGGTGAAGGAAGATCTATCCGTCGAATTGCCGTATTCTGCGGGCACGCTTTACTATCCGCAGAATAGCTACACCAATTATTATCCGTGGGAAGAGAATAAGTTCTATTTCCTGAAAGTGAAAATAAGCGAATAAAACCTCCGGGATAAAAGTCCGCCCTTTTGATGGGGGCGGGCTTTGTGCAGGGCAGACTGGAAAGTCTGCTCAACGCCCGAAGGTTTTACCGATGGGAGGGACGGGAGCGGGCGACGAGCTTGATGAAGATCGGCGCACCTTCCAAACCAAAGGCTTCGCGGAACTGGTTCTGCAGATATTTCAGCCAGTTTGAACGGGCATTGGCCGGGTCGTTCACGAAGATCTTAAAGTAGATCGGATTGGTGCCGGATTGCGTTGCATAATAAATCTTGAGGCGCTTGCCCTTGGCGATCGGCGGGGAATATTTTTCAACCGCCTGTTCAATCACGCGGTTCAGCACGCCGGTTGTAATTTCGGTGCGGGTCTGCGCGGCCACATAGTCGATGGCTTCAACGGAACGACGAATGTTATAGCCGTCTTTGGCCGAAACAAACAGGACCGGAGCAAAGCCCATAAAGGGAAGTGCCTCGCGCAGAGCCGGCAGGTATTTGGTTTGCGTAACCTCATCCTCGGCATCCTTCGCCAGATCCCATTTATTGCAAAGCAGAATACAGCCTTTTTGGGCATCGATAATTTTTGCGGCCACTTTTTTATCGCGGGTTGTGGGGCCGGACTCCGCATCGAGCATCATAATTACCACATCAGCGCGTTCGATGGCTTTATCCGTTCGAAGATTGGAAAACCAATCGACGGCACTTTTCGAGCGCGTGTCTTTCTGAACTCCGGCGGTATCGATCAGCTGATAATGACGCGCGGTTTCGCCTTTACCGATCACGAACGGAATTTCAATGCTGTCGCGGGTGGTACCCGGTATGTCGGAAACAATCACACGTTCGTCGTTCAGCAACCGGTTAATATAGGATGATTTACCCGCATTCGGGCGCCCCACAATCGCCACACGCAGCGGCTCGTTGAGGGTCGGATTTTCTTCTTTTGGAAGTAATGGAAGCAGTGCTTCCATCAGGCTTCCGATGCCGCGGTTATGCAGTGCAGAAACCGGGAAGACCGGAAAGCCGAGGCCGTCGAAGTCGTAAGTGCCTTCTTCACGGTCCGGGTTGTCGGCCTTATTGGCAGCCAGCAGAACGGTACGTCCGCTTTGATGCAGAATACGGGCAACCTCCTGGTCGAGCGGTGTCAGGCCGGCGGAAATATCGACTACAAAAATAATGAACGAGGCATCAGAGATGGCAATTTCCGCCTGCGATTCGGTGCCCGCCACAATTTCATCGGGTTTGGCCTGCTTGCCGAAGTGGCCCAGTCCGCCGGTATCGAACAGCTCGAAGCGTTCGCCTTCCCAATTGGCTTCACATGCCACGCGGTCGCGGGTTACACCCTCTTCTTCGTGTACAATCGACACACGACGGCCCACGAGCCGGTTAAACAGGGCCGACTTTCCAACGTTTGGGCGACCAACAATCGCCACAACTCTTTTGTTCTTCGTTTCTTCCATAGTGCGGAGGGTGATACACGAAACGCCCAAGAGGCACAACGGCAAAGGGTAAAATTAATTCATGATGTTGGTGATCAGAAACAGAAACAATACGAGCGAGAGCGTGCAGCAGAGGGCAACCGGCCCGGCAAATTGCTCCGCGGTCACTTCAAACCGTTTGCCGATTCGGTCAGCCAGCGGAGCGGTAAGCGAAATGCTTCCAACGAGTGGAAACCAGAGCCCCATATGATAGTCGGCCAGCAGGGGCGGAATAAACCAGGCCATGCAGAAGAGGAGAGCAAACGCGGGGCCGCAGGTCAGTCCGACGAGCCAGCAGGCTTTTCGCCGCCGGGCATTTTCTTTTTTATCTTCAAATCTCATTCCGGTTCCAGTTCCAGCGGGGTGACCCAGGGCGGGACGGGGCAATCGAGGGTTGAGGCAATTGCGCGGAACAGTTCCACTTCTTCAATGGTAATTTCGCGATCAAACAGCATGCAGGTAAGGGCCGCGCTGAGAACCTGCTTTTTCACCAATCCGGATCCTTCATTCAGTTTATCCAGCGCCTGATCCAGTTTTTCCCACGTGCATTCCGATTGATCGATCAGTGCAAATTCGCTCTTCGGATCGTCGATTACCTCGATGGCCGCCAGAAAGGCGGAGGCGGCTTCAACTCCGAAAGTATGACACTTCCGCGCCAGCACCGAGAGCAGGACGGAGGTTTCGGGAACGAGGCCCCGGATGGAATAATAGTTGGCCGGGCGTTTGCGGGTGCGTCCTTCGAAGAGAGGGTCAAGGTGATGGGTGAGTATGCGCTGAAGGGCATACTCGAAAACATCGGTTTGTTCGTCGGCCTCCACCAGCGCCTTAACCACCTGTATAAAGGCGCGGTATTGCCCGACCGACAGAAAACGCAGCGCCGGAATCGTGAGATCGATGATCGGTAAGCGCAGTGCCGGCTCAATTTTTCCAAGGTTTGGAAGGGCTTTTTCCAGGGTTTGGAAAACGTCGGGCTCAGCCATGTGTTTAATGATTCGCATCTGGGCTCGAAGGATTTCTTCGCGCGAATCCAGCAGAAGGAAATAGACCAGCGTGCGCGCGCCGTACGGACTGCCGGCATATTCACGCACCCGGTCAGGAATGGAGGCAATAAGTGCTTTTGCGGTTGCCACATGTTTTTCCATGGGCTGGCCGACCGATTCGAGCAACTGGTGGCCATTCAGGTGAAGGTTTTTCGGAGGCGAAGATGCTGTTCTGTCTGCTGTGGCTGTCGGGGGTCGGGCATTGCTTCCGGTCAGTCCGGAGGCGGCTGCCATATTGAAAAATCTATCGTTTTCTTTTCCGGATTCTTTCGGAATGGGGGCGCCTTCCGTTTTGTGCAGATGCGCGTAGAGCGATTCATATGAGACCCGTTCGAATTTTCCTGTAAAGCCGGGTTCCAACCATTGGATACGTTTTTTGAGCGGCGGATGGGTTGAGAAGAGCGAACGTTTCAGTCCATTACCGAAAAACATGTGACTGGCCTGACCGGCTTTAGGTGAGCGTATGCGCGAGCCGTAGGCCAGACCTCCGATTTTTTTCAGGGCGGAAGCGAGGCCTCCCGGGTTTCGGGTGAACTGTACCGCCGAGGCATCGGCCAGCCGTTCGCGATGTCGGGAAATGGATGCCTTGATCATGTTGCCAAAAAAGAAACCTGAGAATCCGACCGCTATGAGCACGAGGGCTGCGGCCAGAATGGGAGCGGCCAGTTTGCCCCCGTCGCGGGAGCGCCCGATGTTGCCGGCAACTTCGAGCAGTACCCGACCGGTCAACCCGATTATCAGCAGACCGTGCAAAAATCCAATGAGCTTGATGTTCAGTGCCATGTCCTTATTGAGGATGTGGCTGAATTCGTGGGCAATGACCCCCTGCAGTTCATCGCGGGTAAGGCCGGTCATGGTGCCATAGGTCACGGCAACCACCGCGTCGTTCGTCCCGAAGCCTGCGGCGAAGGCATTGATCCCTTTTTCTTTTTTCATCACATAAACCGGCGGAACGGGAACGCCGGATGCTATGGCCATCTCTTCCACAATATTCCGCAAGCGCCGCTCGAAGAAGTCCTCGGTAGAAGGGGCTATTTCTCGGCCCCCGAGCATGGCGGCTACGGATGATCCTCCGCCTCGGCGCAGTTCGGCGATTTTAAGCAGTGCTCCGCCCAGAACTACAATCAGTGTCGCTCCGCAGACCCCGATGAACCACTCGGGGTGCCACCACTGAACGACGGTATCGGCGGAAACCTCGGACGTCCTGTAGAAATACCACACTGCAACAGGCAGGAAATAGACCAGCAGGATGGTGCCGGTCACCGCCATTGAAAACTGAGCGATCAGCAGAAGAGTGCTGCGCCTTGCCTGATCCTGTCTGGCGAAAAAATCCATAGCGGCTGGAGGTCTAGCCACAGGAGAGCGCAGAGAACATAAAAGAAAGGTCTTTGTTCGCTTTGCGGTCTCCTGTGGCGATCAGATCAATCAAAACTGACCTTAGGGGCTTCTTTAACGGCTTCGTCTGTCACTTCAAACAGTGTGCCGGCCGCGAAGTTGAACATGCCGGCGATGATGTTGGAGGGGAAGACCTCGCGCTTGGTGTTATACACCGTGACCGCATCATTATAAGCCTGTCGTGCAAACGAGACCTTGTTTTCGGTTGCAGTCAGTTCCTCGCTCAGTTGCATCATGTTCTGGTTCGCCTTCAAATCCGGATAGGCTTCGGACAGGGCGAACAGTTTGCCGAGTGCTCCGGTCAGCATACTTTCCGCACCGAGCAATCCGGCCATGGCCCCGGCATCGCCCGGATTGGCGGCGGCGGCTTTCCCGGCGGATGCCGCCTGATTGCGCGCCTGAATCACGGCTTCGAGCGTTTCGCTCTCGTGTTTCATATAGCCTTTGGCGGTTTCGACGAGGTTGGGAATCAGGTCATAGCGCCGCTTCAGCTGCACATCAATCTGCGCAAAGGCATTTTTAAAGCGGTTGCGCAACACCACCAAACCGTTATACATCCCGACGATCCAGATAATCAGCACGGCGATGAGTCCAAGCAAAACAAGCACAGGTATCATGAGTCTCTCCTTTAAGTTGTCCGAAGGTTTTCAGGTTGCAGGCTGAAGGTCTTTCCGGACCTTGGAGCTTGCAGCCTTTGACGTTCGACCGATTTTAAATGTGCCGGAAGAATAGATAAAAAAGTGGTCAGTTTCACTTATAAAAGTGCGAAGGTTTTATAAGATGGGCGGATCTTCCAAGGGTTGGAAGTTGTTGCTGTTTTTTTACGTTTTTCGATATTTTTCGCCCGATGAGCTTCCCGGAATAACCCGGATTGGCCCTTGACGGGCGCAGGGAGTGAGCGTAGTTTCTGCGTCTTGTTGATATTTTAGCTCTGGTAATAGAGTGGCCCCTCGGCCGCTCTTTTGTTCTCTCTGGAGCAAGTTATTTGAAATGTAATGGTTTAGTGAAGGAGGTAGCGGTAATGAATCCTGCAGAATTGAAAGCCGTTGTCGAGTACATGGAAAGTGAACGCGGTGTTGAACGTGAAGTCATCATCCGGGCAATTGAACTCGCACTACAGAGCGTCGGAGAAAAGAACGGCGAAGTTGACGAAGACCTGCGTATCGAAATCGATCGTAAGACCTTTGAGCGTAAAGCCTATCGTCGGTTGTCCGATGGATCCGAAATCGAAACCATGCCTCCGCATATGGGCCGGATTGCCGCGCAGACCGCCAAGCAGGTGATCATGCAGAAGATCCGCAATGCCGAGAAAGAACTCATTTTTGAAGAGTACAAGGATCGCATCGGCGAAATCATTACTGGAACCGTTACCCGCTTTGACCGCTCCGATGTGGTCATTGAGCTGGAACACGGCGAAGCCGTCATGCCTTCCAAAGAACGCGTCCCGACTGAAGAGTATGAAGTCGGCGAGCGGGTTCGCGCACTGATTCTGAATGTTCGCGACCGTGAACGCGGTCCGGAAATTGTGCTTTCCCGCAACAACCCCGATTTTGTCCGCTGCCTTTTTGAAATTGAAGTTTCTGAAATTTCAGACGGCACCATGGAAATCAAGGGTATTGCCCGCGAAGCCGGATACCGCAGCAAGGTTGCGGTTATCTCGCACGATGAACGGGTTGACCCGGTCGGCGCGTGCGTCGGGATGCGCGGGATGCGCGTTAAAAATATTGTCCGCGAGTTGTCGGGCGAAAAAATTGATATTGTCCGTTGGAGCGAAGACATCCATACCCTGATTGCGAATGCGCTGGCCCCGGCCCGCCTGAAGCATGTGGATGCGGATGCAGACACGCGGACCGTTCGCGTCACGGTTGAGCCGGACCAGCTTTCGCTGGCGATCGGCAAACGCGGACAGAATGCTCGCTTGACCTCCAAGCTGACCGGCTGGCGCGTCGACATCCAGAAGGATGAAGAGAGCATGAACTTCGAGGAGCGTGTTGCGGTTGCCGTAACTAAGCTCGCAGCGATCGAAGGTATCGGCGATAGCTACGCCGAGAAGCTGGTATTCTCCGGCTTCCTGACCCTGGAAGGTATTCTGGCCGCTGAAATGAGCGACCTTTCTTCCATTGAAGGCATTTCTCCTGAACAGGCGAAATCAATCTGGTACGCCGCTGAGGTGGAGTATATTAAAGAACACGGTGAGATTACGGAATGATGACAGTACAAGAAACCGCAAAAGATGTCGGCGTATCCGCTGACGAATTAATCGAGATTCTGGGAGATATCGACATCGATGTTGATGGTCCTGAATCGACGCTATCGAAAGAACAGATTAGCCAGGTGTGTGATGAGCTCGGCTATGCGTCTATTGAAGAAGCGCGCGCAGACAACGCTAAAGAAGAGCCGGCAGCTCCCGCTGCCGCAGCGCCCGTTGCTGAAGAAGTGGAAAAGGAAGCTCCCGCCGCTCCCGTTGAGGAAGCTCCGGTACAGAAGGAAGCCCCTGCGGCTGCCCCCGCCGCTCCTTCCGGCGACCCGAATCTGATCGAGCTGAAAAAGCCGAAGGTGATTGTTAAGGATTTTGCAGACATGATGGACGTAAAGCCCAACATGGTTATTGCAGAGCTCATGAAAATGAACGTCTTCGCTTCCATTAATGCGGAAATCGACCTGAAGATTGCCAAGGAAATCGGTGCCAAGTATGGCTATACGGTGCGCAAGGAGGAGAAGAAGAAAGCTCCGCCGGTGCAGCAGAAGTCAGCGAAGAAAACGGTTGTGAAGAAAAAAGAAGGCGCATCGGATACTCCGGATGCCCTCATGCCGCGTCCGCCGGTTATCACATTCATGGGGCACGTCGACCACGGTAAAACGTCGTTGCTCGACAAGATTCGGAACACGAAGGTGACTGCCGGAGAATCCGGAGGAATCACCCAGCACATCGGTGCATATACTGTGGAGCTGAACGATCATAAGATTACGTTCCTCGACACCCCCGGCCACGCGGCCTTCACGGCAATGCGTGCACGGGGTGCAAACATGACAGACGTTGCCGTGCTTGTGGTTGCTGCCGACGATGGTGTGATGCCGCAGACGATTGAAGCGATCAAGCATGCAAAAGCTGCCGGTGTTTGCACGATTATCGCCATGAATAAAATGGACCTTCGTTCCGCGAATCCCGATCGCCTGAAGCAGCAGCTTCAGGAAAATGATGTGATGGTGGAAGACTGGGGCGGCAGCATCGGCTGTGTGCCGGTCAGTGCTGAAACCGGAGAAGGGATTGATGCGCTGCTTGAACGTATTCTGCTCGAATCTGAAATGCTTGAGCTGAAGGCGAACCCGAATAAACCCGCCAGTGGTTTTGTGGTTGAAGCTCAAATGGAACCGGGTATGGGCCCGACGGCCAGCGTACTTGTGAAAGAAGGAACGCTTAAAGTCGGCGACTCCGTTATCTGCGGTCCATATTGGGGACGCGTTAAAGCGCTCATTTCCGATCAGGGAGTCAAGGTCCGTTCGGCGGGGCCGTCCACTGCGGTTAAGTTGCTGGGGCTGACGAATGTGCCGGGCGCCGGTAATGAATTTCAGGTGATGAGCAACGACAAAGAAGCCAAGGCGATTTCCGAAGAGCTGCAGGCTGAAGCGCGTGCTGCTGCATTAGGTGGCGGCGTGTCTGCTCCCAAGAAAATGTCGCTCGACGATCTGTTCGGTGCAGCCGATTCGACGGAGAAAAAAGAGCTCAAGGTCATCATCAAGGCCGACGTGCAGGGTTCGGTTGAAGCCATTGCTCATTCCCTCAGCGGAATTAAGAGTGATAAGGTTGAGATCAACATCATCACCAATGATGTTGGTAACATCACGGTTAATGACGTCATGTTGGCCAGTGCTTCCGATGCCATTATTCTCGGCTTCCACACGGGCAATGAAAACGGAACCAATGCCGCCGCAAAACGCGAAGGGGTTGAGATCCGTTTGTACAGCATCATCTACGAACTGATCGAAGATATTGAGAGTGCCATGAAAGGCCTGCTCGAGCCGGAACTGCGTGAGCAGATCATCGGCGAGGCTGAAATTAAAGAGGTCTTTGAGATGAGCAGGAAGAATAAGATTGCCGGTTGTATGGTGAACAGCGGACGTATTACATCGAAAGCAAGCATCCGTATTAAACGCGGTAAAGAGATTCTGTTTGAAGGAGTGATTGGATCGCTTAAGCGCTTCCAGAATGAAGCTGCTGAAGTCCGTCAGGGTCAGGAGTGCGGTATCCGTCCGGATAACTTCACCAACTTTGACGTGGGCGATACGATTCAGGCTTACCTTGTTGAAAAGATTGCTCAAACGCTTTAGGGCACCGAGCCTCTTGCGTTAGAAAAAACCGTCCTGTGTTGGGCGGTTTTTTTTATGGCTTCATCCTGACGTTTCAGGTGTTCAATCTGATTGATTTCATGCGCGTAACATCAATGTCATAAGGAGTTTTTATAAATCAAACGAGTTGCATAAAAAAATCTTTCTCATTATAACGTTTTTCAGAAGCGCGAGCATTGAAGCATCTTTGCATGATTGCAAACGCAGATAAGCTAAATGGATACAGCAATGGTCGCTAGTCAGGAGTAAACCAAGGAGGCTACAATGGCAGCAAAAAAGAAAGCACCGGCTAAGAAGAAAGCCGCGAAAAAAGCGCCGGCTAAAAAAGCGGCTGCGAAAAAAGCTCCAGCCAAAAAGAAGGCTGCGAAAAAAGCGCCGGCCAAGAAAGCGGCTGCGAAGAAAGCTCCAGCTAAAAAGAAGGCCGTGAAAAAAGCACCGGCGAAAAAGAAAGCTGCCAAGAAAAAAGTAGCGAAGAAGGCTCCGGCGAAGAAGAAGGTTGCTAAAAAAGCTCCAGCCAAAAAGAAGGCTGTGAAAAAGGCTCCGGCTAAAAAGAAAGCCGCGAAAAAAGCACCGGCGAAGAAAAAGGCCGCCGCGAAGAAAGTGGCGAAGAAAAAGGCAGTAAAGAAAGCGCCGGCGAAAAAGAAGGCCGCTGCCAAAAAAGCACCGGTGAAAAAGAAAGTGGCCAAGAAAAAAGCGGTGAAGAAGGCGCCGGCTAAAAAGAAAGCCGCTAAGAAGGCTCCCGCCGGGAAAAAGGCCGCCGCGAAAAAAGCGCCTGCCAAAAAGAAGGCTGCAGCGAAGAAAGCTCCTGCAAAGAAAAAAGCGGCTGCCAAAAAAGCACCGGCTAAAAAGAAAGCTTCTAAGAAAAAAGCGGTGAAGAAAAAATAAAGCGCATTTCGGCCGAAGTTGAAAACGCCCTGCATCTGTGGGGCGTTTTTTATTGTTCGCCTTTACGCTTTAAGTCTATCTTCTGCGCAAATCAGGGAGAGTACACTCTATGAGATGTCCGAAATGTGAAGGCCGGGAAAACCGCGTAATTGACAGTCGTGAAGTTCGAAATGGCGATGCGATTCGCCGTCGGCGGGTCTGTGTGGGGTGCGGGCATCGGTTTACAACCTATGAAGAAATTCAGCGTGCACAGTTGCAGGTCACCAAGCGTGATGGTCGCCGCGAAGAACTGAACCGTGATAAGCTGTTGAAAAGTCTGAACATTGCCTGTCGTAAACGGCATATCAGTGTTGAGCAGATTGAACGCCTGACGGATGCGATTGTGCTCGAAGCGGAATCCGAATTTGAGAAAGAAATTCCGAGCATTGCGCTGGGTAAAAAAGTCATGACGGCCTTGGAAAAACTCGATGAGGTGGCATACATCCGTTACGCCTCAGTCTATCGCCGCTTCCGCGATGCCGGCCAATTCATGAACGAGGTTGAGCGCCTCATCGGGCGGGAATGATCGATAACACCTTCCAGACTTTGGAAACAAAGGACGCCTGGACGGTTCATCTGCAGGATGTTTTCCAATCCCTGGAAATCCCTTCCGGGACGATGGCCGATAACGTATCCGCCAGCATCGCGATGTATTGCCGGAAGTTTCATCCCCGGGGAGTTCAACGTTCTGATCTTGTGCTGCTGATTGCCCGTTCCTTCTGCGCCGTAAACGATCGTGCCGCTGCCACTCGGGTGCTGCATTCGTTGCCGTCGCACAAAAGGCATAGTGCACGTTGGCTGGAAATACTGTCCGAGCTGCATCACTTTCCAACGCTCCTTCCTTATTTTTCACTCGGTGTCATTCGCCCGGCGGGCTGGGCCGGCGCACAGCTCGACCGTATGTGGACGCTCGACTTCAGTCGTCTGGTGCTGTCCGATGCAGAGCGGCACGAGATGATGCTGTATCGTTCCATCCGCGCCATTGTTGAGCATATGTATATGTTCTGGGATGCCTCCGGTGGCGAAGGTGTACTGGGCATTAAGGGGCTTGACGGGTTCAATGTTGAAAACAACAGGAGGCGAGGGCAGACGCTGACGCAGTCGGATGATCTGCTCGCTTATATTTCGGACCTGTTTCAGCAGCAGAAAAAACCACGTGGCTGGAAGACGGTTCCCGCATTAATGAATTTAGATTTATAAAGGCATGGTTTTCCAATGATTGGATCGTTCAAGGAAATGGATAAAAAACGCAAGGCGTTCGATAATGGGCGCCCGGCTTTCAAGCTCGATCATCCGGTGCTGAAGTCGCCGTGGCTTCCAATCCTTGGAAGTATACTGTCCGGCGTGCTGCTGGCCCTGTCGTTTCCCGGCTATGGAAACGCAACGCTCATCTATGTGGCGCTGGTTCCGCTGATGTTTTCCGTGCAGTCGGCCTCGCTTAAAAAAGCATCGTGGCTTGCGCTGCTTTCCGGCTTTGTCTTTTTCATGATGTCTCTCTCCTGGCTGGGCAACCTTACCGGTAAGGTGGACGGTGTTGGTCTGCAGATCAGTGCTTTGCTGGGCTATGCGGTGCTGGCGCTGTACTGCGCGCTCTATTTCATTCCGTTTGGCATCACCGTTTCTCTTGGTACTAAAAAGTGGGCCGGAGATAATCTGCGGAAAAATGTCCGGTTCATGTTTGCCGTCACGATGGTCTGGGTGGGGTCCGAATATCTGCGCGGCTTTCTGTTCACCGGCTTCCCCTGGAATCCGCTCGGTGTTTCGCAATATGCCAATCCATCCATCATTCAGATCGCCGAGTGGGGGGGCGTGTCCGCTGTAACCGCTTTCATTGTCTGGATGAATGCCGGGGTATTCATCACCTTCCGCCAATACACGCACGGCAACCGTTCGCAGAAATATAAGCCGCATTATGAGCTGATGGTCGGCATTGTTCCGGTTGCGCTCTCCGTGGCGCACGGCATGAACGTGCTGCTCAACCGCCCGCAGTTTTTTGAAGCCGTCAAGACCGTCCTCGTGCAGCCGAATATCGAACAGGTTGCCAAGTGGGACGATGCCATGGATCAGGACATCCGCGATAAACTCACGCAGCTCACCAGTGCTGCAGAAAACATCGAGGGCATCGATCTGATCATCTGGCCCGAAACCGCCATTCCCGATTTCCTGCGTTCAACGCACAATCGGACCAGCTACAACATGGTTGATAAGCTGGTGCAGAAAGGAACGCCCATTCTCGTCGGCACGATGGACTACACGATTGAAGACGGCCGCCGCACCTATTTCAACAGTTCCATTCTCGTGAGTACCAACGGAACGGAAATGGGGAAATACGATAAACAGCACCTTGTGCCATTCGGAGAATATGTGCCGTTCCCCGGCCTGATGCGGAAGTTCACTCCGATCGAGCTCGATTTCGGACACGGACAGGAAAGCACGTTGCTTTCGCTGCCCGGAAAAGCCTCGTTCTCCGTGCTGATCTGTTTTGAAGATATTGTGTCGCCGCTGGCCGTGCAGGCCACACGCGCCGGCGCACGCTGGCTGGTGAATCAGACGAACGATGCCTGGTTTGATCCTTCAGCACAGTCCGAGCAGCACATTGCCCACGCTGTCTTCCGCTGTATTGAAAATCGAATTCCCATGGTCCGCTGCTGCAACACCGGGGTATCCGGTGCCATCGATGCTTACGGCAATATCGACCGCAAGCTCAAACCGCGCACCGAAGGTTTCACCGTCGCCACTATTGCCCCGCGCCCTGTCGGCATGGAACAGACCTTCTACACCCGCAACGGAAATCTCTTTGCCAAAGTCTCCCTGCTTGCCGGCGCCACCGTCTTTTTTGTGCTACGTTCCAACACTTGGAAACGCCGCAGGAAAAAAGCCGAAGCGGAATAGGCGGGATGTAATTTGGGCCCAACCGTTTCGTGATGGCTCTGAAGCGCTGAATTTTCTTCACAGCGGGGGTTTGGCAAATGCACGGCTTCGGCTATATTCACGAATTCCAAACCTTGGACGTTTATTATGCAGGAAGAACTGAAACCAAAAATTGAAGCCTTTCGTGAGCAGTTGACCGAAATGGAAGATTATCTGGATATTGCCGCAAAACGCGCAGAACTGGAGATTCTTGAGGCGGCTGCTGCCGAGCCGGAATTCTGGAACGATCAGAATAAGGCAAAAGTGAATATTGCGGCCACCAAATCGCTTAAGATGGTACTCGATCCGTTTGATTTGATCAGCGGCGGACTGGATGATGCCGAGTTAATGCTGGAATTGGCCGAAGCGGGCGAAGATGGTGCGCTGGCTGAAGCCGAAGCGGAGCTGAAGAAGGTTGAAAGCAGTTTCCAGGCATTGGAAATGCAGTCGCTGTTAGGCGATGAGTTCGATGCGAACGGGGCGTATTTGACCCTGCATGCGGGAGCGGGCGGTACGGAGAGTTGCGATTGGGCGGACATGCTTTACCGTATGTTTACGCGCTATGCAGAACGGCACGATTTTAAAGTCCAGATTATGGATTACCAGGCGGGCGACGAGGCGGGTATTAAGAGCGTTTCGCTGTTGATCAGCGGGGCATATGCCTATGGTCTGCTGAAGTCGGAACGCGGCGTGCACCGTTTAGTGCGTATCAGCCCGTTCGATTCGCAGTCGCGCCGTCACACCTCTTTTGTTGCTGCGGATGTGACACCGGAGATCGACGATGATATCGATATTGAAATCGTGGAGTCTGATCTGCGAATCGATACCTATCGCGCGCAGGGCGCCGGTGGGCAGCACGTCAACACGACCGATTCAGCGGTTCGAATTGTTCACTTGCCGACAGGCACGGTAGTGCAATGTCAGGCGGAAAGGTCGCAGCATAAAAATAAAGCTGCCGCCATGAAAATGCTGAAGGCCCGGCTCTATGAACACGAGCGGGATAAACAGCGCCAGGCGGTCGATCAGCTTTACGGTGACAAGGGCGAAATTGCCTGGGGCTCTCAAATCCGCTCTTACGTTTTGCAGCCCTACACTCAGGTGAAAGATCACCGCACCGACGAAGTGGTCGGTAATGCGGCAAGTGTGCTCGATGGAAACATCGATCCGTTCATCGAAGCCTACCTCAAGAAAAACCGTTAGGAAGGAGGAGACCACCAAATACACTACATACACGAATATTTTATTTTCGTGTGGTTCGTGTTTTTTGTGGTTCAACACCATGAATATTCTGGAACAGATTTGCGCGGACAAGCGCACCGAAATTGAAGAACGTAAAAAGTTCCAATCATTGGAAGAACTGCAAAGCCTGCTATCTGGTATTGAAAAACGTCCTGATTTCGTGCAGGCGCTGCGGGCAACGCCGATGGGGCTGATTGCGGAGGTGAAACGGAAGTCGCCGTCGGCGGGGCTGATTCGCGAGCCGTTCAGCCCATCAGAAATTGCGAAGGGCTACGAAGCAAACGGGGCCAGTGCGATTTCATGCCTGATGGACCATAAATATTTCGGCGGCGGGGCGGAGGATTTTTCCGAGGTTCGGAATGCGATTGAAATACCGATGCTCTACAAAGAGTTCGTGGTTGATTCGTGGCAGATCGCCCACGCAAAAAAGATGGGCGCTTCGGCTGTACTGCTGATTGTCGGTGCTTTGAGCGATGCGGATCTCGCCGCTTTTATCGGCGAGATCCAATCGCTTGAGCTTCAACCGTTGGTGGAAGTGCATGATCGGGAAGAGATGCAGCGGGCCATTGATGCAGGGTCCGACTGTATCGGAATCAATAACCGTAATCTGAAAACCTTTGTCACAACCCTGGATACCACCTTTGAGCTGGCGGCGATGGCTCCGTCCGACTGTACGCTGGTGAGCGAAAGCGGCATCAAGACGCCGGAGGATGTCGTGCAGCTCAAGCAGGCGGGTGCGCATGCCATTCTGGTGGGTGAAAGTCTGTTGCGGGAAACGGATCCGGGGGCTGCCGCGAAGCATCTTCTTAGTCGGATTTAGCTGTGTGGTGTTTGTCCCGCACTTGCGCAAGTGTCCGGAAATACGGGCTACCAATAAAAATATGATAGATGCGGGTTGACCGCTTCGCATCATTTTCGTAAACACAGTCCTTCTTTTTCAAGTGGCCAATGTAGCTCAGTTGGTAGAGCAATTCACTCGTAATGAATAGGTCGTCCGTTCGATTCGGATCATTGGCTCCACTTTTTTCCTAATAAAACCCAGTTATTACAGGGTGATGTCGAAAACTTCGAAAATCCAACGGTCTGTTGCTGTCGCTTGTTGCGCTAACTGTCTGTTGCTATTTAACACAACATTAAAAACAAATGCCATTTGCCCGATTTGCTGTGTGGGAACTCGCATACAATCGGCCGGCTGCTGCTTCCGAGCACCTTGGTACTGTTCTAATTTGAAGTGGTATTTCAGTTGTGAAAAATCAGGGCTGGCGTAAGGTGAACTCCTTTTTATGGAGATTTTATGAGTGAAGCCAAGAAGCCTGACAGTCCGCTGACCAGTATCCTGATTAACGTCATTATTCCTGTTGCCATTCTGAGCTTTCTGAGCAAAGACAAATATCTGGGGCCGGTATGGGCACTCGTAGTGGGCCTGGCTTTTCCGGTCGGCTATGGTATCCGCACAGTCATTCGCGACCGTAAAGCTGATTTCATGTCCATCATCGGGATCATCAGTGTTACGCTCACCGGTGTGTTCGGCATTCTGAAACTGCCGCCGGAATATGTGGCGATCAAAGAGGCCGCCATTCCGCTGATCCTTGGTGTTGCGATTGTGATTTCGCTGAAAACTCCGTTTCCGCTCATCAAAAAAATCCTGATGACCGAAGCGCTGTTTGATGTGGACCGTTTGAAAACGGCACTGAAGGAAAAGGGAAATGAGGCGATATTTGAAAAACGGCTGGTCGGCCTTACCTGGGGATTTGCTTCCTCGTTTTTTCTCTCTTCCGGATTGAGCTATGTATTGGCGAAAATTGTATTAAAGAGCGAACCGGGGTCGGAAGCCTATACCGCCGAGCTGGGAAAAATGACCGGGCTGAGTCATGTGGTTGTGTTGGTTCCGGTGATGATCGTTATGTTTTTTGTGATGAACAAATTGTTTAATACACTGACGGAGCTGACCGGTTGTGAACTCGACGACCTGCTTGCCGCCCACCACCGTGAAAAAGCAGCGAAGGCTGAGCCGAGCGTTGATTAAACATCCTGCAGGTTGAGCATAAGTTTATTCAATACCATTTGCTCGCTCTGTTCCAGTTGCTGGAGGTTTTTCAGCACATCCTGAACCTCGACCGTCATTGACTTGCCTGCCATGCCTTCATAAAACCGGCAGAGTTTTTCATCGAAATAGCGTGTCGCATGAATGACGTAATCCGTATCCACCTGATCGGGTATCGGGTAGCTGCTGAACAGTTGATCGGTGGTTGCCAGCATATATTTGAAAAACGTATCGACTGTGTTATCCGGCCTGCTTTCCTCATAGTCGGTCAGCCTCGATTCCAATTGCAGTTCATGCTCAATCAGATCCTCAATCAGCTTACAGGTGGTGTCATCCACTGCGTGATGCCGTATGCCTTTATAAAAATGGACGAGCCTTCGATGAAATTCGCGGGCATGATCCAAGAGATCCCGTGTTTGATTAAATGACATTCCTGTCACCTCCTTCCCCCGTATTCTAAGCCCGACGGTTTATCTGTCAATGATTGGGGCCATACGATTCGGCTCGGCTGAGCTGGTTATTATTTTGTTTTCGCTTGGCATTGGAGCTGTATTTTTTAATTGTGGTACTCAATTTCCCTATTTCCACCGGGGTGGATGACCGGGGTCGTTTAACGGAAGAATAAGGACTTTTCTTATGAAGAAAAATGTTGGTCTGATCGCAACTCTCCTGGCTTGCTGCAGTGTTATGGCGGCCACGGCACAAAACAAAGGAAAGAATCCCTCTCTGAAGGTGGTTTGCAGCGTGTTGGCTGCAGACATCAAATTGACCGCCCATATGGATGGGGGCGATAAAACCGCCAGCCTCGGATCCAGTACTGTGCCGCTGAAGCAAGGTATGCGTTACACGTTGAACGTTTCAAAACCGGGTTACAGTCCTTATCGCAAAAGTTTACACGCAAACTGGGAAGGACTTCGGCAGCTCAGTATTGTTCTGGAGGAAGGAATCGGTCCCGACCCATCCGGGTCGTGGGTGGTTGATCTGGAGGACAGCATCACGATCGAGTTTGTTCCCATTCCCACCGGGAGTTTTATCATGGGGTCGGAGGATGGAGAAGATGACGAGCAACCCGTCCGCCCGGTTTCGTTTTCGCGGCCTTTCTGGATGGCGAAGACGGAGATAACACAACAGCAATACGGACAGTTTAAGGCCCCGCCGGAAACGTTTAAAAAGAAAGATATCCCGATGCCGATGAGTGCCGTACTTCCGGTTGCCGGCATCTCCTGGTCGGATGCCATGGAGTATTGCAACTGGTTAACCGAAAATGAGCGCATGATGGGGCGTCTTCCGGAAGGATATGAATACACGCTGCCCACTGAGGCCGAATGGGAATATGCGTGTCGGGCAGGTTCAACCGGCGATTATGCCGGGGATATCGGCAGTATGGGGTGGTTTAATAAAAACAGTTCGGAGCGCACGAATCCTGTCGCGAGTAAAAATGCTAATGCCTGGGGGCTCTACGACATGCACGGCAACGTTTGGGAGTGGTGCGCAGACTCGTGGTATGCGAACTACGAAAATGCACCGACGGATGGATCCCAGCGCGGTCTGGCGCTGAATGAATACCGCGTGCCCTCAGAGCAGTGGGGTACAGAAGGGGACACTGTCCGGCTGGTCAACAACGGGCTGCGGGTCGTGCGGGGAGGGTGCTGGAACTATCCAGCCAGTTCCTGCCGTTCTGCAAACCGTTTCTACCATAAACCGAGCGTTAAATCCAACTACCTGGGTTTCCGTCCTATACTGATTTGGAATCCGCCGCAACCGAGCATGGAATTCACGCGCCGCATCAAACTGGCTGAATAGGCTGTTGCCCGCCGGGAGCGGTTTCCAGAGATTGGAAGAATGCGCTTGCGATCCCGCAGTTGCTTAAACAACATGCGGGTATGGGATATCAAAGCACACGGGAATGCATTCAGGCATTGGAAAAACATGGGCAGCTTCTTCGAATTACCGAGGAGGTGGATCCCTATCTTGAAATGGCGGAAATTCAGCGGCGGGTCTATCAGTCCGGTGGGCCGGCCCTTCTTTTTGAAAATGTAAAGGGATGCAAATTCCCGTGCGCCTCCAATCTGTTTGGTACTCCCGAAAGAGCCCGACTGCTTTTTGCAGATACCTATGATCAGGTTGCGGCATTAGTGTCCGCCAAGGCCGATCCTGCCAAGTTCATGAAAAAGCCGGGCAAGGCCATGAAGGCCGGTTTGTCGGCAATTAATGCGCTGCCGAAAAAGGTGGGACAAAGCATGGCCCCCGTTTTTGAGTGCCGCGCGAAGCTGAGCGATCTCCCGCCGATCGTCAGCTGGCCCGACGACGGCGGTCCGTTCATCACGTTGCCGCAGGTCTACAGTGAGCACCCGGATCATCCCGGTAAACCGCTGAAGAGTAATTTGGGCATGTACCGGATTCAGCTCAGCGGCAACGAATTTGAAAGGGATAAAGAAGTCGGATTGCACTACCAAATCCACCGCGGAATCGGTGTGCACCAGAAACTGCACAACGATCAGAACAAACCGTTTCGGGTGGCCATCTTTATCGGCGGCCCGCCGGCGATGAGTTTTTCGGCCGTTATGCCGTTGCCCGAAGGTATGCCCGAAGTCGCTTTTGCCGGCCTGCTCGCTGGACGCCGTTTCCGTTACGCGCACTACAAAGACTGGACGGTCTCCGCCGATGCTGACTTTTGCATTATCGGAACCATTAAAAATGAGCTGAAGCGTGAAGGCCCGTTTGGCGATCACCTTGGCTATTACAGCCTCGACCATCTTTTCCCCTGTCTGGAAGTCGAAGAGGTCTTTCATCGGAAAGATGCCATTTGGCCGTTTACTGTGGTTGGACGGCCGCCGCAGGAAGACACGACCTTCGGTGAAGTAATTCACGACATGACCGGCGTGGTGATCCCGACGGAAATTCCCGGGCTGAAAGCCGTGAATGCAGTTGATGCGGCCGGGGTGCATCCTCTGTTGCTGACGATCGGGCAGGAGCGTTACACACCTTATGTGAAAACTATTCGCCCTTCAGAGCTGCTCACGATTTCCAATGCAGTGCTGGGCAAAGGGCAGCTCTCGTTGGCGAAATACTTATTTATTGTAAACGAGGCCGATGATCCATCGCTCGATATTCACGACATTCCGGCGTATTTTACGCATCTTCTTTCCCGGATCAAATGGGAGCGCGATCTGCATTTCCAGACAGAAACGAGCATCGATACGCTCGACTATTCCGGCACCGGAATGAACCATGGTTCCAAAGTGGTGTTTGCCGCGAGCGGTGAAGGCTTCCGGACTCTGGAAACGGTTAAGCCGGATTTTGACTGTGCAGTGGTGGCACCCGGTATTCTGGCGATTCCCGGGCCGGCTTTTTCCGGCTACGATGCGGCGCCGCCCGAGGTGGAGGCCATTGCGGAAGCCATTGGAGAGCGCGTTTCGGTCGACGATTTTCCGTTGCTGATTTTATGCGATGATCCCGCATTTTTGGCGAAGGAGTTTAATAATTTTCTGTGGGTCACGTTCACGCGCTCTAATCCGGCGCGGGATATACATGGCGTCGGGGCTGTGACCAAATTCAAGCATTGGGGTTGCACCGGCCCGCTCATTATCGATGCCCGGCTCAAACCGCACCATGCGCCTCCGTTGATCGAGGATCCGGAAGTAACTGCACGGGTTGATGATTTAATGGCGCGCGGTATTCTTTCGATGCGCTGAGGCATTCAGGAAACTTTTTCTTCGGCATCCTGCAGTTCCATCTCCGATTTGAATAAACTTTCGATGGCGGCTACGGCCGCGGTTTCATCGTTTCCGGTCACTTCGACTTCGAGCAGGGTTCCCAGTGTGGCGCAAAGCAGAAGGAGGTTCAGAATACTCCGGGCATCTGCAACTCTCCCTTTTGCTTTCAGTTGAATGGTGGATTGAAAACGGTTGGCTGTATGGATGACTTCCGATGCCGGACGGGCGTGTAATCCCTGCTCCCACGGTACGATGACTTTTGTCTTTTTCATGTTCATTTTTGACATCGGGGCCGCTGGTGTGTTCAATATTTTTATTCAGCATCACGACCTGTTTTGAGTGCATATTTTCAATGCGCCCATTTTTTCAGACGGCGGGGGATTGAGAGAAGGTTTCCGGAGATAAAGCGGCATACGCCTTTAAAGGAGTGGTCTCGTTTACTGGACAGAAAGGTGTCGATGATTTCCGCCGTTTCCCGGGCTCGCAGATAGCCGTAGCTTTTATGGGGGTTGGGTTCGTTATGGATTTGATAGTCGTTGGTCACTTGCAGATCCAAAGCCCGAACGCCGCGAGCGTTCGGAGCGTAATCATCGCGCAGGGTGTGGTCGAGCGCAACGGTGTCGCGGAGATCTGAAAGATTATACCAATGGGGCCAGATAGATGCCGGGGCTCTGGGTTTTCGGAGCGCAGGTGTTTCTGTTTTTTGAGATTGAAAGTTTCGCGCAACAATCGGCGGCAGTCCGAGCGGAGAGCCCATGGTGACGAAGGTATGAATTTCGAATGCATTTGCGGGGTTTGAGAGCGCATCGAAGGCGATAATGGATCCCATGGAGTGGGTGAGCAGCAGAATATCGTAGCCGCTGTATTTTTCCAGAATGCGAATCAAACGTTCCTGTGTTGCGTTTTTCATGGAGCAGTCTTTGTTGTCGAGCGACCGGCATTCATCGGTGTAGTACGTATCTAGCTCGGTAAAATAGCGCTCCATCATTTTTGCGCTTGCCGCAGGAAAGATCTCTTCCATGTTGGTTCGAAGAAAAAAACGATCCAGATGCTTTTCAATAAATTTTAACACCGCCAGATAGGCTCGTTGTGGTTTTGGAGCGGAAAGAGTGGAGCCGGGGGCATAGGGTTCGCTGAGAAAGAGCAGGTCTTCGGGGTCCTTTTCCGCGGCATTCAGTGGGGCTTCGTAGGAGAGGTCGGCCCAATAGACCATTTCGAACGGGATGTCAGGATGCGGTTTTCCGATCCGGTCAAGTCCTTCTAGAATCGCTTTCAGCCATCCGTCCTTCAGTACGTCCGGTTCCGGCTTATTTCCTAACCCGTGCAGGGCGACAATAATCTTTTTCATGGGTTTCGCCTGTGCAGTTGTTGCCGTATCCAGCCGGGGCGGTTGGTTGCAATCCCGTTGATTCTGCCTTTAAAAAGCCGATTTGCGCGGTGGGGGCGGTCGACTGTCCAGCAATAGCACTTCAGCTGCTGTCTGCCGCAATCCGCAATTAATTCTGTATTGAGCTGTGGGATATTCTGCACATTGACGCCATCGAAACCGTGCTGGGCTGCAATTTTGATATTGGCACCGAGTAATTGCCGTCTTTTTGCAGGGGAACTCACCGGCGGAACATCCAGCAACCATAGGATTTCGAGGTCCGGAAACATCTTCCGCATTGCAAGTACAGTTTCGAGGTCAAACTCCATTAGCACGATTTGAGAATGGGGCAGGGCGGCGGCTTCGATTGTTTTCTTCAGCTGGGAAAGGGCTGCCGGGCCGACTTTGATCTCAATGAAAATCCGGCGGTCGGGCGGTATTAAGTCCACTGCAGCGGCCAGTGTCGGGATACGGGCATCTTTCCATTTCGCTGCTTTCCAGCTTCCAACGTCCAATGCCTGTAAATCTGCCAACGGTAAATCAGAAACATTTCGCTTAATACCGGCCACGCGCTGCAACGAAGCATCATGAATTACGACCAGTTCGCCGTCGCGGGAGAGGCGGACATCGCATTCAATCGCATCGGCCTGTTGGTCCAGACCCAGCTGAAGAGATTCCAGTGTATTTTCCGGCGCATCAAAGGACGCTCCGCGGTGGGCAATGATTTCTGTCATGATGGCCCCCAGATTTTAAGCCTGCTTTGTATAGGAAAATTTTCGATGAAAGACAGTAATCTATAAAATCGGGCAGGTCAGAATAAAAATGGATTACAGTTTAACGTTCCAGCCTTTGGAAAGGTTGCCGCTGCAGGAGTTGCGTGAGCCTGTTAATTTTCAACCCGGGGGCTGTTCGGTTCCCGGATGGCTGTAAATGGCGGGATGGTTTCGGACGATTCGGTCCTGCGGCCAATAATTAAGTTGGCAAGAGGTCTTGATGACCTCACCGCGCGCATTTAATATCGCCACTTGTTTACACATAAATGTCGTATTTCAGATAAGAACGGTCGCATTTGAATTAAATCTCATTAAGCGATTTGCAATTGTCCGAAATTATTATAGGGATACTCACCTATCCCTATAGATAGTTAAACTAACCAGGGAAAATAAGTAATGAGTATAAAAACATCGATATTATCTTCGATTGGTCAAAAGCTGTTGCTGGCGACTTCCGGATTGATAATGTTCCTTATGTTTCTGATCCCACATATGGGTGGAAATATATTGTTTCTGTTTGGGCCGGAGCTATTTAACTCCTATGCCCATCATCTGCATAAATTAGTTCCGATCGTGATCGGGATCGAGGTGCTGATGCTGATATCAATAACGGTTCACATGATTATTGGTATTCGCGTGGCACTGGCCAATAAAAAGGCCGCATCAACGCGCCATTCGCAAAAGTCATCCGCGAAGCGTTCTTTTGCTGCTCGAATGATGCCGGTTTCCGGCCTCATGATATTTATCTTCATCATAAAGCATCTGCTTGATTTCACCTTCACTCAGAAGAATCAGGTCTATATTCATGATGAAATCGGATACGACGTCTACGAAATGGTATTGTATCGGTTCCAGGATCCGGTACATGTGGCGTTTTATATCCTGTTCATGATCGCAGTAGGATTTCATTTGAGCCATGCGCTCCAGAGTGCATTGCAGACCTATGGAATTTATGTCCCGCGCGAAGGAAGTAAGATCAAGATCGCAAGCGCAGTCATTGCAACGTTAATGGCGGCCACATTTGCAATTATTCCAATCACCGCATTCATTCGGTAACGCAATCACAGGGGATATAAAAATGCTTAAACTAGATGCCAAGATTCCTGACGGCCCGATGGCCGAAAAGTGGACGAAACACAAATTTAACGTCAAGCTGGTCAACCCGGCAAACCGTCGCAAATACAATATTATTGTAGTCGGAACCGGCCTTGCCGGAGCCTCGGCTGCGGCAACGCTTGCTGAACAGGGGTATAACGTGGATTGTTTCACGTATTCCGACAGTCCGCGTCGCGCGCACTCCATTGCGGCACAGGGCGGGATTAATGCCGCAAAGAACTATCCAAACGACGGCGATTCTATTCACCGTCTGTTTTACGACACCGTAAAAGGCGGCGACTATCGTTCGCGTGAAGCCAACGTACACCGTTTGGCGGAATGTTCGAACCTGATTATCGACCACTGTGTGGCACAGGGTATTCCGTTCGCCCGTGAATACGGCGGTTATCTCGATAACCGGTCGTTCGGCGGCGCGCAGGTTTCGCGTACATTCTATGCACGCGGCCAGACCGGCCAGCAGCTCTTGATCGGTGCATACGGTGCTCTGCAGAAAGAAATTAAAAAGGGTGGCGTGAAAATGTACACCCGTTGTGAAGTCATTGATGTGGTGGTGATCGATGGTCAGGCTCGCGGTATTATTTCCCGCAACCTGGTCACCGGCGAGCTGACCCGTCATGTGGCGGATGCCGTGGTGCTGGCAACCGGCGGATACGGCAATGTCTTCTTCCTTTCCACCAACGCAATGAACTGTAATGCCACGGCGGCATGGCGCGCCTATAAAAAGGGAGCTGCCTTCGCGAACCCGTGTTATACGCAGATTCACCCGACCTGCATTCCGGTGCATGGGGAATATCAGTCGAAACTCACTCTGATGTCCGAATCGTTGCGTAACGACGGTCGTATCTGGGTGCCGAAGAAAAAAGGCGATAAGCGTCCGCCTAATGAGATTCCGGAAGAAGAACGCGATTATTATCTGGAACGAAAATATCCAAGCTTCGGAAATCTGGTTCCGCGCGACCTCGCGTCACGCAACGCCAAACAGGTGTGCGATGCCGGACATGGTGTTGGCCCGACCGGCCAGGCGGTTTACCTCGATTTCGCGGATGCGATTGAGCGTCTGGGCAAGGACAACATCGAAGCCAAATACGGCAACCTCTTCGAAATGTATAACCGCATTACCGATGAAGATCCGTACACCACTCCGATGATGATTTTCCCGGCGGTGCATTACACGATGGGCGGCCTCTGGGTGGATTATAATCTGATGACGACATTGCCCGGCCTTTATGCGCTCGGCGAGTGCAACTTCTCAGACCATGGTGCGAACCGCCTCGGCGCTTCGGCCTTGATGCAGGGACTGGCCGATGGTTATTTCGTGATCCCGAATACGATTAACGACTATCTGGCCACCTCTGAAATTCCAAAGGTTGGAACCGACCACGCCGCATTTGACGAGTCGGAAAAAGCCGCTAAGGAAAAACTCGATAAGTTGCTCGCCATTAACGGCAAGCGTACGGTCGATGATTTCCATAAGGAGCTAGGTCTTCTGATGTGGGAAAAATGCGGGATGGCGCGGAATGAAAAAGGGCTCAAAGAAGCTCTCGAGAAAATTCCGAAGATTCGTGAGGAATTCTGGAAAGACCTCAACGTGCCCGGTTCGGCAGACGACCTGAACCAGGCCCTTGAAAAAGCCAACCGGGTTGCTGACTTCATGGAATTTGCCGAACTTATGGTGAAGGACGCATTGGAGCGTGCTGAATCCTGCGGGGGGCACTTCCGGGAAGAGAGTCAAACGGAGGAAGGCGAAGCCCAGCGTAACGACGATGAATTCTGTTATGTCGCTGCGTGGGAATTCCAAGGGTTGGATAAGGAGCCGGTTCTGCATAAAGAAGAGCTGAACTTCGAAGTGGTTAAACTTTCACAGAGGTCGTACAAATAATGTCTGAAAAAATTAATCTAACATTGAAGGTCTGGCGTCAGAACCGCGGGGAAGAAGGACGCTTTGAAACGTATGAGGCAAAGGGTATTGATACTGCAGCCTCGTTCCTTGAAATGCTTGACGTGGTGAATGACGAACTGACCCTGAAAGGGGTTGAGCCGATCGCATTCGAGCACGATTGCCGCGAAGGAATCTGCGGTTGCTGTGGCTCGCTGGTGAATGGTAAAACACATGGTTCGCACGATCGCACCACACTGTGTCAGTTGCATATGCGCCATTTCAAAGATGGGCAGGAGCTGGTAATTGAACCTTTCCGCGCCAACGCATTTCCGGTCCTTAAGGACTTGATTGTGGACCGCAGCGGGCTGGATGAGATCATCACCGAAGGCGGTTATGTTGCTGTGAAAACAGGCAATGCGCCGGAAGCTTCCACGACACCGATTAAAAAGGAACTCGCGGAAGCGGCAATGGATGCCGCGGAATGCATCGGGTGTGGAGCCTGTGTGGCTGCGTGTCCAAACGGGTCGGCGATGTTGTTCACTGCTGCGAAAGTTTCGCAATATGCCTTGCTCCCGCAAGGGCATCCGGAACGAACGAAACGTGTCAAAAACATGGTTTCGAAAATGGATGAGCTTGGCTTCGGAAATTGCTCGAATGAATACGAGTGTGCTGTGGCCTGTCCAAAAGGTATCGATGTAGTTAATATTGCCCGACTTAATCGGGAATTTATTAAAGCAAACCTGGGTAAATCCTAGAGAACTGTAGGGACGGCATACTGAATGCCGTCCCTGTTTCATTTAACGAAAAGAGATGCTATGAAGATTCATGAATTTCAAGCGAAAGAACTGCTGAAAGGCTACGGTATTCCGATTCAGGATGGCGTAACCATCGAAGATGCGGAGCAGATGGAAACTGCACTGGATCAGGTGAATAAAGAATTCGGAGCAGAGCAGTACGTGATCAAAGCACAGATCCATGCCGGTGGCCGTGGAAAAGGCGGCGGCGTTAAATTTTCGCCGGATCGCGCCAGTGCGCTTGAAAATCTGAAAAATATTCTAGGCATGACACTCATTACACACCAGACGGGCTCAGAAGGCCGGCTGGTTAAAAAAGTCATGGTTGCTGAAGCGCTGGATATTCAGCAGGAATTTTATGCGGCCATCACGCTCGACCGGTCCAAAGGCATGGATGTGTTCATGGTTTCCTCCGAAGGCGGAATGGAAATTGAAGAGGTTGCCAAAACCTCTCCGGAAAAAATCGTGAAGGAAGCCATTCGTCCGGGCTTCGGGCTCCGCCCGTTTCAGGCACGTAATCTGGCCTTGGCGCTTGGACTCGAAGGCGCTGCCGCGAAACAGGCCGTCGGCATGTTTCAGAAGCTGTACAAACTCTATCGTGAGCTCGATTGTTCCATTGTGGAAATCAATCCGCTGATCGTTACAGAGCAGGGCAATCTGGTGGCACTCGATGCCAAAATCAATTTTGATGATAACGCGCTCTATCTGCACAAAGATGTGGAGGCCATGCGCGACCTCGATGAAGAGGATCCGGCGGAAGTCGAAGCCAGTGAATTTAATCTGAACTATATCAAGCTCGACGGAAACGTCGGCTGCATGGTGAACGGTGCCGGTTTGGCTATGGCGACGATGGACATCATTAAACAGCGTGGCGGTTCGCCGGCCAACTTTCTGGATGTCGGCGGCGGTGCCAATGTGGAAACCGTGAAGAACGGATTCCGCATCATTCTGTCCGACCCGAATGTGAAGGCCATCCTGATCAATATTTTCGGTGGAATTGTCCGATGCGACCGAATTGCCAACGGCATCATTGAAGCCGTCAAAGTGCTGGATCTGAATGTGCCGGTTGTGGTGCGTTTGGCCGGCACCAACGCGGATATTGCAAAAGAGCTGTTGGCGAATGCGGATGTGGATCTGATTTCTGCGGATTCCTTCGAGGATGCCGCAATCAAAGTTGTCGAAGCGGCGAAAGGATAAGAATCATGGCGATTTTAGTTAATAAGGATTCAAAAATTATCGTGCAGGGCATCACCGGCTCTGAAGGAACATTTCACGCCACCCAATGTCTGGAATATGCCGGCAACGTGGTTGGCGGCGTTACGCCCGGCAAGGGCGGACAGACTGCGCTGGATGGAAAGGTTCCGGTTTTCAACAGTTGCGCGGAAGCGCGTGAAAAAGTGGGTGCGAATGTCTCTCTGATTTTCGTTCCGCCGCCCTTCGCGGCCGATGCCATCATGGAAGCGGCCGCCGCAGGCATTGAGCTGATTGTCTGCATCACCGAAGGCATTCCGGTTGCTCAGATGGTTGAGGTGAAAGCATTTGTTGAAAAAACAGGCTCCCGTTTTGTCGGCCCCAACTGTCCGGGAATTCTGACGCCGGACGGTGCGAAGGTTGGCATTATGCCGGGCTTCATTGCCAAAAAAGGAAGCGTCGGGGTCATTTCAAAATCCGGCACGCTGACCTACGAAGCGGTCGATCAGTTGGTGCAGCAGGGCCTTGGCCAGTCTACGTGTATCGGCATCGGGGGAGATCCAATCATTGGAACCACCATGAAAGATCTGTTGAAGATGTTCGAGCATGATGATGAAACCGAAGCGATTGTGATGATCGGGGAAATCGGCGGCTCCATGGAAATTGAAGCGGCAGAGTATGCAAAAGCAAATATCAGCAAACCGGTGATCGGATTTATTGCCGGGCAGACGGCACCTCCGGGCCGTCGTATGGGCCATGCCGGAGCAATTGTTTCGGGGGCGGATGAGTCTGCTGCGGCGAAAAAGAAATTGATGGCAGAATGCGGTATCATTGTAGTAGAATCTCCGGCTGACATCGGCCGTACGGTGAAGGAATCTTTAAAGAAAATCGAAATTGGAGTAGAACTATGAGCGATAAAGCCACACTGCAATACAAGGATAAGACGATTGAGCTCGACGCCATTATCGGCAGCGAAGGCGAAATCGGTCTCGATATTACCTCTCTTCGTGCGAAAACCGGAATGATCACTTTGGATCCGGGGTACGGAAACACGGGGTCCTGCACATCGGAAATCTCTTTTATCAATGGGGAAAAAGGAATTCTGCGCCATCGGGGTTATGCCATCGAAGAGCTGGCTGCAAAATCTTCGTTCATGGAAACGGCCTTTCTTGTACTTTACGGGCACCTTCCGTCTGAAAAGGAACTCAGTGAATTTATTGCCGAGATCAACAGCGAATCCACCCTGCATTACGGGATGAAAAGCCATTTTGAAGGATTTCCGGATAATGCACCGCCCATGGCGGTTCTGTCATCGATGTTGAACATTCTCACGTGCTACAACACCGATCTGTTGACCACTGCGACTGAAGGACCGGCTTTCACGGCTCCGACGGCCAAGATTATTTCAAAAGTCCGCGCCATTGCCGCCTGGGCCTATCGCACTTCGATTGGAAAACCTTTCATGCCGCCCCGCCCGGACCTGAGTTATACCGGCAATTTTCTGCACATGATGTTTTCTGAAACATTCAATTTGTATGAACCGCTTCCGGAAGTGGAACGTGCGCTGGATCTGTTCTTTATTCTGCATGCTGACCATGAGCAGAACTGCTCCACTTCCACCGTTCGTATGGTAGGAAGTTCCCACGCCAGCCTGTTCAGTGCGGTATCAGCCGGTGTCGGCGCCCTCTGGGGACCGCTGCATGGCGGTGCCAATTGCGAAGTCATCAAGATGCTCACCCGTATTCACGATGAAGGCATCAGTCCGCGCGACTTTGTTGAAAAAGCGAAAGACAAAAACTCTCCGGAAAAGCTGATGGGCTTCGGTCATCGTGTTTACAAGAGTTTTGATCCGCGCGCCAAGATCCTCAAAGGTCAGGTGGATGTGGTGCTTAAGGCCCTGAAGATTGAGGATCCGTTGCTGGACATTGCGTACGAACTGGAGGAAATGGCCCGTTCCGAGGATTATTTCATCGAACGCAATCTTTACCCGAACGTCGATTTCTACAGTGGAATTCTGTTGCGCGCCATCGGCATTCCGGTGGATATGTTCACGGTATTGTTCGCCATCGGTCGTATGCCGGGCTGGATTTCAAACTGGCGTGAAATGCACGTACAGAGTTTGCGCATCAGTCGTCCGCGTCAGATTTATACCGGTGAAACACTGCGCGACTACGTGGAAATGGCTAACCGCTAGTTCCAGTTGTTGGAAGTAAGCAAAGAGCGTAAAGGGAAGAAGTTTTAAAGCTTCACGACCTTTACGCTCTTCTGTTTAATGACGTCATGAAATCAAAAGAAGTCTGCGTTAATGATCGTATGCAGCAGGAGTACTGCTACCGGCTGACCGAGCCGGTCGGCCGTAACTTTCGCGAGGATTTCGATCCCGAACTTTCACCGAAAGAGCTGTTGGCTATGGGTATTTTCGGCGGGCGCTATATGACCGACTGTCGGGCTGAGTTTCCGGCATCGTGGTTTACCGCCGCAAAGCTTTGTTCGGAACGTCACGATCCGAAGCTGAACTATTTCGGGATTAATGCTTCGAAACCATTGAGTTACTGGCTCGAAAAAGACTGGATTCATCCGGACGATCCGCGCGGCTGGTTTCAATGGTATTGCCGCTACTATATGGGGCGGCGCCACGAGGACGACGATCGGCAGATTAAACGCTGGCGTGCCATGACCCGTCATATTGCACAGGTGGTTAAAAACTGCGATCGCGGGGATTTCAGTTGCCGCCCCCGTCAGCGTCAGGCTTTGCTCCACTGGGCATACGACAGTCGTCGATTCTAGGCCATCTCCGGCAGGCGTCGTTCAAAAATGGCCTTTGATGTTCCGTTCCCGACGAGGTAGAGCGCAATAAGGGCCAGAGCGATTCCGGCCAGATGAACCGGTCCCTGCTGAATCGAAATCACATTCACCATGCCGATCAGGAAATAATAAACCGTTGCGCCTTTATAAGCCCATAATGAATAGCGGGCGAGCCCGAGGCCCAGCGCAAGGTTGATGCCGGCCAACAGGAGCATCGGAGCCGGTGAGGGAAATTGAAACGCCAGAATCAGCCCGCAAACGGTTCCGATAAAGTGGCCAGCTGCCACCAGCAGGATTCCGCGCGCATGAAAGCGTGCCTTCTTTTCTTCGCCCGAAAGTTCGCTTGGGGTTTTCTCCGGGTCAATTCCACACACGGAACAGTGTCCGTTTCTTAATTCTGCCTTACCCAGGCAATGTCTGCAGCGATTCATGTATTTTCTCCAATCCTTGGAAGAACTGTATTTGGTTTTTCCAATGGTTGGAAGTTCATGAGTCTGAAAAGGCGAACGGGTCGCCAAGGGGGAAGCAGGCGACCCGTTCTATTGGGGGTGTTTTAGGGGATAGTATTTAGAGTGCTGCCAAAGCGGCTTCGTAGTTGGGTTCTTCGGTCGTTTCGGCAACCTGTTCGGTGTAGACCACGTTACCGGACTCATCGATCACCACCACCGAACGGGAAAGCAGGCCGGCCAGCGGGCCGTCGGCGAATGTGACACCATAGCTGCTGCCGAATTCCGGATTGCGGAAAACCGAAACCGGAACCACGTTTTCAAGACCTTCTGCACCGCAGTAGCGGCCGAGGGCGAAGGGGAGGTCAACGGATACGCAAAGGACAACCGTATTTTCGAGCTTATCGGCTTCGGCATTGAACTTTGTCGTAGACATCGCACAGACGCCGGTGTCAATGCTCGGGAAAATATTGAGAACCACTTTCTTTCCGGCAAGATCAGCAAGTGAGCATGTGGATAGATCGGTTTTAACTGCAGAAAATGCAGGAGCTTTGCTTCCAACCGCTGGAAGTGTGCCTACGGTGTTGAACGGATTACCTTTAAGAGTGACTGAAGCCATTGTTTTTTCCTTTTTGTTACTGGGTGTTGCTGAAACTAAAACATCGCAGAAATTAATCAAGGACAAAAATCGTACTGTTTTGCGCCGGGGTCCGGTTCCGGGGCTTGGATGATAATCCGTAGTTGACCGCAACAGGGTTAGGTCATAGCTTTGGTCGGACTAAATGAGGGCAATGATGTGCCCGTTGGGAGAACAAAAATGAATGTATTTAAAATAATGACGACTTTAGGTGTGGCGCTCGCATTGACCGGATGCACCACTTCATCGAAGGTACAGGAAATGATTGATGCCTCCTATCGTGAACAAACCGACCGTACGGATGCCCATGAGGCCTCTATTGAAGTTCTGAAAAAGTCGGCCATGACCACGCTGGAGATGAGCAAGCAGAATGCCGAGCAATTGACCCGCATTCAGGCTCAGCTGAAGGAAATTAATTCGCAGATTAAGGTGAATAAGGGCTTTGCCGAGGCTTCGAAGGTGATGAGTGCGGCCAATACGGTGAAGGTGGCCGAAGTGGACCAATTGCTGAAAGAGAACACGGAGGCCGACAAGCAGAATGTAGCGCGTATGAAGGAAATCGATATGCTTTATGAGTCCGTCATGATTGCTCAGTTTCAGCAGCTGGCTGACAGCGCGAATGCAGCCATAGAAAGTCTGAAAGCCGATGGGTGGATTGGCAGTTCCAATGCGCCGGTGAAAATCGATAAACCCATTGAAATTGTGGCGCCGACCACTGTGCCTGTCACGAATGCAGTCCCGGAACAGTAGGGTTTACCAACCTGTTTTTGCGAAATAGACGACGTAAAACAGTATCCAGCCTGAACCTAAGGCAATGAGCCGGGTTCGGGCTTTTTGATGTCCGGGTACGAGCTTAAGGGCGTAGTGCGTCAGCACGGTAACCACGAGAAACCGCAGGAGGCGCGCCGGAATGCTGATGAGCAGGAAGCCTGCAAACGAAATATCCGCCTGTCCCGCTGCCGTCGCGTAGATTTTATAGGGCCTCCCTTTCAGCGGAGCCTGCAAAATCGAGGAAACCCCGCGTGTTTGTATTTCTGTTTCTGCCTGTTCAATCATGGGCTGGCTGATGCCCGGAATTTTTTCCAGGGTCTGGAACGCGGCATCGGGATTCATTCTTCCCCAGCTGTACATCACCGCCCCGCCGAGCAGAGCCCCGAGCAGCGCGAAGAAACAGGCTTTGATTCCTTGGCCGAGTTTTTCCCGCCCGATGACGGAGAGCCCGACATCGGGAACAATGAAAAAGAGGGTTGCTTCAGCAAACCCCCAGATAAATGGAATCCATTTTAATCCCATGCCGGAAAGGTTCCTTTGGCGGCGAGTTCTTCCATTGAGGCATCCAGAGTTTGGAGAAAGGAAGTTCGGTTACCGGTCCAGTGCAGGGCATCGCCCACGAAAATATCGCAGATGAAGGGAACCAGCAGGGCTTCTCCTTTTGGGAGCGATTTGCCGAGCCCGTGCATAAAAACGGGAACAACCGGGACCTGCGGAAAGCGTTCGGCGAGATGAGCGATTCCGCTTTTAAACCCGGACAGTTTTTCCGGCTGTCCGCGGGATCCTTCCGGAAAGAGGATCAGGATGTTGTTTTTTTCCAAGGCCTGGAAACAACCGTCGAGCGGATGTTTTCCCTGTTCGGCCCGAACCTTCCGCTGCAACGGAATGATGCCGATGATTCGGCTGGCAAACCAGGCGAGCGCTTTGTTTTTCATGAAATAGTCCATGGCGGCGACGGGCCGGGTGATGGGCAGTTGTTTGAGGGGCAGCAGCGACATCAGGACCATCGTATCGAGATGGCTGTTGTGGTTGGCCACGAGAATGACGGGGCCGGTTGTTGGAAGTTTTTCGCGGTTCCGGACATTCATTCCCAGAAACAAATAAACCACAGGGCGAATCAGGAGGCCGAAGTAGAGGGCTCGGAGGGGATTATTCATCGGCAGTAGAAAAAGAAGATGAAGTGAAAGAACAGCGGAGCGGTATAGGTGAGGCTGTCGATCCGGTCGAGAATCCCGCCGTGGCCGGGCAGCATATTGCCGGTGTCTTTGATTTCAAGATCGCGCTTCAATGCCGAAATGGTTACATCGCCAATGAAGCCGCCCACACCGATAATGGCTCCGGCCGCCAGCGCCATGGGCCAGCTCATCGGGGTGAGGAATGGCCCGAGCAGGCCGCCCAGCAAGGTGGTGGTGGCCACGCCGCCGAGGAAGCCTTCCCAGGTTTTATTCGGGCTGACTTTCGGAATGATTTTCCGTTTGCCGAGGGTTTTGCCCCAGATGAATTGGGCCACATCGTTAAACTGCGTGAGAAAGGCCAGATAAAGGACGAGCCCCGCGCCAACGATTTCGGTGTTGTGTTCGGACAGCACCAGCAGAAAGGCCACGTGGCTGATGCTGAAAACCGTGGTCATGAGTCCCCAGTGGATGGTGCTGATGGCGCGGAGATAGTCTTTGGTTTCGCCGATGGTAATCATACGGAGCGGAATCAGCAGAAAGGCATAGACCGGAATGAAAATGAGGAACATGCCGTAGCGGCCCTGCGCGGCGAACAGATATTGAATGGGAATGCAGAGATAGGCCCAGAAAAGAACCCGCCGGTCGGCCCGTCGGGTGGGGATGATGGAAAAGTATTCCTTGAGTGCCAGAAAACTCACCAGAGCAAAAAAGACCAGTGATGCCCTTCTGGAGAGCACCAGCGCCAGTGAAAAGATGGTGATCATGATCCACCACGAACGGACGCGCAGATAAAGCTCCCGGTACTCCGGTTCGTCCATTTTGGGGCGAATGATCCGAATGGCGATGCTCGCCGCGATGAGAATAAGGTAAAGCCCCGCGAGGAACCAGAGCACGACGGGCGGCGTGTCGAGGAGCATGATCTTCATGAGGCCGCCTCTGCCAGGGCGCGTCGCCCGCGATTCACGATGGTGATGATTAATAAAATACAGACGATGATCATGGCAAAGGAAACCCATGCACGTGGAAAGAGACCGATGGCGAGCAGAAAACCGAGTGCTCCGAAGACAAATGCCCGGTCACTTTTGCCCATCGGACCGTCATAGCGACGGGATGCTCCGATCTGTACGGCAATCACGCCGGTCATTTCGCTGATTACGGCGAGGACCACAATAATGACCATGATCTTTGGGGGAAAGCCGGGGACGAGCGCCAGCGGGAGGTAGAGCGCCGCGTCTGAAATGACATCGCCCAATTCATTCAGAATGGCGCCGAGCGGTGTTTTCATATCATGCTCGCGGGCCAGCATTCCATCGATGGCATTGAGCGCCATTCGCACAAAAAGCACGATGGGCAACAGCAGAAGAACCGCCCGGCCGGCACTGTATTTCATGAGCAGTGCGCCGGTCAAAATGGAGAGCAGAGCCGCCGCAACGGTGACCTGATTGGCGGTATACCCGTGGTCGGCGAGTTTAACAACGATCGAACGAAGCAAATCCTGAAACCGCGGTTTCAGATCATATACAGATGCCATACGATTTCCCCTTAGAAATTAAGCCGGTATTCTAAAGAAACGCGAACCCTGATGCGATGATTATTTAGATCGCGGATCCCGATTAGGCTTGATGGGGGAAAGGGACGTTCGTAAGTTATCGCGAACCAAAGGAATAATTGAAATGGAACAGGCGCGCACTTCACATATCGTACGGAATACTAAAGAAACGCAGATCGATCTGATGCTGAACATCGATGGAAAAGCAAACTATGATAATTCAACCGGTGTTCCGTTTTTTGACCATATGCTGGATCTGCTGGCGAAGCACGCGCTGCTGGATCTGACGGTGAAAGCAACCGGCGATATTGATGTGGATTATCACCATCTCGTCGAAGATGTCGGTATTGTGCTGGGGGAAGCATTTAACGAGGCGCTGGGCGACCGCAAGGGTATTAACCGCTATGGCTTCTGGGTGCTCCCGATGGATGAAGCGCAGGCGCAGGCGGAGGTCTGCCTTGATCTGGGCGGCCGGCCGTTCTTCGTTTATAAAATGGACCATCCGCAAAACTATATTCGCGATTTTGATGTGATGATCATCAAACACTTCTGGCGTTCGTTCTGTGACTCCGCAAAAATGAATCTGCACATTGAGCTGAAGTTCGGTGAAGATCTGCATCATTGCATTGAAGCCATTTTTAAATCGGTGGCCCGCGCATTGCGGATGGCATGTGGTTCTGATCCCCGTGCACTGGATCTGCTGCCATCCAGTAAGGGCCGTATCGGCGCTTAATCGATGGACTTTCTTTCTGCCTACAGTTTGCTCGATCTGTTCTGGATCGGGCTCAGCCTGTTTCTGATCGGGATGAGCAAAGGCGGATTTCCGGTGGGGGCCATTGCGTTGCCGATTCTGATTCTGGTCTGGCCATCGCAGGCCGAGGCCGCGCGTTCGGCCGTGGGATTCATGCTGCCGATGCTGTGTCTGATGGATTTGATTGCCCTCTGTTTTTACTGGCGGAAGGTCCTGTGGGGGCGGTTGATTTATCTGATGCCTGCCACAGTACTGGGCGTTGTGGTGGCGAGCTACCTTTTCGTTTCGGATTCAGCCGTGATTTCCGTTTCGGATAAAGCGCTGAAGCTGCTGATCGGATTGCTCGGAATTATTTTTGTGGTCTACTTTGCCGCCAAGAAATGGATTCTTCAGCACGTTCATGTTTCTCAACCCACCTGGGGAAAAGGAACGGTTTTCGGGTTCGGGGCAGGAATTACATCCACCCTGGCGCACGCGGCCGGCCCGGTGATGCAGATGTATCTACTGCCGCAGCAGCTGGAGAAAAAGAAGTTTGCGGGAACGAGCTGTGCCTTTTTCTGGATGCTTAATCTGATCAAGCTGATTCCCTTCACCCTGCTCGGTAGAATTCAGGCCGACAACCTGAAACTCGGGGCGGTGCTGTTGCCGGTGATTCCGGTCGGAGTTGCACTCGGGTGGTGGCTCACACATAAGACCGAACAGAAGCATTACACGATTTTGATCTATGCCGTGCTGCTGATTACATCCGTGACCCTGATTCTTAAGGCGCTTTAATTTCTCCCAGCCCCTCTCCGCGATTGGCGGATCATATTTTTTTTATTCGGTAAATTTCTTTCCGGAGCGGGCAGGAACAGATGAAGGAGCTTCCATACGCATGCTGATAGGGACAGTAGGGCCGACATTCTTTGGTGAATAAAATCGTGTTGTTCACGGTACCGCTAATGGAGCACAGCGTGTTTCCTGAATGTTTACAGGAACAGCTGTTCGGGCATTTTTCAGCTGAGGTTTCTGCCAACTTTAATTCCGGATTATTCATATACACCATATTCAGTTACTGAATTAGGGTATCTCTGTACTTATTTGCGGACGATTTATTTTTTCTAGCAATATGTACTATGTTTTCTCACCTTTTGTACGCCGGAATAATTCTCCGAGTTTTAAGGTTCCCATGCGTCGGCAGGAGGATAAACTGTGCGCTTGTTCAAAGGATTACGTTATGATTGGAATTATTGACTATGGAATGGGAAACCTCGGCAGCGTGACAAACGCTTTCCGGTTTCTGGAACTGGATGCCAAAATTGTTTCCACCAAACAGGAGATGGACGACTGCCGTGCGCTGATTCTTCCCGGGGTTGGAGCATTCGGCGATTGTATGGCCCACCTGGTGGAGCACGACTTTGTTGACCCGATCAAAACCTGGGTGGATTCCGGAAAGCCGTTGATGGGAATCTGTCTCGGACTTCAGGCGCTTTTCCAATCCTCGGAAGAATCCCCCGGAGTTCCAGGTCTTGGAATTTTTGAAGGAACCGTGAAAAGGTTTGATTTGCCGAAAGAACTGAAGGTGCCGCAGATCGGTTGGAACCGAATGGCGGAAGTGCAACCGGATTGCCCGATGTTTGAAGGTATTGCCGACAACTCATTCTTTTATCTGGTTCATTCGTTCTATGTTTGTCCGGACGATCCCGCTCTCATGGCCGGACAGACCGAGTATGGAATTTCATATTGTTCCGCCGCCTGGAAAGACAATGTGTTTGCCACGCAATTCCATCCTGAGAAATCGCAGGAAGCCGGGTTGCGGATGCTGCGTAACTTCTGGACGTGGGCGGAAACCCAATAAGCGAGCGGCAATGATTAGTTTTATTCTTTTTAACTATGATTTTATTTTGCTCAGATGCTATTATTCGTAATTTGTGCGAAATGAAAAGGGGAAGCAATGGGGCTAAAAAAGAAAATTCTGGCGATTATTTTCATCGCGTCTGTGGCATCGGCTGTTGTGACAGGCGGGTTGCTGGTTTTTATTCTGAAAGTGATGGGGCTGATGGGTGAGGGGGCCAGCTCGGTTCCGATCATTTCCGCAATAGCCCTGTATTTCATGAGCGGCCTGTTTATGTTGGTGCTGCTGAATGTCCTGCTCAGTAAAAATGTCATCATGCCGGCAGTCGAACGGGAGATGCTGGAGAGCGAGCGTGAAATGCTGACCGAACAGCTGCATCATTCCCAGAAGATGGAAGCGGTCGGCCGGCTGGCCGGAAGTATTGCTCACGATTTTAACAATTTGCTGACCATCATTGACGGCTATTCCAGTCTGATTGTGGCCGACCCCAAGGCCGCAGAAACCGGACAGAATGCACAGGAGGTCATTGATGCCGCCCGAAGAGCCTCCTTCATCACCCGAAAGCTTCTGAGTTTCAGTCAGAAGGAAAAAACCGAGCCTGTCACACTCGACCTCAACAGTACTTTGCAGGACACCGATAAAATGCTGGCCCGGTTGATTGGCGAAACCATTTCGTTGGTCACCAAAGCATCTGATGAGCCGATTTACGTTAAAGCTGACCCGGTTCAAATGGGGCAGGTGCTGATGAACCTTGCGGTGAATGCCCGCGACGCCATGCCGAATGGCGGTCGAATCACGATTAAAGTTGTCAGGAAAACGCTTGCGGATGGTGAGTGCAATAAGCCCGACAGACTCGGAGCCGGAGACTATGCCGAAATTTCGGTGCACGATACCGGGCACGGGATACCGGAAGAAATCATAAATAAAATTTTTGAAGCATTTTTCACCACCAAGGATTCCGGAAAAGGAACCGGTCTGGGCCTTTCGATCGTTAAGAGTATCATGAAAGAAAATGATGGCTTCATCGATGTTCGAAGTAAGGTTGGAAACGGAACCACGTTTCTCATTTATCTTCCGGTAACGGATCTGGATAAGGATATTGATCTGGAAGATGCTTCCGCTGCCGGTAAAGCCGCTGTGCTGGGATCTTTGCCCGTTGTTCAGGATCAGGAAAATCAGCAGGAACCCGTTCTGAATGGAGGGCCTACCATTTTGCTGGTGGAGGACGATCCGATGATCCGTACGCTGGTCGGGCAGACCCTCGAACTGCAGAACTACAACGTACTGCTGGCGGAAGAGGGTTGGGAAGGCATCAAAGTTGCGCGGAATCACAAAGGTAAAATTGACCTGCTTTTCACCGATGTGGTTATGCCCGGTCTGGGCGGTGCAGAATTGGCGATGGCTACGAAAGAGCTCTATCCCGAAATCAAGGTGCTGTTCATGTCGGGCTATTCCCGTTCGCAGCTGAATGAAGAAGGCGTTCCGGAAGATGCTTCTTTGCTCGAAAAGCCCTTCACGCCCGATAAGGTTGTATCGATGGTTCGGCGCTTACTCGCCAGCTAGCGCCACTTTTTCGCCGGCATTTTTCGGAATCCAGCAGGCCTGTCCATCGGCCAGTTGAATATGCAGCCAGTCGCCCCGTTCTTCCAGGCATTGGAACTCTGTGCCGGAATGCAGCGGGTCCAGAAACGTCGGCGCATACATGGTTCCATCGCCCTTCCGTGCCACCACCTCTTTTGCGGTAATCACGCCCGGCTCTGCGCTATATTTAAGAACGGTGTCAGTGATCAGTGAACCGAGCAGCAGGACAGAAACCAGGCCCGAAGCGGCAACGGTGATTCGTACTTCTTTCCGGGGTGCGCGCAGCAACCAGAACCAGCTGCCCCAGAGGACCATCCAGCTGACTGCGAAGCACATGCCCCGAAAACGGGGCGATGTATTCAAATGCCACCCGAACAATTTGGCTACCACCGGATGCGGTTCTTTTTCCGGGATAAGATCGGTACGCAGCGCAAGCGCGGTTTTCAGGTTGTGTTTTAAATCGGGGTTATTCGGCATGTATTGCTCCGCCCGGCGATAGTTCAGAATCGCACGCCCGGCATCGCCCGCCATAAACCAGCTGTTTCCCAGATTATAAAAAACTGATCCATTTCGGATGCCGTCTTCCTCCACCAGCAGTTCATACTGTTTTGCCGCTTCAGCATATCCGGCTGAATTGGTGGCCGAACGAAACAGCTCGTTTGCCGTTTCCAGCGTTTGGAAGCGATAATCTTTTCCAAAGGTTGGAAGTGCGAACAGCAGCCCGATACAAAGGATTTTCAGCAGCATCTTCATTTCAGCGATTTCTCCACGGTTTTAACAATACGGACTGCTTCGCGGACGATCTTCCGGGCATTACCCTGTTCATCATAATTCCGGGTAAAGCGATAGGCCTCGCAGAGCGAAAAGAGTATTTTCAGTTCTTCCAATGTCTGGAAGTCTGCTCCGGCGGCGGCCAGCTGTTTTTCGGCATCGCGATACGAAAGGGCGCCGGGAATCAAATGCAGGCGGTCGCCCAGATAGGCCCGAAGAACTTTATCCAGATCGCTATAGATTTCACTCTTCATCGTGCGCGTGTAGATATGGGTCGCATTTTTTCGGAAAACTTTAAATGCGCGCGCCGCTTTTGCCGTGCGCTGAATATGATGTTTCTTTTCTCCAAACAGCGAAACGAGCGCAATACAGCCCACCACAACCGGCGGCAGTAACAGCAGCATCAGCACATATACAGGGTGGGTCCATCCAAACAGGGGCGGTCGGGCGGAGTTGAGCATGGCCGGATTTTCATAGTTATGCCGTATGCCGCCTTCCACGGTCCGCAGCCGGTTCTGATAACCGGCTCCGCCGAATACGCCGATCTCTTCTGCCGCCGAGACGGTGATGGGAATGGCGGCTGATTCAAGCGTCACATAGGCATTGGATGTCGGGCTGAAGAAGGAAAACTGAATCGGCGGGATTTCTGTATTCGCGGTCGAAAGCGGTCGGATGGTCTGGACGTAGGTTTTTGTTTTTCCCTCGCGCAGCGGCAGCGAACGGTCGGATGGAATTTCAAAACGATTCACCAGATTCGGCTGATAGCGCAACGGCTGGAAAAAGATGTTTTCCATATATCCTTCTGCCGTGATTTTTACGGTAAGTGTAATCGGCTCGCCAACGCGGACCTGCGTGGGTTCGGCGGAAACCGCAATGGAATAATCGCCGACCATCCCGTTAAAGAGCGGCGGGCGGTTTTCGGTCGGCAGCGGTTTAACATCCAGCTCCAGCGGTTCAGACTCTGTGTAAATGCGCACCCACTGATCGCCGGTGACATTCTGATCAAAGAAGGTGTTGTCGAAATAGGCAGGATACTGAAAGGCCGATCGCCGGTTTTTCGGGGCGTTCTCATTTTCTTTTTCCGCAGCGCACAGCAGGGAGGCCGGAGCAATGATCAGCTTACCGCTCTTTTTAGGAATCAGAAGGGTGCTGAAGCTCAGGGCCTGATGCTGCTGTCCATCGACTTCATAGCTGTTGCGCGTGGCAAGCACACGCGTGCCGTGCACCGGCAGGCCGGTGGTTTGAGCACCTTTTTCTTTTTCCGGCTCATAAAGTTCCAATCGTTGGAAACGCGTATCGTTGAAAATCGGGAAATTAAGATCAACGGCCTTGATGGAGCGAAACGGATAGGTGGTATCCCAGGTGGTGGTGAGCAGGACCGGTTCACCGACATAGACCGATTTCAGATCGGTTTGCTGTCGGAGCTCCATCCGATCAGAGGCGATGGGTTTCTGCGCATGAATGGTTATCGGCTTGGAATAGGCCTGGCCGAAGTATATGGACGGAATGGTAAGCTCGCCTTCCTGTGTGGCTCGCAAAGCAAAACGATAGAGCCAGGTGTTGGTTTCGCTGGTGTTCTGTCCATCCACCAGGGTTGTAACATTAAACGCATTGAAGTTTGTCGGGGGAACGCCGGGTTTTTCATCGGCCTTAACAACGACGTCCAGGTTAAAAACCTGCCCCAGAAAGACATTGGTCTCCGAGGCCGAAGCCTGGGCATAAAAGTTGGAGGAGGCGTATGCCGTCCCGCTGATCAGTGCACAAAATAGTAACAGCTTTTTCATCCTACCAGTCTTTCTCGACGGCCTTGTATTCCCCGGCCTTCTTTTCTTTGCGGCGTTCCATATTCCGAACCTCTTCGGCAAGAATATCCATTTCGGTCTGTGTGGGCGGAGGTACCCCGCGGATCTCTTCGTACTCGGAAAAATCGCCGAACGGGTCTGCTTCTTCATACATGTCCGCATCTTCATCCGACTCCTCGTATTCCATATCATAGTCTTCGTAATCTTCCGATTCTTCATCCGACTCGCCATCCTGCTGATCCGGATCTTCCGGTGCGGAGCCCAGTGCGGCAATCAGTTCCGCGAGCGCCGTCGGCTGATCCGGAACCGCCATTGCCTCCGCCGCCTTCAAGGTGTGCTGCCAGGTTTCTTTCAACGGCCCCGGCACCGTGGTTCCATCGGGCAATGTGATGTCTGCCTGCAGCCCCGACTGTTCCATCACCTCGGCCAGCTCCCGGGTTTCTTTTTCCAGCGCCGCCTGCTGCGCGCCCGTGTTCTTTGCTTCCTTCAGCGCGGTTTGCCGCTCGATCAATTCCTGGAGCTTTTCGCGGATGTAGCGAATCAGCTCATTCTCCTGCTGTTTTTTTTCCTGCTCCTCTTTAATCTCTTCTTCCACCTGCACCGCCAGCAATTGCGCCACTTCCAGATTATACGCGGCATCGGTGAAGGAAGGATCGTAGTCGAGCGCCATCCGGTAGAACCAGGCGGCCTGCATATAGTAGTTGGCGGACGCCGCCCGATCGGATTCCCGCAGGCCTTCTCCGGTTTTCACCATGCAGTTTCCAATGTTATACCAGCTGCGGCTGCGTTCGGTTTCCGTGGTGGCCAACGCGGCGGCGGTTTCATACGAAGAAACCGCTTCGTCAAAACGCCCCAATCGATATTCAGCAATCCCCAGATTATAAAAAATGGCTGCATCCGATGAATAGGCCGCCGCTTCCTGATAGGCATTCACCGCATCCTCAAACCGTTCTTCGGCCAACGCTTTATTTCCTGTTGCAAACAGTTTCTTCGGATTGCCCGAAACCGTTGCTGCAAGCAGCAGCGCCGTATAGAAGAAGAGGGACTTCCAACCTTTGTGCATCATGATGTCTTCCTCCAACGGTTGGAAATCAGCAGGAGAATGACGGCAGCGGAGAGGAAAAGATGGAATTGATCTTCATACCGCTCCATCACCTGTTTATCGGTTGAAGCCTGCTGGGCATTCGTCATGATCTGGCGGTAAATCTGCGCCAGATTCAGCGGTCCGTTGCCGACATCGAAATAGATACCGTTCACCGTGGCTTCGGTCATGCGGCGAAGCGTTTCCGACTGGAGTTTCGTCCAGACTTCCGTATTGCCGTGTTTCATGAACGCGCGCGTGCCGGTTTCTTCGTCTTCGAGCGCAATACGACTGCCGCGCAACCGGTCGCCCAGGCCGATGGCAATAAAGCGCACGCCGACGTCTTCCAATCGTTGGACGGCTTCGACTTCATCCAGTCCCTGGATCATATCTTCCCCGTCCGTGATCAGAATCAGATCCTGCATTCCGGCGTTATCGGGACTCAGCAGTTTTTCGGCGGTTCGGTCCAGCGCGTGGGCAATCATTGTGCCGCCGGCCCCGATGCTGTCCGGTGAGGCCTGACGCAGGGCCATACGGAAATAGTCGTAGTCCACCGTCAGCGGGCAGCGCACTTCCGCCGAGCCGGCAAAAAGAACCAGTGCCACGCGGTCGCCGTTCAGGTTTTCGACGCAGTCGAGAATGGCGGTTTTTGCATGTTCGAGGCGGTTCGGATGCATGTCTTCGGCGAGCATGCTTCGGGAAACATCGAGCAGAAAAATCACATCGCGCCCGGATTCCTGAAGCTGCTGTTCCTGCAGGTTCCAGGCCGGTTGCGCCAATGCGATAACGATCAATGCAAGGGCGGTGCAGGCACTGAAGGCCTCGCGCTTGCGGCTGATGGCCCGTCCGCTTGCGCCGAAGGCAAGCAGCGCTTTTTTGCGTTTAACCGCGGCACGAATGAACAGTACCGCGGCCGCAGGAACCAGCCACAGCCAAAGGAGCATACCCGGATTGTAGAAATGGATCGGCATCAGCGGAGTTCCTCCGCGTAATGCGTGATACGTAATGCATAACACGCCTCTGAATGGTATTTCCCTGAGTGGAGAATTACGTAATACGAATTACTCATTACGTTCATCATGGAATCCTCCTCAACCAGGTTGTGCTGAGCAGGGTATGGAGGACGAGCAGCAGCAGGCCGGTTGCTGCGAAGGGCTGGAAGATTTCTTTAAAGGTGTGATAGCGCTCTGTTTCAATTTCGGAGGTTTCCATGGCGTTGATCTCGGCATAGACATCGCGCAGCGAGGCTTCGTCGGTGGCGCGGCGGTAGATGCCGCCGGTGGTTTCGGCCATCTTTTCGAGAATGCGTTCCTGCACCAGCGGTTCAGCCTCGATCTGTACCGGCCCTTCCGGAGTTTGGATGGTTTTCATTTCGGGCGGATCAGTAATGGCGATGGTATGCAGGCGGATGCCCCAGTGTTCGGCCAGCGCGGCGCCTTCCATGGGCAGATGGCGGCCGCAGTTGTTGTTGCCGTCGGTCAGCAGAATGATGACCTTGCTTTTAATTTCGTAGCCGGTGTCTTTTTCATCGATTTCGTTATAGCGCTCTTCTGCTGTTTTTAACCGGGCGGCTGCGAGTGTGACGGCATCACCGAAGGCAGTGCCGTCTTCGTTGGGGCGGGATTCAATCTGCAGTTCCTGAATATAAAAAAGAAGGGAGTCGTGGCTGAGGGTCAGAGGACAAACGGTGTCGGCGTATCGCGCGAAGGAAATGAGGCCGATCAGGTCGTTCGGCCGTTCGGCGGCAAATTGTTCGACGACACTTTTGGTTACTTCCATTCGGCTCATCGTGGTGTCCTGAAACGGCATCGAAATATCCATTGAGCTGGAAATGTCCACCACCAGTTCAATGGCAACGCCCTCTTTGGGAATCCCCTGAGTCATATCCTGAATTTGCGGGCGGGCCATTGCAAGAATCAGGAGGAGCAGCGCAAAAACCTGCAGCCAGAAAAGCAGGGGCATAAGCCGCTGCCGCTGGGTCGCCGGAACGTTTTTGAACGAGGCCAGTGTGGAAAAAGGCAGGGCTTGTGCGCCTTCCCGCCGAAAATGATCGATGATCATTTTCAGCAGGGGCAGTAAAAGCAGCAGGGCCCATGGCAGTGCTAGTCGCATGGGTCTACCTTGTTTTTATGAATGAATTTGCGGATATAGCGTTCCATCTCTTCCGAAAATTCGGGTGGAAATGCATGGGAAAAGCGGGCCTGATCGCTCGCCGTTAAATATTTTTCCAGCGGATAACGTTGTCCAAGCAGAATGGGCTTGGGCAGTTTTTCAATAATTTCATCCAGGGTTTTTCCAAGGGTTGGAACCTGAAAACGGGCTTCGCAAAAAAGGCGGAGGATGCGGTTGAGTTCGTGAATTCTTTCGATGGGATCTTCCGGGAGGTTTTCCAGGGATTGGAGTGCAATTTCGTGGGGGAGTAAAACGATTTCAGGCTTGGGTCGTTTTCGGCGGAAAATGAAGGGGATGAGAAGCAGGGCCAGTAGAATGCCGAGTGCGGTATAGACGGTGTGCCGCGTTTTTTTCTGTTCGGGCAGTAATTCAACGGGGGCAGCGATGTCTTTAATTTCAAGGGCGTCAAATCCGTCGGGCAGGATGGATTCAACGTGAATGCGGATGGGTTCGGTTTGAACAGAATCGGCCCCGGCTATGATTTCCAGTGGTTGGAAAATACAGTCTCCGGCGGGGCCGGGATTAAGCTGCCAGACCCGGCGGTAGAGCTGTTTGCCGTTAGGCAGGCTTTGCAACGGTTCCGCGTAGCCGTCGGCCACGCGGAACGAATCGATGAAACTTCCAAGGTCTGGAACCGAAATCTCGGTGTTTGGTGGAGTGTGGACATCGAGCATCATGCGGATTTGTCCGGCGACGGGAATATTGGTTTCGCTGAGGGAGAGAATGACGGTGGCCGTACCGTGCCGGTATTGTTTTGAATAGACCGGTTCGGAAAATGCCGTGTGCTGCTTTTCGGGTTTGGGAGAACAGGCCGAAAAGAGGAGGGCCGTGATGAGGAGTATGGGGCCGAAAGTCTTCACAGCGTTTGCCTTTGTCCTCGGCTTTGGAAAAATCGGATAAGATCGGGGGTGTAGTCGCGGTCGGTGCGAACAGAAATCTGGTCGATATTCAACCGGCTGAGGGCCGCCTTCAGTTCAAGGCCGCGGGCTTTGGCGGCGGTGCTGAAGTTTTTCCGGGCAACCGCACTTGCGGTGTCGACGAGGATCTGTTCGCCGCTTTCGGCATCGGTGAGCTCAACCAGCCCGGCGTTGGGCAGCTCGAGTTCGCGCGGATCGGAGATGGTTATGGCGATCAGATCGTAGTGAATGGCGGCGAGCTTGAGCTGCTTTTCATAGCCCGAATCCAGGAAGTCGGAAATGAGAAAGGTGACGCATTTATTTTTGACCATCTTACGGAGGTAGTCGAGGGCGCACGTGATGGAGGTCCCTGTTCGTTTCGGTTGGAAGCCGAGTATTTCGCGGATGATGTGCAGGACGTGGATCTGCCCTTTGTCCGGCGGAATGAACAGTTCGATTTCATCGGTGAAAATAATCAGCCCGACTTTATCGCTGTTTTTTATGGCGGAAAAGGCAAGCAGTCCGCAGAGCTCGGCAGCGACCTCGTTTTTCGTTTTTCCGGAAGAGCCGAATGTGCCGGAGGCGGACATATCGACGAGGAAAAAGAGGGCCTGTTCCCGTTCTTCGATAAAGCGTTTTACGAACGGTTTCCCGGTGCGGGCGGTTACATTCCAGTCGATCGTGCGGACTTCGTCGCCGGGCATATATTCGCGGACTTCATCGAATTCCATGCCGCGGCCCTTGAAAACGCTTTTATATTCGCCGCCCAATAGCTCGGTGACCACCTTACGACTTTTAATGTCGATCTGGCGGACCTTTTTGAGGAGCTCTTTATCTTTTTTAGACGGCATTGGAATTAAGATTTAAGATTTTAGAATGAAGAATTGCGGGCGGGGAATTCCCCGCACCCCTTATTCGAACGCGCTCGGCAGGCAGCGCGGTAGTTTGCTCCAACCGATGAGCCAAAACGCATGATTTGGTTGGCAATAGTCCGTCCAGCAATCGTGTTGGGCGGTGCATCAACGAGCTTCATGATTCTCAGAACGAATGTCTTTGTTCGTTCCTTCAGTTCATCACCTTTCATGAGACCTCCTGCTTGAAGCGTCGCAGACCCAAAATTCTTCATTCTTAAATCTGCATTCTTCATTATTACGGCACTTCAACGGTGTCGAGAATCTGGCGGAGGATGTCTTCGGAATTTTTTTCTTCCGCAGCGGCTTCGTAGGTGAGCAGAACACGGTGGCGAAGGACATCGAGCGCGACGTCTTTTACATCCTGCGGAACCACATAGCCGCGGCCATTGAGCATGGCGCGGCCGCGTGAGGCCACGGCGAGGAAAATCGTGGCACGGGGAGAGGCGCCGTAGCGAATCATGTCGGCACAATCGACGCCATACTTCGCCGGATTGCGGGTCGCCTGAACGAGGTCGAGAATGTAGTGCTCGATTTTTTCATCCATGAACACCTCATCGACCATTTTGCGCAACCGGTTGATATCATCGATTTCGATGACAGGCTGGATGTCGATTTTAACGTTGGTTTTTCCCATGCGTTTGAGGATGCGGTGCTCTTCGTCTTTCGTGGGATACACGACATCGAGTTTGAACATGAAGCGGTCGACCTGAGCCTCGGGCAGATGGTAGGTCCCTTCCTGTTCGACCGGGTTCTGGGTGGCGAGCACCAGAAAGGGTTCATCGAGTTTGTAGGTTTGATCGCCAATGGAAACCTGATGTTCCTGCATGGCTTCGAGCAGGGCACTCTGTACTTTGGCGGGGGAGCGGTTGATTTCGTCGGCCAGGATGATATTGGCAAAAATCGGACCTAAGTGGGGGGTGAATTCGTTGGTCCCCGGATTATACATCATGGTGCCGAGCAGATCGCCGGGCAGGAGGTCGGGGGTGAACTGGATGCGGTTGAATCCGGCATGCAGCGTCTGGGCGAGGGTGGTGACTGCCAGCGTTTTGGCCAGTCCGGGAATGCCTTCAATCAGCACGTGGCCGTTGCAGAGCAGTGCGAGCAGCAGGGCATCGATCAGGTCTTCCTGACCGATGATCACTTTTCCGACCTCATTGCGCACCTTCTGGAGGATTTCGCTTTCGGCCTGATAGCGTTCATTCATTTTGATGATGTCTTCGTGCATAGGATGCCTTTTAAAAAAATAACGCGGCAGTGGTGCCGCGTGTTCTACATATAACCAGTATAGAAACGATTTGAATATAGCCCATTTGGACAGTTTATTGCGGGATTTGACTTATTTCCGGGAGGAGGGGACCACGAGCACATTGCAATGGGCGCGGCGGAGAATGGATTCGGAAACGCTGCCCAAAAGGGCTTTGTGGAAAAGTCCGTGGCCGTGAGAGCCAAGTATGATCATGTCGGCATTTAACTCCTTGGCTTTTTCCACGATCAAGTCTGCGGGTATTCCTTTAAGCAGGAGGGCCTGTGTGTCGAGGCCTTTTTCCCGGAGTCTGGAAGAGATGCCGAGCAGTTCGCGGTGTTCGCGTTTGATTTCTTCTGCGCTGATATCGCGGGTAAGCTGAATGTCGCCGGGCATGGTGATGGTTTCGGGAGCATAGCCGGTGAATTGGGTGGTTTCGAATGCCATGGCCTGCATTTCGTCTGCGGTAACGTGCATGATCCATATTTTTGCTTTGAGGGCGGTGGCCAGCTTCACGGCTTCGGTCAGGACGGCATCGGTGGATTTCGAAAAGTCGACTGCAACAAGCAGGTTATTCATGGGGTCCTCCTTTTTTGAAGATGCTCATTTTAAATCTTCGGGAGGGTTTGGCAAGAACAGGGTTAGCGTTGTTTCTGAGCCGGCTGAATGCCGAGTTTGTCCATACGATAGCGTAGAATGCGGCGGGTGGTGCCGAGGTGCTGTGCCGCGCGGGTCTGGACGCCGTTGCATTTTTCCAGGGCCTGGATGATCAGCCGGCGTTCAAAGTTGCCGACGGCTTCTTCGAGAATGATCGGGTTTTCCAAGGGTTGGAACTTTTCGGATTGATTCACGACTGTTCCTCCAGAGCGGGAAGAACAATGGATACGGAAGTTCCGCCGGAACTGGTATCGATGTCGATCTGCCCGTTGTGGTCGATGACGGTGCGTTTTGCGATGGGCAATCCGAGGCCGAAGCCCAGCGCTTTGACGGTGATGAAGGGGGAGTACACTTTGTTTCGCAAAGGTTCTTCAATTCCGCTGCCGTTGTCGGTGACCATGATGTAGATGCTTCCGAGTTCTTTATCCGGGGAACGCCCTTTGACGGAAATGTTTATCCGTGAACCGGGTTTATTGGCCAGATTTTCGGCGGAGTTTTTGATCAGGTGATAAATGCACTCTTCGAGGGAGGCGGCATCGCCATTCACAAGCAGGTTGGTGTCGTCGGCGGATAAATGGATTTTAAGGTTTTCGTGTGCGAGCTCATTCTGAATTCGGGTGACGGCAAATTCGATCGGTTTGCGAACGTCTATCGGGTGGAGAATGGGTTTCGGCGGATTCGCAAATTCGTTGATTTTGTCGATTATCTGGTTCAGGCGGTCAACTTCGAGGGTGACCTGCTCGCTGAACTCGGCGCGGAAGTCGGGATCTTCGAACCGTTTCGGCAACAGTTGTGAGAAGGTTTTAATGGCAACGAGCGGGTTGCGTATTTCGTGGCTCATGCTGGATGCGAGCTCATTCCAGAAGGCAGCACGTTCGACCTGTTCTTCTTTTTCCTGCAGCAGTTTCGCCCCGGTAATATCCCGCAGCATCATCATGGCGCCGACGCATTGATTGTTATCGGTGAGGCAGCGGACTTCCGCGGACAGCGTCAGTTTTGTACGGGAATCGGTCCATTCGCGCTCTTTCAGGACGGTCTGGCTCTCAACCGTTCTTCTGAAAAGGTCGGCAATGCGGCTTCCAAGCACTTCAACCCGTTCGCCAATAACGGTGGCTTCCTGTGGTTGGAGAATTTCGCGGGCGGTGGAGTTGAACCAGCGGACTGTGGCATTTTCATCGCAGGCGATGATGCCGAAGGGAATCGAGTGGAGTACAGTTTCCGCAAGCGCTTTCTGCAGGGCCGTTTCTTCGTATTGAAATGCTTTTTCGAGGGTGGTGGAGATGTGGTCGGCGAGGCCGGTCAGGTCTTCAAGGTCGGCGACATCGAACGGAATGCCGGTGGAGCGTTGGCCGACAAAAATCCAGCCTTTGATCGAACCGCTGGCATAGAGCGGAATAATGATTTCCGCACCGAGGGAATCGAGCATCTGTTTGAGCATGGCGCGTTCCTGCGGATCGACAATGTTTTCAAGGGTTTTACGGGAAATGAGGTGGGTGTTCATTTCCAGCCATTGAACGAATGTATTTCCGGGTTGAATGGTCAGCTTCTCGGTGGCCGAGAGGCAGCGGGTTCCCGCCTGAAAAATATAGTCGGAGTGCGGGTTCTGCTGAATGAAAATCCCGGCGCGGGAAACGCGGGCGGTGGCAACCAGTCCTTCAACGACGCTTTCGAAGAGCAGCTCGACATTGTCGAAATTACGCTGTGCTTTTGAAAAGTTCTGCAGGGGGGCGGAAAACAGGGTTCGGGGTTCAGGGCGGTAATCTGTTTTCCGCGCATTCAGGGTTTGGAGTTCTTCCTGAAGAATCCGGTTGCGTTGCCGCAGTCCGAGACATTCGACGGCCTGTTTCAGCAGAGCCTGGAATTCGCGGTGATCGGGTTCGAGCGAGCAGGCGGCATAGGGCTCGAGCATTTCTGCGGCGAGCATGGGATCGGAACGTTCCGTGCCCAGCACAATGATGACGGTGCCAGGGCGTTCCCGGTTGAGGGTGGAGATGACGTCCAGGCAGTTGGGTGCCCGTAGATCGGCCAATAGAACGGTGTCGCCAAAATAAGTTAATGATTGTTCCAGGTCTGCGTATTGGGCAACGGGTTTCACAGCCGCGATTGAAGCGGAAATGCGAGTTAACCGGGATGTTAGTTCTTCATCGCGGGAGTAAAGCAGACTGGAGGGGAGTGTTCTCATGATTTAACTCCATGTTCCAGCAATGGGATGTAAAGGTAGAACGAGGTGCCGCGCCCGGGTTGACTTTCTACTTCTATGACTCCGTGGTGTTCGGTGATGATTCCGTGGGCGACAGACAGCCCCATGCCGGTACCTTCGCTTTTATTGGTGTAGAATGGATCAAATATTTTCTGGAGATTTTCCCGTTCAATGCCTTTTCCGGTGTCCGAAATCTGAATTCGGATACATTTGCGGGTGATCGCCTTTTCGGGCGAGTCTCCGTTGGCAAAACGGTGTGTGCAATTGAGGGTGCCAACCGTGATGGTGCCGCTTTCCGCGATGGATTCAATGGCGTTCAGGTTAAGGTTGATTAATGCCTGAGAGAGCAGTTTGGCATCTCCGAAGATTTCGGTGTGTTCAGCGCGGCATTTGTTCTGCAGTTGAATATTCTTCTGGGCCAGCTGTTCGTGAATCAATTTAAGAGCCTGGTCGATGGTTTCTTGAACATTCATCGGAATCAGATGAGGCTGAGCAGGTTTTGAAAAGCTCAGCAGTTCATTTACGATTCCGTCAATGCGGTCAACCTCGTGCGCAACTAATGAGGCAAAATCATTTCGGAAATCATCATCGGCATACCGCTTTGGAAGTAATTGCGTGAAGGTTTTAATGGTTACCAATGGGTTTTTTATTTCATGTGCCATGCCGGCCGCCAATGTGCCGACGCTGGAAAGTTGGTCGGTCCGGCGCACCTGTTCTTCGAGACTTTTAAATTCGGTTATATCAGTGAAAACGAGGAGGGCACCCATTGGTTTTCCATCATGGCCGTAAAGAAAGGCGGATCCCATTCGGATATGTTTGGGGCTTGTTTCTGAATCTTCATCCGGCAGAAGCGTTGCATCAATATTCTTAATACCCTGCTGGTTTTCCAGTGTGACCGTTAATGCCAGATGAATTTCCCGGGGAAGAACCTCAATGCTCTGGCCCACGGCCGTGCTTTCTTTAAGACCGGTAATGCGCTGCGCCTCATGATTGAATAACGTAACCTCGCGTTCCGGGTTGGCCACAACAATCCCGCTGACCATTTGATCGAGCATGATTTCATTCTGAATCTTGCTGTCCTGCATTTTGGTGTACAGCTCTGCATTCTCCAGGGCAACTGAAAACTGATTGCACAGGATCTGCAGGGCGTCCTGTTCGGTTTTATCGTATATTTTTCCCTTTTTTCGCGCCCCAAATAATACGATTCCTCTAATCTTAGATTTAGTAAAAATACCAGTAGCAATGGTTACGTTATCTTTTTGTAGTTGGTCGATTATATCTTTATTGAACTGAGTTTGCCGCATTCGGACTAAGCTATCAATACTCGTGGGTTCATGTGTTTTTTCTAAAATTTGTACTAATGGGTCAGTATGGGAATACTTAAGACTTTTAGTCGAAGTTCCTGAGGAATATGACTCTGAGAATTTGGATGAATCCGCTGTTAGTATTGTAACATTTTCAGCATTTAAGGTTTCTTCTAAGAGGGCGGAAAATTGTGACATAAGAGCATCAATGGTTGTTACAGATTGAAAAATTTCATCGGCCTTTCTTACGGTTGCTTTAATGTCAAACACCCCGGATGTTCCAAATAGTATTTCTGTGGCCTTAAACATTCTCTGCCGTACGGGTAGCATTGCAAAAGCTACTACCAATGTGGTGAGAAGATGAGGTGGTAATTCTGAAGGAATGGCCATTAATCTGCAAAGGTAAGTTGCAGATGATAAAGTGATGTAATAAATGGTGCTTAAGATAAAAATTAGAAGGGTATATGCAAATATCTTTCTCAGTAAAAAGGAAACAGTTAGTATTTTGTGCACGGAGATTCCGTAAGCAACAATGCCCGATACTGTCAGTACACTGGCAGCGTTTGCGATTGGAACAGAATTAGCAGATTGAGTAATAAGCCCAAAAATAGTACCCAGAAAGATGCCGACAATTAATCCTGAAAGGCTGGCAAAGATAAGAAAGTCTAATTCAAGCCGCTTACTGCCTGTTAAGCGCTTCCTGTCATAGTAGACATTTAAAGCAAGAATTAAGATGGAGCCCAGCATGTAAAATAAAAATATTATAAATGGGGCTCCATAGTCTGGTTTAGCCAAATTGATGGATGTCTGTGATTCTGAAAAGTCTACTGAGTCGGTAAATCCAGGAATAAAGCAAACAGCTATTGCAATGGCATTGAATGCAATCTGTTTTCTGTTCTTGTAAACTAGTTTATGAAAACTATCGGAAGGGAAAGTAATGGCTAAGCGCAACAATTGGAAGGATGTCGGGAGGCAAGCCGACAAAGCTGACGCAATATTTATATTAGTTATGGCTTCAGACTCTGTTGTTGAATGTAGGATCAGCAGGTTCGCGCATAACCACAAAAACATGAAAGTGGAAGATATTAAAAATGCTTGATTCGCTTTACGATGTCGGTTCGTAAAATATACGGTTATTCCTAGGCCGATATTTGCTGTTAAAGCAAATAATATGATTGCTGATAAAAGAATCATTTCAGGGGAATTTCTTTAGTAATAATGAGCTGTTTACGCCACCAGTTCCATGGCTGTTGATTAGGGTATAGTTTGTATTGTTCATCAGGTTGTTTTTGGTAACGAAGTTTAAATCACAAGACGGATCCGGGGAGGTATAATTCGTGATATGAGGGATGGTTCCGTTTAAAAGAGTCATTGCCGCTGCGATTGTCTGTATTGGGCCTCCGGCAGATAATGGATTTCCTGTTGCTCCTTTTACTGAAGTAACAGATATTTGATCGGTTGAATTTTTAAAAACTGCCCTTATCGCTCTTGTTTCGGCTATATCTAAATGGATGTCGCTGGAGCCATGAGCGTTAATGTGATCAATTTCTGATGGCATAATTCCGGCATTGCTTAGAGCTTGGTTCATGGCACTTTCCAGCCCAGTAGATGGCGAGCTGTTGACATTATTCGCTGATCCATACCCAATGATTTCGGCATAAGGTGTTGCGCCTCGAACCAAAGCATGTTCTAGAGATTCTAGAACTAGCATGCCGGATCCTTCAGAGATTATTCCTCCAGACCGTTTAAGGTCAAAAGGTCGGCTTACTGTTGAGGGGTGATCATTCTCTGTGGACAACATCCCTGCGTAGCCTAGTCCTGTTACAACGGAGGGAATGATTACTGCATCGGTACCGCCGGCGAGTGCAACGTCGTGTACTCCCTTGCGTATTAATTCTGCTGCATCGGCGATCGCATCTAAACCGCCGGCACAGCTATTTGATATGACATTGATACGGGTTTCTACTCCGAGTATGCTACTAATGAAACTTGGTGCAATTACATGTACGCAAGCGGAAACGGTTGGCAGCCCTTTCGTTATGCCTCGTTCAATTAACCGTCTTGTATGCTGTTCGACTAAATCGAGGCCTCCAAGGCTTATACCAACAACAATAGGAAGGGGCTGGGTTCGCGATAGTCTAGCGCGGTCTAGGTCTGCATCAGTTAATGCAAGCTGAGTGGCAGCTGCTGCTATTTGGGTGTTTCTGCTTTGCCGCTTGGGTTTAAAGTGTTTCTCGATGTACTGTTCGGGTACAAAATCAGGGATTTCACCAGCGATTCTCCATGGCAATTCACTTGCGTCGAATTGTGTGATTGGTCCAATGCCCGATTCGCCGGCGAGGAGGGAGTTCCAGAAGGCATCTTTCCCGATTCCATTGGCGGCGAGAACGCCCACTCCAGTGATGACTACTCTGTTTCTTCCGAACACGTACCTATTTCCCCTTGGTTACCTATTTCACAACTCTTTAGCATGCAGGCGGTTGAGTGTCATTAAGTGCGAGACTGTACTTTATTTGGCATGTCGATGTACAATTTTGTACACTAAATATCAATATGTTGTATATATCAAGAATTATTGCACAACCTGTAGGTAAAAAACTTACTGACGACTGGCATATCAATTGCTACATTTTGCGGCTTAGTTATATTCAATATTAAGAGGGGCAGAATGAATACAAATTTTAAACAACTCCCAATGCTGTTGGGTGCAGGATTGGTGTTGGCGCAGGCCGCAGTTGGAGATGGCTATCGCAACCCGCCCCCTACAGCAGAAGGAATTGCTAAATCCGGAGTAAACTCAGTTTGGGTGAATGATGCGTCGGCCATCTCCTATAACCCGGCCAACCTGGCCTTTCAAACGAATAAATCGGTGGTTATTTCTACAACATTTGCTCAGACAGATAATACGTACTTCCCTGCGCCGGCAACTTCGTTTGATTCTTCCGGAGATTGGAATGTGCTCCCCAATATCTATTATTCGCAGCCCATTGGGGACAAGGGGCTTTCAGTGGGATTAGGGATTACCACTCCATACGGGCAGGGTTTGGCCTGGAATGAATCCGATTTTGAAAAGCTAATCGCAGGACCGAAACCCGTGATTTATGAAGCAAGTGTAATGATGTTGGACTTTAATCCGACGGTTGCATTCAAGGTGAACGATTATCTTTCTATTGGGGTCGGTGTAGATATTTATTATTCAACGCTTGAATTAGACGCGGTTGGTGCCTCGGGCGCTCCTCCTGCACCGCTATATAATGCGACCGGAGAGGGGGATGCCTTTGGTTTGGGTGCAAATATAGGTATTACCTGGTTGCCGACGGAGGCTCAACGCGTGGCATTAACCTATCGCAGCGAGGTTGAAATGGAATATAAAGGGGATTTTTCGTCACCCCTTCCAAACAATGGAAATTTTGAAACATCCCTCCAGTATCCGAATATCGTCGGATTAGGTTATGGCGTGCAGTTTGCTGAAAAGTTTAAAATCGAGGCCTTGGCGGAATGGTTGCAATGGTCGTTGAATGAAAGCCAAAGCGTAGATGCCGGTGGAACCCCACTGAATGCACCGAACAACTGGGATGATACCTTCACGTTTGGGATCGGCGGAAGCTGGGATATTACCGATTCCTTTGTTTTGCGCGCCGGTTATGCCTATTTGCCGTCTCCGATTCCATCGTCAACGTTGACACCTTTGTTGCCTGATGCAGATCGTCAGGCTCTCAGTTTCGGACTTGGCTATACGTTTGGTATGAGCCGACTTGATGTTGCATACACGTACAGTATTTATGATGAGTTGGCAGATCAAAAAGGTGGGACTTATGATATTGATTCCAACCTGATCGGTCTGTCATACTCGACTTCATTTTAGGGGAATGCCTATGATTGCTGAAACGACAGAAAAGTTGGGAAGAGTTCTGGTAATCGACGATGAGCGCGGACCGCGCGAAAGTCTCCGCATGGTTCTGAAGTACGATTATGAAATCCTGTTGGCCGATCGGGTAGATGCCGGAATTCATCTGCTTCGGGAAAATGAGCCCGACCTGATTATCATGGATATTCGCATGCCCGAAAAAAGCGGAATTGAAGGGCTTCAGGAAATTCGTGAAATCAATCAATCCGTATCCATCGTCATGCTGACCGGTTATGGCGATCTTGAAACCGCCCAGCAGGCCATCCGTTTCGGAGCCAATGATTATCTCCAAAAACCATTTGATACTGATGATATTCAGGAAGTGGTCAAAAAATATGTTGATCGCACCCGCCTGCATTCCCGTAAAAAACAGGCGCAGGAAGAGTTGAATAAAATGACGCAGTCGCTCAGTCGCGAAGTGGGCAAAACCAATAAGCTGACTTCGCTTGGGGCGGCCTCTTCGGAGCTGGTTCGTGATCTGCGAAATCCGCTAACAATCATTCGCGGATATCTCGATTTGCTGAACTATGAGTTAAAGGAAAAGCAGGAATCGACTTCGGAAGAAATGAATGAATATCTGGGGCAGATTGAGCGCAATGTTGAACGCTGCGCCGAGCTGGTGGAATCCTGGCGGGCTCTGGGGCGTTTCGACTTTTCGCAAATGCAGCGCCTGAATCTTCCGAAACTGATGAACGATTGCTTTCGGGATGCCGCAGCGCACTCGGATATCGCATTTTCCATTCAGGTGGATGGTATTGAAGACCAGTATGAAATGCTGGGCGAACGGTTACAGGTGAAACGGGCGCTGCAGAATCTGATTGATAATGCGGTTACGGCGCTGGACCGTCAGTCCTCGCCCTGTATTACAGTCCTCTTCACCATGTCCAACACCGATATTCACGTGAAGGTGAAAGACAACGGTTGCGGTATTGATACGCAGCGGCTGCGCTGGATTTTTGAGCCCTTTGATAGTACCGCCACCATCGATAAGGGAGCTGGTCTGGGATTGTTCATCACGAAAAAGGTGATTGAGGAACACCGGGGCTCTTTGCAGTTTGAAAGTCGGGTTGGCGAGGGATCGGTTGCAACGCTGCACATTCCTCAGGCCCATACGGCATTAGGTTATTTTTCGAGTCCTGAATCGCTTGTAGGGGCCTGATCTTTAAAATGAACCATACGCCTGCAGCACTGGCCGCCATCGAAGCTTGGAAGCGGGAGGTCGGGCCGGAATCAGTTTTTTCCGATTTCCAGACTCTGGAAGAATACACGCAAAGTACGTGCGCCTCGACGCGCGAAATTGTGGCTGTCCTCAAACCGGTTTCTCTCGAACAGGTACAGCGAATCGTTGCCGTTGCCAATGAGCACCGGATTTCACTTTATCCCATCAGCCAGGGCAAACAATGGGGAATGGGTTCGCGCCTTCCGGTTCAGGACGGAGCTGCGGTGGTGGATCTTTCCGGAATGAACCGCATTCTGGAAGTCAGCGAACCATTTCATTATGCCGTGGTGGAACCCGGGGTGACGCAGCGGCAGCTGATCGAATACCTTCAGGAAAAAAAACTGCCCTTAATGCTCAATGTGACGGGCTCAACCTCCTGCACCAGCCTGATCGGCAATGCCATGGATCGGGGGGTGGGCTATTTCGATTCCCGCGCTGACGGCATCTCCAATATGGAAGTGGTGCTCGGCAATGGAGAAACCATTCAAACCGGTTTCGGCCATTTTTCCAATGCCCGGACAAAAAATCTATATCCGCATGGCATCGGCCCTTCGCTCGACGGCCTCTTTCAGCAGGGAAATTTCGGGATCGTGACTTCGGCCTGCGTTGATCTGATGCCGAAGCCCGAAGCGCAGATGTCCGCCATTGTAAAAATTGACGATGAAAATAAATTACCCGGATTAATCGACGCTCTGAAAAAACTGCGCGATCGCGGGGTTTATACCACCATTGCGCATATCGGGAACCGCGAGCGTTCGTATATCACATTGGCGCCATTGCTTTATGAACAGTTGGTTTTAGGTGGTGCTCCAGCAGGAGAAGCCACGCGGAACAAAGCTGTCCAGATGTTGGAGGATGGCGGATTCGGTCCTTGGAGTGCGGCCATCGGGGTGCTCGGGACCAAGGCCCAGCTTAAACTGGCGAAGCGTGAAATTCATAAAGCGGTCTCAGGATTTTCCAAAACGCTCTTTCTGAACGATGCAACGCTGGAACGGGCCGAAAAATGGTTGAATACGCTATCTTTCATTCCTGCGTGTAAAAAACAGCTGATGATGCTTAGCGCCATCAAACCGGTGTATGGTTTCACACGTGGCGATACGACCGATCAATCGCTGAAATCGGTCTATTGGGCGGCCGGCGACTTCCAACGGCTGGATCACCCGAACCCCGACCATTCTGATAGCGGTATCATGTTCTGCCTCCCGATTTTTCCAGCCATTGGAAGCATTGTGCTCGACGCGGTGAAAGATACACGCGATACGTTTGCGCGCTATGGTTTCGAGGCGGCCATTACGGTGAACCTGATGGATGGGAAAGCCATGGAAGGTGTTGTGAGCCTCGCGTTTGATCGACGCAACACGGAGCAGGTCGGCAAAGCACTCGAATGCATCCAGGAAATGGAGCGTCGCTATATGGAGCAGGGCTTTCCTCCTTATCGCGTTGGTATTAATTCCATGCATCAGGTGGTTCACGAAAATGATTCCTTCTGGCAGACCGTGCACAATCTGAAAAAGGCACTCGATCCGAACGGTATCATGGCCCCGGGCCGCTATAATCTCTCCTGATTTTTACAATCCTTGGGGGTTCTTAGGTATTTTTTCTGCGTTGAATGAATTGCAGTTGAAAAGCATTTGAATCCTGTTACTGTTTTAACACTATGCCACTACACTAATGGGGAGTGTTATATGACAGGCAGAGACATCATCTGCATTATTATCGCCTATCTGCTGGGGGGAATCTGCACCGGGTATTATCTCATTCGCTTTAAAACCGGGCAGGATATTCGTGAGTTGGGGAGCGGAGGGGTCGGAGCGCGTAACGTCGGGCGGATTCTCGGTAAACCCGGATTCATAATCACGCTGACGGGGGACGCGCTGAAAGGGAGTATTGCGATTCTGTTGGCCCGCCAGTTCGCGATTGCCGAGCCTGTTGTTTCGCTGGTGCTTGTGGCGGTCATTGCCGGTCATATCTGGCCGTTGTTTTTGCAGTTTCGGGGTGGCCGGGGCATTGCAACCGCCATTGGTTCCTATAGTGCATACAGTCCTGAACTGGCACTGATTCTTTTGGTCATCACACTGGGCATGATGATCTTTCGGCGCGGGTTCATTCTCAGTGGTCTGTCCGCATTTCTTCTGCTGCCTCTGGTGGCCTGGGCTCTTAAATTTCCCGGCTATACGGTGGCTGCGCTTGCGGGGGCATCGGTCATCATTTTATTTGCTCATCGAGAACGTCTTCGCAAAGCATTTGCAGAGGTTGCACCTCAAGGGGAGGCATAAATGGGGTTACTGGACGGATTCATCTTTAAAGTGGCAGACCAGGATTGGGAACTGGAGGCCATTCATGCGCTGAACTATAAAACCTTTGTTGAAGAAATTCCTCAGCATGCGATCAATCAGGAACGAAGACTGGTGGATAAATTCCACGAACAGAATACGTACATCATCTGTGTGAATGAGGAGACAAAAGAGCTCGCGGGTATGATTGCCTATCGCGACCAGCGCCCCTTTTCTCTGGATAGTAAACTCGAAAACCTCGATGCCTATCTTCCGGCTGCCCGCAAAATTTGCGAAATCCGGCTGTTGGCTGTGGAGGATGCCTATCGCTACACCCGAATAACACAGGGGCTGATTGCGTTGCTCACTGAATATGCAGACGGCCAATGCTGCGATATGTTCGTCATTTCCGGAACGGTTCGTCAGATCAAACTCTATAAATATCTGGGCTTTACTCCATTCGGGCCATTGGTTGGAACCGAAGGCGCAGAATACCAGCCGATGTATGCCTCCATGGAGGCCTATCGGCATTTGCAGGATCGCTCCCGGTCATTTGCAAAGAATGCCCCCAAACTGGCAAACGACGATACGGTGCTGTTCAATTTTCTACCGGGACCGGTCGATTTCGCCCGGCAGGTGCAGGAGGTTTATAAAGAGAAGCCCTGCTCCCACCGTTCCGATCAGTTTATGAAAGATTTCCAGACTGTTCGGAAATTGCTCTGCGATCTCTCGCAGGCCAGGCAGGTTCAGATTCTGATGGGCCCCGGAACACTCGCCAACGATGCTGTTGCGGGACAGCTTTCATTACTTTGCAGCACCGGCCTCATTTTAGTGAGCGGTGAATTCGGCCGGCGATTGGCAAAAAATGCCAATGGAGCCAAACTGTTTTTCCATACGTTGGAAATTCCGGAAGGACAGACGTTCCAGCGTTCGGAAATCGAAAAAGTCCTTAACGACCATCCGGAGATTGACTGGATTTGGGGAACGCATTGCGAAACTTCCACCGGCGTGTTGAACGATATCGAGATGATTCAGGAAATCTGCAAGCCGCGAGGCATCAAGGTCTGCCTGGATTGCATCAGTTCGCTCGGCACAGTGCCGGTCGATCTGTCCGGGGTTTATCTGGCTTCCGGAACCAGTGGAAAAGGGCTGGCTTCCATCTCCGGGCTCAGTATGGTTTTTCATAACCACGATTTTGAACCCGCTCCCGATGATCTGCCCTGCATACTCGATTTGGGAATCTATCAGGAGCATGACGGCATTCCGTTCACCATCCAGTCGAATCTGGTGTATGCCCTGCTTGCGGCTCTGCAGTCGCATGACTGGCCGAAACGCTTTGAAGATGTCCGCGATTGGTCGAAAAGTATTCGCCGTAAGCTGGCCGAAATCGATGCGCCGATTCTTGCTCCTGATGCCTGTGCGATGCCTGCCGTCGTCACCATTGCTCTTCCCGAAATACACTCCTCCATTTCGATCGGAGATGCATTGAAAAACGAAGGTGTACTCATCAGCTACCGCAGTCGTTATCTGCTCGAACGAAACTGGATTCAGGCCTGTATGATGGGGGCCGAGCATAAACCTGCCGAAAAATTCATCCGGCTGCTGAAAAAGGAATTGGCTCGCTGAGCCCGTTATGCGGAATAGGTGAAATCCGTTTTGACGTATTTTAACAGCCGGTTCGCACCGTGCTGGATTTGCAGGATCCGGGCGTCAATATCGATCAGTTCTTGATCGGTGTAACGTCCCGTGCCGAGAGCATCGGCAATTCCGAAAAGAATGGTTGCGAGTTGATCCAGGAAGGCATCGAGAGCTTCAGTAAACAGGCTGTTTTCATAAAAACCGCCTTGTTCAACCTGAAACCGTTCACCAACTTCATTCAGTATATTAAAAATTTCGATAAACAAATTCCGGCAATTCGGCCATGCCTCTTCGATATCGATTTTTTTACGGACCTTATGGGTTGGGGTGGGTAAAATAATCTTTTCCTTGAAATTTCGGATTTCAAGAATGGTGATGCGAATGGAATAGAAATGCTCGCCCAGCAGGGCAATATCCACCTCTGCTGGCGCTTCTTTTTTTGCCTTTTTATGTTTAAAAAACATGGCGTTCGGAGGGTTGGGGTTAAGCGGAAGTCGGCCGATCGCCGACCCACTTGCGCATCTCGTCTTTGGTGGTTTTCCAATCGTTGGATTCGTTGCGTTCTTTGGCGAACTCGCTGAAAAGGTGGAAGAAGGCCTGGCGGAATGTTTCGAGAAAAACCATACGCTCCTGGAATTTTCCCACCCGGTCGAACGTTTCGGTTTGCGGAAGTTTCAGGCTTCGGAAAATGAATTCATCGGCATCGAAGGTGAAGGCCCACACCTCCTCGCCGCGCACAAACTGCACTTTGGCCTTCTTCAGCTTTTTACCGCTGATCAACGCCGTTCGGGCCTCGGCGCTGAGCATTGGTTCGCCTTTGCGCAAGGTGATTTCATGTGCACCTTTTCCTTCCATCACAAAGGTCAGCGGACCTTCAACCATATAGGCAATTTCTCCAACGTCCGGAATGTTGGAAATACCGCCGCGTTTTTCGGAGCAGTACCAGAGCCACATCAGAAATTCGCGTCCAGCAGTTCCATCCACCATACCGTCTTCTATTTCATCGGAGAAGCTGCACGGGCCCCAGTTTTGTACATTGATTCCGGAATCCTTGGCGGCAATTGTTTCCGGATCAGCCGGCGTTGCGCTGCAACCGGTGGTCTGCATCAGGCTCAGCACGAATGCATCCACCTGTTTTTCAGAAGTGGCCGACGCGTAAATCATATGTGAGCGTTCGTCGAAGACAAAGTCGATGCCCTTGAGCTGCGGCGGCATATCCGGGAGGAGACGCTCCTTGACCTGTTTTTTGATTTCCGAGCGCATCTGCTGATTCAGATAGTTTTTGTCTTCGGCTTCCATCACCGCCATTTCCTCCACCGCGCATTCCGCCTGAAGCAGGGAAGAAGGCACGGTCTTTTTGGCCTGCGTCAAGGTCAGACGAAGGTAGCCGCCGAGAAAGGCGTTTTCTTCGGTAATGTTGCGGTCGAGCAAATGGCGGCCCGCCACCCAGCCGTGGACTTCCTCTTCAACCAGTGTATTCAGTGGAGGCAGGGCTGCCGCCGAAAATTTTTCGATATCTTCAACGCCCAGATCGCGTCCGGCGAAATACATACGAAAACTCAGTGAACCTTTTTCAAAACCCATTTCAAAATCCTTTTTTGGGGGAGCACCCCTGTGCTTCTAAATTCATTACCATCCGACGGCCAGACTGGCGAATATACTCGTCGGGCGTGGTTTCAGCCCGGGAACAGACTGAAAACTGGTGCTCCAGAGATTATCCACCAGAAACGATAGGCGCACATTTTTGGCGAAGCGGGGATCATAATGCAAGCCCAGTGATGCCACGGCGCCAAAATCACTGCTGGTTCGTACGGAATTTTCGGCCTGCAGGCGGGTGGTTTGTGCAAATTCGACAGCCAGTTCGGAAACAAAGCGCCAATAGGCGGAAACATTGAGCATGTGTTCCGGATAGTCCGTTTCATACAGCCCGTTTTCAATTTCATTGTTTTTGTGCAGCCACTGATAGTAGGCCCTCAATTCCAGTTTTTCAGAGGGATAATAGCGAATGGCTCCGTCCACGCCGGCGGTTTTCAACGTGCCCAGTCCGGTTGCCACAGCCACGCCGGTTTGATTGAACCAATCGTTCGCATTTTCCAAAGTCCGGAAAAATGTGCCGATTTGCCAATCACAGCTGGCCGAAATAAAATGTTTAAATCCGATTTCCGAATTTTTTGAGATCTGCTGCTCGAGCAGGGGATTTCCGGCCATGAACGGCGTGTTTGCATACAGCAGTTGATAATCCGGCTGCTGTTCGGTTTCGGTGTAGGAAAGATAAAACCGGCCATTATCGCTGACAAACCAGTCGATTCCAGCCATTGGAAGAAACTCGGCACTTTCCGAGGTTTGGAAAACAGAATTCACTCCGGCCTTCAGGACAATCCGTTCGAAACGCGCTTCCGGCAAAATCTGAAGGGTTCCCCGGGTACGGTGTTCGCTCGGAATATAGCCGTACACCTGTTCATATTCCAGATCACCCCGCAAATTCAGTGCAATATTCTGAATTTCCATGGTGCGTCCTTCTAAAGCGATTGCTGTATTTTCCGAGGTCACACCGCCCAGAAAGAGACGCGAGGGCACCGCATAGCGATCCCATAAATTGCGATACAGCGCGGTGGCTCTGAAGTAGGCATCATCCAAATCGCCCCGGGTTGCGCTGGCCATCAGAAAGCCATCATCAATTTTTTGTTTGGCATACACATCGGCCGGAGCGCCGTAATAACCCTGTGCTCCAAATTCCTTCGTCTGGCTGGCGGTAATAAAATCAAACATCCAGTTGTCAGAGATATGCTGCATAAAGAAACTGGCGGAAACCCTTTCATAATCATTGGGATCATAATCCACTTTCCGCGCTTTTTCCCACTCGAGCATGCCCCCGATATTTTCAGAATGGCCGTAAGCCGTTGCCTGATAGTGATCTTTTGTTCCGGCACCGGCCGCATATTTGGAGGACTTGGCCATGGGCTGCGTATTAAAGTTAGCGGTACCCACCAGATTTCCCGAAATATTCTGCAGACCGGTTCCAACCGTTGGAGCCGAAAGCAGGTTTCCAAGCATTGGAACCTCGGAGTTGTAGTGTGCCGACCACGGGCTTTTGAGGCGCAAACCATTGATGGAAATACCGGTTCCGGTATAGCCGCCGCCGCGAACAGAAAGATCCTGCTGTGCCAGCCCCTGCGCATTCACCAGTACTTCCGGGTCCGCATCCAGAATCTGCCAGGCCTGTCGTGTGTCAGGTAAATCGATCTGAGCCGAAGCCATAGAGCATGCTGCAAGAAGCAGAATATAAATTGGTTTAATCATGATCAAAAGAGCTTAGCAGGGCGGTTCCTGCAAACAAACAAAATCTGGTCAGCGGGCAGGCTCCCGGCTGAGGTGTAGAGGCCGCTCTCTCTCCGAGTTGTCTGGGCGAGCGCGGTTTTCTTTAATTTAAACAGAACAGTAGTTCTTCGAATCTGAAGGGGGCGCGAATTCCTGATATGCTGCGACGCGGAAGGTTTGCTCAAAACAGGCCGGGATGGCCTGCGGTGTCCGAGGCATGTCCCGGACGATTTATTTATAAAACCGCCCTTCAGAATGCTCTGAAAAGCGGTTTTCAATCACATTACTTAGATCATGAACCGACGACGTAAAAATAAGACCGCGCCGCCAAATACAGCCACCAGGCCCAATGTAGCCGGCTCCGGAATCACGTAGGTTGCGGTCAGCAAACCGTTGGCTCCGGAATTATCAACATTAAAGCTCCAGCCGATGCCGTCACCTTCAGAAGAATCAACACCGACAGCAAGCTCCAGGCCCTGATCATCAATATCGCCGTTTTCAAGTTCCATCAGCGTCCAGGTTCCTTCAGTGGCTTCCGTTCCGTAGAAGGATAAGTCCAAAACAGAACCGTCCGCGAAATAAGCATACGGATCAGCAGTGGCCTGATCGGTATCATCGATCAAAATAGTCGATACTCCCGCCGCGCCGATTCCCATGCTGAGCACTCCACCGGCATCCTGCCACCAGTGGCCATCGAGAGTTCCTGACGATCCAATCCCAATCGTTGCGTCATTACCCTGAACCTGGAATGTTCCTCTGTCACCGACTTCAACGCCGATTCGAGTGACCAATGATCCGCCCGTGATATTCATGAGTCCGGTTCCATTCCCCCATCCGATGGAGAGCGAACCACCCGCATTACCACCGAATGTGTTGGGATTTCCGGTCAGTGTATTGCCTCCGCGAGAGATATCCAGCGTACCTCCACTTAGATTGTAGATCCCGGTGCCATGTCTGCCGACGGCAAGAATATGGCCGATATTATAGTTTCCGCCAGATTGATTGACAGTTCCTGCGCCGGTATTCCCAATAAAGTTCCGGGTGGTATTGCCCGACTGGTTGTCACTGTGCGTGCCTCCTGTGATATTCAATGTAGCACCACCATCAACAAACGTTCGCGATACAGTGACATCTGTGTCACGGGTAACAGTGAATGCTCCATCGATTTCCCGCGTACTGCCGGCGAATGCATTGGTGGAAGGATCCCAGTTGAGGGCATCTTCGAAGCTGATCCCGTCCCCTGCACCATTCCATACATCCGCATTCGCAATGCCTGCTGATCCCATGGTCAAGGCCATGGCGATTAGTAGATTTTTATTAACGAACTGCATTTTGATTTCTCCTTTTCGTTATACTTCAGTTTGACCTGTCGTTTTTCCTAAAAGGCGCGAGGCCAGACACCTTCGCACGATTCAGAATGGTGTAGTCGTACCCGGTATTTTCGAAGCGTACGAGCGGGCTGAAGGTTACCATGTTAAATTTGGCAGAAGGTTTGCGGAGATCAGAATGCTTTCTCCATTGTATTTGGATTGCCCGAGTGGGTTCCGGCCATGACTCGCAAACCGCGTATTGAATACGCCGGGCGTTGGCAGATGAGTCGCCGGGGGTGTGTTTGGCGGAAAATGATTTCCGAATGGATATAGAGGTGTTGACGAATGATGCGAGGTGAGACTGCCGCGATATCATGGAAAAAGCATTCTGACCTCTTGTGCTGACTCCCCTTTGGGCTAATGCGTCAGCAAAACTCCTCGATGGTTTGCTGGAGGGCATAAATCGCCGCTTTCAGTTCATCGTCCGAAATCACCAGAGGCGGCATCAGATAAAACATGGTTCCCAACGGTCGGAAAAGATAGCCCTGTTTGAAGAGTGCTTGTTTCATTTCCGCAATGAGCGGTTTGGTTTCAGGCTTGAGTTCCACCACGCCGATCATGCCGAGAAACCGCACCTCTTTCACGCAATCGAGTTCCGCGAGCGGCAGCATCCACAGCTTCATTTTTTCAGCCATTTCAGCGCCGCGTTCCACCGTGCCTTCCGCTTCATAAATATCGAGAGCCGCCAGCGCCGCCGCACAACCGATCGGGTGCCCGGCATAGGTGTTGCCATGATAAAAGGTGCAGTCTTTTTCGCCTTCATCGGTGAAGGTACTGTAAATTGAATCTTTCACCACGGCGGCACTCAGCGGCATATAGCCCGCGGTCAGGCCTTTTCCAAGGCAAACGATATCCGGATCAATACCGGCATGATTAAACGCAAAGCGTTTGCCGGTTCGGCCGAAGCCCATCGCCACTTCGTCAATAATCAGCAGTACATCATGTTCGGCGCAGCAGTCGGCCAGTTGTTTCAGATAATCCGCTGAATAGATTTTCATTCCGGCCGAACCCAGACAGAGCGGCTCAACAATGACTGCCGCCAGTTTATCTTTGTGCCGCTCAATCACCTGCCGACTCGGGCCGAAATCGCCAGCTGCTGGAAACGGAAGTTTGGCGGGGTGGGGCACCACCTTTTCATAGGGTTTATGGAATCCGTCCACAAAACCCGCACCCAGCGCGCCAAGCGAATCGCCGTGATAGCCCTGATCCATTCCGATCACCCACGTCTTTTCCGGGCGGTCGATATTATACCAATACTGAATCGCGATTTTGAGCGCCGCCTCCACTGCTGAACACCCATCACTCGCAAAGACGGTATGCCGATCCGGCGTCGGCATCAGGTTGGCCAAACGCTCCGCCAGCGCCAGCACATTCGGGTGTGTCAGGCTCCCGGTAATCGAATGTTGCAGAATAGCTGTCTGCTCCTGAATGGCTTTCACCACTTTCGGATGACCATGACCCAGCGCACACGCCCACCAGCTCGAAACAATATCGACGTACTTATTGCCGTCGTCATCGAAAAGATAAATTCCCTCGCCCCGAACCATATTCGGTAGTTTATTCCTCAGCGCGGAGAACGTCGTGTAGGGGTGAAAGATTTTATTGGTCATAATGCTAATTGATTCACGATCTTTTCGATTTCGGCGACGACGGGGATCGGGAGGTTGTCGAATTTCGGGTTGGTTTCTGCGAGCTGGGCGCAGTAGGGGATGGTCCCGAGGATGGGAACATTGCCGAATTGTGTAATGGCATTGGCGTTATCTTCTTCGATAAAACCGGGCTCACCGGGCTGGCTGGCGATCAAAACCACGCCGGCGATATTCAGTCCGTCTGAGCGCAGGGCCCGGATGGAAAGCAGCGTATGGTTAATGGTTCCTAGGCCTGGACGGGCAGCGAGCAGAACGGGCAGTTTCAGGGCCTGCATCAGATCGAGCATGGTTTCGCGGGAATTGAGAGGAACCATGATTCCGCCGGCACCTTCCGCAATCACAAACTCGTATTCGGAAGCGAGTGTACGCGCGGCAATCACGATTTCGGCCAACTCGATTTCTATTCCGGCCATTTTTGCGGCGAGATGCGGTGAGCAGGCGGGCTCGAAGGTATAGGGCGCCATGTTGGCGTAATCTTCCCCGGAAACCGTCATCGAAGCCATTGAAAGCGAGTAGTCGAGATCGGGAACAGAGCGCGATGAAACCGGAGGCTTGAAACCGGAAACTTGAAATTCAGGGTCATTGGTATCTTCCGGTTTCAGGGCACAGCCCGTCTGAGCCGGTTTCATGGGGGCGGCGTTGGTGCCGCGTCGGCGCAGTTCGGCGAGGAGCAGAGCGCTGAGTGCGGTTTTTCCGATATCCGTATCCGTTCCGGTGATAAATAGTCCGTTCATGGGGCAAATGTATTGCAGAAATTGGCGTTGAAGGCAAAGCAACCGTGGCTTATTCCTCATCCAGCTCAATGCCGAAGACGTTGCCGATATCTTCGGTTTTCAGGGTCCGTCTTCGGCGGGAACGTTTGCCGGCCGTAAGATCGTCGATGGCGGTGTCGACCGCAATCAGCTCTTCATGATGCACACCACGGAGTTTAAAGAGCAGTTCGGGTTCAGAGTCCAGCCGAACGCCGATGCCATACATCGCGGCCGCCACGTGTTTGCACATATCGGCCCAGTCGGGGCAGTTACAGTTGAAGTGGATTTCGCTGGGATGCGGAAAAAGGCCGGTATCGCGATCGGTGACGGTTTCCATGATTTCGTCGGATATTTTTCCCTGCAGCAGTTCAATCAAGGAGCCGATTTTACCTTTGCATTCATTTTTAATCGCGTCCCATTTCTCCGGGGCCAACGGCTCAATATGGATTGATAGTTCGTACATTTCGGAACCGGCAACCATGGCCTTTGCAGTTTCGGGTTCAATCCTTAAATGGCAGACCGAGCCGTTGCGGACGTAGGTGCGCCCGCGCGGCAGTCGGTTTTCATAATCCGAAAACTTTTCCAGATGCCTGCACCACGATCGGCCCCAGAAGCTTTTGGCAATACCGCGCGTTTTAAACGGCTCGATCGGCTGAATATCTTCGCCTTCCACACGCAGTTGTTCGATTTTCTGAAGTGCGCGCCGGCGTCGCTCGGCTGCGGAAACATATTCATATTCGTTATCATCAAAGTCGTTCCAGCTCATTGGGAAGTCTCCGCTTTTTCCAGATCGAGGCTCACCAGGGCGAGGAGTTCGTCGTTGGACATTTCGGTGAGGGCTTTTTCGGCACCGCCGGTAAGAATCTGATCAGCGGTTTTTTGTTTTTCAGCGAGCAGGCGGTCGATTTTCTCCTCCAATGTGCCGGAGGTGACGAATTTATGCACGAGCACGTTGCGTTTCTGGCCGATACGAAAGGCGCGGTCGGTGGCCTGATTTTCGATGGCCGGGTTCCACCAGCGGTCGAAATGGACGACGTGTGAGGCGGCGGTGAGGTTGAGTCCGGTGCCGCCGGCTTTGATGGAGAGCACGAAAAAAGGAGGCCCGTCTTCGCGCTGAAAGGCTTCGACCATTTCCTGCCGTTTTTTGACGGGGGTTCCGCCGTGCAGTACAAGGCCGGGCCGGCCGAAAACGCCTGCCAGGCAATCGGCCAGCGGTTCGGTAATTTCGCGGAACTGAGTGAATACGAGGACTTTTTCGCCGCGCGATTCAATTTCGGAACACAGTTCTTCCAGCCGTTGGAACTTGGCGCTGTGTTTGGGGAGATAGTCGCCTTCGCCGGTAACCTGATCAGGATGATTACAGATTTGTTTGAAACGCATCAGATAGGTGAGGACCAATCCCTTTTTCTGGATGCCTTCCGTTTCTTTCAGCTCTTTCAGCATGGATTGCACGGACTGTTTGTAGAGTTTGGCCTGCGGCGGATTCAGCCCGCAGAAAACGGTCATTTCGGTTTTATCCGGCAAATCGGAAATGATGGATTTGTCGGTTTTGAGTCGTCGAAGAATATATGGACTCACGAGACGCCGCAGCGGAGCGTAGTGTTCGTGGTTGTCGGACTGAATCGATTTAGTGAAGGCTGAAAACTGGGATGCGCTGCCCAGCAGGCCGGGATTGAGAAAATCGAACAGCGACCACAAATCGCCGAGACGGTTTTCGATTGGCGTTCCGGTCAGCGCGATGCGGGCATCGGCTTTGAGCGCGCGGACGGCTTTGCTCTGGCGGGTGGTGTGGTTTTTAATCGCCTGCGCTTCGTCAAGAATCGCCCAGCTCCATTCGGTTTCGCTCGGCCATTCGAGGCGGGTGAGCATGCCGTAGGTGGTGATGACCAGATCGGCAGAAAGGTCGGGGCAGGATGCATCCTCCCCGTATTGACGGTGGGCAATGAACAGATTTAGATCGGGCGCAAACTTTTCAGCTTCACGTTTCCAGTTGCCTATCAGAGAGGTCGGCACGACCAGCAGTGCGGGCTTTGAACCGGGGGCGTCGGCCTTTTTACGCAGTAACGCGGCGAGCACCTGTATGGTTTTCCCGAGGCCCATGTCGTCGGCCAGACAGGCTCCCAGGCCGGTATTGGCACAAAACCAGATCCAGTTGAGGCCCTCTTCCTGATACGGCCGCAGTTTGGCATTAAGGGTTTCGGGAACTGCCAGTTCTTCGGGATTTCGCAATTGATCGAGCGTTTCGCTCAGCCATTCGCCGGGTTGGGTGAAGGCCCATTCGCGGTGCTCTTCCAGCTCTTCTTCGCTCTTCAAATTTGCGGGTGCGCCCGCCAGCAGCCGCATGCCTTCCGTGAACGAAATACCGCCGTGCTGTTCAATGCGTTCCCAATGTGCAAGGGCCTGCTGGAGCTTTTCGCGGTCGACCTCCACCCATTGGCCTTTCAACAGGACGAGCCCGTCTTCGCCCGCCAGTAATTCATTAATTTCTGTGCGGGTCAATCGGCGGCCGTCAACCATCACGTCGAGATGGAAATCCAACAGCGCATGGATGCCGACGCCGCTCTTTTTCTGCTCTCCAATGGTGACGGCGACCTTCGGGCGGCGGGTCCGTTTTTTCCACCAGTTGGGCAAACGGGCAAGCAGGCCGGCTTCTTCATAAACAGGAATGGCCTTCAGAAATTCATAGGCCTCGGAAGGCAGCCAGACCAGCGGATGAAAGATATCGCCTGTTTCGACCAAATCGGCCAACAGTGCATTTTGTTTGGCAGCGGCATGGATGGGGGAAAGCAGTTTGAGCAGGGCCGGTTTGTTGTTGGCGCCGGCATATTCCTTCAGTGCTTTGCCGAGCGGCCATTGCTGGATGCGTCCGGTTTTGGTAAGGCCGGAGGCGTAGGTGGCCATGAAGGCAAACGGAAATTCGGGATCGCCCTTGTTTTCGGCGAGGTGCAGCGTAACCCGTCCGACGCGTGACCAAAGCGGGGCGTGTGTTTCCAGAAATTCCGGCAGTTCGGTTTCCTGGTCCTTCGTCCATTTTTCCAGCCGTTTCCAAAGGTTGGAAAGGGTGGCGGGGGAAAGGTATTCCGCGCCGCGCATCGGCGGGGCATTTAAAACCAGTTCAGCCAATTCGGCGGACGAAGGGGGCGGAACGTCCAGAGGCTCGCCTTCGGAAATATGGCAGAGCGCGCGGAGGAAAAGGCTGCCGAAACTGCGCCAGTAGTTCGTTGAATAATCCGTGCCGGGTCCGGGTTTGTTTCCTGCGAGCGCGATCAATCCCTTCGCGTCCGATTCCGCAAACCCTTCCAGTTTCGCGCCGCGGCAAATCACAACGCCGTGCGGGGTGAGCTCGAGAATTCCGGATTCCATTGGGCTACATTTTGGTCAGCAGAAAGGTGGCGGTTTCGTAGGTGGCGAAAACACCGTTGTCGGAGGCGTAGTTTTCCTGATAATCGGCGACCAGCTGACTGAGCTCTGCGCGGTTGAGCGGCGCGTTGCCGGCGCTGACTTTTCCGCCGGTCACACCCTGTTCGTGGATGGCTTTGAGGAAGGCTTTGGCGTCGTCGTAAATGATTTCCTCTTCCGCGTGCAACCGGCGCTCAATTTTAAAGCCGGCGTTTTGCAGGCAGGCTTTGGTTTTTTCGTAGGTGGGCAGGGAAATCTGCGGTGTTTTTTCCGGTGCCACATCGCGGCGCAGTTCGTGGAGTTCTTTCAGTGTGCCTTCGAGCATCATGCCGAGCGAGAATGTGCCGCCGGGTTCCAGGGATTGGAAAATCGATTCGCAGGCAGCCTGCAGATCGGTCGCCCAGTGGAGGGCCGAGCTGGAGACAATCAGTGGATAGCGGTCGCCGCCCCACCAGGTCTGGGCATCGCCGACAATCCAGTTGATCTGCGGGAAGCGTTTAAAGCGGGCCTTGCTGTGTTCTATCATTTTTTCCGACACATCAACGGCGTCGATGAGCACATCGGGAAATCGCTCGGTGAGCAGCCGGGTGAGGAGTCCGGTTCCGGGGCCGAGTTCAAGAATCTGTTCCGGATAGAGTTCGGGAAGCATGGCAACGACCGATTGGGCCAGCGCAAGTTGCGGGCGGGCGTGGCGTTCGTAGGTGTCGGCGGCAGCTGAAAATCGGTGTCCAATCATTGGAAATACTCTTTTAAAAATTCGGCGCGGAGCTTGCGTCATTTCAGCGGGTATTGCAATCCCTTTGCTTGCGCTGTAAGCGGCAACCCTTCATAATTACCGGCGATAAAATCCGGAAATTTTATGATTACAGCGATAGCCAATAAGTTGCGTATATCTGAAGGGATGGCGGAAAACCTGGTGTTCAGCGCTGCGGCTCTGCTGCTGTTGATCCTGTTCAAGATTTTAACCACGAAGGTTATCTGCCGCAATATTGAGGATGACAAGCGGCGGTATCATGTTCGCCGCACCGTAACCCATGTGTATTCCGTTTTTCTGATTGTGGTGGTGGGTGGAATCTGGTTTCAGGGAATGGCCTCGCTCGGCACGTTTCTGGGTTTGGCCAGTGCGGGCTTGGCGGTGGCATTGCATGATACCATTGCCAATATGGCCGGCTTTTTTTTCATTGAGGCCCGGAAGCCGTTTCGGGTGGGAGACCGCATTGAAATTGGCGGTGTTCAGGGCGATGTGATTGATATCCGGCTGTTTCAGTTCAGCATTGTTGAAGTGGGAAACTGGGTGGATGCGGATCAGAGCACGGGACGTATTATTCATGTGCCGAACAGTATGACGCTGAAAGAGCCGTTATCGAATTCACATATCGGGTTTGAATATATCTGGAACGAAATTCCGGTACGCGTCAGTTTTGAAAGCGATTGGCGCAAAGCGAAAGAAATGCTGCTCATGATTGCCAAAGAAAATGCTGAATATCTTTCCCCGAACGCGCAGTCCCAAATTCGTAAAGCAGCCAAAAAATATCTGATCGTGGCCGGAAAACTGACGCCTACGGTATATACGACCGTGAAAGAAAACGGGGTGATGTTAACGATCCGTTATCTCGTTGATCCGCGCCAGCGGCGGGGTACGGAAATGAAAATGTGGGAGGAGATTCTTGATGCGTTCGCGAAGATGCCGAATGTTGCTCTCGCCTACCCGACCACCCGCTTTTATTCAAGTGCCGAGAACAATCCGGCAAGTCCTTCCTCACTTCAGGAGTAAAATGAACACGAAAATAGACACTGAAAACAAGAATCCATATCCATCGCCCTTACGTTTTGCCGGATGCGATCCATCGGCTCCCATTCGTTACCGGTCTGATATTGATCGTGTGCGGGTTTTCCCGAGCATTACTGCTGATATGGATGATGCTGAAACGACGTTCGAACGCGCCGGACCGCGCGCTATGATTACGGGAAATCCGGCGGAAATGACTGCGGCCATTTTGACGTGCGGCGGCATCTGCCCCGGGCTGAACGATGTTATTCGCGGCCTGGTGATGAGTTTGAGTCATCATTATGGCGTAAAGAAAATCTGGGGAATCCGTTACGGTTATGCCGGTTTAACGCCGAACGGGCTTGCGCCGATCGAACTGACTCCGAACAACGTGGATGAAATTCATCGTGACGGGGGAACCATGCTGGGCGTCAGCCGCGGTGCGCAGGATGTGGAAGTTATGGCTGCGCAGGCGATCGGGCTCGGCGTGAATAAACTTTTTGTCATCGGCGGTGATGGTACGCAACGCGGGGCCATGGAATTGAGTGAAGCGTTCCAACGATTGGAAGCCAATGTGCAGGTGGTCGGAATTCCGAAAACGATTGATAACGATATTCTATGGGTGGATCAGTCGTTCGGGTTTGATACCGCCGTGCAGATTGCCGCCCAGGTTGTTTCAGATGCGCATGTGGAAGCGCGTTCAACGGAACGAGGTGTCGGCATTGTGAAAGTGATGGGGCGTGACAGTGGATTTATTGCGGCGCATGCCGCGCTGGCATCGCTGGAAGCGAATGTGGTTCTGATTCCCGAAGTGTCGTTTGTTCTCGATGGGCCGACCGGGCTGCTCAGTTATCTCGAACAGCGGCTGGATGTGAAAGATCATGTTGTGATCGTGGTGGCCGAAGGTGCCGGGCAGGATCTTTTTCAGGCGATGGAAAAATCCGCGGAGCATGATGCCAGTGGAAACAAGCTGCACCGGGATATCGGGACATTGCTGTGCGACCGCATTTCGGATCATTTTACAACTCTTGGGAAACCGGTGAAACTGAAGTATCTGGACCCGGGCTATTCGGTGCGGTCGGCACCGGCCTGCGCGACAGACCGGGTGTATTGCACCCGATTGGCCCATGCGGCGGTTCATGCCGCAATGGCCGGAAAAACCGCGATGATGGTCAGTCGGTGGAGTGGGCACTATGTTCATGTTCCGCTGGATCTGGTGACGCAGGGGCGGCGGAAAATTCACCCGTCCGGCAGCCTTTGGCGAACGGTACTTGAGTCCACCGGACAACCCTGTCTGTCGGGGCCGGTTGAAAAAGGGACCTTATAATGCCGGATCAGAAAAAAGAGGGATTGGATAGCCAGGTACTTTGGAAACCTCATTCGATTAAGCAGGATGAAATCCTGGAAATCGAATTAGGCGCGCTTCGGGCATGGATTCATCGCGGGAAGCACGATTGGCATATTGCTCACACTATCGGTATGGAGGATGCAAATGGTTGTCATATTTCGGTGACAAACGGTTTGTTTGATCCGGACCGAGATTGGATGCGGTGGATTCTGGATGAGAAAACCGATCAGCTTCAGCTGAAACCCCAACTGCCGGACCGCCCACTGATTGTACGCCCGGAAATGCCGATGTGTCTGATGCCGCGTGAGACGGCTCTGTTGTTTATCGGGATACCGGTCTGGCTCGGAATCACATTTGGTGCAAAACGGGAGCAGGCGGTTGATATTCCGACGTCGGTGCTTTCGAATTCCTGGTTCGGTTCATTTACGGATGGCGAGCTCTGTTACGCGATCAAAACCTGGGCGAGGCAGAATCAGGCGGATCTTCTGCCGAACAACAGTCGGGTGGTTTTCCCGTTGGAGGTGCGTAATGCATCCAGTGAGAAACTTAAATTTGAACGGCTTTGTATCCGGCCTCAGAACCTGAATATCTATCAGGGAAACACGCGGCTTTGGACGAATAAAGGGCGCGTGAGTTACCGAGGTGAAGAAAACTGGAGCCGGCTTGTCTATGCCCCCCGCCCGCCTGAATATGATCAGGCGGCAAAACTGCTCTGCAAAGCACGAGAACCAGTGCATCGGGGCGCCATACTGCAGACATTTGATAATTTTAAACAACGGGTTGACCTCTCATGATGAACACAATAATCACCTGGGTTAAATCACACCAGGCCATCCTTATTCAGTGCACACTGCTGCTGGGTATCGGCTTGCCGTTGCTGCGTCTTCTGGCTTTTATAATCCGCAAAGGATTGAAGAAAAAAGTCAGCGAACAGTTTATCATGCTCTTTAGCAAGGCGTTGGTTTATCTGGGTTCCACCCTTTTGATTCTGATGGCGCTGCATCAGGCCGGCTTTAAGTTAGGGGCTTTGTTGGGAGCGGCCGGTATTGCGGGCGTTGCTGTCGGTTTCGCATCACAAACCAGTCTGTCGAATTTAATCAGCGGACTGTTTCTGATTTGGGAAAAACCGTTTGCGGTGGGCGATGTGCTGCAGGTCGGAACAGACCACGGCATTGTTCATTCCATCGATCTGTTGTCGGTACAGCTTCGCACATATACTAATCAGCTGATCCGGATTCCCAATGAAGTTCTGATTAAATCCTCCTTTACGAATGTGACCCGTTTTCCCATTCGTCGAATGGATATTCCGATTGGTGTTGCCTATAAAGAGGATCTCCAGAAAGTTATGGACATTCTGAAGGATGTTGCCGATCGCAATCCCTACTGCCTGGATGAGCCCGCACCCCTCATTGTTTTCAAGGGCTTTGGTGAATCGTCATTGGATTTTCAATTTGGACCGTGGTTTGCGAAAACCGATTACATTGCTTTGCGCAATAGTTTGTTAATAGAGGTTAAAAGGCGGTTCGATGAAGAGGGCATTGAGATTCCCTTCCCGCATCGAACTCTTTATGCGGGAGAGGCCACCAAGCCGTTTCCTGTGCATGTTGTTCCGGCATCCGAGAGTCCTAAGGCAGGTGAATAATGAAAAAATTCTACATTGCGTCCTCCAAACAGGGGCAGCCGCCCGGCACGCCGGTCTACACGGGAACCCGCACAGATGTGCCGATCCGCATCCGGGTCATTCACTACAATGAAGAGCTGCTCGAAGAGCATGAATTTTCCACCGTTGAAGAAACGTTCGCCTATGCCGAAGCCGCACCGACGACCTGGGTGAATATTGACGGACTGAACGATGCGCCTGCTGTGGAAAAAATGGGTCAATATCTAGGCCTGCACTCGCTGATTATCGAAGACATTCTGCACACGCATCAGCGGCCGAAAATGGAAGATCTCGGCGATGCCGTCTATATGGTGATCCGAATGCTTTCCATTGATCCGGAAAACGATGAAGTCAATTCTGAACAGATCAGTTTTGTGCTGCATAAATCGGCACTCGTCACATTTCAGGAACATTCCGGAGATGTATTTGAAGGGGTTCGCGAAAGAATACAGAAAATGCAGGGCCGTATTCGGCGGAAAGGTGCGGACTATCTGATGTATGCGCTGCTCGATGCCGTCACCGACCATTACTTCAAAGTGCTCGAACAATTCGGCGAACGGATCGAAGGGGTTGAAGCTGCGCTGATGGAAGATCCCTATCCGGAGCTGCTCAACGAAATTTATGCCATGAAAAGGGAACTGCTCTATATCCGCAAATCAGTGTGGCCGCTGCGCGAAGCCATCGGCAATCTGGAACGCGGTGAAAATGAACTTTTTGAGGACGGCACGCAGAAATATCTCCGCGACCTTTACGACCATACTATTCAGGTGATCGACACCATTGAATCCTTTCGCGATATGCTCAGCGGCGTGCAGGATCTTTATCTTTCCAGCCTCGGGAACAAAACCAATCAGGTCATGAAAGTTCTGACCATTATTGCCACCATTTTCATTCCGATCACTTTCATTGCCGGAATCTACGGCATGAACTTTGAGGTGATCCCCGAGCTGAAATGGAAATACGGCTATGTCGGGGTCTGGGCTTTGATGATTGCAATGACCATTGGCATGCTTGCCTATTTTCGCAGGAAGCGGTGGTTTTAATTACGCGATAAATGCACGAATCGAGTTGATCACCGCCCCGAACTGATGCGCGGGCAGGGCATGCCCGTGCCCTTTATAGATTTTAAGCTGACTGTTCGGCAGATGGTGGTGCAACCACTCCGCCGCTCCAGCCGGGATGATCCGGTCTTCCAATCCATGGAAAATCTGAACCGGAATTCCAAGGGTTGGAACGGTTGAACGAACATCGGATTGCAGCAGATATTCGAGTCCGGAAACCAGTTCCTCCAGAGGGAAAGCCGCGGCATTCCGTGAAGCAATCGCCTGCCTGCTTTCGCGCATCGGAAAATGCACGTTCTTAAAAAACTCATCCAGCACGGCTGCCGGATTACGCTTCAATTGAAGGATCATGCGCTTCAGAATTTTTTCATGCGTCCCGCAGGGATAATTTTCTGCGGAACAAAATTTTGCGGTCGACGAAATCAGTACCAGTTTCTGACAGCTCACGGGCAGCAGCTCCATTGCGAGCAGTCCGCCCATGGAACCGGTGATAATATAATCCGCATCCGGAATATACTGTTCTTTCAGCACCTGGCTTCCGGTGATTAACTGCACCTCAAACTGATCCGACAACACATCGCCCATCGGCTGAATCGCTTCAATGCCATGCGCCCATCCTGAAATGATGACAACCGATTTCATGCGGTTACCGCCTTGATAATTTCTTTGGCGGCGCGTTCGAGATGGTCGACGTGATGGGCGAGTGTGACGGAAAGCCGCAGGCGGGCAGAACCGGCGGGAACCGTGGGCGGGCGAATTGCGGCGGCGATAATTCCCATTTCCCGCAGTTTCCGGGAAATGGCGAGCGCCTTTTCGTTATCGCCGATTACGATCGGGACAATCTGACTTTGACTTTGCAGCGTATCGAGCCCGCCTTCGTGCAGGAGCGATCGAAAATAGTCGGTGTTGGCCTGCAGAATATTGCCAAGCCTTGGAGATGCTTCCAGAACATCCAGCGCACCGAGTGCACCGCCGATAATCGCTGGGGGCGGGGCGGTGGTGTAGATGAATGCGCGCGATGAATTCACAAGCAATTTCCGCAGATTGGACGAGCAGGCCACGTAGCCGCCGTAGCCCGCCATTGCTTTGCTCATGGTTCCCATCGAAACCGTGACGGCATTTTCAAGGCCCAGCTCGCGAATCAAGCCGGCACCATTCGGCCCGAAGGTTCCGGTGGAGTGAGCTTCGTCGATCATCAGCATGGCATCGTGTGTTTCCGCCAATGCGGCGATTTCCTTCAGAGGGGCAATGTCGCCATCCATGCTGAAAACCGATTCCGTGATGATCAGTTTCCGAACCTTGGAAGATCCGTATTGCACCAAACGTTTTTCCAACGCCTGGAAATCGTTATGTGCCCAGCGGACCAGCTTGGCGGCGGAAAGTCTGCAGGCGTCGATCATCGATGCGTGCACCAGTTTGTCGGCAAAAATAAGGTCGTCGCGACCGGCCAGAATGGGAATGGTTCCGGCGTTGGTCATATAGCCGGAGCCGAAAATGAGTGCGGCTTCATAGCCCTTTTCTTTGGCGATGCGTGCTTCGAGCTCGTCGTGAATCGGCAAGGTGCCGGTCACGAGGCGCGAGGCGGTGGAACCGATGCCGTATCGGTCCAGTGCTTCCCGAGCACAATCCACCACGTGCGGATGCCGACCGAGATCGAGATAGTCGTTGCTCGAAAAGTTGAGCACCTCTTTGCCATCGATTTTAATGATGCCGCCGGCTTCGGGATAAACCCGCGCCGCGCGTACGAGTCCCTGCGCTTTGGCTTCGTCGAGTTGCTGTTTGATCCAGTTTTCGTTCATTTGTTCTTTTGTTCCTCTCATTCCTGCACGCCCATACACAACCTATATAGCAACGAATTTATAGAAGCAACGGATCGAATATGTGAAACGCGAAAGAGCAGATCCGTTCTATATATCAATCCGTTGCCGGATCTTCTGCTGCGAAGCCGCGTTGGAGTTAGTAGAAAGCATGGCCAGGTAAAAAAAGCAAGAAGAGCCGATGCTCTTTGGGAGGGTGTTCGGGCATATTCGGGATATGAAACTATTGGCTGCGCTGGTTCCTTACCTGGCTGTGTTGCCGGGCATGCAACTGCTCCACAGTGCGTGGATTACGATTTTGCTTTATCATGCCGGCATTCTGCTTTTTCTAGTGCTGCGCCGTCCTTCCAATGGTTGGAAAACCGTGTGGGGCGGATGGCGCACTCCGTTGCTGATTCCTGCGGTCATCGTTTGCGCGATGGCCGCGCCGGTTATTTATTTCATGTGGCCGCTTTTCCAGGCATCGGAAGGTATCCTGCCGGAATGGCTGGCATTCTACGGACTAAGCGGGCTCGCCTGGCTGCTGTTGATTCCCTATTTTTCGCTGGTTCATCCGGTGCTGGAGGAAATCCATTGGCGCGGAATTGCACCGGAGCAGGTGAAGGGATTCTGCTGGCAGGATTTTATGTTTGCGGGCTATCATATTCTCGTGTTGCATGAGCTGGTGTTCTGGCCGTGGTTGATCATGATCTTCGGCATACTGGCCGGGAGTTCATTTTTCTGGCGCTGGACGACGGAGCGATTCGGGGGCTGCGGCCTGCCGGTGCTGACGCACGCGGCGGCGGATGCCGGCGTGGTGATCGGTGTTTGGTTTTTACTTGGGAAATAACGGAGAAGGCAAATGGATCTGGGACTGCATGGAAAAGTGGCGATGGTGGCGGCATCGAGTAAGGGGCTGGGTTTCGGGATTGCCCGCGAACTCGCTAAAGAGGGCGCATTGGTTTCCATCGGCTCGCGAACGGAAGCTGAAGTGTTCGATGCCGCCGATATCCTGATTGAAGAAACCGAGGCGGAGGTGCTGCCGAATGTGCTCGATGTTTCCGATCCGGATTCGATTGTCCAATGGGTGGAAAATACCACCAACGCCTTTGGCGGCGTGGATCTGCTTGTGGTGAATGCCGGCGGGCCTCCTGCCGGGAAGTTTGACGATTTTGAGGATGCGGACTGGTTGTCGGCTTTTAATCTGACGCTTATGAGTTCCGTACGGATGATCCGCTCAGTGCTGCCCTATATGCGCGCGGCCGGAGCCGGATCGATTCTGGTGATTACGTCTATCTCTGTGAAAGAACCGATCGACTTTCTGTTGCTTTCCAATGTGATGCGGTCCGGGGTTACGAGCCTGGCGAAAAGTCTCTCGAAGGAACTGGCGCCGGAACATATTCGGGTTAATAATCTTATGCCGGGCCGGATCGATACCGATCGCGTTCAATCATTGGATGCAATGAATGCCGAGGCGGGAGACCTTTCTGTCGGCGAAATTAAGTCGGCCAATGAATTAAAGATTCCGATCGGCCGCTATGGAACGATTGAAGAGTTTGGAAAGCTGGGCGCCTTTCTCCTTTCGGATGCAGCAAGTTACATCACCGGCCAAACCATCGCGGTCGATGGCGGTTCCATTAATACGGTTTGGTAGGGGAGGAATGCGTACTTCGTAATTCCTGCTCGACGAGGAACGCTCCCTGCAAAAAATAATTTTACGCACCACGCACCACGCACCACGCACCACGCAATATACCACCTCCTCTTTCTAATTTAGACGGAGTCCTCATTTACTTCACCCGGATCGGTGGGTACGTTTTGTCATTTTTAAATAGGTGAGGAAACAGATCATGAATTGGGAAGTGTTGGCGAACCGGATACTCGACGGCGGAAACGCCATTACCCGCGATGAAGCATTGGCGATATTGAATTCGCCGGATGAAGAACTGCTGGCTGTTCTTCAGGCCTCGTTTTTGATCCGTAAAAAGTATTTCGGAAAAAAGGTCAGTCTGCATGTGCTGAAAAATGCCAAGTCGGGGGTTTGTCCGGAGGACTGCTCCTTCTGCAGCCAGTCCAAAACCTCGACTGCCGAGGTTGAAGAATATGAAATGCAATCGGCAGAAGAGATTGTGGCGGGTGCAAAAGTGGCCACCGATATGCAGGCGCTTCGCTATTGCGTGGTGACCAGTTCCCGCGCCCCGTCCGAAAACGAAATGCAGATTATCACGGCGGCGGCCGCTCGCATTAAGGCAGAGAATCCGCACCTTGAGCTTTGTGCTTCCATGGGATTTCTGACGGAGGAAAAGGCGCGGCGCCTGAAAGAGGCCGGTGTGGATCGTTTTAACCATAATCTTGAAACTTCAGCCGGTTTTTATCCGTCGATCTGTTCGACGCATCAATATGAAGACCGCGTGGCTACCGCCAAAACGGTGAAGAAGGTCGGACTCGACCTTTGCTGCGGCGGCTTGATCGGTATGGGGGAAACCAGAGAGGATCGCGTGGATCTGGCACTTGCACTGAAGGAGCTCGATACGGATTCCGCGCCCATCAATTTTCTCGATCCGCGAGAGGGCACCGATTTGGAAAACAGTGCGCGCGTTTCGCCGAACGACTGCCTGCGCACACTCGCCATGTTCCGTTTCGTGCTGACGTCATCCGAAGTTCGAGTTGCCGGCGGGCGCGAAACGTGTTTGCGGGGGCTCCAGCCGCTGTCGCTCTATCCAGCCAATTCCATGTTTACCAATGGCTACCTGACCACCGGCGGGCAGCATTTTGAAGCGGATAAGCAGATGATTGAAGATGCCGGCTTCGAAGTCGGGCATCTCGTGAATGCCTGACGCTTGTTATAAAATGCCGATTGTAAACGGCAGGTGTTGAAGGTAGCATTTCCCGCATAACATCGAACACCAACCAAAGGAGAGTGCGATGCGTTTTAAGGGGTTTATTGTATTGGCAGCTGTGATGGGGCTTGTGGCGGCTGGATCAGCTGAAGCAGAAGCAACCGCAAAGAAAAATGACATTGCAATCCGGATCAGTGTGGGTACCGCGCCCGGAATCAACAAAGAAGATCTCGAAGGATTTAACCAGACCGTTGATGAAGATGATGGTTGGCAGCTGGAAGCGCTTGCGGTTAAACGGATCTGGTTTGAAAACAATCCAAACTTTGGGTACACGCTGGGCGGCGGACTTTTTGTTTCAAGTTTCGGGGGAAAACGGACGTTTGATGTTCCCAAATATGGTTCGGAATATGATGCCGATGTTTTCGGGATTACCGGTCAGATCGGCCTCGCCTACCAGATTGGAAAATACATCATCGTCGAAGGTTCGCCTTATTTTGGTTTCGGCTTCGGACAAATTGAGCTGAATGGAGACGATGGAGGCCTGATGTATACCTCCTATGGCGTGAAAGGCGGTCTCTATATCCTCTTGGGTGAAAAAATTGAATTGGGTTTTGAAGCGGGTTATCAAGGCTTCGTCACCGAGTACACCATCGATTTGCGTCCCGGGGAATATGAGGTTGATCTGACTGGCGACGGCCCGCTCTACAGCGCCGTACTGGCTGTCAAATTCTAGACCGCAGCTTTTCAGGGTTTGGAAGCCGTCCGGTTGGGCGGCTTTTTTTGTGAAGAGTGTTTGAGGAATCGATAAAGGAGTGCGCGAATACTTGCATGGTATTATAAGTACTTAATTATTTCGGTTGAGTTGTTGCATCATATCCATCATCATGGGTTTTCATTGAACTTAACCAAAGGAGAATCCAATGAACTGTGTCAGGGGGATGCTTGTAGTAGCGATGATGGGGGTAATTTCCACGGGATGGGCAGAAGATGCGGCACCGGGAAAACCAAAAGACAAGAAACAGTATATCTCGATCGGATTAGGGGGAGCTTCACAATCAGCGGCCAGTTATAAAGAATCCGGACTTTTCCTGAATGCGGATGCAGAGGCGGATTTCGGAGGCGGGGGCGCCTTCAATATTTGTTATGGATCAAAGCTGAAAAATACGCCGATGCGGTTAGAGGTAGAGTTGTTGTTTACCGGGGTGGATATTGACTCTTTTGAAGATAAGACTTTCGGGACCCTCCCGGTGGGGGAGGAGGCTGGTTCCTTTTTGTTCGCAGGGCTGTTTAATGCATATCTGGATTGGAATAACAGCTCGCCGGTTACGCCGTATATTATGGGCGGTATCGGGGGCGGAGCGTACTCGCTCGACTTCGATAACGGGATGGGTGAGGGAAGTGCCGGGAGTTTTCTTGGACAGTTCGGACTGGGAGCATCTGTTGCGCTCAATGAAACCATTGCCTTCGATTTCAAATATAAAAATATAATCGGTACGGATCCGGAATTTGATATTGAAGGAGGCGGGACTGCTACGACAGAGCTGAATATGCAACAGTATATGGTTAGCATTATGATTTATTTTTAAAGCATTGAGATCTTGTTTACAGGGTTTGGAAGCCGTCCGGTTGGGCGGCTTTTTTTGTGATGTGATGATTCCTGTGACGGGTCGGCGGGCGGTCGCAGGGACCGCCACCGGTTGATGCCGTTTATTCAGGCGGGTAGATCAGGCGATAGAATGCAGCGGCATCGGTCGGGTCCATCGGAATGGTCATATCATTGGTCAGAGTGGAGTCCGGCCATACGAGCCAGTTTGTGCTCAGATTATTGGTCTGGTATTGCAACTGCCATCCGGTGCGGTCTCCCGGCCAGGAAATGTTGACGGTGCCGTTGCTGACCCCGAATGCGAGATCCGGCGGAGTGGTGTTGACGCCGGATACAACCGAGAGGACGCCGCTTGCCGCATCGAAACTCCACGCCAGGCCATCTCCCGGTTCCGGAGTGATGCTGTCGAAACTGCCCGAGCCTCCGGCACTAAAGATCTGGAAGTTTTGTCCGGATGTCAGGGTGCCGGAGAGGTTATTCACCTGCAGATCTCCGGCGTAGGTGGCGTCATCGCTCCAAGTGACGAGGTCGCTGGTTGCACTCGATGCATTCACTTCCATGATGGTCGTACTACCCGCTTTAAGCGTGAGCTCGCCCACGGTAAGGGTGCCGATGCTTTCTCCCGGAGACAGGGTGCCGCCGCTGTTGACCTTGACACTGTTTTCAACCTCTCCGGAGCCTCCCAGTGTACCGCCGCTATTGACATCGACGCGGTAGCTGTCCTCAATGACTCCATTTAGGATCAGTGTGCCGCCGTCGATCGACGTCAAGCCATAATACTGGCCTTGGAATCCGGATCCGAGCACCACGGTTCCGTCTGTCGTTTTGGTTAGTCCGCCCGACCCTTTGAGGCGGATCGTCTTGTTTATATTGCCGTCGATGGTTCCGCTCTCAACGAGAATGGAACTCGTTGCCTCCAGCTCGCGGTTGTTTCCGGTATCGTCGTTGACCACCAGCCCGTCTTTAAGTACGAGGGATGCAAACGTATCGCCGCCCGAGGAGACCATTCGGAGGGCTCCGCCCGCAACGGTAACCGTGGCGGCGTCGTTGATCTGCCTCTTCTTCGGCATGATCACTGTGCCGCCGGTATTAATCAGGAGACCTCCAGCCGTGATGGCTTCGATTCCATCGGATCCCTTCCGGATAATCAAGGTGCCGTCGTTCACGGTAACCAGTCCACTGTATGTGTTAGAGGATCCGGTGCCTCCGCCAATCTGCAGGGTTCCGGGACCTTCCTTGATGAAACCCGTTCCGGACAGGATGACTTTTAGTTGCGCCTGGTAATCTTCACCGCTGGGAAAGTCTGCAACGGTGATGGTTGGTGTTCCGGAGAGGTTGAGTACACTGGTGAGATTGTTGCCGGAGTCGATGGTGTATTCTCCATCATTCGGCTGGATGAACGAAATATTTCTCACTGTTCTGGTTTCGCCGGCCGGGATATCGACATAGCCGGCTGAGCCGCTTATGCCGCCGCCGAATATGGCATCGTTCGGTCCGTTATCGTCCCACGTCACATTCGGCCCCGTTCCGTTGAGGAGCCAGTTCGCGCCGGTGCTGGTCCAGTCGGTTCCGCCGTCCTGAATGCCGGCCGAGCCGTTGCTGGCATCATACTGGTAACTGCCCGCCGGTCCCGCCTCGTTCACCGTCAAGAGCGCATAGGTGCTGACATCGCCGCCCCAGTTATTGGTCACGGTTACAGAATACATGCCTGCATCGCTAATCTGTGCACTGGGTATGGAGAGGGTACTGTTCGTTTCTCCGAGAAGCACGGTATTGGTATTGTAGTACCACTGGTATGAGATCGGCGGTGTGCCGATAACCGTTACGAAGAAACTGGCCGTCTGCCCTTCTGTAATGGTGTTGTCGAGGGGGTCGACGGTAATTTCGGCCGGTTGATCCGGAGGAATCACGGTCAGTGTCGCAGCTGCACTGGTGTCTGTTCCATACGGATTGGTCGCCACCGCATGGTAGGTTCCTTCGTCGGCCGCATCAACACTGATGAGTGTGAGCGAACTGTTGGTTTCTTCAGAGAGCAGGGTTGACGTGTCAAAATACCATTGATAACTGATCGGCGCGGTACCGCTGGCGTCTACGGTAAAGGTCGCATTGGCGCCCGTAAGCACGGTGTCGTTCGTCGGTTGAGTTGTTATCGTCGGCGGATAGGTCTGCACGAAAGTGGTAACAACAGCAACGGAGCTGGTTGCCGAGCCGTAGGCATTGTTGAGTATCACATCATAATTGCCGGCATCGGACAGTTGAACATTGGCGATGGACAGGATTCGGTCATCTGCGCCGGAGACCTCTCCACCTTCGACCAAATTGACGCCGTTGTATCGCCATTGATAGATCATCGGATCAGCACCGGTTCCATTTGCGGACAAGATAAGCGTGGTTAAGGTGGCCACGTTCTGGTTCGCAGGATTTTGCGTCACGACCGGCGGTGCCGTGGATTGAATCCAGGTGGGGCCGACGTCCGTAATCGCCATGGGGGCCATCGGGGCGGTTCCGAGGGCAATCTGATCCGCTCCGACATCCCGGCCCAGCAGCGGCCGCAGTGCTCCGTCCATATCCAGCAGGTTGTCGGGCAGAATGAATTCGGTTCCGGCATTTCCGGCGGCAGGTCCGGTCGCGGAAGGCACCTGGATGCCCAGCGAGTCCGTCGTCAGAATCGGATCGGCGACAATGATGCCCGGATCTGTGATCCCGACCGTTGCGCCCCATACCACATTGGAGGAATAGATGGTGCCGGTTGGGGTATCCGTGAAGGTGAAGAGCGGGGCTGAGGAGGATTCAATCAGGTTTGCTGCAAAGGTGTTGTCGGCCGGTTCCGTCGTGCGTCCATCACCGCCCAGGCCGACGCCCCAAACCACGGATTCCTGCGAATCGATAATCGTGTTTTGTGCGATGATGCAGTTCTTCACCTGAACGTATCCGCCGCTTTCATCCGGACTTGTGCTGCCGGGTCCTGCCCAGATCGTGCCGGCCATGATGCCCATGGCGGCCTGATAGGTTGTGCCGGCCAGATCCTGCATGTAGTTGTTAATCACGGTGTGATCCTGGTTCGAAATGCGAATGCCGCCCGAATTCGGAACGTTTCCGCCGAAGAAGACATTGCCTTCCACGAGGCAGCCGCGACCATGGCGCAGCGTGAGCGATCCGACACATTCAACAAAGGTGTTGTAGAGGTATGAGTTTTCGGCGGATTTATTCGAGATAATCTCAGCTTCGCCGCTGCAGCGATAAAAGAAGTTGCTCTGTACGGTGATTCTTGCGTTTTGGATGCTCATGCTTGAGGTGCCGATGCGGAGGGTTTCCTGTTCATTGGCACTCAAACCATCGGGATGCAGCGGTCGGTCGGCAAAGACATTTTGTTCGATGACATGAGCCACGACGTCATCGTCGAATTGCGCTCCTTCGTTCAGCTCAACGATAAAGGTGGCTCCGCCGGTGCGCTTGCCGCTTACGAAGTTATTGTCGAACCGGTTCGTGGCACCGTACCACTGGACCCATTTGGAATTGCCCGTATCTAGCGGATTATCATAGTTCACGATGGCGCAGTCGGTGACCCGGCAGTTATAGGCGTGGCGGGTGATGTCGGAATGAGCGCGCGTCTGGATAACCCAGCCGGAGCCTTCATCATCCGGAAACTCATACGTGGAATTATCGAACCGAAAGCCGGAGATGATCAGGTGATGGCCTCCAATTCCCAAACGCGTGGTGCCGCGGAAGGTTACACCGCCGGGGGTTTGTGCGCGGAAGGTGATGGGGGCCAGTGCTGTCCCGTTTGTGAGCGGTTCAAACCGGAGAGTGTCCAGGTCGTCGTATGTGCCGTCCTGCCAGACGATGGAATCGCCGGGCTGGACCATTTCGAGGGCGTTATCAAACTCGTCATCATCGGCCACAAGGTACTCTGCCGCCCGTGAAAGGGGGGGCGGCATGAGGATGATGAAGCTGAAAAGCGATACAGCAAGGTGAATACAGGTCGTCTTTTTCATTGCGTACAGTCCTCCGGTTTGAATGCTTCGGGTTTGCCACTGGCAATGCATAACCAATTGAGCGAATCTGTCAAATAATAATTATGAATTAAAGCGAGGGAGTGTAATGGAGGGTATATGCGGGGTCGCAGGTTTTATTATATTTTACACCGTAAATTTGGGTTTTTATGGCTGATAGCAACCCAACACTTAAGATTAATAAAAATAAACCAAGGCGTTTGTGTTGCAATAATCCGAACCGGATAAAGGAGTCGGTTTGCTAAAGGCGACCTGAAATCGCGATGAATAGGGCGCGTTACTGATCGGATATTTTTTATGCAACGAGGATTTCCAGCCCTTGGAAAAGGGTTTCGGATTTGGGCTCCAGTCGTTGGAGTAAGGTGAACATGGCGGGGAAGTGTTTGGGGTGGGTCATGAATTCCATTTCGGCGTAGCCGCGTTCCGTTCCGGCCTTGGCAACCGCTTTGAACAGATGGGGAACCACCCAGCGGTTTCTATGTTCCGGCGCCACGGCGAGATAAGGGCAGTGAACAACGTCGTCTTTAATCCGGTTGATGAATACGCCGGTGATCTGTTTGTTCTGCAGGGCAATGAATGAGAGATCGGCAGAAATGTGACGATACCCTTCCGGTCCGAGCAGATCGTCGGAAACGGGAATGTGCCGGATGATAAAGAGCCGGACGGCTTCCCAGGAAACATGATTCAGAGGAACAATGGTACCGTTTTCCGGCAGGGGAATCCGGTCCACGAGCGGTCTCATCTGCGCGAAGACGGAGGGGCCGTTAATCTGGTATCGGTTGATTTGCATCCAATGTTTGAAACCCTGATTTTCCAATCGTTGGAAAAGGGGGCTGCCGGTTTGCAGGAGCGACCAGGTGCGAAGAGTTTGAATGCCGAGTCGACGACAGCGTTCGAGTATGCCCTGTTGAAGCTCGGCAGATGGGGGTTGAAAAAATTCCACGCGGGCGGGCTCGTTTTCGAGCATCGGCTTCCGGAGCAAAGCGGCTTCAGAATCGGTTACAATCACTTCGGTCTGTTCCATATGGCCGTGCGGAAGCTGGTGGTTTTTGCAGAAGCGGATGACTTCGTCGGAATGGATCAATCGAGCCTGACCGAGCTGCATCTTGCGCTGAGCATCCTGAACAAAGAGTTGATATTGCCAGCGCTGACTTTCGAGCTGCCGGTCGGCATTGGAAACTGAGGCGCGCGCGCGAATCATTTCTGCACCCCAGGGATCTTCTTCTTCAATACTTGCGGCCAATGCACTTAGTGCAATAGGAGATTCCGGGCAGAAGCGTAAGGCGGTAACGACAGCTGTTCGTGCTCTTGCTTTGCGACCTTGAAGGAGCAGGGCCCGGGACAGCGCCAGATGAGCGCGCATGGAGGAAAAATCGGATTCAATGGCGCGTCGGGCGGCATCAGCGGCTTTGTTTGCCTGACCCAGTGTGGCCAGCATTTCTGATTTTGAAATCAGGGAGGGCACGTGGTCGGCATATTCCTCCAGGAGCTCGTTCAGCAGTTGCAAGGCTGTTCCGGGTTGATCGAGATTCAGGTAAACCTCTGCGAGGAAATGTTTCCAGTCCGGCGGGAGGGTTAGATCCCGGTTTAAAGTTTCCAGATGTTTGACTGCGGTTTCGGAGTTTCCGGAATGGTGCGCCACCATGGCTTTCAACAGCGGCGTTATCGGAGCATCGGAATGAATTTCGGCAGTGCGTTTCATGAGTTCGGACGATTCTTTAATCAGGCCGGAATGGAAGAGGGCCTGACAAAGCGGCAGAGCGAACTCCAGGGATAAGGGGGCTGAAATATGTTGTTCCAGTAAAAAGGGCAACGCTTCAAACCAGCGACTGCGGACGAGGTATGCAGTTGCCTTCTGCTGGTTGGCAAACCGCTCTACGCGCCAGGATGCGGTGTTGAGTTTGGCGGGTTCCAGCAACCAGCCCGACTCTGTACGCGTCGGCGTTTCCAATGTTCCGGAATCAGGAAGCGGTGGGCAGGGTTCGGTTTGTGGTGTTGCGGCGAACATTTCTTCGAGCACACGCCCGTTCATATGTTCTGCCGCAGAAAGACCCATGAGATTCAGCAAAGTGGGGGCAATGTCTTCGTGGCGGGGTCCAAGCAGTTTTTCACGGGAGCGGATTCCCTCGCCGTCAAACGCAATAAAGCCGCCGCCCTCGCCCTTTGCGGAGTAGAGGATCAGGATGTGGTCGCCGGCCAGCCGCCGGATGGTGCCGAGGCATAGATTCAGTGTTCGGAAGGCTGCTTCGCGTACGTTGCCGAAGAAGCCGTCGGGATCATTGGTTGTTTTGAGAATTTCGTTAATTTCATCGGCCAGCGAAAACCGGATGATGGTTAAATCCCAGTCAAGCTCAGCCATGGCCTGCCCGGCGATGGCCTGAATGGAAAGGTTGGAGGCAATGCAGCCTGCAATTTCCCCAATGGCCGGTTGGTTATTTAGATCCGGATATCCAAGGTCCGGAATAAAAAGTTTGAGCGTGGCCTGGTCCATCTGGGCGGGTGCAACGGCCAGTGATTTTGCCGCATCAAAAAAGTTGGCGGGCTGTACGCTGCGCAGCGGGCTTAACTGGCTGTGTTTAATCTGATTGAAAAAAACCGGAGAAATGGAAAGGCAATGATCCTGTTCAGCTTCCGGATGCCGGCCCGGAATATTGAATCGGTTGGTCAGAAGTCCTTCCTGTTCGAGTATTTCCCAAATGGGCTTGTGGTTCCAGTCGCATGGGCCAACGGCCCGGATCTTGCCGGAGCTCTGGTCGAGAATGGTGGGGCCGAGAATGCCGTGTTGGTCCGGCGAACAGCCGGTGGCGAGTCCGGCCCATGCCGCCACCGTCGGGAGGGGGCCGGAGCAGCTTATTTTTCCGGATGCCCCGTTATGCAGGGCCGATAGAAATTTTTTTAATTGGTAGTGCTTCAGGTCCGACAGGCCGATGCCGTCCACACCGATCAGCAGCACGCGGTTGTTGCCGAGACTCATTCGTCGGAACCTTCAGTTTCAAGCGTTGGAAAAATTCGCCTACCGGTCAGTGATCCGATTCCACCTCCGCCGGTTACATTTATGTCGGCGGACTTGGTGTGTCGCTTGAGCGGTTGATGTGTTTCCCATTCCATATCGGTGCAGCATCCTAAAAGTTGAGTTGGCATTTGAAACACTCCAAAGGAGCAGGGAACATGCCACCCCCGCGTAAAAATATGCCGCTCGGTCCTGATTTGGCGGGATTCATTTCAGGACGTGATTTACTTCAACGATGTCTTTGGTACTATCCCCCGCAATTAACGCCGTAAGGAAAGGACTTCGCTATGCGCAGTGATAAAACGAAAAAGGGATTGGAACGGGCTCCGCATCGGAGCCTGATGCGGGCAACGGGCATGTCGTCAGAAGACATCAAAAAACCGTTCATCGCGGTCTGTAATGCTTTTAATGAGGTAATTCCCGGACACGCCCATTTGGATCAGGTTGGGAAAATTGTGAAAGACGCCGTTCGTGCTGCGGGGGGAACACCGATTGAGTTTAATATGATCGGAGTGTGCGACGGTATTGCCATGGGCCACTCGGGAATGAAATATTCTCTGCCCAGCCGCGAGCTGATTGCCGATGCGGTTGAAACCATGGTGGGCGCGCATGCATTCGATGCCATGATCTGCATCCCGAACTGCGATAAAATTGTTCCGGGCATGATTATGGGCGCGATGCGTGTGAACATCCCGACGATTTTCGCCAGCGGCGGCCCGATGAAAGCCGGCAAAACAAAAGATGGCCGGGTTGTTGACCTGATCAGTGTATTCGAAGCCGTTGCAGAGCATAAGCAGGGCACGATCAGCGACGAAGAGCTGGAAGAAATCGAATGCAAAGGTTGTCCGGGACAGGGCTCCTGTTCCGGCATGTTCACGGCAAACTCCATGAACTGCCTGTGCGAAGCAATCGGCCTGGCTCTTCCGGGGAATGGAACCATTCTTGCGCTTGATCCCGCCCGTCACCAGCTTTGGAAAGATGCGGCCAAACGCGCCGTTGAAATGGCCTATGCCGATGGTCCGCTTCCGCGCGATATCGTTACGCAGGAATCGCTGGATAATGCTTTTGCACTTGATATGGCCATGGGCGGCAGCACCAATACGGTCCTGCACACGCTCGCAATTGCAAAAGAAGCCGGTGTTGAATACAGCCTCGAACGCATCAATGCAGTGTCCAAAAAGGCGCCGAATATCTGCAAGGTTTCTCCGTCTTCGCACTACCACATCGAAGATGTGCATGCGGCCGGCGGCATTTCCGCCATTCTGGCTGAAATTTCGAAAAGGGAAGGGCTGTTAACGCTCGACTGTCCGACCGTGACCGGCAAAACGCTGGGCGAAAATATTCAGGGAATGGAAAGCAAAGATCTCGATTGCATCCGCGATCTTGAGCATGCCTACTCAGAAACCGGCGGCCTCTCTATTCTCTGGGGCAATCTGGCTGAAGGCGGCTGTGTGGTGAAGAGTGCCGGGGTTGATCCGAAAATGCTGGTTCACACCGGACCGGCCGTCATCTTTGAATCGCAGGAAGAAGCCTGCGAAGGTATCCTCGAAGGCAAGGTGAAAGCCGGCGACGTGGTCGTGATTCGTTATGAAGGCCCGAAAGGCGGACCCGGCATGCAGGAAATGCTCGCGCCGACCTCGTATATTATGGGACAGGGCCTCGGCGACAGCGTGGCGCTGATCACCGACGGACGTTTCAGCGGCGGCACCCATGGCGCGTGTATCGGCCATATTTCTCCGGAAGCAGCCGAAGGCGGGCCGATTGGTCTGATTCGTGAAGGCGATATCATTGAAATCGACATTCCGAATAATAAATTGTCCGTTCAAGTGTCCGATGAAGAGCTTGCCGAGCGTCGGAAGGGTTGGAAGGAACCTGCACCGCGTTTCACCACCGGCTGGCTCGCACGGTATGCCAAGATGGCAACCAATGCCAGCAATGGCGCGATTCTGCAGGTCTAGATTATACGATGGTTTTGATTCAGTTCCGGTTCTGGTTGGGCACGCTGGCGGTTTCGCTGGCGTGTTCTTCTATGGGTGCCGGGCTGGACAGCCTTAAGAAAAAAACGGAAGAAAAGGCGGCGGAAAATCAGCCTGAGCCGTCAAAAGTGCAAAGCGCGGCATCGCGCTCTGATGTTGCAACCTCCTCGTTCGGTTCCGGAACATTTCCCTCGCAGAATACAGGCCACGGCAATGGATTTATGGGCGACTTCTGGAGCTGGATGGTGGCGGGTCCTTTTGCCTATCGCTCCGATGATCCATCGGCATCCATGACGCCCGAAAAAGGGGACTGGGCTGCTGCAGCGTACGGCGGGCTGATGTGGCCGAAGCACCGAAGTGGTCAACAGGCCCTGGCCTTTGTTCGTGCGGATCTGAACTGGCAATACGTGGATCGCGATAATGATGCCGTCGATGCCCGGATTGAGCTGGGCTATAAAGTACTGGGTTTTCAGGCGCGTACCACAACCTATGCGAACAGCTCGGCGGATTTGTCGCAGCGCGTGAATCAGTTTTACGGCCTGCTGCGTTACGGGCTGCAATATCGCGATCTGTTTCCCGGCGTGATCGAGTTGGCTTTCGGGCTCGGTGTGGCAACGCAGAGAGGCGATGTTTCGAACGACAGCTCGCCCGCCTTAACCTTTCCCGTCAAATACTTCCCGGCCGATTGGCTTGGGTTTGAATTCCGCCCGGCATGGTACGAAGCCGATCATGCCGGGATTGTATATAATATTGGCGACTACGATCTCTCCGCCAGCCTCGGTCCCCGCTTTGTTCAGCTGCGCGCCGGATATCGCTGGCTCTGGTATAACAGTATCGGCCGGTTTAATGACGGCCCCTATATCGGCGTTTCACTCAGCTACTGAATCGTGAGACGTGACGATTGAACCGTGATTCCGATTGACGGGATTTCCGAAGGTTGGAAATTTTTCACGTTTCACGTTTCACGTTTCACGTTTCACGTTTCACGTTTCACGCTTTCCAACGGTTGGAAACGAACGTAAAGTCCTTTCGTCACTGGAGCAGGAGGATTTCGCATGGCCGGAGCATTTATTACGAATGTTAAAAAGTTGCTGAATTTTATTCAGCATGATCTCTGGCGTATGGATTTGGTTCATGATTCCAAACTCCGTTCGTTCGGCATTGAATCGCTGCGGGTGATTCATCTGGTTTTGAAAGGGGTCAAAGACGACAACTGTCATCTCCATGCCTCAGCCCTGACCTTTGCCACACTGATGGCCCTGATTCCATTTCTCGTTATTCTGTTCTCCATTTCCAGTGCCATCGGGTTCACCTCCGCCAAGGAAAAGCTGATTGAATGGTCCGCTGAAATGCCGCAGGTACAGGAAGCGGTTAATGCGCTGGTTGATTTGGTTGAAAAAACCGATATGGGTGCGTTGGGCACTTTCGGGGGTGTCATTTTTCTCTACATCATTTTTAAGCTGCTGAGCGGAATCGAAGAATCCTTTAACCAGATTTGGGGCGTGCAATCGCCTCGGAGTATTTCCGATAAGGTTCGAAATTATCTGTCCGTTCTCGTGGTGACACCGATTCTGATGATCGGCTCAAATTATCTGTCGTTGAAGCTGACCACCTTTTCCTCCGAGGTTTCATGGCTGAGCCCGATGATTACGGTCATGCTTCAGGTTGCACCGGTCATTTTAATGACCGTCGCCTTTATCGCCGTATTCATGTTTATCCCCAATACGCAGGTGAAATTCAAGGCGGCATTAATCGGCGGTTTTACCAGCGCGTTTCTCGCTATTATTTTCCAGGTGCTGATGGTCAAACTCGGAATTGGGGTCACGCGGTTGAGTAAGATTTACGGCACCTTTGCTTATATTCCCATTTTCCTGTTCTGGCTGCAGATGAGCTGGACCATTCTGCTGTTCGGGGCGGAGCTGGCCTTCGCTATTCAGAACCGCGACACCTACGCCGAGGAACAGGCCGCCGTGCGGGCCAGTATGACTTCCAAACTTTGGGTGGCCTATTCGGTGATGCAGGAAGCGGTCCGCGTTTTCCAGAGTACGGAAGCCGCTGTTCATACCGTGAATTATGCGCGGTCCAACAATATTCCGATTCGCCTGATGAATGAAGTGGTTGAAGTGCTCACCCGCGCGAGCCTGCTGGGTCCGGTTGCAACCGAGGGGCTCGATGGATATGTCCTGCTTCAGGCTCCCGAACACGTTACCGCAAAGAAAATATTCGATCTCATGATTTCCGATGGTTCCTCGCCCGACGACCTCGGGCTGGTGGAGGATTTGGTCACCGATGAAGTGCTGCACATGCTCGACGGCCGTCTCGACGAAACTCTCGATCCCATCACCCTCGGAAAATTTATGAATAAAGGGGCGAAGTAACACGCACCGAGCTTCGGAGAGGGCTTAGTGGAAGCAAATACCTTTTACTCACGCATCTGTTTCTATAGGGTGCGCCGATCATGAATTTTAAAGACGAACTCAACGAAGAACAATATGCCGCCGTCACGGCTCCCGACGGGCCCGCGCTGGTCGTCGCTGCCGCCGGAACCGGTAAAACCCGCACCCTGATTTACCGCCTGGCCTATTTGGTCACAGAAAAAAATGTCCAGCCCTGGGAAGTGCTCTTGCTGACCTTCACCAATAAAGCCGCACGGGAAATGCTGGAACGCGCAACCTCCCTGATCGACCGCCCGTTTGACCGCGGCTTCAGCGGTACCTTCCACTCTTTTGCCAACCGGCTCTTGCGCAAACATGCGGGACTCATTGGTTTCGGTAATGATTTTTCAATTCTCGATTCCGACGACTCCAAAAAGCTGGTGCGTTCCTGCATGGACGATTTGAAAATCGACAAAAAACATTTTCCCAAGCCGGAGGTAATCCTGAGTCTGCTGGGCGTAACGAGCGGGCGCATGGGCGATCTGGCGGTTGCCGTGAACGATCATTTTGAGCTGACCGACGTCAACGCGGAGCAGGTGCTCAACGTACTGGAGCAGTATCAGGCCCGTAAGAAAGAGCAGAACGCGATGGATTTTGACGACCTGCTCGTCTACGCCCTGAAATTGCTTGATGAGCATGAAAATGTCAGGTCGCGCTATCAGAGCGAGTTCCGTTACGTATTGGTGGACGAATATCAGGACACCAATGCCATTCAGGAGCGGCTGGTGCATCAGCTGATCGCCGGCCACGGCAACCTGATGGTGGTGGGCGATGACTTTCAGAGCATCTATTCCTGGCGCGGTGCCGACTATCGTAACTTCCTCGATTTTGAAAAGCGCTATCCCGATGCGACCACCTATAAACTGCAGACCAACTACCGCTCGACTCCCGAGATTCTCGACGTCGCCAACTCGGTGATTGCGGGAAACCCGGAGCAGTTTCAAAAGGAGTTGCGCCCGGTGCGTTCTTCGCAAACCCGGCCGCATCTTTTCCGGCCGCGCGATGGTTCCATTCAGGCGCGTTATGTGATTGAAAAGGCAAAAGAGCTGAATCGAAGGGGAATGTCCTTTTCCGAGATGTGTGTGCTCTACCGTTCGCATTTCCACGCGATGGAATTGCAGATGGAACTCAGTCGCGCTTCATTGCCCTATGTGTTGACGTCCGGCGTCCGCTTTTTTGAACAGGCGCATATTAAAGACGTCTGTGCGGTGCTGAAAGTATTGGCAAATCCGAACGATGAACTGGCGTTTACGCGCTTGATTGAGCTCTTCCCGAAAGTGGGCCCGAAAACCGCTCTGAAAATCTTCCGTAAATTTGGCGGCCGTTGTAATTTCCAGCGGTCGGAAACGATTGAGGAAGTCGGAGCGGCCCTGCCCAAAGCTGCACAACCGGAGTGGGAAAAAATTGCGCCTATTTTTGCCGCCTATCGCGAGGAAAACCTGCAGAACGATCCGGGCGAAATCATTTTCCGTTTCGGAAAAGAGTTCTATTCGGAATTCATGGTTGAAAATTTTGATAACCATAAATATCGGCAGGAAGACATCGACGGACTGATCGACTTCACGGCCAAGTTTGAAACCACCGAAGAATTTCTCAGCGAAATCGCATTACAGAGCAATCTCGATGGCGAGGTTTCCGCCGAACCCGATGCGCCGGCGGACGCGCTGCGGTTGAGCACCGTACATCAGGCCAAAGGCCTGGAGTGGAAAGCTGTCTTCATTCTCTTTGCCTGCGAGGATATGTTCCCCAGCAAAAAAGCGGCGGAGGAATCGGGCGATGCCGAGGAACGCCGCCTGTTTTATGTGGCGGTAACCCGCGCCGAGGACGAGCTGTTTATCTGTGCGCCGATGGTGCGCCGTCAGCGCGACGGCGGAATAATATTTCTGGATCCTTCCCGTTTCATCGCCGAGATTCCGGAGGATAAACTGGACGAAGTTTCCGGGTTCAGCGCGGCTCAGACCTTCTCCAGTCCCGCTCCGCCCCGCCGGCCGAAGGCCCCGGCCAAGCCGGCCTTTAAACCTGCGCCGCGCCCGCCGAGCACCAAACCCACCTGGGAGCGGGAGCGCCCGCACAGCTGCCGGCTGCATATTGACGATTTTACATTTTCCAAGGGTGCAGCTGAGGTGGAGTTGGCATTTGATGGCGACAACCTGCCGGGCTTAACCAAGTCAGTCAAGCAGACGATCCGCATCGAAGATCCGCTCTTCGACTCGATTCATAATTCGTTGAAGGAAGCCCTGCGCGGCAAAACCATTGCTCTGACGGTTTCGATTTCATACAACGCATTTTCGGTGACGGAATACGAAGTGACGGATTGCGGTCTGAAGGCGCATATGGAATCCCGGCTAGAGCCTGCGGAGCCCATGAACCTGAAAAGGCGGCTGGCAGCATTCGAGAAAAAAGGCAGGCCTTTTGTGGATACAAAAACGCTGCTTGAAGAATGCGATGACGTTGAATCAGATGCCGAGCTGATTGACCAGTTGGCATCCGATGCGCGCCATGCGGAACAGATCAATTATCTTGCTAAACAGCATCTCGCAACGTTGGGGCCCATTCATATCGGTACCGATGCGAACTCGGTGCTCTGTCTTCTGGCGGGAGAACAGGATTGCTTTTTTGTTTGGGAAGTTTTCGATGCCGACCTTTCGACCTATCTCTGGAAATCCACGGCTTCGTTGATGGAGCTCTCCACCAGGCCCACTCGCTATGGCGAAGAAATGGCCGCGGTGCTCAAAGAGATTGATTCGATTGGCCGGCTCGGCGGACGCACGAAGTACAAGGCGAACAAGCCCGCGAACTTTTCCCATTTTGACCACGACTACGACGAAGATGGTTTCGATGTGTGGCTTTCGAAGCTGAATCAGCAGTTGGGGCGCTTGCTCTAAACGCAGTGCTGCGGTCGCTGAGGACAGCGCTCCTCCAACTTACTGAAATGTGAAATCTACAATCACGGGCAGGTGATCGGAGCCGACTTTCGGGCCGATCATGCGGTTGTGGATGGAGATTTCTTCATCATGCAAAACGTGGTCGAGCGGAATACGCATGAAGGCGTTGCCGCTGGGCCAGCTGGGTTGATGGCCGAACCCCTGCATACTGTTTTTAAGTCCGCTCTCTTTTTCCAGGGTTTGGAAAAAAGGCGACCACGGGGTGGTGTTCAGATCGCCGATCAGCAGGACCGGATATTTCTGCTGTTGAATGAATTCCGGCAGCGCAGCGAGTTGCGCATTGCGTTGTGCGGAATAGTCGGCTCCGATTGGCGGCAGCGGATGCGTCCCGATAATGGAAATTGTGCCGCCCGGGAAATAGGCCTCTGCAATAATCGATGGAACGCCGGAGTTCCCGATCTCGACGACCTGACGGTGTTCGAGCGGAACCTTGCTGAGCAAAACCATACCGAAGCAATCTTCCCGGGGTTCAGCAATGCGGTAGGGATAGGTTGCGTTCAGTACCTCCAGTTCACGTGCCCATTTGGGCGTAACCTCTTCGAGCAGGAGGATGTCAGGCGCGGCCGTTTTGATCGCGCCAAGCACCTGGTCGGTATTGCTGTTTTCAGCGTTAATATTCATCAGCATGGCGCGGATGGTTTTGCCGGTGGCCGGGCCGGGCTTGCCGAAATAGAGCGGCAGCACAAAAGTATAATTCAGGCAGACCAACAGGACCAATGCGATCGCCAGTTTGTTCCGTCGTTTCCACAGAGCGATGACGAACGGGATCAGACAAAGCTGCAGATACTGCACCCGGAAGTGCGAAAACAGATCGAAGAACCAATTGAATTTCCCGAAGTATCCCAGCAGCGAAACGATGAGTATCCCGATGGTGAACAGATCCAGAACGCCATCGAGCCAGGTTCGTTTTATAGGGGGCTTCTTTTTCATGATTCGCTTTCCGATCTGCTTCTATCATCTGTTTGCACGATCGTGCAGACAGATGAAAGAGGGGTTGTTACACGTCGAGCACGATGCCGCACCATTGCCCGTCGCCATCGCGGGAGACTTCTTTGCAGCCGAGCAGGATAAACGTATCGGCGACGGCGTCGGCTTCAATTTCGCGGATGCCGCTTAAAAGAATCCGCTTTTTGGCGGCGCGTTTAATCAGGGGGGCGGCATCGAGCAGCACGGAGGTCAGGATATTGGCGCAGACGAGGTCGGCCGGTTTGGTATTCCAGCCGGGTTCCAGCACATCGGCCTGGAAGAAATGGATTTTATCTGAAACGTCATTCCGGGCGGCGTTGGTGTTGCACTGGTCGACGCAGACGGGGTCGTAGTCGAAGGCCACCACGTCGGGAATGCCGAGTTTAATGGCGGCGATGGAGAGGATGCCGCTGCCGGTTCCGGCATCGATCATCGAATGTATTTCCAAGGTCTGGAAAGCCGTTTCCAGTGCCTCCAGACAGAAGCGGGTGGTGAAATGTCCGCCGGTGCCGAAGCTGAGGCCGGGATTGATGGTGATATTGATTTTATCATCGTCCGGCACTTCCTCCCATTCCGGAATAATACGCAGGTTTTTCCCGAGTTCCAGCGTCTGGAAGTGGTGCTGCCAAAAGGTGGTCCAATCCTGCTCTTTGTATTCTCTGGCTTCCGAGGAGAGAATGAAGAGATCGCCGGGCAGGGCTTTTTGTGCAATCTGTGCTTCGAGCAGCGAGTCGAAATAGACCTCGATCCGCGATTCTTCGGCCAGATGCTCAGAAACTTCAATGGGCTCTTTTTCAAGTGCATCGCGAACCCATTCGCAAACCGATTCCACATGTTGAATCGGGACAAAGAGGTTAAGCTGTCCACCGCTGTTTTTATTTTCTTCGCTCATAAATTAATCCAATTCTTTGAGAAAACGTTTACTGCACGCCATTTTTAATTCTGTAAATGCCGGTTTTGCCGGGGCATTGGAGTAGAGGCTTTTGCGGCTTCGGTGTCACGTTTTTCAAAGCCGAACTTTTTCAGGAATCCGGGCACATCCGGCCGGTTGCCGCGCTGATAGTCGGTCCAGAGGGCTTCGGCTACGGATGTATCATCCAGTTTGCGTTCCAGAGTCAGAAATTCCATCAGCAGTTTGGCCAGGCGAACGACGTGCAGATTTCCGGTGGTGTCGGTTTTGGCGTAGAGCCAGTCGGAAAACCGCATGAATGCCGCGAAGGGGGAGTGCGGGAGCCCGCTGGAGGAGGCGGGCGGTGCGTCGCCGGGTCTGCTGGAAGCAGGCGGTACGGGTGTGCCGCCTGCTTCCAGCAGGCTTGAGGAATGGGAAACTCGGATATCGGCTTTCTCCGGATTATCGCGAATGTACTTTCTGATCCGAAGTAGTTCATCAACATCGCGAACGATGTGATCATAATATTCTTTTTGCCACAATTTACCGGTCAGGTTTCGTACCCGGTTAATTTGATTAGAAGAAAACGATTTCCAGGAATGCAGAAGTTCAGATAGCTGATGTTCTCCCAGCGGCTTCACTAAAACGTGGACGTGGTTCGGCATAATCACCCATTCTCCCAATTGATAACGCGTTCCATCAAAATGAAGCAGGGCATCCGCAACGATTTGGGAGAAGTCAGGATTGCGGAGGAGGCAGGAGCCAGCCCCTTCGTCCAGCCAGTCATTGATTCGTTCTGAAAACAGGTCATTAAACTGTTCTTGTTCCCTTTCGGAGTAGGGCGGCTGGTGATGTTCCTCCCATTTACGGCGCAGTTCTTCGTATTCCTTGATCCGGGCCTGCGGGATGGAGTCGGCCAGTCGGAACGTGACGAAGTAGATACAGCCGTCCTGTGTCCAGTGCGGATAGTTTTTGCGCTGGGTTTGCAGGATTTTCTGATGCGGGTTGAAACCGGTGGTTTCGGGGAGCCCGCTGGAAGCGGGCGATACTGGTGCGGGAGTATCGCCGCCATCCTGGCGGCCTTGCCAGATGAGCGGCGCGGTGTTGAGGAACTGGCCGTTGTTGACGACGAGGTTCCAATAGCGGGCAAAGCGTTGGATACGCTGCATGTCTTGAAAGGAGATCAGGCTGGTGCTGAGAATTTCGTAGGGGGCGTGTGAACTGTAGAGCATGTTCCAATCGTTGGAATGCCGGTCTATCGGAGCACCGCGCAGGCGTTTGAGAATGCCGAGTTGAATTTCCTGCGGTCGGAGGGCGAGCAGCCGATTGAATCCGGCTTCGAAGCTTTTGAGGTCTTCTCCCGGCAGGCCGGCAATCAGATCGGAATGAATATGTACGCCGGTTTCATCGCGCAGGCGGCGCATATTGATTTCGATTTTTTCGATGTCCAATGGGCGTTGAATTCGATGTGCGACTGCTTCATTGAAGGTTTGAATCCCGACTTCGAACTGCAGCATGCCGGGCGGGCAGTCGGCGACGGCTTCCATCAGTTCGTCGGGCAGTTGCGAGGGAATGACCTCGAAGTGCAGCATCATACCCGGCCGATAGCGTTCTTTGAAGAAGGCCAGCACTTTCAGGGCGAATGCGATATCGATGTTGAAGCTGCGGTCGACAAATTTAAAACCGAGTGCCCCGCGGTCGATCAACTTTCCAAAGGCTGGAAAGAGTTTGTCTTCGGGAAAATAGCGCACGCAGGGATCGAGCGACGACATACAGTATTCGCAGCGGAAGGGGCAGCCGCGCGAGGCCTCAACATAAATTGCGCGGTGTTTGAGGTCTTCGTCGGTGTAAAGATCGTACGGCAGTTCGATCTGTGAAACGTCGACCATTTCGGCCTGGATGATTCGGCGGGGCCGACTGGAAGCCGGCGGTATGAACGCATCGCTGGCTTCCAGCAGACTTCTGCAGAGTTTCGGGACTTCGGTTTCGCCTTCACCGCAGACGACGTAGTCGGCGTATTGGAAAATTTCCTGTTGTTCGGTTTCGTAGGAGATTTCGGGGCCGCCGAGGATTAGCCGGATTTCGGGCCGGATCTTTTTGAGCAGCGCGGCAACCTTTGTGACGAGGTCGATATTCCAGATATAGCAGCCGATCAGTATGATTTTCGGTTGATGACTCAGGATTTTTTCAACGGCAACCCGAGGCTGCACCTGCAGGTCGTATTCCAATAAAAGGCTTTGTGCTTTCAGTTCACCCATGTTGGCGAGCAGGTAGCGGGCTCCGAACGAGGTGTGGGCATAGCGTGCGTTGAATGCGGCAAATATGATTTCAGATGGTTTCGGTGGGTTCATTCCCGGAAGCTATACTGGAACGGTTCCATTTTCTCAATTTCAATTGACAAGTCCGGTCAACTTCACGAAAACCTTGCCGCTATGAGTTTACCCATTTGTACCTACGGAAATCCGATTCTTCGCAAAAAAGCCATCGAAGTCACGACGGTGAACGACGACATTAAGGCGTTGGCGAAAGAAATGTTTGAAACGATGTATGCGGAGCAGGGCGTCGGCCTGGCTGCGGAGCAGGTTGGCCGCACGGAGCGCATGTTTGTGGTTGATATTCCGCCGGAAGGGGATGTCGGCGAGGATGGGCAGCGTGAAAACCCGGGAATTTCAATGCCGTTGGTTTTCATTAATCCGAGAATTACGGGTCACACGCAGGATGTTCAGGTCGGCCCGGAAGGGTGTTTGAGTTTTCCCGACATCTTTGCCAACGTTGAGCGGTGGTATGAGGTGGATGCGGAGTATATCGACATCGAAGGACTGCCGCAGCGGATTCATGCAAAAGGGCTGCTTTCCCGCGCCATTCAGCACGAACTGGATCATCTCGACGGTATTCTGCTGGTCGACCGGATGTCGCATGTGAAAAAAGCCGCGCTCGGCGGAAAACTCAAGCGCCTCGTTAAAGCGACCAAAAAAGCGCTTTGATGTTTCAACCACTGATCGGCACTGATCCACACTGATAAATCTCTTCTAGTGAATCAGTGAAGATTAGTGCACATTAGTGGTTAGTTATGATTGCATTGAATAAAACCATTAAGCTGTTTCTCGACAGCATCGGACGCCGGGACGAGTACGAGTTTTACCTCAATAAGTTCCAGTCGGATCCATCGGCGTGTTTTGCCCTGCTTTGTCCGGATCTTGGAAGTATTGAAGCGGGTGCGGAAGTTCTGGCGTTTGATCTGCACTTTCTGCTGCGGCTGGAACTGGTGCCGGCCATTTTGCTGAGCGGTCCGGATGCCGTTAAAATGCAGCAGGCCCTGGCGAAGGAGCCGATTTTCACGTTCCAGACCTTGGAATCCGGGACAACAGCTCCGTTTATTGAGCATGCCCGCAGTCTGGAAAAGGTGCCGGTATTGGTGGCCCCGGAGCTCGATTTGCAATCCGCTTTGCTGGAATTGCTGCCGAAAACAGCAAAACGCGTGCATTTTATTCGCGCCGCCGGCGGGCTGAAGAGCCAATCCGGGGATCGGCTGGAATATGTTTATACGCACAAGGAAAACTTCCAGCCGCTGGAAGCGTTGGAATTTGATTTTCCGAAGCTGGGAAAAAAACTGCTCGAAGAGCGGCCGGGTGTGCACCTTTCGGTGACATCGCCGCTGAATCTGCTTCAGGAAATCTTTACGGTGAAAGGTGCGGGAACTCTGTTCCGGAAGGGGAGCGAGATTCTGCACTTCCAACGGTTGGAAGGGGTGGACCAGGAACGGCTGCTGAATCTGCTGGAAGCGAGTTTCGGCAAGAAACTGGCGAATCAGGATTTCCTGAAAAATGTGGCGCAGGTCTATGTTGAGGCGGCATATCGCGGAGCGGTGCTGCTGGAAGAGCATCCGGCGGGGCTCTATCTCTCCAAGTTTGCGGTCGGGCGCGAAGCTCGCGGCGAAGGTGTGGCGCTGGAACTCTGGCGGGAAGTCTGCGATAACCATGAGGCGCTGTTCTGGCGTTCCAGTGTGCAGAATCCGTTCAATTCGTGGTATCACAAGCAGGCCGATGGCCACCACCAACAGGGAAAGTGGCAGATTTATTGGCGCGGCGTTTCGGTGGATACCATTTCGGAAATCGTTGCCTATTGCATGAACCGGGCGGAAGATTTTTCTAAAGGGGCTTAATCCGAGGAAAAACGTATCAGTTCGATTTCGCCATTTGCGCCGTTGATGTTGATGGAAAAATATTTGAGAAAGGACATGCCCAATAAACCATCCTGCTCTTCGTTGGGACTGTCCGGTAAAATGATTACTTCCACATCCTGAACCGTTGCTGTGCCAACCGTCACCGATGAAAGCAGCGTGAGGCGTGATTCCACGGTTCGGCCATCGGCAACCAGTGTGGTGATTTTGGGCAAATCTTCCGAATTCAGTCCGAGTTCGAGGGCAAAGGATTCGGTGATCGTCATGAGAGAGGCCCCCGTATCAAATACAAAATCACCTGCGAGTTTCCCGTTGACCACGGCACGAACCATGGTGGAGTGGCCGTGGTGGGTGGCGGGAATGGTATTGATTTCCATTTCGGCTTTAAAGCGTGCGAGGTAGCGGTCGATCGTGCTGAACAGTTCGCGCGCGGGACCGTTCAGGTTTGGGGGCAGGCGTTTTTTCACATCGGCATACATGGGTAAAAACTCGTGAAAGGCTTTGATGTATTGCGCAATGGGGACGGCCTGCTTTTTCTGTTTCTGCTGGTCGTCTTTAATGTTCCGGAGGATGGTTTGCTGTTCTTGTTCCAGCGGCCCGATTTTGGCGGCTATGGCATTCATTTCGCTGGAGAGCTGATTGTGTTTATGAACCTGCTCATTATATTTCTTTGTGGAAGTGGTTCTGTTTCTCGCGGTGTCATCCGGGAAGTCGATCGCGGAAATTTGTTGGTGCTTTTGGGAGAGTTGAAGGTTTAGGGCCTGAATGTCCTGATTAAGTTCTTTCAGCTGAAATTCTGAACGTCGTATTTTTTCCGAAAAATGGGTGATCATATAACGGGCATCGGTCGCCTTGTTTCGTTGGTTCATCAAGGTGCGGAATGCGCTGGCCACAGTTGCATACTGTGCTGGAGCGTGCTGTTTGCTCAGTATATTTCCTCGTCGCGAAGGTTTTGTGGTTTCGGGGTGCGATGCGGGATCGGTTTGAACGATTTTTTGAATTGTTGTGCGCGGAAGGTTCATGCTTCCTGTCCCTAATGAAATCTCGACGGCATCGGCGGTTTCGGAGAGAATCGTGCAATCGATAATTCGGCCATTCATTAAAAAGACCTGATCGGCGGCAGCCGATTCATAGGCTACGGCCCATAAAATTAGAAAAAGGCACATAAATATTCGCATGATAGACAAAAACTAAATGGCTGAATGAATGGAGTCAATGGCGATGAACCTGTACTTCTTCATCACGCGGTATCGGTTGAAATGGACGATAGGGGCATCTGAACAAATGACTTCGCGATTTGACACGTCGCACCGTACATATTAGTTTTCACGGAATTTCCTAAGCAACTATAAAGTATGATCGGAATTTAAGTGAAATGGATTGAACCACGCGCTCTATCGACGGGTTATATCGGCGATAGATAAGTAATCCACACTCGGTCAGCGTACAGAACAGCAACCATAAGAAGGTGAATTATGAGTCAGTTTTTTGAAGAATATTATGCTCATGTTGAAGAGCGGGCAAAAGAAGGCATTCCTCCACTTGCTTTAAATAAAGAACAAACTGCGGAAGTCATCGAACTGCTGAAAAATCCTCCGGCCGGAAAAGAAGACGAACTCGTTGCACTGATTACCGACCGCGTAAATCCCGGCGTTGACCCGGCGGCGCAGGTGAAAGCTGAATTCCTGTTCAAAGTTGCCCATGGCGAGGAATCCACCGCACTGATTACGCCGGAGCGCGCCGTTGAATTGCTCGGGACCATGGTTGGAGGCTACAACCTTGACGGTCTGATTCGTCTGGTCGATGAGCAGGGCCCGCTGGCCGCCACCGCCGGAGCCGCTCTGAAAAAAATCGTGCTGTCCGTCAACCGTTTCGAAGATGTTAAGGCGCTGGTTGATAAAGGAAACGAAATTGCCAGGGATGTTCTGAGCTCCTGGGCCAACGGCGAATGGTTTACCTCGCTGCCTGCTGTGGAAGAAGAGATCGAAACGGTCATCTACAAAGTCGATGGCGAAATCAATACCGACGATTTTTCCCCGGCGTCTTTCGCATACACTCGCGCTGATATCCCGTTGCACTCCACCTGTATGGGCGGATCACTTTTCCCGAGCGGTCCGCAGGAAATTTCGGACCTGAAAGCCAAAACCAAGCTGCCGGTCACCTTTGTCGGTGATGTGGTTGGAACAGGCTCATCCCGCAAATCGGCGATCAATTCCTTGCTGTGGCACATTGGCAACGACATTCCGTGCATCCCGAATAAACGCCGCGGCGGAATCATTATCGGAAGCACGATTGCCCCGATTTTCTTCAACACCGCTGAAGATTCCGGTTCTCTGCCTATCCAGACCGATGTGAGCGCGTTGACTACCGGAAAAATCATCAAAGTCTATCCGACCAAAGGGCTGATTACTGATGCGGATGGAAACGAAATTACATCGTATGCCATTAAGCCGGACACCATTCTGGATGAATACCGTGCGGGTGGACGTGTTCCGCTGATCATCGGTAAACAGCTGACGGAAAAAGCGCGGGAAGCTCTGGGCATGAGCTCCATCGATGAATCCGGTCTCTTTGTTGTGCCCGACAATCCGAAGCCGGTTGCGGGGCAGGGTTATTCGCTGGCCCAGAAAATGGTGGGTAAGGCCTGCGGCGTGGAAGGTATTCTTCCGGGTACATCCTGCCTGCCGAAAATGACTACTGTTGGTTCCCAGGATACCACGGGCCCGATGACTGCCGGTGAAATCACCGAACTGGCCTGTTTGAAATTTAATGCAGATCTCGTAATGCAGTCCTTCTGTCACACGGCCGCATATCCCAAACCGACTGATGTCATCACGCATGCAACACTGCCGGAATACATCATGGATCGTAAGGGCGTTTCGCTTCGCCCCGGTGATGGCGTGATTCACTCCTGGCTTAACCGCCTGCTGATTCCCGACACCGTCGGGACCGGCGGCGATTCGCACACCCGTTTCCCGCTGGGTATTTCCTTCCCGGCCGGTTCCGGCCTCGTGGCTTTTGCTGCGGCGCTCGGAGTGATGCCGCTGGATATGCCGGAATCTGTGCTGGTTCGTTTTAAAGGCGAATTGCAGCCGGGGGTTACACTGCGCGATATCGTGAATGCTATTCCGTACCAGGCGATTCAGGAAGGTCTGCTGACGGTGGAGAAAAAGAATAAGAAAAACATTTTCGCCGGCCGTATTCTCGAAATGGAAGGCTTGCCCGATTTGAAAGTGGAGCAGGCGTTTGAGCTGACCGATGCCGCCGCTGAACGTTCTGCCGCTGCAGCGAGTATCAAACTCGGTCGTGAATCTGTTGTGGAATACCTCAACTCCAACGTCAAACTGATGGAAGAGATGATCAAGGGCGGTTACGGCGATGCGGAAACGATTCAGCGTCGAATTGATAACGTGAAAGACTGGATTGAAAACGGCGAACTGATGAGTGCCGATGAAAATGCGGACTACAAACAGATTATCGAAATTGACCTGAACGAGATTAAAGAACCGTTGCTCGCCTGCCCGAATGATCCGGATGATGTGAAGAAACTGTCCGACGTTCAGGGGGCCAAAGTGGACGATGTCTTTATCGGAAGCTGCATGACCAATATTGGGCATTTCCGTGCCGCCGGTGAAGTACTCGAGGGCGAAGGATTCGCCAATGTGAAACTCTGGATCTGCCCGCCGACCAAGATGGACCAGGCACAGCTGACGAAAGAAGGCTATTATTCGAAGTTCAGTGCAGCCGGTGCGCGGATTGAAATTCCGGGCTGTTCGCTCTGTATGGGCAATCAGGCACGTGTGAAGGACGGCGCAACCGTGTTCTCCACCTCTACGCGGAACTTTAATAACCGTATGGGTAAAGATGCGCAGGTTTATCTGGGGTCCGCCGAGCTCGCAGCTGTTGTTGCATTGAAAGGAAAACTTCCGACTCCGGCGGAATATGTAGAGATCGTCGCTCCGAAATTTGCAGGAAAAGAAGAGAATATCTACAGATATCTGAACTTCGATCAGATGACCGATTTCTCCGTTTAGTCAGTTCATAACGGACATATCGGAATGCGTAAAGGCGGTCTTCGGGCCGCCTTTATTTTTTTATAAGTACGCAGGTTGAATTTGAAATATTATAATAAGTTTGAAAAAGTAGATGCGTTTAAAACGAAGGGGGATCTGTATGCGCATTGCTTTGTGGATAGGACTGGCTGGCTGTTTCACCTGTTTTGCTGCGCCGGTTGAAGTGGAGCGGCAGGCGGAATATCTGCGTATAATTCTGCAACAGGCCGACGAAGCCTATTTCAATAAATATGATTCGATCATGAGCGATGTCGCGTATGATGCGCTGCAATCGCGCTATGCCGCAATGAAAGCCGCCTATCCTGATCTATTGGATATTGCCGCAGTCGGTTCGCCGGTGGGGGATGATAAACTACTGCATTCAAAACCAGTGCTGAGTTTAAAGAAAGCATACTCGGACGATGAGGTGGTGGCATTTGTTAAAAAGAGCGGGGCGGAACGTTTCCGCGTTGAGCCGAAACTGGATGGGCTGACGGTGGTGCTGAGCTATCAAAACGGGGTGCTGACCCGTGCACTAACCCGTGGAGATGGAGATGCAGGCTCTGATGTCACGGCGGCTATTCTTGCATCAGGATGTGCGCCGGCGGTACTGAACAACGGAAAACCGGCTACGCTGGAGATCAGAGGAGAGGTTTATATGCCTTTTGCACAATTTGCCGCGTTGAATGAACGGAGGGTTCGTGAGGGACTGGATCCTTTGAAAAGTCCGCGGAATACGGCAGCGGGGTCGTTGCGGCTGGATGATTTCGCGGAGATTGAGCGCCGAGGCCTTGAGCTGGCTGTTTTTGAGTTGCGGGAAAGCGATCTCATGCCGGCAACGCGGACCGACATGATGCTTTTTCTGGAGGAACTTGGATTTTCGGTGGTGGCTGGCGAGACGGTAGATGCGCCTAACGTTCTCAGCGCAGTGGAACGCATAAACCGGCAACGCGCTTCAGCGCCTTTTTTGACGGATGGTGTTGTGATCAAAGTGGACGATCTCTCTGTATTTGCGGCGCAGGGATCAACCGCGCGTTATCCGCGGGGCGCATTGGCTCGGAAGTATAAAACCATTCCGGAGGAAACGACTTTATTGAATGTGGAGTGGCAGCGGGCTGAGTCTGGGCGGCTTACACCGGTGGCTCATTTTGAACCGGTGAGGGTGTCGGGTGCCATAATTCAGCGTGCGACATTGCATAATTTGAATCATCTTCGTGCGCTGGATCTGAGGATTGGAGATCGGATTCTGGTAACGCGTGCGGGAGGAAGCGTGCCGGAAATTATTGGTGTGGTGCCAAATCAGCGCACGGGCGATGAGATACCGATTGCATCTCCATAAAAAAAGGAGGCCCGAAAGCCTCCTTTGCATTTAAAACGATTGAACTTATTTCTTTTTAACAGGAACGATTCCTTCCTGACATGCTTTAGCCACACGGAATTTAACGATGGTTTTGGCTTTAATCTTGATGGTTTCGCCAGTAGCCGGATTGCGGCCTGTACGGGCTTTCCGTTTCGTTTTGATCAGTTTTCCAAGGCCTGGAAGAGTAAACCCGTCTACTGATTTAGCACCTTTATAGGCCTGCGCAACAATAGACTCGTAAGCGGCTTTCGCCTGAACTTTGGTGATGTCTGCGTCGGTTGCAATCTTAGCGATGATGTCGCTTTTAGTCACTGCTGCCATGTGTTTACTCCTTTATTAATTTAGTGGCTTTTCTAAGTGCATCCCCGGACGCCTGCCCGACCTAAGCACCATTCGCGCAAGATATAAGAGGAAATGGATGCTTCCCGCAAGAAAGGAAGTTCTTTTTAGAGAACTTTTTTTGAGGTTAAATCGCATGAGACGCTTTGCCAGCGGGGCTTTGGCGATGGTTGTATGAAAAACGGCGGCTGTTCCGCCGCCGTTTTCAACTGCAGGAAGTAGGTTCTTCCACATGGATTATTTATCGTTATCCCGCACGTCTTTCGGGAGGGAATCCCTTACACGATCAGATGGCTTCGCCACCGCGTTCGCCGGTGCGGATGCGGATGCATTCTTCGAGCGGGGTGATGAAGATTTTGCCATCGCCGACTTTACCATTACCATGGCGGGCGGCTTTGAGGATGGTGTCGACCGTGATGTCGACAAACGTTTCGTTCACACCGATCTTGATTTCAACTTTTGGAATCAGATTCGGGATCACCACCTGTCCGCGATAGATTTCGGTGCCTTCCTGACGGCCGTGGCCATCCACACGGGTGACCGTGATTCGGCCGATTTCCGCAGCGGTGAGGGCTTCGCGTACTTCGTCGAGTTTGTCTTCCTGGATAATTGCAGTAATGAGTTTCATAACTAAAAGTTCCTTTTAGAGAATTCGGTTTTAAGTGGTTAAGTTTTAAGTCCGCATTAATAGGAGTTCCTTTGCTTAATACCTAAAACTTAAAACTCTTTTACGAGTTCAGGTTCACCATGCCGTAGCCGCGTTCGCTATGCAGGCAATGGTCCATTCCGGCCTTTTCTTCTTCGGGGCTCATGCGTAATCCGATTGTTTTATCCACCAGCACTACCAGGATGAATGTCATAATTCCGGCGTATGCGAAGCTGACGAGACAGCCCTCGGTCTGCACCCAGAGCTGATGCGGCACGCTGACATCGATCGTGCCCGGACGGAGAACAAATGTGAGCCCGATGGCCCCCCAGATTGCAGCCACGCCATGGATGCCGAATACGTCGAGGGTATCGTCGTAGCCCAGTTTGTTTTTCATTTCGATGGCGAAGTAGCACAGTACGGAAGCAACCATCCCCAGAATAAGAGCGCCCCAGGGCTGTACGGCACCGGCGGCAGGAGTGATGGCAACAAGGCCGGCGAGTACGCCGGAAACAAAACCGAGCGTCGTGACCTTTTTGTGCAGTACTCCTTCGAGAATCATCCAGGAGAGTGCGCCGGCTGCCGCGGCAACCTGTGTTACGGCAAGGGCCTGAGCCGTCACCAGTCCGCTGTCTACAGACGATCCGGCATTAAAACCGAACCACCCCACCCAAAGCAGTCCGGCCCCCATGAGGGTCATAACAAGGTTGTTTGGATGCATGGCGGTTTTCGGGTAGCCGCGACGCGGGCCGAGATAGAACGCACAAACCAGCGCCGCTGCACCGGCGGAAATATGAATCACGGTTCCGCCGGCAAAATCGATGGCGCCCTTCTGGAACAGGAATCCGTCTTCGGACCAGACCCAATGACACAATGGGTTATAAATGATCAGACTCCACAGGGCGATAAAGATGCAGTAGCCGCGAAACTTCACGCGCTCAGCAAATGCACCGGCAATCAGAGCCGGTGTGATGATCGCGAATTTACCCTGAAACATGGCGAATACATATTCCGGGATGCCCGAGGGCATAATGGTTGTATCGATACCTTTCAGCAGAAAATAGTCGGAGTTCCAGCCGAACCAGCCGCCGAGGACATTTGAACCGAAGCTCATGGAATAGCCGCAGATCATCCAGAGTACTCCGACAATCGCCATGGCGGCAAAAGAGTGCATCATGGTGCCGAGCACGTTTTTCGTGCGGACCAGTCCTCCGTAAAACATGGCCAGGCCGGGAACCATCAGCAGAACCAGACCGGTGGAGGTCAGCATCCATGCTGTTGTTCCGCTGTCCACTTCAGGGGATCCTTCGGCCGCGAAAACGGAACGCGAGGTACACAATAAGGCAGCAAAGACAGCCCATAAGGCTGCCGTTTTATTTTTCGACATCTCTCTCTCCTGTTGTATTACGTCTTGGTCGCCTACGAATTTAACATCGTTTTTCGAAGCGGTCGCGACCTTATGTAAAAGTGGCGGGATCGCTGCAGATTGTATGCCACGGGGTTTCGGGTTGTTCAAGTGTCACGAAATGAATGTGATACGAAAATTTACAGAAATTAAATTCGGTTGCTCGTAACGTGTAATTCAACAAATCTGTATGTTGTTTTTCAAAAATGTATGATTGAAACGTGCTGTTTTCCAAGGTCTGGAACGGAATTTTTTCCCCATTTTCAGGATCCTGGAGAACTGATGAAGAAGCGGTTTTTCGAGCTTCTGAATTTTTATTTATAAAAACGGTTGATTTTCCTGAGGGGATCGCTATCTTTTGCGCTTCTTCCAGTTGGTGATTGTAGCTCAGTTGGTTAGAGCGCCTGATTGTGGTTCAGGAGGCCGCGGGTTCGAATCCCGTCTTTCACCCCAAATTTTACTAAAGCCCTGTACTTACTGCGTAACGCAATGATACAGGGCTTTTTCTTTTTCATTGCTACACATTTTGCTACATATTCTGGAGGTAGTAGAGGTGTATATTACGGTGAAGATAATGAACGCACATTTGAGAGGTGATACTTGGCATTTTAAAATGAATGTACCTCCTGATCTGCGGAAACACTATAGAAAGACTGCGCATACAGTATCCTTAGAAACCAAAGATGGTCTGGAAGCCAAGAAGTTTGCAGATGCTAAAACGGCATTCTTCAAAGCTCAGCATAGACAACTGCGAATAGATGCAAAAGGGAGTCAACCCTCTCAAGTTCCCGTCTCAGAGACTAGCAAGCGCCAATTGGTTGCGGTGGTAGATACAAGCATCATAGACCGTCACATGAAGTTTATTGACCACGTTGATAAGCTTTCCAATACCAAGATCAAGTTAGCCTTAAATCGTTGTGGTGCGGTTTATAAACAGGTTCAGCACGCTCTTCAGGCGGATGATGGACTTTCGGTAGAATCTTTGAGGGGGATTTCGTTGCGGACTGTTTTAGAAAATGGAAGCAACCTCTATGAATTGTGTGAACATGTTTCTGGAAAGCAAGATTTGTCCACCAATGAACATCTAAGGAATATGACCGCCAGAGCTACGATTGCCATGATCTTGGATTATATTACGAAGCTATCTGCCAAGCTGTCCTCGGTGTTGGGGGTTCCTAATGTGATTAAAGAAACCAACCTGTCTCACCCCGTCTACTCTTCTCCAAACTCTCAACTTCACCAGCAGACCGCAACCTCATCCAATGCGACTTTCGTAGAAAAACAACCAAAGACTGAATCACCTCTTTTCAGCGAAGTCCTTCAAACATTTCTCAACTGCGGAGATCATAGTGCCAGAGGGAAGATGCAAATAATCTCTAGCACTGATGCTTTTGTTCAATGGACAGGGAACAAGCCTATAACTGATTATACAGAAGGTGACTTGGTTGATTTTAAAAATAATTGTCTGCGGAAACTTCCAAAGCACTGGAGTAAAATACACGAAGGAAAGTCGATTCAAGAGGCTGTAGTTATCGGTCCAGCAAATAGAGCTTTAATCACGATAAATAATAATCTGACTAGCGTTCGTTCTGTCTTTTCCTATGCCAAAAAGCAACGGTGGATCGATATAAACCCCGCTACAGGAGTGAAGGAGTCAAAGCCAAAGGAATCTCGGAGAAAAGACCGTTCGTTTTCACTTAACTGAATATCCACAAACCACCTTTGCCGACTATCATGATATCGCTATAAAGCAAGTAATATGTGATATTTATATTAGAGCTTGTCCCATTCAGGGCATGAGCTTTATTCGCAGGGGTGTTCTTCGATAAAAATCCGAGCAAGAGAGGCTTTTTTGCCTCCCTTGTCGG
>JARNMJ010000070.1 GCA_029432795.1 Pontiellaceae bacterium B12219
CTATCGCTGGGTTGCCAAAGGCAAAGACATCTTGGAAAAAATCAATCGGGCCAGAACGAAGTTAAATAAACCTATTTATGAATCAGGACACTAGTACCCCATAAATCTTAATTATACGTATCAACCACGAAATACTCGAAAGCTTTTATGTCGATGTATTTTCATGTGGTTCGCGGTTCAAAAAAAACGATGGTTTAGAGTTTATTAAGTGCTAGTTTTTCTGCCCCGGAACCGGACGCAGACTCCGCGCTTCAGCCGTTGGAAAATCCGCGGGAAGTTCGGAGTCTGTTTCATTTCCGGCCAGCCACTGAACAATGCGCGGAATCAAGGTTTGGTGCCCGGCGCATTGCATCCCTTCCGGGGTTTCCTGATCGGCCCAGACATGGCCTAGTGTCGAGGTATACATTCGCCCTTTCCCATAGTCCACAATCCATTCAACCGGGAAATGAAGCCCGGTTTTTTCATCGCGGGTAAAAGAAAGCACCGTCAGGTTTTCTGCCGGACCGCGGGCGTAGCGATAGATCTCAATATCCGCCGCAACCCACTGACGTGGAAATCCGGCATGCACGGGATGTTCCCCGATCCGCGTAACCAACGCATCAACGCGTTTTCCATGGCTCGTTTTCTGCCCTTTCCCCGGAGGAATACGAACCGCCGTTCCGTCTGCTTCCAGCGTAACAGCATACCCGAAATCCGCATCGCGCCAGCCCAGCCCGATCATCCGGTTATATTCCGGCCAGTCCGGAAAGGCGTTATTGGCGGAATGAAAAACATAAAGTCCGCCGCCGTTTGCAACATACTCCTCAAGCCCCAGCTGAACACGGCGCGGCCACTGCTCCTGCCCTTTAATATCGTTGCAGTTTTGAATGACGACATCGAAGTTTCCAAAGGCTGGAACCCAGGTTTCCAGCTGATCACTTCCAAGGCCTGGAAAGGTGCTTACGGAAACCGAAACCCCATCAGACTGTTCGAGGATGCCTTTGAGCAGTTGCGTGGTGCGCTTCCAGTCATGATTGCTGAAGCCATCCACAATCAGCACATTCACCGGTTCAGAAAATACAGGCAGAGCAGCCATACACAGCACCCCGATTCTTAAGAGCCGCCGAATCATCTTCTACCAACCGAAAAACTCGTGGGCCGCTTTTTCAACGGCTGCATAATTTTCGGGCACAAAATGATGCGCCTGAATTCCCGCGTTGCGCGCTTCGGCAATATTATCGGCCAGATCATCAATGAAAAAACACTGATCGCCGGGAACGCCGAGTTCTTCGAGAACCATTTCGTAAATCCGCGGATCGGGCTTACGAACCCCCATTTTGTAGGACATGAATAGACCGGTGGTTTCATCAAAAAAACCGTTCCAGTTTTTTTCGATGGCACGGACGTGGTAGTCGGCAATATTGCTGAGCGTGTAAACGGCCACATCGGATGCCAATGCCTTTTTAAACAGTCCGACGCCGGTATCATTCAGGCTGAAAATTTCCTGCCAGACTTCATGCAGATTATCGGTGGTCCAGTTCAGTCCCTTGGCCTCATTGAGATAGGCTACATAATCCTCTTCGCTGAGCAGCCCCTTTTCGACCTGGACATACATTTCTTCGTCCCGCTCCGTCTGGGGGCCCAGCGGTTGCCCGCCATGCTCTGCATAGATTTCAAGCAGTCGGGGAAAGTCAAAATTCGTGAGTACATTTCCGATATCGAATAAAAAATATTTCATGCCCTCACGCTTCCAGACCTTGGAAGTTTCCGCAACCCCAATTTGATTAGAACTTTTCGTTTTCGCCGAGGTAGCGCCATTGACCGTCGGGCAGATTGCCCAGCACGATTTTTCCGATGCGAATCCGTTTCAGGCCGACCACATTCAGGCCGACCATTTCGCACATCCGGCGAATCTGGCGCTTCTTTCCTTCGCGCAGAATGAAGCGCAGCTGGTCCTCGTTCTGCCAGGTCACCTTGGCGGGCTTGAGCGGTTTCCCATCCATCTCCAGCCCATGATTCAGCAGTTTAAACCCTTCATCGGAAAGCGAGCCCTCCACGCGCACGAGGTATTCCTTATCGACATCCGAGTCCTCGCCAATGATGCGGCGAGCCACACGGCCGTCCTGCGTGAGCACGAGCAGCCCCTGCGAATCGATATCGAGGCGGCCCGCCGGAGCCAGGCCGCGAAGCATACCATGATGAAACGGTCGCCGAACACGATCCTCTTTCCATTGGTTTTCACGCGTCAGTAAATCAGAGGCCGGCCGATGTCCGTCTTCGGGCTGGGCGGAAACATAGCCAATGGTCTTATTAATCAGAAAGGTGGCCAGTGCATCCTGCTGCTTCTGTCCGGCTTCAGCCAGTTCGATTTCGGCATCGGGCAAAACCTTGGTCCCGAGCTCGGAAATCTGCTGCCCGTCGACATACACCAAACCCTGCTCGATATACCGGTCCGCTTCGCGGCGCGAGCACATGCCCCGCCCTGCCATGATTTTTGATAGTCGTTGTTTTTCCATAGGCCGGAAGTGTTAACCACGACGGCCCGAAGTTCACGAAGGAAGTGCGGAAAGTTTAGCGGCAGCCCTCAGAGGATAAAACGCATAAGCGTTTCTATTATCAACCCAGTCCTTGATAAGCTGGACTCGAAACATTAAACAGATTGAGCCGGTATACGACGTATGAAAACCTTCGAAAGGCTCTGGATATGAAACGACACATGGTCACACTCCTCCTGATTTGCCTGTCCTCAACTTCATTCGCCCTATTCGGGATGGAGGAGAAATACCAACATGATGCAGATATTTATCGGCTCAACCATTTAAAATACTTTGGTGAGCTGTTTGAAGAATATCATACGAAGACCGGGAAATACCCGTTGCAGGGAGAAAGCAAAACCCAGCATTACGTTTTGATTGCAGCGCCACACCAACAAAAATATGCAAAGGGAACGCCCGAGCAATTCGACGTTACTGAGGTCGAAAAATTCCGAAGTATTCTGGAAGAGGGCCTTGAACGAAAGGTCAACTTCAAATTCGATCCCCAGAAGGTCCCCAATGGGGCTCCTAATTTTTACATCTATATGATTGAAGGTGATTCATATTTTTTTGCGGTTCACCTGAATCGCGAACGTACTTTTGCCAACCCTTTGGGCAAACATTATCACAAACTTGAAATTACAAATGAGGAACCGCACAGGCGCGGTTTATGGAAGTTCGACGCCTTACTGAAAAATGCCGACTTTCAGAGTGCGATGAATGAAGAGCCCTATAAAAGGGCCTGGATGGATCATCTGGAAGAGCAATATAAATAACCGCGAACGGTTGGCGGAAATATGATACGAGACGTAAAAAAGTCCGATGTGCCTGCGCTGTGTGAAATCTACAACCACTACGTATCGCACACCGTTATCACCTTTGAAGAGGCTCCGGTTTCTGAAACGGAAATGACCCGGCGCATTGATGAGGTGACCCGCCGGTATCCCTGGTTGGTTTTTGAGCAGGGAGGAACTTTGGTGGGTTTTGCCTACGCATCCACATGGAAATCCCGCAGTGCTTTTCGCTATTCGGCTGAAAGTACGGTTTACGTCTCACCCGACTCTATCGGCCAACGCATCGGCTCACAGCTCTATGAAGCGCTCTTTTCGCGATTACCCGCTCTGGAACTTCACAGTGTGGTTGGCGGAATTGCCCTACCCAACCCGGCCAGCGTGAAGCTTCATGAACGGTTTGGCTTTAAAAAGGTCGCTCACTTCAACGAAATGGGGCGTAAATTTAATCAATGGATTGATCTGGGCTATTGGGAACTTCTCCTCCCGGAAAACCGAACAGAAACAGAGACCTATGAATAACCAAAATTTATCTCCGTTTTCCACCCCGCTGATACCTTTCAGGCCGGCCTCATCCGGGGGCGCAGGCGAACTCAAAACATTATTTCACAGATCCCGCCCTTTTACCCGACGCCCCTTCTTTCTTTCCGCTCATACCGAAAACCGTGCAAACCGCATCTCCCAGGAGATGCTCGCGTCCCCAACGGTAGGCACCGCGCGGGCGCAGATCTATGATCTGCGATGCCGTTGCCACAAAGAGTGAGCCGGCGTCCGGAATGGGAATCTTCCGCACGACGGTCTTGGTCGCTCCGCCTGCCAGCACCTCGAAATCATCGTCCACCAATTCGCTGAAACGCTGCCTGGAGTTTCCGCCGTTGTCGCGAAAGATAGACCAACGGAAATTCTGCGTCTCGGCAGACTTGTTGTGCAGCAAAAATTCCACGATGTATTCGGTTGCACTCTCCGAAATGGAAACGCCGAGGTTGTGCTGACTTCTGTTGTGCCAGCGGCAGTTCGCAGATTCCTCGTTCACAACATCCGGGTAGATGAAGTAGAGAAACTTCCTGTCCCCGAAACAGTCATAAAATCCCCGTTGTTTGATCTGGTTGCCAATGGATTCTCCCAGATCATTGTCCTGCACGGTGAACAACATAAAACCCGCCATGTTTCCGAGCGCCCGGGATGCATTCCACATGAGCTGAAGGTTGGCACCTCCTTGTGCATTCGAGTGGTTGGCTAAGGCCACGGCACGCGGGTTGGCAGATTCGTCGTAAGACGCACCGGTTTCACCGATGTACCAGGTTCTGGCCGGATTGACGCTGATGGATCGTCGCCTTGTGATTCGGTCGTAGTATTTATCCTGCTCAAGGAGGGCGTCGGTGGAGATATACAGATTGAACCCGATGAGATCGAAATGCCCGAAGACATTCCCGTCGATCTCGTCGAGCGATTCGATCTCGTCGTAGATATCGCCCGCCGTATCCTTGGCGTCCCCGGTATGGGTGACCAGTTTCCCCGGGGCATACGTTTCATGAAGTGCGTCCGCCGCCGCATTCATAAAATCCTCAATTCCCTGCGCACCGATCGTATTGCGCCATTCGTCATATTTCGTGGATATATTGAGCTCGTGATAGATGAGATAGCCGAGCAAATACATCGATCCGCCCGTAAGGGTTTCGATGGATTCAACCATGCTGACGATACTTCCTCGGTGCGCAGAATCGTGGATGGCGCGCTCAAAGGATGCGGCACTCCGCTCAGGCATGCCATCGGAAATGGACGACTGCGGGTCCGAAGGCGAAAGCTGTATCAGATAGTACATGGCCTTGTTCGGATCTCCGCCATCGGGGTTCGCCACATTCCATTCTTCGATCCAGGTAATGAGGTTGTGGTAGTTCCATGCTCCGGCCCACTCGCTCTCATCGGGACTGCCGTAAATACGGATGACGTTCACTCCGATTGCGCTCAAGCTGTTTAAAACCTCTTTGACTTCGGCCTCGACATCGCTTCCGGATCCTCTGTCGTAGGTGAATGCCGTCTTCTTAGCCCAGGATTGTCCCCGGAGAAAGAAGGGTACTCCATCGCGGAAGAGCCCCTCCCCGTTGCTCGTCCATCTGAACTGACTCTGAGCATTCTGGCTTAGGAGGAAAAACAAAAAGAAACACGCGAGAGGCTCGGGGATGATTCTTTTTATTGTCATCCGAATCGAAGGTCCAACCTGTTCGCGTAATACTGCTGACAGAGTCTTCTTCATATTTTCTCCACAATAACAGGGGGGCGCACGATCGGGCCCGTCCTGTTATTCAATATTTTTGACCTTAAACGTGCGGAATTTCTTACCGCACCCTTCTGCCGGGAAACGGTTGGGCCGCCTATTTCTTCCAGAAACTGGGCAGGAAGAGAATGAGCACGGTATAGAGCTCCAGGCGGCCCAGCAGCATCAGAAGAGTCAGAAAGGCCTGCCCCAGCGGAGGAATCCCTGCAAAGTTCTGCGTGATCCCAACCGCATTCAGTCCCGGGCCGATATTGCCCAGTGTGGCGACCACACTGGTGGAGGCGGTTACCAGATCCGGCGTGAAGAACGTCATCACAAAAGAGCCGATGGCAAAGATGAAAACGAAAATCGCGAAGAAGGCCGAGATGTGGGAAACAATTTCCTGCTCCACCGGTTTGCCGCCGAGCTTCATTTGAATGACGGCAGACGGGCGCATAAACTGCTTCAATTCGCGCAGCATCTTTTTAAACATAATGAACACGCGCACCACTTTCATGCCACCGGCCGTTGAGCCGGCGCAACCGCCGATAAACATCATCATCACCAACAGCAACCGCGAAGCATTCGGCCATTCGTTAAAGTCGGCCGTGCCAAAACCGGTGGTGGTCATAATGGAGGTGGCGGTGAAGGCGGAGTCGCGGAAGCAGCGAGTGAACGTGCCCCAATCGTTGATCCATATATCGAACGTGAAAAACAGCGTGGTGCAGAGCAGAAAAATGGCATAGAAGCGAAATTCCGGGTCCTTGAAATAGCGATGCGGCTTACCGGTCAGCGCGTAGTAGTGCAGCGAAAAGTTGACCCCGGCGAGAAACATAAAAGCCGTAATAATCCAGTCGATCATGGCGCTGTCATAGGCTCCCACACTGGCGGAACGTGTTGAGAAGCCGCCGGTGGCCATGGTGCCGAAAGCATGGCAGAACGAATCGAACCAATCCATGCCGCCGGCAAACTTAAGCAGGACGGCTTCCACCAATGTGAGCAGCGCATATACCCCCCACAGCAGCTTGGCGGTTGTCGCGATACGCGGCGTCAGCCGATCCTTCGAGGGGCCCGGCATTTCTGCGCGATAAATCTGCATGCCGCCTACCCCGAGAAACGGAAGAATGGCCACACACAGCACGAGTACGCCCATACCGCCGAACCAGTGGGTCAGCGCACGCCAGAAGTGAATCCCGCGCGGTATTTCTTCCAGATTACTCAACACCGAAGCCCCGGTGGTGGTGAAACCGGACATGGTTTCAAACATGGCTGAAACCGGATGAGCAATCACCCCGGAAAACAGATAGGGCAACGAACCGAACAGGGTCGCAAAGATCCAGCCGAAGGTCACAATGCCAAAGCCGTCCCGACGCGAAAGATTAATCTCTCCGCGCGTGCAGAGCCCCACCACAACGGCAAAACTCATGGCAATAACCCCGGAGTAAATCAGACTCAGCTGATCCGAAAGCGGCTCATGATAGAGGAATGAGATACCGGCGCAAAAAATCATTGCCACACCGATTACGAGGGTCATATAGGCAACCAAATGGAAAACTGCGCGTTTATTCATGAGACGTAATCCGTAATCCGTAAATAAGAGAAAACAAGCCTGATAATCCGTGTTGATTCACATTCATCCGAGGTTCTCCCGCCTACAGAAAAATGGACTGAATCTTTTTGACCGCATCCGGATGGCAGAAAACAAGCACCCGGTCTTCGGCCAGTAATTGCAGATCGCCGGTTGCCGTAATCACCTCGCCCCCTCGCATGACCACCGCAATGATCGCTGTCGCCGGAATTTTGATATCCTTAATACGCATGCCGTCGATTTTGTGGTTCGGGGTAATCACAACATCCAGCAGCTCTCCGGGAAGATTATGCAGCAAGGAGGCCGCACGCACCTTTTTCGAACGCAGCCAATGCAGAATGGCGTTAGTGGTCGAGATATACGGACTCACCACGCGGTTCACGAGATAAAGCGATTCAACCACCGGAATAAAGTCGGTCCGGGTAATCTGTGTGGCGGTGAATGATGCTCCCTTTTTCTGCGCCATCAGACAGTTCATAATATTGCCTTCGTCGTCGCCGGTCAGCGCCACAAAAGCGGTCTTCTCGTGCAAGCCGGACTCTTCCAACGCACTTTCCGTGAGCGCATCCGCACGCAGAATCAGCGCTTTATTGAGCTCCGTTGAACAGAAGCGGGCCCGATCCTCATCCTGTTCCAAAAGAACGGTATCCACTTCATTCTCAATAAACTTCGCGAGCATCAGTCCCAAATCACCGCCTCCGGCAATAATCACTTTTTCAAACGGCTCAATATCCGGGTGAACCCAATTGAAGAAAATGGAAATATCCTCCCGCTTGCCCACCAGATAGACGAGATCGTTCTGCTTGAATACGGTATTCCCGTGCGGCACAACCAATTGATTGTCGCGGCGAATGGCGATCACCCGCACACTCTGCATCAGATCCAGTCGGTCGCACTCCGCCGGGGTGCGGTCCAGCAGCGGGCTCATCGTATTCACAGAAAATCCGGCCACCATCACCTTGCCGGCAAACAGATCGAATGCTTCGAGAGCACCGGGCATCTGCAGCATATTAAATACTTCGCGGGCACACTCATGTTTCTGATTAATCACCAGATCAATGCCCATCTTCTTCAGGTCAAACGATCCGGAATCTCCAAAGAAATCCGGGTTGGTTACCCGGGCAATCTTTCCCTTTACGCCCGCGGCATTCCCCAGCAGACAGGAAAGTATATTCACCTCATCGCTATCCGTTACAGCAATCAGCAAATCGGCCTTCTCAACCTGGGCGTCCGTAAGCACACGCGGATTTGAACCCTGCCCGCAAACCGTAAGAATATCCAGTCCTGCTTCCGCCTGCGCCAACGCCTGCGGACTTTGGTCCACCATCACCACACTATGCCGTTCTTCGCACAGGCGTTTTGCCAGCTGACGCCCGGCATTCCCTGCCCCAATAATCACAATTCGCATAGGTTTTCCCCCTCGAAAAGCCGTCGTATATGCTTAAAGATCGAGAACTTATCAATAAAAAACCGGAACAACAACCTCGCAGGTTCAACGCAGAAAAACGAAACCCGAGGCGAGTGCGACCGGAAAAATCACTCTGAATCAGCTCTTGCATGGAAAAATATGCCCCTGGAAAAAAGAAAAACTGAAGAACAGCAGACAAACCGTTTTCCTTTAGAATCCCCGCCTTTTTTCCAGACATTGGAAAGCGTATGGCTTATAAAACCCGTAGTTTTTCCTGAAACTGGAAATAAAAATAAAGGGTTTTTCCATGGCGCACCTGATTCAGCACCCGGCACCGGGCGAACACACCATCCACTTCCGCGGCGACACCGTCACCTTTACCCTCGAAAACCACACCGGCCAAAAAGGCAAAGCCTGGCTGCGCGCCAACATCGGCCATGCCCATGTGCGGCATACCGAAATCATTGTGCACGCCGAACAGGGCCTGCCGCCGCTCTCCCGCGACTGGCACGACTTTCCAATGGTTGGGAAAGGAAATACCTTTTCGATCACCCTGCCGCTGCTGGGCGTCGGCCGCTTTGAAGCCAAAGCCTATTTTATTGCAGACGGCTCCGATCTGATCTGCTGGCCCGACGGCGGGAACTCGGTTCTGAAAGTCGAGCCCGCCGAAACCTGCGCCGGCAACACGATGTACACCGCCTTTGTCCGCCAGTTCGGCGAAGCCAAATATAAAGGAGCCATCGATTCGCACGACGAAGCCGCGATCAAGCAGCTGGATTTTGCGGGCTACACGGTGATTCCAAAGGCGGGAAAATTCCGGGATGTGATTCGCGAACTTGATTTTATTGTCGGCACCCTGCGCTGTAAAATTGTTCAGCTCCTGCCCATCCACCCCACCCCGACCACTTTCGGCCGGATGGGCCGTTTCGGCAGCGCCTTTTCGGTGCTCGACCTTTTTGATGTCGACCCGGCCCACGCCGAATTTGATAAGCAGACGACCCCGCTCGAACAGTTCCAGGAACTCGTCGACGAAGTCCACAAACGGAATGCGCGCATTTATCTCGATATGCCGATCAACCACACCGGCTGGGCCTCTTCCCTTCAGATTAACCACCCCGACTGGTTCGAGCGCAACGAGGATGGAAAATTTAAATCGCCGGGCGCGTGGGGCAATATCTGGGCGGACCTCGTTGAACTGGACCATAGTCACCACAGCCTCTGGCAATACATGGCCAAAGTCTTTCTTTTCTGGTGCCGCAAGGGCGTCGACGGCTTCCGCTGCGATGCCGGCTATATGGTTCCCTTCGAAGCGTGGGAATACATTATTGCCAAAGTTCGCATGGAATATCCCGATACCATTTTCATGCTCGAAGGGCTCGGCGGACATAAACACGTGACCGAACATCTGCTGGCCGACTCCGGTATGAACTGGGCCTATTCCGAAATTTTCCAGAATTTTGATCAGGGTCAGGTCGATGGCTATCTGCCCGAATCCATTCGCGTTTCCGAATCGAAGGGCAACCTGATCCATTTTGCGGAAACCCACGACAACGCCCGGCTTGCGGCCGTCTCGCACGCCTTTGCGCGAATGCGCGTGGCCTTCTGCGCACTGACCTGCCACAACGGTGCGTTCGGTTTTGCCAACGGCGTCGAATGGTATGCCGACACACAGATCAATGTGCACAATGCCCACTCCCTCAACTGGGGCGCCAATCCGAACATGATCGACTGGATCCGACGGATTCACGCCATCATGGAAGTGCACCCGTCATTCCACACGGGCGGAAAGGTGGAAGTGATTACTGCAAACTACCACAACTCTTCGGCCGTACTGCGCACCGATGCATCCGGCGAACATCGTCTGCTGGTGCTGACCAACCTGAACGCCGACACCGACGGATTTGTTGAATGGCACGGCGATTTCGGCAACTTCACAACCGATCTGCTCTCGGCACAGCCGGCGGACCATCCGTCCAATTCCTGTCATCTGGGCCCCGGCGAAGTTCGCTGCCTGACCAATCAGCCGGACTGGCTTCCGGAAGTTTTCCAGGCCCTGGAAACGCCGTACGCCGGAACGGAAGCCGCCGCAGCACAACACCGGAGAGCAAAAGCAATGGATGTCTTTAATCATTTCCAGGCCTTGGAAAAATTCGATGCCGACCGTTTCATGGAAGATCCCAAAACACTCTGCGTGGAACTCTCCGGCGGCGCTCCGGTGGTAACCACCTGGCAGTGGCCGCGCGATGCCTTTCGTACCGTCCCGCTTCCTCCCGGCCAGTTCCTGCTCGTAAAAGCATCGGCCGGCTTTATTGCCGAACTCAAAAATGCGGATGGCGAAACGCTGGCCCATGAAAAATCGATGGTTCAGGCCAATGGCGAAACCTTCGCACTTTTCCAACCTTTGGAAGCGCCGGAAATTCACACGAATCTCACGCTGAAACTCACCGTTTTTGAAGAACAGATTCAGCATGCCGATGCTCCGATTATGCAATTGTGCGAAGCGAAAAATGCGACGGTCATCACCACCTGCGAAGCCGGTGAAGTACACGATCGCGATCGCTATGCCGTCTGCACGAACGAACACGGTGCCCTTTCACAGGTCCGCATCGGCTGGGCGGAAGTGCGGAGCAAGTACGACGGTCTGCTGATTTCCAACCTGCATAACGACGTGCCGGTGGATCGGCATACCATGCTGACGCGCTGCCGCGCCTGGGTGGTTTGCCGCGATTATTCCAACGAACTTTCGCTGCATTGCCAGAAACAGTTTTCCGTGGCCGACGACGGCACGGTGATCTGGGACTTTGCCGTTCCGGTCGGCGAAGGGAAACTGATTCCGCTGAAAGTGACCCTCCAGCTGCACCCCGACACCAACGCCGTTAAACTGAGTTTTATCCGCGAGGATGCGAAAAATGATCCGGAACAGCTGGCGAACAAACATCCGGTTTCGCTGATTCTTCGAACCGATATTGAGGACCGCAATAACCACGAAGTTTCCAAGGCGATGTACGGCGCGCAGGAGCATTGGCCGAAATCGATCCAGGGATTGGAAGACGGCTACGTCTTCGCTCCTTCCAATGATCGGAAACTGACCGTGGCGCTGAAGGGCGGCTCATTCCATTCCGAACCGGAGTGGTATTACATGATCCAGCATCCGGTCGACCGCGAGCGCGGCATCGACGGAGAGTCGGACCTGTTCAGCCCGGGCTATTTTAAAATTGAGTTGAAGGGTAACCAGACCGCGGAACTGACCGCCGCGATCGGCGAACTTCCAACCTTTGGAAAACCGACGCTCGTGGTTGAAAAACCGGAAATTTCGATTGAAGACGCGATGAAGCTGGCGATGAAACAGTTCATTGTGAAACGCGACGATTTCCAGACGGTGATTGCCGGCTATCCGTGGTTCCTCGACTGGGGCCGCGACACGCTGATCTGCCTGCGCGGTATTATTTCGGCCGGTTTTCTGACGGAAGCACAGAACATTCTGCTGCAGTTTGCGAAGTATGAAAAAGGCGGTACGATTCCGAACATGATTCGCGGGAACGACGACAATAACCGCGAAACATCCGACGCCCCGCTCTGGCTGTATGTGGCGTGCGATGAATTAATACAGGCGCAGGGCAACCGGAAACTGCTGAAGACCGATTGCGGCGATGGCCGTACGGTGCAGGAGGTCCTCATTTCGCTGGCCAACGGACTGATCAAAGGAACTGAAAACGGCATTTATTATGATCAACGGTCCGGCCTGATTTTCAGCCCGTCGCATTTCACCTGGATGGATACGAACTATCCGGCCGGTACGCCGCGTCAGGGCTACCCGATTGAGATTCAGTCGATGTGGAAATATGCGCTGAATATGCTGACCCGCATCGACAAATCCCCCGAGTGGAAAACGAAGGCGCAACTGGTTGAAAAATCGATCAGCGAACTCTTCCTCGTGGAAGCGGACGATTTCACCTATCTGGCCGACTGTCTGGCCTGCGAACCGGGCATGAGTGCTCACGATGCGGAGGTGGATGATGCACTGCGTTCAAACCAGCTGCTGGCGGTTACGCTGGGAGCAGTCACCGATTCCAACCTCTGTAAAAACATTATCGAAGCATGTGAGCAGTTGCTGATTCCGGGCGCGATCCGGAGTTTGGCAGACCGGCCGGTGCAGCACCCCTGCCCGGTTTATAACGACGGGCATTTGCTGAACGACCCCGAACGTCCGTATTGGGGGCATTATACCGGTGATGAAGATACCCGGCGCAAACCGGCCTATCACAACGGCACCGCCTGGACCTGGCCCTTCCCTTCGTATGCAGAAGCACTGGTGATGGTCTATGGCGATTCGGCACGGGAAACAGCTCTTTCAATCCTTGGAAGTGCCTCGGATGTGCTTAATCATGGCTGCCTGCGGCAGAGCCCCGAGGTGATTGATGGAAATACGCCGCATATCCAGCGAGGTTGCGGTGCGCAGGCCTGGGGAGTGACTGAACTTTATCGCGTCGTCAAGCAGTTAAACCTTCAACTATAACCTTGCAAGACAGGCAGGCGTACTATTTCATTTATATAGGAATAGTTTACGGGGAGCTAGTGCATGACTAAGAAGGCAAAAACGACAAAAAAAACGTCCGGGAAAAAATCCCCGGCAATCAAAAAAACGAAAGCCCGGTCACCCCGCATCCTGATTGTCACTCCCGAAATCACCTATCTTCCGGATGGTATGGGAAATATGACAAACCAACTTTCGGCCAAGGCCGGCGGGCTTGCCGATGTTTCCGCCTCCCTGGTCTCGGCCTTGTATGAGCTTGGTGCAGACGTCCATGTGGCACTTCCCCATTATCGTAAAATGTTCCATGTGGATATCGGCGGGTTTATTGATGGCGAGTTACTGATCTACAAAAGCAAACTCCCGGATGACCGGATTCATTTAGCGGAAGACCGGATTTTTTATTATCAGGATCAGGTTTACAGCAACTCGCAGGAAACCGATCTCAAAATTGCCCTCGCCTTCCAGCGGGAAGTCATCAACAACATCATCCCGACTGTTAAGCCGGATCTGATTCACTGCAACGATTGGATGACCGGACTTATCCCTGCCGAAGCCCGTATGCTCGGCATCCCCAGCCTGTTTACGTTCCATAACATTCACACCGTGAAAGCCACACTTGCCCATATTGAAGATCGCGGCATTGATGCGGCCGAGTTCTGGAGCAATCTATTTTATGCCTGGCCCTCTTCGAATTATTTCGAAGCACGCGAAAACAATCCAGTTGATTTTCTATGCAGCGGTATCTTCGCCTCGCATTTCATCAATACCGTCAGCCCAACGTTCCTCGAAGAAATCGTGGAAAACCAACACAGCTTCGTTCCCGGGAATATTCAATGGGAAGTGGCCAGTAAGTTTCATGCCGGCTGTGCAGCAGGCATTCTGAACTCGCCGGATATGTCCTGCGATCCGGAGACCGATGAGTATCTTATCCAGCGCTATGGCGTGCTGGATCACTTCGAGGGCAAGCGCAAGAACAAGGTCTGGCTGCAGGAAAGGCTTGGGCTGGAGGTCAACCCCGATGTGCCGATGCTGTTCTGGCCCTCCCGGCTGGATCCGGTTCAAAAGGGTTGCCAGTTGGTTGCAGAACTTCTCTATGATGTCGTCGATAAGTACAGAGCACAAGGTATCCAAATTGTCTTTGTGGCCAATGGCGGTTTTCAGCAGGTCTTTCATGATATCGTTGCCCGGCATGATCTCTACAAGCGCGTAGCCGTCTGCAACTTCGAGGAAGGGCTCTCCCACATCGGCTTTGCCGCCTCCGATTTTATGCTGATGCCTTCGCTCTTTGAACCCTGCGGCCTGCCCCAGATGACCAGTGCGATTTACGGATCGCTTCCGATCGTTCGCAATACGGGAGGCCTGCACGATTCCATTACCCATATGGATGTGGAAAATAATATTGGTAACGGCTTCCGTTTTGAATATTACGACCGTGCCGGCCTGGCCTGGGCCATTGATCAGGCCATGGAATTCTATGCACTGGATGTGCATACCCGCGGCACACATGTCGGCCGGGTAATGAAAGAAAGTAAAGAGCGTTTTAACCATGCAGTAACCGCACAGGCGTATATCGACATCTATCAGCAGATGCTGCAGCGTCCATTGGTTGATTCTGTGTTTGCAAAATCCATTTAGGAACCTATGAGAGATTCAAAACTAGCAAAACTGTCCGATGATCCATGGCTGGCCCCTTACATGGATGATTTAAAACACCGTGCCGATCACACTCGCAATGTCGAACAACGACTGACCGGCGGCAAAATGTCGTTAGACAACTTTGCAAATGCGCATGAATATTTCGGACTTCACTTCCGTGATGGGAAGTGGATTTTCCGCGAATGGGCACCGAACGCAACCGCGATCTATCTGATCGGCACCTTTTCCGATTGGCAGCAACAGGACGAGTTTGCATTGCACTATGGCGATGGCCCCGGCGTCTGGGAAATAGAAATTCCGGTGGGCCGGATTCAGCATGAAGATCTTTACAAATTAAAAATGTATTGGCCCGGAGGAGAAGGTGAACGTCTACCTGCATATACTCGCCGAGCCGTACAGGACCCGGAAACACATGTGTTTACCGCTCAGGTGTGGAAACCCCAAACCCCTTATAAATGGAACTTTCCAAAACCCAGAAAAAATATTGGGGCTCCGCTTGTTTATGAGTCGCATATCGGAATGGCTCAGGAAGAGGCCAAAGTGGGCTCTTATCTGGAATATAAGAAGAAGGTACTGCCGCGCATCGTTGAAATGGGCTATAATACCGTCCAGTTTATGGGCATCATGGAACACCCCTATTACGGGTCGTTCGGCTATCATGTTTCCAACTTCTTTGCATGCTCCTCCCGCTTCGGTACCCCCGAGGAATTAAAGGAACTGATCGATGCCTGCCATGAAGCCGGTCTGGCCGTGATTATGGATCTTGTGCACTCTCATGCGGTTAAAAATGAGGTCGAGGGATTATCCCGTTTTGACGGCACACTCTATCAGTACTTTCACGATGGCGACCGCGGCAAGCACGAAGCATGGGACTCCCGTTGTTTTGACTACGGAAAACCGGAGGTACTCCACTTTCTGCTTTCAAACGCCCGATACTGGCTCGATGAATTTAATTTTGACGGCTACCGGTTTGATGGCGTTACCAGCATGCTGTACCACCACCGAGGATTGGGAACTTCATTCTCGGACTATTCCAACTACTTTGACGGCTCAGTCGATCTCGATGCCCACGCCTATTTAGCTTTGGCCAATCAACTGATCCACGAGGTCCGCCCCAACGCCATCACGATTGCCGAAGATGTTTCTGGAATGCCCGGCCTCGGAGCTCCGCAGAAGGAAGGCGGTTGCGGATTTGATTACCGCTTATCCATGGGAACCCCCGATTGCTGGTTTAAATTGGCCAATGATACCCCGGATGAAGAGTGGAATATGAGCTGGCTCTATCATGAGCTCACCAGCCACCGAGCCGATGAACAGGTGATTAGTTATGTTGAATCGCATGACCAGGCTCTCGTCGGAGGTAAAACCTTCATCTTCGAACTGATCGATCAGGAAATGTATTACAATATGCATATCGATTCACAGAACCTGGTTGTCGACCGGGGTCTTGCCCTGCATAAAATGGCGCGCGCCGCAACCTGCGCCGCGGCCGGACACGGATATCTGAACTTTATGGGCAACGAGTTCGGCCATCCGGAGTGGATCGACTTTCCCCGCCAAGGAAATAACTGGTCCTATCAATATGCGCGACGCCAATGGAGTCTGCGGGATGATCCTACGCTGAAATTTCATTTTCTGGCCGACTTTGATCAGGCCCTGCTCAAGTTGATCTGTAAAAATAAAGTCATTGAACACCATAAACCAGTTTTTCGCTTAATCAATGAAGGCGATAAAATTATAGCTTTTGAGCGTAAAAACTTCCTGTTCGTATTCAACTTCCACCCAACAACATCCTTCACAGATTACCCAATCGATGTAACGCCCGGTAAATACCGCCTTGCACTCAATTCCGATTCACCTGAGTTCGGCGGACACGACATCATCAAGGGAGATCCGGAATATGAGAGTTTCTCATTCCATGATGGAGAACATGAACGCAACCAGATTCAAATTTACATTCCCGCACGAACCGGCTTTATTATAGAACGCTTAACCAACTAAAATAAGATTTTGCAAAATAATATCTCAAAAAAGATACTGGCAATTTTAATGCCAGCTATAATTTTTCAATAATTTTTACTTGCAAAACCTGGACCTGCATAAATCTTTGTGCAAAAGATATTTCAGAAATCGGACATCCCCCCATTCTAGGCATGCATCGTGCTTTAAATTTCAAGAATTTCTAACACGAGACCAATATGCCATCAGATGACCGATTTACAGATTTTAATAACAAGCCTATCGGTGATGAATCACTCATCAGTGCCCTGAATGAATTGAGTCGATCCATTAACATTTCCACAACCTACGGCAAAAAACATCCTGCGGTCGAAGCTGCCGTGGTGACGGCTGAAGTGGCCATGAATACGCTCTTCTTAAAATGCCGACAGGTCATCATCGGCTCTTTCAATGGTATGTTAACAATCGATGAACAACCGGTCTCATCCAACGGAACACTTTTAAAATCGCTGGAGCGTCGCTTAACCCGTTTAAATATAACCGGTCTTAAAATCTGCAAAGGAATAACACGGCAAGAATTACTTCAGTTAATTGACCTGCTCTCCTATAAGGAAGCTGCTGATTTTCAAGCAGCAATCGATTCTGCAAACATGCCTCATATTTCAGCAATGAAAACTGAATTCAAGGCAGTTCAGGAAGACCAGACCATTGCCAATACTATCGATTTAATGGGGCCCAGTGATACAGGGATATTGGTACTGGATGATGAAACTCAGCAAGAACCGCCAAGCGATAGCACTGTGACAGTTCATATCGAACAGATTGTTGCCTTTTTAAAGGGCGATGTTGAACTGGATGATGACTCCAACATCGCTAAAGAACTGAATGAACTGGCATCTGATACGGCAAAGCTGGGTAAAATGATCATGGATGCCGTCGCTATAAAGCAATCGGAATCGGTACTTTCGGGCGAATCACTTGGTGATATCGTTATTGGTTGCCTCCGCCGAACCTATAATGGCTTGCGAAAACAGTCTGTTTTCAGAAATTCTGAAGGCAAAGCCGAGTTACAGAAAACGCTCTTGATGCTGGAAGAAAATCTTTTGGAAAAAATGCGCGCGCTCACCGGCGAACCCGATCCTGAGCTTGACCGTGAGATTGTTCAAGCTATACGCGATATGGATGAAAACCTCGGTTTTGAAGCCGCCGCTCTCAAATATATGGACCATCGGAAAGGTATTGAGGAGAAGAAACAGGAACTCCAGCAATTCATTACCGATAATGGTGTAGAGGCAGCCGAAGGATTGCTTGCGAACACCCCGTTCCCACAATCCGAATGGAGACGGATTGTTGTTGAAAGCAATAAAGATTCCGGTCAGCAGATAACAAAAGGTATCAATACGCTTACAACCGTCTTCGAGCGCCTTGAAAGCCTAATGCGGTCCGATACATCAGATGGGACCACTGTTAAGGATCTGCTCGGACAGGCAACGGAAAATCTTGATGACACCATTTTTACAACTAAAGAAAAACTGGATGTACTTTCACAGCAACTGAAAGATGGTGAAGGCGGAACCATCGGTGGTCATGGTCGGAACATGACGCAGGACGAACTGCTGGCATCACTTGCAGAAGTTGCTCAGGAACTCATGCAACCCCTGACCGCAATAACAGCCTCACTGGAAATGATGATGCATGGCTTTGTCGGAGAAATATCTCATGATCAACGCGACCTACTGGGCTTAGCAGCCAACAGCGGAGAACATCTGCAATATCTCATGAAAGAGCTCATCGATATTGTAGGATGCCCCGCAAATAAAGGTATCGATAAACGCTACCACACAACCAGCGAAAAAGTTGTGCATATGAAAGATGTAGAAGGACAGGAACATCTTCCTCTAAGCTATTTCCAATGATTGGAAGCCGCCTCCCCTCTCTGTGAATCACATAGTGAAAATAGAGAGAGAACTGACATCCCCGGTTGCAAATCTCTTTGGATCCATCGCACCGTTTTCACAGCACCAGAAAACGATAACTTTTCAGCGAAAGTGTCGCCATCCACTGCATTTCATTTTGAATCGTTTCAATCCGGACATAAAAAAAGCCTTGGAACATTGAATGTTCCAAGGCTTGAAAACTAAAAACCGGCTGCGTGCTACTCTCCCAGGGTCTACCCCCTAGTACCATTGCCGCTGAGGCCCTTCACTTCTGTGTTCGGAATGGGAACAGGTGTT
>JARNMJ010000071.1 GCA_029432795.1 Pontiellaceae bacterium B12219
AAGGACGGAAGGATTCAGATCAGCTCCGAATGGAGCTGTAAACAGGCGGAGCGTAGCGGAGCCATAGAACCCCGGGCATGCCCGGGGGTATCTATGTGATAAGCCGTTCTGCCTGATGCCAATCATTGAAATGATAAAGCCGGTTCTGCAACCGGCTTTTTTTGGGAAATTGCGGGGTAGACGGATTTCCTGTTTCCAGTCTCAGGAAGAATAGCGACTGTAACCCGGTATCATTTCAGCATCATCAACAAATACGCATAACCCAGACTGTCCATCATTGCGCGCTGTTCGTTGGTCACACCGGCGCCGTGGCCGCCTTCCGTGTTTTCATAATAGAAAAACGGCTGCCCGTACGATTCCATCTTTGCCGCCATTTTTCGGGCATGGCCCGGATGAACCCGGTCGTCGCGCGTGGAGGTTTTAAAGAAAATCTTCGGATACTTCCGATCTTTGGAAAGATTCTGGTAGGGCGAATATTTGCTGATGTAGGCCCACTCTTCCGGCAGATCCGGATTGCCGTATTCGCCCATCCAGCTTGCGCCGGCGAGCAGTTTATTGAAGCGTTTCATATCCAGCAGTGGAACAGCACAGACGACTGCGTTATACAGGTCGGGCCGCTGCATGGTCACGGCGCCCACCAGCAGGCCGCCGTTGCTTCCTCCCTGAATACCGAGGGTTTTATGGGTGCAGTAGCCGCGTTGAATCAGATCCTCGGAGACCGCAATAAAATCGTCGTACGAGCGTTGCTTGTTTTCTTTCTGCGCGGCCTGGTGCCATTTGGGGCCGAACTCGCCGCCGCCGCGGATATTGGCGACCACATAGATGCCGCCTTCGGCCAGCCAGCAGGTGCCCATTACCGGGGAATAATGCGGCTGCAGCGAAATTTCAAACCCGCCATAGCCATAGAGCAGAGTTGGATTGCTGCCATCCAGTTTGGCTGTTTTTGAAAGCACCACTGTATACGGAATTTTGGTCCCGTCTTTGGAAACGGCTTCCTGAAATTCCACGCGGTATTTCTCCGCATCAAAAAATGCCGGCAGACTCTTCGCCTTGGTCAGTTCGGAATGCATGGCATCGGAAAAATAAAGTGTGCGGGGCGTGAGCATGCTCTCATAGGTCAGGAAAAAACGGTCGGAAAAGTCGTCCGCACTGATCATCGAAAGGGTTCCGTGTTCCGGCGTTTTCACCTGCTCTTTTTTCCAGGTTTCATTTTCAAAGGTATGGCTGAACAGCTCATCATAGCGCCCGCCCTTGAAAACATTGACCAGTACCTGATTCTCCGTCGAAGAAACCGAGCCGAGGCTCTCGCGTTCCGAAGGTTGGAAAAGGATTTTCACCTCATGTTTTCCCTGAAGCAGCTGATCATAATTCAGCGCCACCAACGAACCGGCGGAAAGAGTTTTACCGGCAACTTTCCACTCTTTTTTCGGCTGCACCAGCAGATGGTTTTTAAAAATTCCGCTGACTTCCGCATCTTTCGGAAGATCCAGTTTAATCAGTTTTCCACCTTTCAACGCACGATATTCAGTTTCATAAAATGTGATGCCGCGCGAAATCAGCACATACTTGCGCCCGGCGGTATGCTGCACGTACGCGCCGACACTGACATCGCTTTTTTTACCTTCATAAATCACTTCGGCATCCTTGAGCAATATGCCGCGCTTCCACTTTTTCACGATTCTCGGATAGCCCGAATCCGTCATGGATCTTTCGCCGAAATCGGTGCCGACCAGCAGGGTGTTCCGGTTGAGCCAGGCCACGCGGGTTTTGGCTTCCGGCAGTTTAAATCCTCCTTCAACAAAAGCCTTTTTGTTAATATCGAATTCACGAACCACCACGGCATCCCCGCCGCCGCGCGACAGCTTTACGAGGCAGATATCAAAACCGGGTTTCAGCACTTCCACGCCTTTGAAGGACCAGTTTTCACCTTCCTGCTCCGAGAGTTCGCTGAAATCAATCAGATCCTCCCATTCCGGTTTTCCTGCTAAATATTTATTCAACTCTGTTCTGCGCCAGACGCCTCGCGGATACGTTTCGTCCTGCCAGAAATTATACGCAAAATTGCCGCGGATTCCGGGATAGGCAATCCGTTCCTTCGAATTCAGAATCTTAAGTGTATCTTCATAAATCCGCTGATATTCCGGTTGCTGCGTCAGCGCATTTGTGGTGGCAGCATTCTGTTGATTCACCCATTCAAGGGCTTTTTCTCCATCCACATTTTCCAGCCAGAGAAACGGATCTTCCTGAGCGTGTGTCGTTAGTGTTGTCATTAGCAATACCGGTATGAGTTGTTTATACATAGAAATTCTTCCAATCCTTGGAAATTCAGTCATCAAGCTTCAGGCGTTCTGTTGTTGTCAATTCCGGTCCGCCGCCGCGGCCGCCGGAACCGGAACAGGTGTAAATACAGTTTTCGTGCAGAATGAGGGCGGTGCCGTGGCGACCTTGCTGAAGTGACGGATAATCGTGCCATTTTTCTTTTTCAGTATCCCACGCTTCCACTTCGCTGTGGGCTTCTTTCCGGGCCATGCTTTCACCGCCTGCCACTACAATATCATTTCCAATCGCCGCCGTTGAATTACCCGCGCGCGGGGTGGGCAGATTTCTTTTCAGCACCGACCATTTTCCCGTTGAAATATCATATACATCCACCTCCGGCACCGTGAGATCAAACAACTGCCCGGTTTCTTTCGACGTGGTGCGACCTCCGGCGGCATAAATTTTTCCATCCAGATAAGCCGCCTGAAAATGATCACGCTTATGTGGTGCATCTTTCAGTTGGGTCCATGTTCCGGTTTCCGGATCATACAGATCAGCCCAATCCACATAACCCCCCATGTGGCCGTTTATGATCCCGGCAATCACGTAGAGTTTTCCATCCACATTCACCACGCTGGCCGACCCGCGCCGACGGGCTGCAGGAATTTCATCGCCCCAGCTCCAGGCATCTTTTTTCGGTTCATAAATCAGGATCTTTTCGAGTCCGGTTTCTTTCGGGTATTTTCCGGTCATTGCGCAGACGATCATAATTTTATTATCATAAACCACCGGCTGAAAATGATGCACCTCAATCGGCGGTTTGGTCCCGCTGCGCCAGGTTTTGGTTTCGGGGTTGAAAATGGAAACCTCCTGAATCCGGCGGCCGCCCAGCAGATAAAACTCGCCTTCGAATTCAACAAAGGCCGCTTCATGGCGTGCTTTAGGTTCGCCTTTTGTTTTCAGTGTTTCCCATTTTTCAGCCGCGAATGCGGAGCCTGCAAGCAGCAGCGAGCAGATGAAAAACTTCATGCCCGTTCCTCCTTCAGTTTTAAAAACCGTTCTGCAATTTCGGGGTGGGTGGAAAACAGCACGCCGCAGTGGCTCAGATAAACCGTGTCTTCCCGATTCAGATCAAACGGTTTTCCGCTTATATCCGTGGCCCAGGCGCCGAGTTCGTGGAAAATACAGGCCGTCGCCGCAAAATCCCAGAAACAGCCGCCGCCCGTTCCAGCCTTTGGAAACTTGAAATAGCACGCCGGAGCGTGTTCCAGACACCAGATCGCATTCATCACCCCGCCGCCATAGGTTCCCCAATCCGCGCCGAGCGCATTGGCCGCCGCCTGAAATTGGGGATTATCGCCTTCGCTGCGATCCGTGAAAATCGTCAGTTTCGATTCGGTATCGCTGAAATCCGGTTTCCAGGGTTTGGAATTCCGGAACGCGCCGCCGTCGCGGATCGCGTGATACAGCGTTTCCGTCACCGGATCATAAACCACGCCGATAAAGGGAATACCTTCACGCGAAATCAGCGCAATGGAAACCGCGTAGCCCGGAAGACCTTCAATAAACGGCAGAGTTCCGTCGATCGGATCAATGCACCAGAAATAATCCTTCGTTAATCGGCTGCCGTCATCCGGACTCTCTTCGGTCAAAAGGCCGAGATCGAATTCGGCAAAGGTCGGCTCCAGACATTGGAGAATTTTTTCCTGACTTGCGCGGTCCACCTCCGTCACCACTTCCGTGGCCAACGAACCGCCGTTGCCCTTATGCTCCACCTTGAGCGGCCGCGTTTCAACAATATATTTTCCCGTTGAAACGGCCGCTTCAATTGCGACTTCTGCTAAATGTTTTAAATTCATAATGAAAGGAGTGTAGCAACGAATAGTAGAAAAACAACGAATCCATTCGAACGGAATTCGTTGTTTTTTCAACTTTCGTTACGGTTGAATCTGTTCCAGTACATTGCGGGCGAGGCGCTCGCTGTAAGCATGGATTTTCCAATGCCCGGGGCTCCAGCCCTGCAGGAACCGGAAAAAGTCGGTCCAGGCCACCGGATAGAGTGCCCGCCAATCCGCTTCCAACGATTGGAAGTCTATGGATTTCCCGCGCGTCTTCAATGCGGTTTCCAGGGTTTGGAAATAAAAATCGAGCAGGGCGGTTTCCTGTCGTTCGCAGTCATCCTCGCTCAAACAACTGCTGATAAAATAGGCGACGTCTTTCATGCCGCATCCGCCGCCGACATATTGAAAATCAACCGCCGCCACATTTCCATCATTCGAAAAACAAAAGTTGGCGAGTTTGGCATCGCCGTGCACAAAGGTCTGAAACGGGCTTTCATTCAGTTTCTGATCAATCGCACCGGCGGCGGCTTTTAATTCGGGATCATCCAGTTCGGCCAGTTCATCCGGCCGCGTTTCCAAATGCCAGTAGGTGCCGGTTTTCCAGAGGTTGGAAGGATCTTCGTTCATGAATTCGGCATGAAAATTCGCAAGCCAGGAAAGGCAGGCTTTGAGGTCGGCATCCGAAACATAATTCCGGCGTTCGTCAAAACCGGACGCATCGAGGTCTTCCATCACCATAAACACTTCATCGCCGTGCGTTTCCAGCGCAAGGCATTTCGGAACGCGGCAGGAATCGTCGCAGCGTTCGGCGAAGTCGGCATAAAATGCGGTTTCCACCTGATAGGATTTTACCTTGCGTTCGTGTGAGTTACCGGTGTTCCACCCGCGCGGATGGTTTTTGGCGGTCGGCCAGTGGACGTGTTTCACGACGACGCTGGTAGGGCGGGCTCGCCGAGCGCGCCGTTCTGTCGTGCGGACGGATCGTCGATCCGTCCCTACCGCATATTCCAGCCCACACCGGACAATTTTGCCGTACCCGCTCCACAAACTCTGGATGACTTCCGATTCAGTAAGAGCCGAAGCGCCGGTGGCTTTGAGGGTGATTTCTTTGAAATGTGGATTCATAAAATAGTTTTAAGTGATTAGGTATTAAGTTTTAAGTCAGAGCCATCATACGAACGGCGTCTCTGTTTCTTAACACTTAAAACCTAAAACTTAACACGGTCATTTAGCCACTTCTGCGCCATGCGCAGCATCGATTCCTCGGTGGTGTAGTTTTCCAATGATTGGATTTCGACCCAGGTCAGGTCGTGCGATTCGTCGCTGACGATGTAGTCTTCATCTTCCAGACATTGGAAAACGAAGCGGATGTCGTGGTGATGGTGGGCGGGTTCGGTTTTACGTGCGGGAATCAGATGGATATCGATGTCAAAGATGTCGGTTCCAACGGCTTCCAAGGTTTGGAAGCCGGACTCCTCAATCGCTTCCTGCCGCGCCGCATCAAGAATATCGCAGTTTCCATCGGCATGCCCGCCGAGCTGCAGCCACATGTTGAGTTTTTTGTGATGGGTGAGCAGCACGTGGGTTCCGGCTTTATTGACCACCCAGGCCGAGCCGGTTATGTGGCCGATTTGCAAGGTGCGTTCAAAACAGTCGGAATTTTCTTCGACGAATTGAGTGAGCCGATTTGTGATGTCGATTTCAGCCAGCCAGCGTTCTCGATAGTTCCGGAGTTTGGAAAGCAGGTCATTGCGATGCATGGGTTTTTATAGCCACGAAAAGGCACAAGATGCACAAAGACAATATATTCTGTCTTCGTGATTTTTGTGCCTCTTTGTGGTCATTCCTTTTCTATGGATTAAAGAGGGGATAGAGGATGTCGTATTGTTCCATTAACGCCTGCGGCATCACGCGGGTGTCGGAGAGGACGGGCATAAAGTTGGTGTCGCCGACCCAGCGCGGGACAATGTGCTGGTGGATGTGGTCTTTGAGTCCGGCCCCGGCTGCCCCGCCGAGATTAAAGCCAAGGTTCAGGCCATCGGTGTTGAGTTCGGCCTTTAGAATATCAACCGCTTCGATGGAGAGGTCCATCAGTTCGGCGCGTTCTTCCGCTGTCATATCCGCCATGTTTTCCAGATGGCGGTAGGGCGTAACCATCAGATGGCCGCCGGTATAGGGATAGCGGTTCATAACTACAGCGCATGTCTTCCCGCGTTTGAGAATCAGATTATCGCGGTCGTTTTCTTCGGCAAACATTTTGCAGAGAAAGCAGCCAGCCTCTTTGTCGCTCAGAATGTATTCAATGCGCCACGGCGCCCAGATCGTCTTGCTCATGATTATTTCCTTGGTTGGAAGGGGATGGTGTAGTGCGGTGGGTGATCGTGCAAGTTGAAAAAAGTCTGGTTGTGCGGTTCGGGGTGCCGTATTTTTTTGCGTTCACGCTGGAGCAGGTCTATATGCCGAAATTCGATAAAATAGAAGAGTTGCTTAACGAGTTGTATCAGCATCGGCGGTTGCTGGCCTCTCTTTTTGAACATCGGACGACGACCGTTTCGGCAGATGCGGTACTGGAACTGGTGGACGGAAAGGCGGAACGGCTGGATCGGCTGGCCGCATACGATCTGCTGGTTCAGAATCACGGCGCGGTTCAGCTGGAGTCGCGGCTGCAGGATTTTCTGGCGGAATATATGGAGGTTGATGAGACCGTCCATGTGCTTTACATCCAGGAAAATCTCGATGAACTCAAAAAGCTGCAGGCCTATTTTCTGAAAGAGCAGCAGGGGATCAAGAAAGAGCGCTATCTGTTCCGGATCAAAAAACATTTGCGCGAAATCCTCCGCATTGCGGCTCTGAATGTTAAAACGCTGCGCAATAACATGGAGGAGACCTACAAAACCGAGAGTAACTTTGAGCTGAAGCGGGAGAAACTCGAAGATATCCGGTCGCAGCGCGATGCGCTGGAGGGCGTGATCCGGGCGGTTGAAAAAATGCTGGAGGACGACCTGTTTTTTCGTTCAGCCTCCGATGAGGAACTGCTCCAGATTATGCATCGTCTGCGGGTAATGCTGCGGGAAAGCCGGCACAATCTGATTGAAGTGCAACACCAAATTATCGCCTACCTGAACCACATTGAAAAACGGGTGGCGGTGGTGGATAAGGTGCTGCGCTTAAAAGTGCTGAGGGACAAGCACTATCTTCGGCAGCAAACCAATTTCCATCAGTTGGCTTCAGCCAATGCGGATCTTCCGCTCACCAAAGCCGAGCCGCTTCGGTCGCGCCTTTCGATTGCGGACCTTCAGCAGGATGAATCGATGCAGGAGCTGGTGCTGAAAGTCAAAGAGCGGAGAAAGCATCGTAAAATGCTGGCGGCAAACCGTGTCGGAGAAATGCCTGAATCGGCACTGTCCGGCGAAGAGCAAACCGAGCAAACCATCAATCTGATCGCGCTGAAAAATATGTTCCTCAAGCGTAGCGGCGACCTCTTTTCCTTTGTGATGGAACATAACTTTACAGAATCCATCAATGAACCGCAACGCATCAGTATTTTTTGTCAGCTGGCTTCTCGTTTTTCGGCGGAGCTGGAGTTCTCGGATGAAATCAAGGAATTCGACGGACTTGAGGTGGCGGTGGTTTATGGCAAGCACCAGGGCGCAGTTTGTGAATGATTATAAATGGAGGTAAAAATGAGCAATCAATGTCCATTTTGTGATGAAGAAGGCGCAGATAAAGGGCTGCGAGCATCTTCGCCTGAGGTTCATCACATTTGTTGTTCGGTTTGCGGTGAGTTTGAATATTCACCTGTTTTGTTGCGTGGCCTTTCAGGTGATGAGCGTGCGAAATACCGAGTGCTATTGCAGATTCGTAAACTTCGAAGATTAGGGCGGTTGTGCCTACTTGAAACAGTGCCGAAGAAATTAAACGGGTTGATGTTTAACGTGGTTGATAAAATTTCTTTCCTTAAACAGTGGCCGTCAGGCAGTCATTTTTTTGATGAAATATTATTAAATCTCTCTTTTTTGGAGCCTGTTCCTGGGAAAACAATCCGCTTTGAAACCGATGCCCGTGATGGACACAGTCGACCGTGGGCATATGCTTTATATGATCTGGATCGTAAAGGGGCCCAAAAATTCTCGGTTGAAGCATTATGTGATGCGGGATTTCTCAAACAAAGTGGAAGTCATTACATGATAACCGCAAAGGGCTGGGAGCGGATTGAGTCCTTGCGAACTAAGGAGTCAGGAACGGCTTTTGTTGCCATGTGGTTTGATGACTCAACAAAGCCACTAAAAAGAGAGATTGAGAAAGCTGTTGCGGGGGCTGGTTATCGGGCTGAGGCGTTGACGGTTGATGAGGTGGAACATAATGAATACATTATGGATAAAGTTATCAATCTGATTAATGACGCTCGTTTTGTCATTGCTGATTTTACCTGTATCGAGGAAGGGGAAGTTATAAATGGCAAGGTTAAAGGCGGTTCGCGTGGTGGGGTTTATTTTGAGGCGGGATATGCCAAGGGACAGAATAAACAGGTAATTTTAACCTGCCGTAATGATGAAGACTCTAAGTCCCGCCGACATTTTGATATTGAGCAGATCAACACAATTTTCTGGGAGGATTCTGATGGTGGGGTCAAAGCGGGGGGGCTTTTGTTTGCGGACGTTTTGAAAAACCGGATTATTCAAACGATTGGCCAGGGTCCATATGATGCGAATTGATCCTGCATTTTCGACCAGATCAAAAACACTGCGGAGCAGACGGTATGTCCGAATCAAATGTAATCATTTATAAGACGGCTGATGGGCATGCGAATATTGCGCTACTTGTCCGCGACGGCGATGCCCGGCTGAGTCAGGCGCAGATTGTAGCGGAGCCTCGATGATGAGCAAAACAGCAGATGTTTTTGAGGCGTTGAGCCGGGGTGGGTTTATCTGCTCGAATGCGGTGACGGCGTCGGACCGTTACCTTTTCCAATATGTGGAAGAGCATGAGGAGCAGCTGGCTGAGACCTTTTCAGAAATCGGCTACCGGTTGGAGGCAGGCAACGGGTTTTACTATTTTTCGCGTGAAAAAGAGGATCAGCAGAAAAAGGAAAACAAGATTGTCCGGGCCTTGCGCTGGTTGGACATTCTCGCCTTTTTCACGACCTATCGCAAAGACCTCTGCCGCGGTGCGCGCCTTTCGCCCCACGACATTGCCGGGCAGATCGACATCAACAGTTCGCTGAAGGATCAGCTGGCTGCATTGCAGCGCGGGGCCGGGAAGAAAAATTATGCCGAGCAGCTCGATGCGCTGTTTTCCGAACTGAAGCGGGAGGGCTTCATCGAACTTGAAAACGAAGCCGGTCAGATCTGGAAGATTCTCGATGCCTGGGACTATATGGAGCAGATGGTCATGGCGGTGAGCATTACGGATGATGAAGAGGAAGCGGTGGAATAAATATGGCAAAGAATCCTACAATCGAGGTACTGGATACGGAGATCAGGATAGGTAGATTCGGCGAACATGATTATATTTCTTTAACGGATATGCTGAAGGCCAAAGATGGGGATTTCTTTATTTCTGATTGGTTGAGAAATCGGAATACGGTGGAATATCTGGGCATATGGGAGCGGATTCATAATCCGACTTTTAATTATGGCGAATTCGCCATAATTAAAAGCCAGGCGGGACTAAACAGCTATAAGATCAGTGTAAAAGAGTGGGTTTCAAAAACGAATGCAATCGGGTTAGTCGCTAAAACCGGGCGATATGGTGGGACGTATGCGCATCAGGATATTGCGTTTGAGTTTGGAATGTGGATCAGCCCGGAGTTTAAAATCTATCTGGTTAAAGAATTTCAGCGGCTTAAAGAGGTTGAACAGAAGCAGCTGGGGTGGGATATCCGGCGTAATTTGGCAAAAATTAATTATCGAATTCATACCGATGCGGTGAAGATGAATCTGATTCCGCCGGAGCTTTCAGCAAACCAGATTTCATTTGTATATGCCAATGAGGCTGATGTGCTGAATATGGCGTTGTTTGGAATGACCGCCGGGCAGTGGCGGGAGGCTCATCCGGATGATCAGGGAAATATTCGTGATCACGCCAATGCGGCGCAGTTGGTTTGCCTTTCCAATTTGGAGAACCTGAATGCGCACTTCATTGAAGAAGGGGTGGAAAGGGCAGAGCGCTTGAAGAAGTTGAATCAGGCAGCGATTCGACAGATGGAAATTCTGACCGTGGATGCCGGGGTGAAAAAGATCGAGGAAAGAAAATGAACCAGTTGCGGCGGATGGTGCTGGTGAACAGCGCGAATGTGCGGTATCGCGAAATTGAGCTGGATGGGCACATTCATTTTATCGGTACGCAAGGCACCGGCAAAAGTACGCTGTTGCGGGCGATTCTGTTTTTCTATAATGCGGACGGCCGGAAGCTGGGCATTTCCCGCGAGAAAAAAGCATTTGCGGATTATTATTTCCCGTTTGCGGATTCGTATATTTTTTATGAGGTGCAGGTGGGGGCGCGGCGGTTTTGCGTCTGGCTGTATAAGCGGCAGAATAGGCTCTGTTTCCGATTTATTGACGGCGCATATTCACCGGAACTGGTGATCGACGGCAGCGCCGCGCGCGGCGAAGCCGAGGTGTTGGCGAAGGCGGCGGAACTGGGATTTAAGGTGGAGCGGCCTGTTTATAAATTCACGCAATACCGCGATATTTTATATGGAGCGGATCGGTCGATGCGCCGCTATGCGCTGATGCACAATCCATCCTACAGCACCATCCCGCGAACGGTTTCAAACATTTTCCTGAATGCCAATCTGGATGGGGATTACATCAAGAAAACGATTATTGATTCGCTGAGCGAGGAAGCGGTTGAAATTAATCTGGAAGCCAACCGGCACCATCTGGAGACGGCACGAAGTCATTATGCGGATGTGACGACTTTTCTGCAGAACGAATCGACGGCTGAACGCATTGTTGCAGAGCACGCGGCAGTGCTCGAACTGGAGGTCAAAGAACGGGAGGCGGCCTGGAAAATCGGAGCGGCCTATAATCGGGCGCGCGAGCGGGTGCTGAAGCTGGAGGCGGAATGCGCGGCGGATACTCAGGCCGAACAGGAGCAGCGCACAAAGCTGACGCAGCTCAAGGCGCAATTTAAAACAGAACAGGATCGGCTTCAGAATCGGCTCTCCGTGGTGAAAGACAACATTGTCCGGGCCAATCGGTTGACGCGCGAATATGCCCAGAAAAATATCGATGCCCTTATGGCAGAAGCGGGTAAAGCCCCGGAATACCGGCGCGAAAAAGAACAGCTGGAACAGCAGCGCAGGCTGTTGACCTCGGAACTGCAGCTTCAGGAGCAGCAGTTTTCCTTGGCACAGGAGCAACTGAAGCATCAGGCAGAGGTGCAGGTTCGGGAGGCCCGGTCGGAGCTGGGAGAACTTAAAGACCGGATGCGGGACGCAGAGGATACGGCGCGATCAGCCTTTGAAGCAGAACGCAACGAACTGGAGCAACGTTTTACAGAGCAGATCGAGCCACATCAGACGGAATTGACCGAGGTTAAATCCCGGTTGATAGAGCTCAATTTTGAACTGCGAGCGATGGACCGAATGCCGATGTTTGAGAACGAGCGATCGGCTTTACTTGAAGATCAGCAGGCGTTGGAGCAGTCGAAGATTCGGTCGGAAGAGGCCGGGAAATCGGCGCGGCGTCAGGAGAAGGAGTTGAGCCGGGAAGCGGAAGACAAACAGCGATTGGAAGAGGCCGCCGGAGAAAAGAGGCTGGCCCCGCTGCTGGTGCAACGGGAAAATAAACTCGCTCAGCGTGACCGGCTGCGTGCGGAGCTGGAACAGCTGGCGGGTTCGTTGCTGGATTATCTGGAACGGGAGGTTCCGGACTGGGGCGCCACCATCGGGCGTGTGGCGCGGCGCGATCTTTTACTGGATACCCGGCTGGAGCCGATGACCGGGGAGGGCCATTCGTTGTATGGCGTTGATCTGCAGCTGGGCCACCTGGAATCGGAAACACTTTCGCGCGCCGTCATTGAGAAGGAATTGAAGGATACTGAACAGGCGCTGATTTCATTATCGAAGCAGATCGATCAGCAGGTTCAGCAGAACCAGGCCGAACAGGATAAACTGATTCAGCACTATAACCGCAAAGTGCGCGAACAAAAGGAGCTGGCGAAACAGGAGGAAAACAACCTGTTCACGCTGGAGCGGGATCTGGAAAAAAATGCAATCGCATTGCATGAGCTGCAAGAGCGGGCGGCGGCAGAAAAAGCTGTTCGAATCAATGAACTTGAGCAGCGTCGCAGCCGGCTCCAGATACAGGAGGAGGAACTGGCGGTGTTGATTGAACAGCGGACTGCGCAGCAGGCGACCGCTCTCCAAACCTTGGAAAACGATTTCCGGCGGAAGTGCAATGGATTTTTCAAACCGGTCAAAGAGCGTGAAAAAGCGGTTGATCGCATCGTTGCCGAACAGGAAGCCTGGTTGGCTGAACGGCAGGAAGCCCTGCAGGCTGATTGGGCGGAACAGCTCCGCCAAAAGGGGGTGGATGCAGATAAAGTCGCGGATCTCGAACATCAGATTGCATTGATGAATCAGAAGTTGGAAGCGATCGAGGTTTCGCGTGAAACGATCTATGGTTATGAGAAAGATCGGCGTGAGTGGATGGATCGTTTAGAGGAGTTTCAACGGGAGCGCAAGCGGCTGGAAGATGATATTGAGCATCGCAATCAATTGAATCAGCGCCGGATTCGGCAGGAAAATGAAGCACTTCAGGTGATTCTGAATCGGTTGACTGCTTTACGGCAGGAACGCAATGCGGTGGATGCTGAACGAGCTGCTTTTAAAGCCTTTCAGCCGGAGGAACTGTTCCGCGACTACGAGGCTTATATTCAGCATCATGACCGATCGGATGGTGTGGAGTGCATTCGCTGGATCGGTACCCTGAAGAGTCTTGCGCTGGAGTTTGATAAAAAAGACCGAATCCTGCGCGACCGGATCACAGCATTTGCCGGGCGATTCAGCGAAAACAACTGTCTGGATTTTGAAGTGCGTTTGGCGGGCGATACCGCGTTCCGCAGCTTTGCCGAGCATTTAACGGCCTTTATCCGGGAACAACGGATCGTGACGCTGAAAACCGAGGTCACGAAAAAATATTCGATGGTGCTGGACGGCATTGTGCGCGATACGACGCAGTTGCTGAAGAAAGAGGGGGAAGTGCAGGGCATTATCCGGAAAATAAACGATGATTTCCGGAAGTCGAATTTTGTGGGCGTGGTGCGCAGTATTGAAATGCGGCTGCAGGAGAGTAGCGACCGGATCTTTCAGGTGTTGCGTGCGATCTGTATTTTTCAAACCGAGCACGCACTCAATTTCGGAGAACTGAATCTGTTTAATCAGGGGGGCAACAGCAACGATGAAAAGGCCGTTGAATTGCTGGAGCAACTGTTGGCTCAAATGGGACAGATGAAGAGCAAGGTGCTTCGGCTCGAAGATGCATTGGATCTGGAATTTCGTGTATGTGAAAACGAAAATGACACCAACTGGGTCAGCCGTTTGGCCAACGTCGGCTCGAACGGTACCGACGTGCTGGTGAAGTCGATGATCTATATTAACCTGCTCAATATCTTCAAATCGGGCGGTCGTAAAAATGCCGAGTCGACCATGCTGCACTGCCTGGTGGATGAAGTCGGAATTCTGCACGACAGCAATGTGACAAGCCTGATCAATTTTGCGGCCGCGCGCGGCATCTGCATGATTAACGGATCGCCGAATTCCCATAACGAGCAGGATTACCGCCATATTTACATTTTCCGCAAAGAGGGAAATCAGACCGCAATAACCCGATTGGTCAGTCATGTCGCATGAAAAAATGAGCCGCAGTTTTGCAAGGAACCTTCTGCGATTAATCGATGGAGAGGTTTTGCCGGCCAGTGCATTCGGAAACCGCCGACAGCTCAAACAACTGGAGGAGGATCGGGCGGTGCTGCGCATGGTGACGGGGCGAAATCGGGCATCTATCCGGTGCCCGGATCCGGCCGCACTGGAAAATTATCTGCGGCTGCATTTCGGAATAACCGATCTCGGAACGTATCTGAATCTGCTGGATCAGGCCGATCGGGATGGAGAGGATTCCTTACTGGCAACAACATCCACAAAAACGTTTCGCCGAAAGGGCATGCAGGGATTTTTCATTAAAGCATTTTCAACCCCGATGCACATGGGAGGACACGCTCTGGATACGTTGCCCGACGGCGTTGAATATTTTGTGCATGATCCCGCTTCACTACGCGTTTCCTCGTCGGCCTTGATTGTCGGCGTGGAAAATCCGGAATGTTTTGTGAAGATCGATCGCTTGATTCACCGCTTCCCGCAAGAGGAGCTTGTTGTGGTGATGCGCTATCACAGTCTGAGCCCGGTGGAATGGTTGAAGTCGGTTGAAAACCACTATCTCCATTTCGGTGATTTTGATCCGGCGGGGATCGCGATCTATTGCAATGAATATCTGGCCCGGCTCGGTGAGAGGCGCTGTCGCTTTTTTGTGCCGGAACAGATCGAGAAGATTTTAGAACAAAAAGGTTCCGGAGAACTGTTTGATCAGCAGGCCCATCTTTGGCCGCCGAAACAAGGCGTGGACCAACCTGATTTACAGGGGCTGGTTCGCCTGATCTCACGAACCGGAAAAGGTGCGGAGCAGGAACTTTTGCTCAGTGAATAATTTTATCAGTGAAAAGATTTAACGAGGACGGAAATTGAGTGAATTAACATTGGATTTTGCATTACAGCGCATAGCTGATATGAGGGATGAACTGAATTATGAGGCCATACAGGTATTGCGTGATAATTGGGAAGAGACGCTGCCGATTCTGTTCAATGAGTTGAAAGAATATGAAGAGGGAACGCTGGCCGATCCGCTCATTTTTACGGGTTTATTATTATGTGGGGAGTTGGAGGAAGTTCGGGCTTTTGAACCTATACTGGCGGCCGTTATCGATCAGCCGGATGGTTTGTTTGATGATCTTTCCATTTTTCAGGTCGCTGGAATACTAGTTTGTTGTTGCGGTGGAAGAGAGGCTCGGCTTCTTGAGATTTTTGAAGATGAAAAGCAGTCCCGTTATGCCCGAATGGTGGCTTTCCGATCGCTTATTCTTTGTCGCATGCTGAGAACGAGTCCACGGCATGAGCTTGATGCCTGGCTGGTCCGGGAATTGGAAAAGATCGAAAGATCTCAGGTTTCCGAGATCTCGGATTTCGTTATTGTGCAGGCTATGTACTTTGTTCCGGATGTGGCGGAACGAGTTGGTTCAGTCTTTTTTGGTGATGCGAAGGAAGTAGGGATGGGTTTTCTGTTTGATGAGGCCCGGAAGGCGACGCCTGAATTTCGGCAAGACGAGTTGAAGCGCCTGTATAGGCCGCTGGGAACAGCGGATGAAGAGCTGGCCGAAATTTATGAAGAAATGGATTATATTCCGGAAGATGAGATGGAATATTTACTCAACCACCCGGAAGAGTTATTGGGGATTCTTCCTTCCCCGGATGAGGATGACGTGGAAATGATTCCTGCTCCGAATACCGGACGCAATGAATCGTGTCTGTGCGGCAGCGGGAAAAAATTTAAAAAGTGCTGCATCAATAAACCATTCATCGCTGTACCTCAAACGGCGGTGGACTGGACGGGAAAGCCGATTACGAAGAAAAACTTCTTGCCGAACTGTTTTCTTGAGGCGGGTTATTTGCATGCAGAGGCCGGTGATGAACTGGCTCAGATGGCGGCTTGGCTCCTGTTTGCAGGGTTATTGGAGAACATGGTTCCGTCGCACATCAACTGCCCGGCAGATATAGAGCGGAAACAGATTTTCTGTGGGTATGAGCAGATTAATTCGTGGATGAGTCATTTTCTGAAATCTTCTATATCACTGATACTGAAAAATGAGCGGCGTTGTTATGTTGAGCATTCGATTCTATGGATCAATGAACAGTTTGTTAAGGCATCTCCAAACCTTCGGGAGCAGATGGTGTTGGCGCGCGGATTTTTATATTCGGACCAGGAGGATAAAGAGGAAGAAGCCATTCGAGATTTCAGGCAGGTATTGGAGTGGCGGTCGGAAAATTTGGTTGCGATCAGCATGCTTGCGGTGCTTTATCTGGATCGGCAGGACGAACCGGATGTGGAAGCTGCCCGGGAAATATTGGAGCAGGGTATTAAGTTGGCGGAAGATGAAGCGGATAAAGCGCGCTTCCGCCAACAGCTGGAAGATATGAAGAAGAAATACGGTGGTGTGGAGTAATGGAATCCGGGCCGGCTGCCGAAAAAGGCACTCTTTCGTTGTTTTCGCTGGAACCGGAATCGCTGAAGAAAAACTTTTTCTATGCCGGCTATACAGACCCGGTGCATGCCGTCAAGGTGGAACCTGCAACGGGTTTTGATGAGAAAGAACTGCACGCGGAGTTGGCTGAGGCGGGGCTGGTCAAACTGACGAAGGTCTATCATTGGGTTGATTCTTCGGATCCGCATCGCAATTGGAAAACCTGCGAATCGGAGGCGGCCTGGATGCGGTTTTTTCTGCGGACGGTGCCGGAACTGGAGGCTGCGGGCTGGACGGTGGAGCGGGACGCGTCATTCAGTTGCAGCATGTTGGTGCCGGAGGGCTGGTATGTCGACATGGAGGAAGCCGGAGATAATTATCGCGTTTCTGTCGGCTTTAAATTGCAGCATGACCGCATCAATGTGCTGCCGTTATTGGTGGCCTATCTGCGGGATGGAACCTCTGAGGAATTTATCACCCTGCCCGATGGTCGCAGGGTGATCCTTCCGCAACAGCGGATTGCACTTTTGGCGTCAACGCTGCTGGAGTTGCTCAATAAAGGGCTGACGGGCAGTGAGCTGGATTCGATGGAAGTTTCCTGGTTGCGGGCGTTGGAACTGACCCGGCTGAGGGATGATGAAGCGTTCGAAACGGTGCTGCCGAAACAGCTGAAGAAAAAGAGCGTTCAGTTGGCGCAGGTAACCAATGCACCGGCGGTGGTGGTGCCGGAGACGATGCAGGCCACCTTGAGGGCATACCAGCAACAAGGCGTGAATTGGTTGCAGCTATTACGCTCGATGGATCTGGGAGCGGTACTGGCAGATGATATGGGTCTTGGAAAGACCCTGCAGGCATTGACGCATGTATTGATTGAAAAGGCGTCGGGGCGGATGGATGCACCCTGTCTGATTATTGCTCCGACGAGTGTGATTTATAACTGGGAGGCCGAGGCGCAGAAGTTTGCACCATCGTTGAAGGTGCATGTTTCTCATGGAAGTGATCGTGCGGATCATTTTGATAATTTTGCATCGTTTGATCTGATTCTGACCACCTATCCGCTGTTGTCGCGGGATGGCGAAGAGTTGCTGAAGCATCGGTTCCATCTGCTGATTCTGGATGAGGCGCAGTTTATACGGAATCATCGAACGCATGCTTCGCGTGTGGTTCGGCTGTTGGAGGCCCGGCAGCGCGTAGCGCTGACGGGGACGCCGGTGGAGAACAGTCTCGAAGATCTTTGGTCCTTATTTTCGTTTGTGATGCCGGGATTACTGGGCAGTCATGAGCACTTTCGAGCGCGGTTTCGTAATCCCATTGAAAAGATGGGCAGTGAAACAATGCGAGGCGTTTTGGCGCGGCGGATTGCGCCGTTCCTGCTGCGCCGGACCAAAAGTGAGGTGGTGCTGGAGCTGCCGCCAAAGACAGAGATGGTGCGGCGCGTTGAGTTGACGCAAGGGCAGAAGGAGCTGTATGAGACAGTACGCTCGGCGATGGATGCGCGGGTAAGCGCGGTGGTTGCGGATAAAGGCGTGGCGCGGTCGCATATTATTGTGCTGGATGCACTGCTGAAGATGCGGCAGGTCTGTTGTCATTCTCTGTTACTTAAATCGCACAATGCCAAAAAGATCGCCGATTCCGCCAAGCTCGATGCACTGATGGAAATGCTGGTCGAGATGATTCCGGAAGGTCGGCGGGTGCTGATTTTTTCGCAGTTTACCAGCATGCTGAAGCTGATTGAGGCGGAGCTGAAATCATATGAAGTTGATTACGTAAAGATTACCGGTGCGACGAAAGACCGAAAAACGCCGGTTGCTGGTTTCCAATCGGGAAAGGTGCCGGTGTTCCTGATCAGCCTGAAAGCCGGCGGAACCGGACTCAACCTGACGGCGGCAGATACGGTGATCCACTTTGATCCATGGTGGAATCCGGCGGTGGAAGCGCAGGCGACCGACCGGGCGTATCGCATCGGGCAGGATAAGCCGGTATTTGTTTATAAGCTGATTGCCGCAGATTCGGTTGAAGAACGCGTACTGCAGATGCAGGAGCGCAAGAAGGGCCTGCTGGATGGGGTGCTGGGCGACCAGAAAGAGGCGCTGAAGAAGTGGGATGAAGCAGATTTAGAAGAACTGTTTAAGCCGATTGGGGGATAAGCAGTTATGCTGCTTTTACATTCCGGCAGAAATCTTCGTCGAGAAGAACAAATCTAGAGCATTAACGGTTTTGATGCCTCATTGAATTGTAGATGCTATGTGGATTGTCACTGAAGCTATAATCCTTCGTTCACAAACCCAAGGAGGCATCAAATGACGAATAACCCACATAGCGA
>JARNMJ010000072.1 GCA_029432795.1 Pontiellaceae bacterium B12219
TATCTTTCTCTCGGGCATGGCGATCTCCTTTACTTAATCCAACTGCTATCGTAGCAGTCGGAGATCGCCCTCGCCCCCGTATTTGATGGAGAGCCGGCTTCGCGGTAGTACCACGATATGATTCCGCCCAGTCGTTGTTCCCGCTTAACCTCGCCTCTGTTAATCGGCGTGAAGTCGGGGCGGAGAACCTTGTTCCCGACATCCGTTCCCTGATGCGGCCTCTGCTCATGGTAGTAAGCCAGCCATTCCCGGTTGATGTAATCAAGTTGGTCAAGGCTCACACAATAGAAGTGGTTCAGACACTCACGTTTCACCTTACCGATGTAGCACTCGCAATACCCGTTGGCCATGGGCGACTGAATCGGTGTCCGAAGGCATTTCACCTTCTCGGTTTTCCAGAACGCCCGGAACCGTTTGCTGTATTTGGTGTCTCGGTCATGAATCAGGAATCTGATCTTAATATCCAGATCCTGAAACCACATCGCTGCATTGCGGGACTGCTGAAGAACCCATTCCTCATCGGGATTAAACGTCGCCGGAGACATGAAAACCTGACGGCTCCCGAGATGGATAAACACCAGAACGTAGGCATCAACCCATCCGCGCCAGGTAAGCACGGGTTTGGTAAAGAAATCGGTGGCTATCAAAGAATCCATATGGGAACTGATAAACAGCTTCCAGTGGCTCGGAGGATGACCTCCGCCCTTTTCCGGAACAGGGTGGTGTCCGGCGCGTTTGAGAATGTCCCTGATGGTTGTAAGGCCGATTTTGATGCCCAGCTTCTTAAGCTCGCCGTGAAGGTGCTTGTAGCCCCATGTCAGATTTTCGCTGGCAAACTTAAGAACGAGATTCACCGTCGCCTGAGGCGTTCTTGGCCGTCCCGGTTTCCTTCGCTTTTCCCTCTTGGCATTCAGCCATCGCCGGTAGGTCGACGGTTTGACAACCATCAACACGTCGGAGATTTGGTGATCCAGCAGCGCACCCAGCCGCATCAGATTGGCTCGCTCTTCTTCAGTCGGAATAATTTTGGAATCATCGATCCGGCTGCGCAACATCCTGACCTGATATTCCAGCAGTTGGAGCCGGGCATCGTAACGGGGCATGAAAAGCCGCGAGAGAAGAATGATAACTACGTGAAACATACTCGAAAAACCGCTCATATTCGTTTGCACCCAGCCGGGCTGATCCTCTTGTTCATCAAAGGGTTAAGGGGCGGTATTCGTTTCCGCACCCCTCGGAAAATCAAAGAATTGGAAAATCTACTCAAACAGGAGGTATCGAGCCACCCCAAAGCCGGTTCTGGAACCGGAAAATTGCGACTCGAATGGTTGGGGTTGGAAAATGGGGTAAGTTCGCTTTTCCATCTAACCCGGACATCCGGTCGGATGACCCATCCCCAAAGCGAAAACCGAGTCGATTTGACCCGGTTTCGCACTTTTTTGTTGCAAGTCGTTGTCACAGCGGAGCTTAATTTTCGGAATCACGAGTTCGCATTACTATCACCATCGTACCGGGTCTAATGGAGAGTCCTCATAGAGAAGTTCGCATTACCATCAAACCGGACCGACCAGATTCGTTTTGTTTATTTCTAACGGTCTTTTTACGTTATTGATCGGGATGGAGAATTCCAGTTTTGAATGCCTTTGAGATTGCTGCAGGCGCATTGGGGACATTTAGTTTGCTGTAAGTATTTTTTAGATGGTCCGCAACGGTATTGTTAGAGATGTGAAGAATCTTTCCAACCTGCTTATGGGAGAGTCCCTCAGCGATTAGAGCGAGGACTTCGGTTTCCCGTTTTGAAAGGCCGTGAACCTCCTCTTTATTTTTCGGGAGCAGTTTTTTCATGGAACTGAGGATGAAGTTGGCCAAATGCCGATCGATAGTTGCACCTCCGGCCAGTACCGTCCGAATGCCTTGTTTAATCTCGTCCATGGTCGCTGATTTTAAGAGGTAGCCCGTGGCTCCTGTTTTTATTGCACTCAATATATCGGCTTCTCTATCGGATTGGCTGAGAATGACTACCTTGGTGTCAGGCGAATATTTCAGGATCCAAGGCAAGGCTTCTTGACCGGACATTCCTGGGAGATTGAGATCGAGCAAAACGATCTCGACGGAGGAATGATGCTGTAGATAACTGAGGGCCAGTTCCGCATTACCAAAGGGATTAATCAGGTTGATATCTGATTCTTTGCTGAGGACAAATTCGATGGTTTCACGATATTCAGGATTATCTTCGACCAGCATGATTTGTATATTTTTTTTCATGACAAGCTGCTCCGACTGCTGTGTGATTTGAATTTAAGGCGGTGGATCCACCTGTGGGTATTCAGTTTTAAGGTGATATGAGTGCCGCCATTGGGGGCCTCTGATAAATAAATTTTTGCTTTAAGTAGTTTTGCCCGTCGTTTGAGAGAGGGCGGAACCTGCCCGCCGGACAGCCCTTTTCCATTGTCCGATATGGATAGAGTAACCATTTTGGGTGTCGCAATCAGATGGGTTTTAAATGCGGATGCATGGGAATGCCGGCATATATTGATCAGGCTTTCTTTGAAGAAAAGAAAAAGGTCTATGCGAACACGACCCGGCAGACGTGATAGATAGTGCTCTCCCTCAATGATTATTTCATGTTCTAAGTTGGCAGTAATGCGATTTGCACTGCGTTTTATATCTTCGGCCAGATTCGAAAAAAGGCTTTCTGAGTTTGCCCAGTCGGAAAAGTTGCGGATTGAGCGACCGTTACGCTCGGTCATCATGCGTATGCGCTGGAGCAGCATTTTCCGCTCTTCTGGCGATTCATCGGCCTGGGAGACCGCGTCACTTAATATGCCAATGGCGTGGTTGGTAGCTCCCAGTTCATCATGCAGGTCGGCGGCAAAGCGTTCCCGGATTTGTGCGGCTTGCCGTATTCGAAGCATCCGTTCAGTCAGAATACCGAACCCAATGCTGATGAGCAGGAGGTAGATAAGGCTCTTCATCCTGCGTAACTTAACTTTCTGTAATGCATAGCGGCGGTTGAGTTCGGCCTGGATTCGGGGTCGTTCAATCTCCAGATCGTGGCGCCGAGACAGCTGGTTCATCCAGTCCCGTATCGGAAGAATCTCCCCGTAAAAATTAATGCCGTCTGTGATTTGTTTGAGGATGTCCTTAGACGCTGTGAGATTGGCGCTGGCTTTAACAGGGGCATGCAGTGCTGCATTCTGTCCATAGGATAAGACCTCAATTTCAGAAAATGCAATGCGGCGGTTTTTTGTATTTTCTGAAGTGACAGAATTGGGGTTCAGGACATTGATTCTGACATAGCGGCATTTTTTTTCCGGGAAGCGCAGTGAGATGATCGGGCCGGTGTCGTACATGGATTTCTGGTGATGTTCACAGAGTACAGACGCATCGGAGAAGTTTGCCCGGTTGGCTCCCTGAATGAGGATATGGCGCGGGACGGCTTTGTTGCTGAATTGCGACATGGGAATGGAGTATATCACGTTGGCCGTGTGTAGGTTGATCTGGTTGACGGGGCAGGGTTCCTGAAGATCAATCGTCAAGGAGGGGGGAGTGTCCATGTCGGTGATGAGCATCAGGCGGGTAAAACTCCGAGTTTTTTCGGCGGTATCCATCTGATAGGGGGTGAAGCCGTCCACGAGGTAGCGGTAATGATGCCCGGCTTGAGTGTGACTCATGTGGGCCGGTAGGCTCACCGGTTTATTTAGAGCTACATTGTCGAGGCCGCTGAATACCATAATCTCTGAAAGTTGAATCATATAGAGATCGTCGATGATGCGGGTGCCCAGCAGCGTGACTTCTAGTGTTACCCAGGAGGCCTTGACGGGAGGAAACGATATGGCGAGCGGAGCAATACGTGGAACTATACGGTCATTTTCTGTGAGGGTCGCGACCACATTGGTGGTATTTCCGGTTCCTGCAAGAACCCGGAGTGCCTTGGGAAAGCCTTCTCCATGAACACCGGTTTCCGGGTCTGACAACAGAATCGGTGCCAGCACGATCTGGTCAATTAACATCTCATTTTCCAGATCAATGCGAATCCATGCCGGATTATCACGGTTTTGGAAGGTTGGAGAGCGGTAGCCCACGGAGCCGATGCCTTGCCGCAATGTGATGGCTGCCAGTTGAGCCAATTCAGTGTCAATCGCCACCAGTTCTTCTTCGAGAGTACCGAGCGGTTGGGTACTTAGCGTGGGGCTTCCATAGCATACGACGCTATAGAACAGGGTTGCGATAAAGATTAATATGCTACGGTTCATGTATTCTTATATCATGTAGATGTTAAACGTCCATTCATTGGACAACTAATGTGCCGATCTGTCGCTCAGCGGTCGTTTGAAAGGCCGATGGTTTTGAGGCATCAGTTCCGCGAACGATTCCACTTTGTCATCCATGTTAGATGAAACCGTCCCCGATTTGAATCCCCAGATCTGGTGGTGATTTACTGGTTTGTTTTCAGATGACGCACGACTTCTTTTGCAGCGGTTCTGAGTTCTTTAACAGGCTGTGGCAAGATCTTTGTTTGTAAGTTCTGCTGAATCAGAAAAATGAATAAACCACCAGATCTGGGGATATGCAAATTTTTTTCTTCGGGCATCATATAACTCAATCGGAAAAGTTGGAGCACATGCTCTGTATGCCGGTCGTCGGGAGAAATCGATCTGACGAGTCATTTCCATAGCAGTATGGAAATCATGTGTAAGGAACCAGAGTGGATTTCCAAACACACACACACACAAATAAGGAGAAAAAATATGAGGGCAAAGCAGGGAATAGCAGGATTATGTTGCCTGATTGCAGGGCTGGCAATCAGTGCGAATGCGGCGGAAATAACCTGGGGCAGTGCCCAGGATATTGCGGGAGATACGGATGTCTCCATCAATGGATTTTCTGTTTTCGGAGCGAGTTTTGATACCGCTTCCGATGTCACCGTGAACGGGGTGACATTCCGTGGCGGAGGCACTGCGACGACCCTACAAAACTCGGAGGTATACGGGGATGACTTGACCTACAGTGTGAATCGGAATCACGATACGGCTTACACCTCGACAGCCAATCCATTTGCAAGCCTTTCGTCGAATTATAAGGCTCTGTTGGATGGAGGACTTTACAGCACGTTAGCCGGCAATGTTTCCGTGCCGATGACGCTGGGAAACCTGATTACCAATCTGGACTATGAGGTTCAGATCTGGGTCAACGACCCTCGTCTGACGGTGGATCGGACGATTAGTGTCGACGGCGAAACCACGCTGGACTACAATATTAACAATATCGCCGGAAGCTTAGGGCAATATGTCATCGGTACGTTTACGGCCGATGCCGTGACGCAGTCGTTTACTTTATCCGTCACCAACGGCGGTTGGCAAATCAATGCTCTGCAGCTTCGTGTGACGGGAGGTGACATCCCGACAGTGGCCGAAATCGAAGCAACACCAACCCAAGGTACCCCTCCGCTCGCGGTTGTTTTTGATGGATCCGGCAGTATTTCGAGCGGAATCATTACTAGCTATGTTTGGGATTTTGGAGATGGAAATACCGGTAGCGGTGTACTGATCACCAACACCTATACTTCGGCCAACACCTACACCGCATGGTTGACGGTGACGGACGACATTGGGAATACCGCCAGCAATTCCGTGTTGATCACGGTGACGAATGCCCCGCTGGTGGCGGCGGTATCGGCAACGCCTGTCACCGGGATAGCACCGCTGGAAGTGGTTTTCGACGGATCTGGAAGCTCGGCCTCCACCGGCGGATCCATTACCAATTATGCGTGGACCTTTGGTGATGGCAATGCAGACTCCGGAGCTGTGGTGAGCAATACCTATGCGGCCGGAAACTATACTGCAACGCTCGTGGTGGCTGATTCCAATGGGCTATATGATACCAACACGGTGGTGATTCAGGCATATCCGGAGCCGCTCGTCGAGTTTACCACCCAGACTGCGGGAACGACGGCTACGGAAACGTTCCCCTCGAACTTTGTCGCTGTCAGCACGAACGATCTGGCCAATTCGGATCAGGCAACGTTCTCGAGCATTGTCGATAACAATGGAACGATCGACGCTGGCCAACTGCCGCGGCTCATCGACGGCATCGCCGGAACCTCGGCCCAGGATGGTACCGAGGTAATGCTACAGGGTGAGGATTCCTTGACCATTCATTTCGATACGAGCGTCAATGAGCTGGGGTATGACATCACTAACATCAATACCTATGCTGCCTGGAGTACGGGAGCTGGAGGCCGTGCCAGTCAGGGGTATGACGTTATGGTAACCTTCATGGATGACACCTCCTTGGTGGTGAGCTACGGAACCTATGAGGCCAACCCGACGCCCAATTCATGGACGGCTGTGTATATGACCGGTCTGACCGAAAACGGCGGCGTGATTGCCAGCGGGGTCAAAGCGATCACCTTCAGCAATTTTGATGAATATCCGACGGGAAGCACCTTGGTTGAAGTCTATCGCGAGATTGATGTGCTGGGTACACCGACGCAGTCCGGCGAGATTGGTGAAGTCGGCATCGCAACTGTCTCGGGCGGTCAAGTCGTGCTGACCTGGGAAAGCGGGATTGAAGCCAACGTGTTGACCAATGCCAGCCTCGTATATCCGAACTGGGGGGTAGCCGTACCGAACGCCGTGCCGCCAGTGACCAATGCCATCGGCAGCGAAGCCCAGCTGTTCTACAAGTTGGAGAAATAAAGCTTCTCTGGGCACTGGTTTCCACATTTATGCCGGAGGCCGGTGCCCTATGTAAATTTAAGCGTGTTTAGGCGGTTTACGTCGTCATTTGATCGATTAAAACACGAACGTTGCCATTGAAAATGCGCACCACGGAATGTCATTCCGTGGGTGCGCTTTTTTTTACCTTAACCGAGAGGAAAATGCCGATATTTCTAAACCTCTGGGTACTTCAGGAGTGTCTCTGTTTTCTTGATGTCGATGTCTGAAAGTTCGCGTTCGATTTGTCTGTAAATGACTGTCATTACGAAAAGAATGAAAAACCACCAGATCTGGGGATATGCAAAATTTTTTCATGAGGCACAATATAACCCGATCGGAAAACCTGGGGTATATGCACTGGTTTCTGCATCGAAGCCGGGAACCGGTGCTCAGCGCTGCAGATGCGGCATATGATTTCGGGAGGAAGCACGGTGCATTCTCCGAATAAAAGAAAGGAAATATAATGAAAAAGATACTCTGTACATTAAGCGCTGGTCTACTGATGACGGGGCTCGCGAATGCGGCCATTGTCAGTACGTATGAGTTCAGTGCGACAGAGTCGTTCACGACGTTGCCGGAGGTTTCGACCTCGGATCTGGCTGCCAGCCTGACAGACGAGCGGGACCCTGCTTGGGGGACAGCCGGTAATTTTTTAGCTGGTCGTGCAACCGACGGGGCATACGGTACGGGATTCGGTAATAATACGGGAAATAGCACTGACGAAGCTAATATGATTGTTCGCTATAAAATTGATCTCGGCAGCGCGCAGGAGATTGGTGCGGTAAACAGTTATGCTTATGGCGATTTAGGCAAACGCTCTCAACAGTATTTCTCGCTGTATGGGAGTGTTGCGGATACGGCTTCGTGGGATGAAACTGATGCCACAACCTGGACGCTCATTGGTAGTGTGGATACTCGCGAAGCGGCTGGGCCTGATAAATATGGTGCAACCAGCATCTATGATGACGGCGGTGCAGCTCTGGGCACTTACCGGGAACTCATGTGGGTGACCAGCTATGCCAATGTGGCGGCCAACGGCCAATATGAATCGACGATCTACAAAGAGTTCGACGTAATCGCCATCCCTGAACCGGCAACTATCGGATTGATTGCAGCCTTTGGTGGCGGGCTTCTGTTTGTTCGTCGCTATATGATGATATAGGAACTGTCCGGTTATAGAAGTTTAAGGAATGCGTCCCTTTGCGGGGCGCTTTTTTCAATCGCGTTCCTGCGCAGTTAAAGCGACAGCAGTAAAATAGATAGAAATAGCGAGTAAACAGTTTTATGAAGAATCAGTTTGGCAGCGTCGTTGTGTCCGCATTCGTGGCGGGGTTTATTATGTCGGGGCCGGCTTTAGCGAAGCCGGCCATGCCTAACATCGTCTACATTCTTGCTGATGATATGGGCTATGGCGATGTGCACTGCCTGAATCCGGAACGCGGTAAAATCCCGACGCCCCACATGGATCAGCTGGCGGCTGACGGGATGATCTTTACCGACGCGCATTCGGGATCTTCAGTCTGCACGCCGACGCGCTACGGCATCATGACCGGGCGTTACAGCTGGCGCACCATTCTTCAGAAAAACGTCCTGTCCGGTCACAGTGAACCGCTGATTCCTCCGGACCGTCCGACCGTAGCCAGCCTGCTGAAAGCGCAGGGCTACAACACGGCCTGCATCGGGAAATGGCATATCGGAATGAAGCTTCCGACGAAGGATGGTAGAGCGGCGGCCAAAAACCTTAAGAATGTGGACTGGTCAGGAACGGTGGAAGGCGGCCCGTCCGACATCGGCTTTGATTATCACTGGGGCATCGCGGCATCGCTCGATATGCCTCCTTATATTTATATTGAAAATAAAAAATTTCTGGGCGAGTGCACAACCACGAAAGCATTTCACCGCGGCGGACCGGCAGAGGCGGATTTTGAAGCGGTGGATGTGCTTCCAGACATTGGAAACAAAACCGTTGAATACATTCAGAAGCAGCGTGCCGGCAAACCGTTTTTTGCCTATGTGGCACTGACTTCTCCGCATACCCCGATTGCTCCTTCCAGTGCTTGGAAAGGAAAAAGCGGCATGGGGGATTATGCTGATTTTATGATGCAGACCGATGATGTGATCGGACAGATGATTGATGCGGTGGATGCCGCCGGCCTGGCTGACAACACGATCATTATCGTTACCAGTGATAACGGGTGCTCCCGGCGAGCCGACTTCAGGAATTTGAAAAGCCATGGACATTATCCGAGCGCGCAGTATCGCGGCTCAAAATCCGATATCTGGGAGGGCGGTCACCGCATACCCTTCATTGTTCGTTGGCCGAAAGGCATCAAGGCGGGAACGTTCTGCGATCAGACCATCTGCCTGACGGACCTGATGGCGACGGCGGCTGATCTTTCCGGCGCGAAAATACCTGAGAATGCAGGTGAGGACAGCGTGAGTTTTCTTCCTGCTTTCGCAGGAAAAGAGATTCAATCCACCCGCAACGGCGTAATTCATCATTCGATTGATGGGCACTTTGCCTATCGTCAGGGCAAATGGAAACTCTGTCTTGCGCGCGGGTCCGGCGGGTGGACCAGCCCGGATGAAAAAGCCGCCGCGGAAAAAGGGGCGCTGGCTGCGCAGCTTTATGATTTAGAGAAAGACCCCGGAGAGACCACTAACCTGTATGAATCGCATCCGGAAGTAGCCGAGCGCCTTTTGAAGTTGCTGAAGCAGGACGTCGAGCGCGGGCGCAGTACGGCAGGGGCTATGGTAAAAAACGATGTCCCGGAAATCGTGCTTTGGAAAAGTGGAGAATAGAATGCAGAAGAAATCATATGTTTTAGGTGCCTGTTTACTCATGGCGGCGTACGCAAGTGCGGCGCTGGTGGTTACCACAGAAAAAGGCGTGGGAACCGGTACTGCGGATTTTGATCTGGGGACATCCGCCAGTGCCGTCGATCTGGCTGATTCGAGCCAGAGTACTTTTTCCAGTTTCAGCGCTGTTACCGGAAATAATCATGACATTACTCGTTTGAATAATGGAGCTGCAGGTCCTGCACCAGAAGGTGATCATGTCGTGCTCGTTCCGGCTGACGGAGCAGCATTCACTGTTAATTTTGATATCAGTGTAAACACCGCAGGTTATGATGTTACCGGCATCAACAGTTTTTCCGGATGGAACACTCAGAGTTTCGGGCGTTCAAACCAAGGCTATGATGTTACCGTTGGTTTTGTGGGCGGCGGCTCGCAGTTAATTACAAGCGGTACCTATACAACCACGCCGGCGAGCACCTGGACCGGAGTGTATATGACCAATGATACGGGCATCATTGCCAGTAATGTGCAGTCGATCACCTTCAGTAATTTTGATGAAGCCGACGCGGGCGGAGTTGTTGTTTACCACGAGTTTGATGTATTCGGTTCTGCTTCAACGATCACGACGAACCCGCCGCCTCCGCCATCCGTCACACCCACGAATGCACCCAACGTCATTATGATTTATTATGACGACATGGGGTACAGTGATATGGGGGCCTATGATACAACGCAGCCCTCGATGACTCCGCGCCTGGATACGTTTGCATCTGAGGGCATGATGTTTACTGCCGGTCATTCTGCGGACGGCGTGTGCACACCCTCCCGTTATGCCCTGATGACCGGGCGGTACTGCTGGCGCACCTGGAGAAAAGAAAATGTGGGGGGCGGGTATAGCCCGTCCTTGATTGAGTCCGACCGTTTCACCTTCGCCAAGATGTTCCAATCATTGGGATACAGCACGGCGATGGTGGGGAAATGGCATATCGGTATGCAGTTTTACAGTCCTTCCGGCACTCCCGTTAGCGATTTGAATAATAGCGATGTGCTGGGGACGAATGTGAATTCAACGGCAGATGATAAAATTGACTTTTCACTGCCGCTTACCGATACGCCGTACCATTGCGGATTTGATTATTATTTCGGCAGTGCGGCGTCGCTGGACATGCCGCCCTATGCATGGATCGAAAATGACATCGTGCTCTACAAAGGTGGAATTGTGACCAACGGCGCTGTTGATTTCAGTCAGGCCCGGCCTGCTGTTAATTCCGATTTTGAAGAGGGGGGCATTCCCAGTAAAATCGACCGCGCACGTGATGGCGTGTATGACCCGACGTTCCTCTGCTATGACTACCTGCAGGTGCAGGCGGCGAAGGTGGCGGAGATCATCAAGAACCGTGCAGAAGACGGGAAATCCTTCTTTATTTATGTGCCCATGCCGGCACCCCACAGGCCGTGGGCGGTGAATCCGGATGGTGATTTTTCCGGCACAAGTGAAGATTATACCGGCAACAATTTCCTTTACGGCGATTATCTGGTGCAGACTGATCACTACACCGGTACTATTCTCGATGCACTTGCTGATCCGGATGGAGATCCCGCCACGGATGACAGCCTGGTCGACAATACCGTAGTCTTTATTTCCAGTGATAACGGTCCGGAAGGCGCTGCGTATACGACGAGCCGGTCGAGTAACCACGATGCCAACGGCCCGTTTAAAGGCATTAAGCGCGATAACTGGGAAGGCGGAACCCGCGTGCCTTTCATGGTCCGCTGGCCCGGAGTGGTCACGCCGGGAAGCACGACCGACCATGCCTGCTGGCAGGGGGATTTCTTTGCCACCATGGCGGCCTATCTGGGTTATGACTTCGAAGAGGATGAAGCGCCCGATTCGGAAAGTTTCCTGCCGGTTCTGCGGGGGCAGCCTATGCCTGATGCGCGGCGTGAAGGATTTATTCAGCACGGATGTTATGGACAGCATGCCATTGTTGATAAAAACGGCGAGTGGAAGCTGCTTGATGGTTCGGGCGGCAACGGATTTGATACCAGTTATGATGCGGATGATAACACCATCACCGGTATTCTGGGTGAGCCTTTCACCGGAGTGAGGCAGTTGTACAACCTTCTCACAGATCCGGGAGAAAGAACCAACCTATTGGCCGTGGCATCGCCCTCTCAAGAGTCTCTGGATAAAGAGGCCGAGCTTTATGCCATCCTGAACGAGATTCGCGGCGACACGACGTGGGGTACCGACGGCGACAGTCAGGTGCCGGAGCCGGATAACGATCTCGACGGAATGGGCAATGCATTCGAGAATACCTATGAAGGGCTGGACCGTGATGATCCTTCAGACGGTGATTATGATTTTGAGGCGGATGGACTGACCAACGTGGAGGAATTCCAGCATGGGACCGATCCGTGGGATGCGGATAGCGATGATGACCGGCTCGATGATGCTGCTGAGGTCGATACATACGGAACCCAGGCCGGCAGTGCCCATTCGGACTCGGATACATTGGAAGATGGAGACGAGGTGTTAATCTGGCATACTGATCCGCTGGTCGCGGACACCGATGGGGACGGGCTGGATGACGATGATGAACTTGCCGCCTTTTCCAATCCTCGGAATGCTACGTCAATTCCTTCTGTTCCTGATGATGTAGTGGTGACGCTTAATCCATCATACTATCAGGTTGTTGGTGTAAACGGAACCGTGAGTGATCCTGCTGTTGAGGGGGGAACTTCCAGCGGTTGGAACGCTGTAGGCAACCTGTTTGCCCGGGAACGAAGCAGCGGTGGCAGTAATCAGCAGTGGCGTTCCCGCCTGTTTGTCGCGTTCGATTTGGGTGACATTACCACGCATATTTTAAAGGAAGCGCGACTGCGTGTGCATCAGACAAACCGTCTGAACGACCAATATAGTTCTGATGTGGCATTGGCGCGCGTGACCGAGCCTTGGGGAACAACGAGCGGTTCCTATCCCGTATTTGACGATACCGGTGTGGCTGATTCCTTTGTTTTCGGTAATAACGAAGATTTCGGCACAGCAGTTGATGCTGGCGGATTCTACAGTGGAACGGTGGGAGTGCCCGGGGATGACAGCGGATTCGAGGTTACTGAACTGGTACAGGTCTGGATGGATGGTTCTGTTCCCAATTATGGGTTTCGGATCGCCCTGAATGATCGTTCATATGCGGCTGCGGCCTTTTCGGAGTTTGATGATCCTGCAACAGTTGGAACGAACGAGGCACTCCAATTGATCCTGACTGTTACCCCGCCGGCAACCAGTCTGGACAGCGACAGCGACGGCTTGCTGGATGAATATGAACTGAATGTATTTGGGAACCTGGATACCAGCGGATCGGATGATGGGGATGGAGATGGAGTCAGTGCACTGGTTGAACAGGCGCTGGGAAGCGATCCAACCACCAATGCTTCAGTTCCTGTGGTTGAGCTGGTCACGACCAACGCGGCAGAGGTTGCTTTGATCTATCATCGCTACAACGAGGCCGGCCTGGGATTTGAGGTACTGGTTTCCGAGGATATGGCGGAATGGTTCGACTTTAATCAATATTATCAGGTTGTGGATCCTGCTCCTGTCAGTGATCTAGGTGCGGAGTATGACAAGGTTCTGCTGGAGCCCGTAACCACACTGCCTGAACATCTGTTTTATAAGATCAATATTCATTCATACATAGAGGAGTAAGTTGATAGTCAGCTAAAGGAGGATAGGAATGAAAAAAACAGCATGGTATCGCCTGTTGGCAGCTGTTTTTGCGCTTACCGTTTGTGCAGAACCGGTCCGGGAAGGCGAATGGATCCGTTTGCTCACAATATGGGTACTGCAGCAGGACGTGTTTTTTGAAAAAAAATCTGGTGATGTAGTCAATAACAGTAATGTTGTAGGTACCTCTGTGGATGCCATAGATAAAATAGACACTCATGGGCATTCCGGGTGGATGCCGGAGTTTAGGAAAACCCTCGATCAACTGGATGGAATGACTATTTATAATGATCCTCGGAGCAATTTTCCCGATGTTTCGGAAGGATTGATGCGGGAGGATGTTATAGAGAGGGAACTCGAAAATATGAGGACCTACCTTGATCTGTTTCTCCATGTACCCGCCGAAAAATATATGCTGCTAAACAGTTTTTACCCGGACTATCAGTTTGCGCTGGCCGGTTTCCTTATTGTTACGCATAACAAAAGTTTTGTCTGTCTTTTCCCTTTTGAAACCCATTCCGATTTATTCATCTGCCGTGGGCAAATGTTAGTTGGTGGGAGATGCAGGGGGAGTTCCTCTGCGAAAGTATAGTTAAGAAAAGGAGTAAGACATGAAGATGAAAAAATGGTTAGTGATAGGTAGTTTGCTGTCAGGGGCAGCGTCATGTGCTCTGGGGGCAGAAATTACGTGGGGAACGGTTTATAATATTACCGGTGATACAGATGTTTCAACCAATGGTATCTCGATATTTGCCGCGAGTTTTGACGATGACACGCCAAGTGTTACGGTGAATGGGGTGACTTTTCAGGGTGGGGTGGGAGCTTCCACGGTTAGAGATTCCTCCGCGTATGGGGATGCACTGAATTATTCGGTAAATAACGATCACTCTTCAGCTTTTACTTCAGCCTCTGAACCGTTTGCGAGTCTTTCTGTTGATTATCAGGAGCTGTTGAACGGGGCCATCTATAGTACATTATCCAGCACGGTTTCCGTTGAAATGGTTATTGGTAATTTAACGAGTAATCAGGAGTATGAGATTCAGCTGTGGCTGAACGACCCGCGAATCGGTACGGATCGTACCATTACCGTCGATGACGTAACCACCTTGGAATACAGTGTCGGGCAGGTTGCAGGAAGTCCGGGACAGTATGTGACCGGAACATTTGTTGCCGATGCTGAAACCCAGGCGTTTGATTTGTCGACTGTGGGAGGCGGCTGGCAGCTAAATGCGATGCAGGTGCGGAATTTGTCGGATGTGACCATTTATTCAGTCGACCCGGGCGATCTCAACCTGATCGTGGTTGATCCGTCAACAACGGTTACCGGGGCGGTTAATGTTGCCTTTGACGGAACCGCTGCATCCGTTGATGTTAACGTTGCTGTTGAAGGTGCACATGCAAGTGCATTTTCCGTGGTGGATCCTGATTCGTTCACTATGACGGAGAAGGCACCCTCAAATAGCGCAGTGCAGATTGCGTTTGATAATGATGTCGCTGGATTAATGAACGGTGAAACAACGACCGGAATGGTGAACATAGTCTGTAATGAAACCGGAGGTTCTGTATATACCACCAATACGGTTGTAATGACGGTGACTTACATTGAAGACCCTGTGGCGGCTTCTGTTTTCTATCAGGCGGGAGTGATGAGTAACAGTGATGACTGGAACAATCCATTTTGGACCAACTTCGCGTATGCTGCACCACAGGTGCCCGCGGCAGGAAATTCGTACATCAGCTTAGTCGGCGGGCAGACACGTGTTCAAACAGGAACCTTTCTAGGGGATAGCCTCGAACTACGTGCCTCAGGTGGTGTTCTTGGGCTGAAAGTCAGCCCCGTGACGGTGTCTAACCTTGTTCTGAATGCCGGAACCATGATTGCTAATCATGGTGGCGGCGGAGTCCTGAATGGCTCAATCTTTTCTGCAACCAATAACGGTGCAGGTTCCATTACATTTTCCTCTGGGGGTGAAAGCCGGAATATCAATATTACCGCCCCCATGAATATAGGATCAAACATTACCAGTATGATTGTTAATATGGGATTTCATGTTTCTAATCCGGATGAATATGTTTCAGTGAATAGCATTTCAAATGTCTTTTCCGGAGTCTGGAATGTGATCAGCGGTCATCTGGTGGGAAATGCGATTGGTTCGCTGGGTACAGCCGACTTCGTTGTGGGGGAAAATGGATATCTGAACTTTAACTATGATTATGACGGCACGGGCAAGATGCTTGAACTCGCAACCGGAGGCATGCTGTTGCTTGATCAGGATCTGGTGTTTGATCAGGTTTCAATTGGCCCATGGCCGCTTGCTGCGGGGTATTACACAGCCGCTGAGCTGCTGGCAGATCCCAATTACTCCAGCTCTATTGATGCGGCTTCTACAGCCTCATTGACCGTGTTGAGTGATCCATCTGAGTATAAGATTGCGCTCTTTACGTTCAGTGAAACGAATGGTGTTTCATCCGATGTTTTTGCATACAGCAATGTCGGTGAGTGGGGGGTGACGAATGCCGGTGTCGAGGCTTCCTACACGAATGCATCTGCAACATTTAACCAAACAGCAAACGTAGCTGCTGATCTGGTAAGTATCTCGACGAGTCCGGTTGATGGGAACTATCATTCATTCAGTTTTGCTGTTGAAGGGCTGGCTCCGGCAGCGGTCTTGAATTTAAACAACCTGAATCTGGATTATATTATGCAGTCACCGCTTAACTTCCGCTTGCAGATTTTTTCAAGCGTAACTGGACAAGGAACGAATACCTTCATGACCGGTGATACTCCGATCTATGATAGTGGTCTCCAGAATGTGGCAGCTACACTTAATATTTCTGCCGCGTTGAGTGATCCCGCTTTTCAGGAGCTGAAAAATGGTGATGAGATTGAGTTCCGCTTTGTATTAAGTGATGGTTCAGATTCTGTCAGCCGTATTCACGGTATCGATAATGTTGAACTTACCGGCTGGATTGATGATAGCCAGGAGCCGCAGGTTGGTGAGATCGGGGTCAGCACGTTCGGTAGTAATACCATTGTAGGATGGTCCGGAATGGCTGGGGTAACGTATGCCGTACAGTTTGATAATGATCTCGTCTATGCTCCTGACTTTACAAATATTGTAGAGGGCATTGTCGGAGTTGATGCGGCGATGAGTTATACCAATGAAGCATCAGGCTCTGTGGGATTCTACAGGGTTGTTCTCGACGTAGATTAACGATGAACGGTCTCTTCGGCGTCAGTTGCGCCGGAGAGATTCTTGTTATGAAAATAAGCTGCATTCGTTGCGCGAGACTGCTCACAAAATATGAGCGGTTATTAAAGAGGAATCAGAATAATGAAACGGTTTGGCAGAAGCTTAATCCTTGGTTGTTGGTATCTTGGACTAAATGCAGGGGTATTTGCTGCATCGGAACTTACCTTTGATGTTTCTGCCCAACCTGCCTCGCTGGTGCTGGGTGATGTGGATTTTTATGATAATGCTCCATCGGCGGGGTTTTACCTCTACCATTTTGATGGTAAAGATATCGCAGAGACCAAACTCAGTAGAATTTCTAGTTCAGGTGATGAAGTCACGGTATCCAATTCTGCCGGAAGTGAGAGTTTTACTTTCCTGATCAAGGAGTTCGAGAATCACATTGCGATTCATCTAACGGATATGACGGGGGTAGGGACTGGTCGGAGCTATGCCCTGCGCCTAATCCTCAGTTCCAACTCCAGCGTCTGTGCATATACACTGAACGATTTAATGGAGGCCAGTGACGGTACGACGGTCACATTGAATTGGCCCTATCTCTGGGGGCCTGTCCGGCCCGATGGATCTCACGGCAGCGTAGTGCTTTATAATGACGGTTTGTCGGGAACTGCGCGTGATGCCGTTTTAGCCGAAATCTGGTCCGCGCAGGGTACAGCCGGCTACATGGTGAAGCCGAAGGTGGCATCGTGGACGGAAACGGATGTGATGGCCTGGGTGGATGCGTGGGCAACAAAATTTGCCACGTTGTCCAAGGTGAGCGTGGCACCTGTCAATGAGACTGAACTTTATGAAATGACCGATGCCTATGTGATCCCTTCCGGGGCCAATCGAGTCTATATGTTTTCCACCATCTGGAGAGGTGAATATCAGCTCAATAAGCTGTCAATGTATGATGTGAATACCGACATTTTTCCCGGTGGTAAAAGTGATTTGATGGCGTACTCCGATTATTTGGCAACCCATGGTGCCCACTTACAGCTCAAGAGTCTCGGCCCTGCAATCGGTGCCAATGATACACGTTATGTTTCATCAACAGCGGTGGACCACCGCTTTAGTTGCTGGGGACGCGGCACGTTGGCGGAGGCCATTGACTCTTACGCCACAACGATAAAATTTCGTCGGGGCAC
>JARNMJ010000073.1 GCA_029432795.1 Pontiellaceae bacterium B12219
AGTAGCCATAGACATATTCCGTTAAGACTGAGACTGGACCAGTCTAGCATGGTATTTGTTAACTGAAAAAGGATAAGTCCGACAGACTGCTAGAGCGCCCAGTTGATGGAGGCGAAGAAGAATCTTCCAGGCATTGGAATTTGTTCGCCGGCGCTGAGGCCGCCGACGGGCAGGGCGACGGTGCGGTTGAGGTGCCGGGTGTAGTTCTGGTCGAAGAGGTTTTCAATGCCGGCTTCGAGGTTGAACCCGCCGGGGAGTTGAACGCCGCCTTTCAGGTTGACCACCTGCCAACCGGGTGTTTCGGTTTCGGGATAATTCGGATCAATTCTGTTCTGTCGCGAGGCCGCAACCATCATGGCTTCGGCCCATGGACGCACGGAATTATCCCACTCCCACCGCACGCCGAGGCTGCCGTTGAGGGGCGGGATCTGCGGAAGATTTTCCTGATCGGAAACGTTATAGCCGCGAACATAGGCGAGCGAAAAGGGGAGACTCCACTGGTCGGAAAACCGGTAGCGTCCCGCAAGTTCTCCTCCGCCGAGAACCGCATCGGTGTTCACAAAGCCGAGGATCCGGTCAACGGTGCCGTCGCCGTTTACATCCTGGCTGCCGACACCGGTTTCGAGAATATAGTTCCAGACATAGGAACCGAACAGCTGCGCACCGATTTCGAGCCGGTCGCCGAAATAGCCCATGCCCGCATCGAACTCCAGTTTGGTTTCCGGATCCAGGGTCGGATTGCCGATCAAATACCCGCCGGGCGCGGGGGCAAAGGCATAGTAGCGCTCGGTGATGCTGGCGGCGCGCTGGACCCAACCGGCACCGATAAACCATTGTGTTTCTTCCGAGCTGGGCATTTCCCAAAGCACGTTGCCGGAGCAGAGCAGTTCGTTCTGATCGGTATCGGCGGCATCGGCCCCGTAGAAATAGACATAGGCGTCGTCGACGGTCGGGGCGACTGAACTGACTGGGGGATCGAGCGGTTCATCGTCTTTTCCGATGGCGCTGAAGATTCCATCGACGCGAAGGCCGAGCCGAATGCGGCTGTTGTGTGCCAGCTCGGTGGTTCGTTCTGCAAAAATACCGGTCTGCCCCTGCGAGGCGTCGGGCCAGATGGGATCCTGAAAGGTCATCCCGCTTGCAACCATGTAGCGGGTTCGCAGCGCATCGCGCGTGAGGTAGTAGCCATCAACGCCGATGCTCCAGTCGGTGTCGGGCGTGAACCCCCATTCGGTTTCCAGGCGCAGACCAAGCGTGCGGGATTCGGATGTTGCTTCGGCTTCCATGATGCCGCGATTCGGTTTCCGGGCATTGTTCATGACATGATCGCTGGCGGAATATCCGCCCTGCCATTCCAGAGCCTGGAAAGCCCCGTTTTCATTTTCGTGCCGGGAACCGAAGGTGACCGTATTTTCGGTCACGTCGGTTGCATCCATGGGCAGAGCGGGATAGTCGAGCTGATCCACTTTATGAACGTTCCAGTTGATCCAGTAGCCCTTGTTTATTTCCGGCGTCCAGTGGAGGGAGGCTCCTCCGCCGTAGGATTGGTTTTCCGCGGGAACGAGTTGTCCGGAACCGGATTCGTAATCGTTGAGATCGATGGCGTTGAACGAAGCGCCGGCAGCAATTTTTCCGTTTCCGATTTTCCCGCCAGCGCGGGTGGTAAAGCCATCGCGCCCGCCATCATAGGTGGCTGAAGCATTTGCTGTTGCGCCATTAAGGGCGGGGGTGGAAGGGTTCGCAATGGTGCGGGCTATCACGCGTCCGCCGGTTCCGCCGGCGCCGTAGGTGACGGAGGGCAGCCCTTTGACGACGGTCAGGTTTTCGATGGATTCGGGCGAAAGATAGATGACGGGCGGGTCCATGCGGGCGGGGCAGGAACCATAGAGCGGGAGGAAATCGACCTGCGTTACAATGCGTTCCCACCCGAGGCCGCGTACGACGGGTTCGGGGGCATCGATGGAGGAACAGGTGGCGGATATGCCGGGAATCTGCTCAACTACCTGGCCCGCATTCAGGCTGAGGGTGTCGTCGAGCATTTCTTCCTGCGTCAGCGGATCGGTGAGTACATCCAGGCGCGGCGCACGAACCACGATGGCTTCTAGCTGGTACGACTGTTTTTTTGCTGCAGGAACGTTGTTGGTTTCAATAGCCAGGCACGCGCTGCCGGATAGGAACAGCAGAAGTGCAGTCATTCGAAAGGTAGTCATGGCAATCCTCAAGTTAGCATTGTTGTAATGTTATAATTAAATACGTGTATTATTGTCTACGTCAATTCGTGGGATTTGCTAACGAAAAGCCCGTCGTGTGGGCGAGTTTTTTGCATTTGTAGAAATCGTCGGAGGCCGGACCCCTTAATAAAGGTATGCTCATTCTGTCATCCCTCGCTGTCCCGACATGCTGATGCTGAATGGTTGATTGAAACGCCCGTTGATGGTAATTATATGACAAATTTCCAATCATTGGAAGCAGGGTGGTAATGGTACGACTTTTAAGGGTACTCAGCGGGGTGAAAATAATGATGTTGAAAAGAGTGTTGGGTAAAGGACGTACGGTTCATGTGTATGCGCTGGGCGTTCTGTTTGCGATCTGCAGTGCTCCGGTTTTCGGGCAGACCGATAAAGAGCAGCAGATGTTGGATTCCTTTCAGGTTGAAAAGGGAATCGTTTATAAAACGGTCAATGGCAAAAAACTGGAGCTGGTTTATTTTAAGCCGCAGCATCTGAAGGCCGGGGAAAAAGCGCCGTGGATGCTTTTTGTGCATGGCGGCGGCTGGCGCGGGGGGAATAAATATAACATTCTCCGATCCGCTTTTTCAGGGACGTTGAAGGAATTGACAGAAAACGGCATTGCCTGTTTCACGATTGATTATCGTTTAACAAAAAATCATATAACCGCCTTTGATTCGGTGGTGGACTGTAAAGACGCCGCGCGGTTCCTGCTGAAAAATGCTTCAACCTACGATCTGGATCCGGCGCGTTACGGCGTGTGGGGCGGTTCGGCCGGCGGGCACCTCAGTCTCATGACGGCGTTGGGGAAGAATGAAGATTTTCCAGGCGAGGCCGCATTGGCTGACTTTTCGCCTAATTTTACATGTGTAGCCTCCTATTTTCCGCTCACATCGCTCGTGAACCCGGAAGTGCTGGCCGGCTCAAAGTTTGAAGATCCGGAGGTGTTACGCCATGTGCTGGATGGGCTGTTTTCTGAAAAGCCGGAACTGGCCCGTCTGCTGAGTCCGACCGAATATCTCTCGGAAGCCAGCCCGCCGATTCTGTTGCTGCACGGTGATAAGGATGAAACGCTGTCGATCACGAATTCCTTATACATGATGGACGTTGCAGAGCAGAACGGGGCCGACGTCGAATTATTGGAAGTGAGAAACGCAGGGCATAGTTTCGGTGGGAAACACATTTCACCCTCCATGGAAGAGATTAATGAAACGTCAGCCCAATTTATTATTTCCAAACTGACCGCTAAGTGACCTGATGGCAGTCGTCAGACGGTTTTAAACTTCGTCCTCCATATTGAAACCAACCAGGAGGCAACCATCACGACGGCACTGTTAACGGCGGAAGCATGGAGCCGTCGGCCCAGCGGCCTTCGACGAGAATCTGCCTTGGCACATCGGGGATGCCGTATCTGTTTTCACTGAGCTGGGAGACCAGGGAAAGCACGGCGGTCCGGCCGATCTCTTCGGGAATCTGATCAATGCCGGCATTGATGGGATTGTCGTGCCGGCTGAGGGAGGCGAGTCCAAGATCCTGCGGGATGTTATAGCCGAGTTTTTCCAAGGATTGGAAAATACCCAGCGCACTGCAGATGATGGCATCGGGCTTTTGTTTTTCCAACCAATGCCTGAGCGGTTCCAAGGGTTGGAAGGTCTCGTGGCTTGAAAGAAAGAGCGGGTTCAGCTGTCGGGTCTGCGGCAGGGCCTGCTGGGCCCAGAGATAGCCGGAGCTGAAAAGCCGGTGCCGCTGATAGTGTCCGACAAATCCGATGCGTTGATACCCTTTTTGCTGTATCTGCTCAAAGGCCAGTATCGTGTTGTTGACCTGGGCGCTGGAAACAAAATTCACCTTCAGCGATCGCAGGCTTTCGCCAAACCGTACGATTGAATATTCCTTCCAGGGAAACGCGGCCAGCTCTGCTGCGCCCGGTTCTTCATCGGCCGGGGTGGGTGTCAGGAGCAGTCCCCGGATGCCGCGCGCTTTGAAGATGCTTTGCATCCGGTGGAGGGAAAGATCTTTGAGCCGGAATTCCTCAAGTTCGAAGCCTAGTTTGCGGGCGGCCGCCTCGGCGCCTTTCCAATAAAGATTAAAGACCTCCCATTCGCGCTGCTTTTCCGGTTGCCGATGGAAATTGAGCCAGGCCAGGACCGCACTTCGTTTTTTCTCCTGGCTGGTGTGGCGATAATTCGACAGTGCGGAGAGCATCGGATCGGGCGTGTATCCCATCTCTTCGGCTTTTTGCTGTACGCGAATGCGGGTGGCTTCGGAGATGCGCGGATCGTTGCGCAGGCTGTAGGACACCGTCATCTTTGAAACACCGAGCGCTCCGGCAATATCGCTGTAGGTAATTTTCTTTTTGCTCATGAGCCTTCCAATGGTTGGAAAAACCGAAGTTGTACAGGTAAAACAGAATAAGGCATGCTAACGACCGACCGCAAGGGTATTCCTTCGTGTGGTATAATCCGCATATCGATTAAAACCGGGCGGGATGCCGGCAGGAGCACATGATAAAAATGATTAAATATGGGTTGTTGATGATTGGGCTGACTGTTGCCTTGGCGGATGTTTCCGCGGCAAGGGTGGTGGGCATTACGTCGATGGCGGAGCTGGCGGAGGTTGCGGCGAAGAGTGGTCAGAATGTAAAAATGAAGCCGGGGGTCTATCGGATGGAAGATTATCTGACGCCCGCGGTCATCAGTAATGCGGTTCCGGACCCTGTCATGGGGGCGGCCATGATTTCTTTCAGCGGGAGTGGTAACACATTCGATTTCACCGGGGTGGCCATCGAGGTGAATACCGAACAGCTGAACGCTTTCGGCGGAAAGGTCATGGAGTTCTATGTGACCGGCAGCAACAACCGGATCGGCGGCCTGACGATTACAGACCTTGGAAATGCTCCGACGGACAAGGGCGGGCAATCGTTTGTGGTGGACGGTAAGAACAATACCATTGCAGGCGTTACGCTGAATATGAGCGGCTCTTCTCCCTATGGCTACGGTGATCTGATCGGGAAGGGGGGCGGGACCCTCGTTCGCCTGCAGAAACACAGCGGCATGCTGATCACCGGCTTGAATATTAAAGTGATCGATTGCTCCATTTATTCCAGATCGTTTGGTCACCTTTTTTTTGTTCAGGGCGGTCGGAATGTCTATTTCGAAAACTGTTATGCCGAGGCGGCAACCCGCACAACCGATGAAATGCTGGCGGAAACCTCGGGCCTGGCTTTTGATGTGGATTTTGCTGCCGTATATAAAAACTATGCTGGCGAAAAAGTTATTACTCCGGGCTACACCAAATCGCTCAGCGAATGCGGTTTTCGAAACTATGGATCCGGCGGGGCTGAAGGGCACCGCACGGGAGCGATGCGTTTTGTCAATTGCCGGGCGAAAAACTGCCGCATCGGTTTTGCTTTGTCGAAGATCGAAGGAGATATTCTGGTTCAGGATTGCGAAGCCACCGGCTGCGAGGCCGGATATAATCTGGATGGAGTAACCGTTGAAAAAAGCCGGGGCGATGCGGTCAACGGCCCGCTGCTTTATCTCAATGACGGCGGTTCCTCCATCGTGGATCTGGCGTTAGTGCCGGAAGCCAACGTCACAACGGTCCATGCGCTTGCAACGATTGCGGGCAAGGACCATGTGGTGACGCTTAAATCGTGGAGGAATATGGCCCGCGCGCAGGAACTTCCCATTTTTGTTGGATCAAGCCGACCTTCGGGATGCAATCCGTTTTCGCCACTGGGAACGAGACCCGCTAAGGGAATCTCCCTGAATAACTATACCGGAATGCCGGTGGAAATTGGATCAACCGTCAGTTCCTGCACGATCACCAGCATCGGTCCGGTTACCGATAACGGATCCGGCAATACGGTTTCGAATGCCCGGGGTCTGTCCGCAGCAGCAGCTCAATGATGTATATATACGACTTCATGTTTTGGAGATTATCAATGATTCGGTTTTCAGTAGTTTCGGTTTTTATTCTTAGTTCTGTTCTGGTCAGTCCTGCAGAAGAGCGTTCGGTCAGTTCAGTAAAAATCGTAAAACAAACGGAGCCATCGTCGAGTGATGAGTGGCCGGTGCTGACGAGCTATGATCAGGATCATATCGCCCGGATCGCTCTGCCGATCGGCGGGATCGGAACCGGCACGGTTTCGCTGGGCGGGCGGGGAGACCTGCGCGACTGGGAGATCATGAACACGGCCGCAAAAGGTTTTATTCCAACGAACGAGCGGCGGGGATATATCGCCCCCTTTTTCGCGCTGTTTACCCGGACGGCTGATGGCCGGCGCGCGACACGGGCCCTGGAGGGACCGTTGGATGTTTCGCTCTACGAAGGCCCCTTCGGCAGCACGACGTCGAATCATGGTTTTCCGCGTTTCGATTCCTGTTCCTTCAAGGCGGCGTATCCGTTCGGTCAGGTGCTGCTCTCCGATGAAGACGTCCCGCTGGATGTACGCATCAAAGCCTTCAACCCGCTGATTCCCGGCGATGCGGATACCAGCGGCATTCCGATTGCCGTGCTGACCTACGAACTGACGAACCCGACGGATCAGGAAGTGTCTGCCTCGGTCGCCGGGAACATGCCGAACTTTATCGGTATGGACGGTACACAGCAGGACCGGAGTGTGCGGGGCTTGTGGTCGGCATTCGGTGCAGAAAAAAACAGGAATATTTTCCGGAAAGACCCAAACGTCCAGGGAATTTTCATGACGACTGAGGGCAAGGATGAGGCGGATTCCACCTGGGGCACGATGGCGCTGACCACCTCCGCCGATGAAACAATCACGTACCGTACTTCGTGGAGTGAAGACGAGTGGGGCAATGCGCGGCTGGACTATTGGGACGACTTCAGTGCCGACGGTGCCCTTGAAAGCCGTAACACGCCCGATGAGGATCGGCCGATGGCGTCGCTGGCGGTTGCGGTGACCGTTCCGCCGCACAGCCGCCGCGAGGTGACGTTTTATCTGACGTGGCATTTTCCCAATCGTGAGAGTTGGACGCCGGCGCCAGACGGGACCGACTGCACGCTGACCAATTATTATGCCACGCACTATCCGGATGCCTGGGCGGTGGCGGAAACAACGGTTCCTGAACTGCCGGAGCTTGAAGCCGAAACGAAGCTGTTTGTTTCCTCATTTGTTGAAAGCCCCTTGCCGGATGTCGTCAAGGAAGCGGCACTGTATAACATCAGCACCCTGCGTTCGCAGACCTGCTTCCGAACAGCGGATGGTAAATTCTATGGTTGGGAGGGGCTCAGCGATATCGGCGGGGTCTGTCGCGGATCCTGCACCCATGTATGGAACTATGAGCAGGCCACGCCTTTTCTGTTTGGCGAGCTGTCCCGCTCGATGCGGGAAGTGGAATTCAACTATGCCACCGACACGAACGGGATGATGAGTTTCCGGGTGGAACTTCCGCTGGACCGGGCCACCGATTTCGGCCGGCCGGCGGCGGACGGACAGATGGGCAGTGTTATGCGCGTGTATCGCGACTGGCAGCTCAGCGGCGATGAGGCCCTGCTGCAGCATCTTTGGCCGAGCGTGAAAAAGGCGATGGAGTTCTGCTGGATTGAAGGCGGCTGGGATGAAGACCGGAACGGCGTCATGGACGGTTGTCAGCACAATACGATGGATGTCCAGTATTTCGGCCCCAATCCCCAGATGGGCATCTGGTATCTCGGCGCGCTTCGGGCGGCTGAAGAGATGGCAACGTATATGGGCGATGCCGCCTTTGCACAAACCTGCCGCGGACTGTTTGAAAACGGCAGCGCGTGGATTGACGAAAATTTATTTAATGGCGAATATTACATCCAGATTATCCAACCTCCGGAAAGCCGCGCCGACATTGCGCCGGCGCTGCTAAAGGGGTTGGAATCGAAAGATCTGGGTAATCCGGCGTACCAGCTCGGCGAGGGCTGTCTGGTGGATCAGCTCGTCGGTCAGTTTCTCGCGCATATCTGCGGGCTGGGTTACCTCACGAATGAGGCCAACGTGAAAACCACGCTCCAGAGCATCATGAAATACAACTTGCGGGAAGACAGCAACTCGGATTTTAACAGCATGCGTTCCTATGTGCTGGGCGATGAAAAATCACTCGTGATGGCCAGCTATCCGGGCGACCGCCCCCTTCACCCGTTTCCCTATTTCACTGAAGCCATGACCGGGTTCGAATACACGGCGGCGATCGGAATGATTTACGAAGGGCAGGAGGAAGACGGCCTCGTCTGCATCGAAAACATTCGGGACCGGTATGACGGCCTGAAGCGTAATCCGTTTAACGAGGCGGAATGCGGCTACCATTATGCGCGGGCCATGGCCAGTTGGGGCGCGGTTCCGGCGCTGTCCGGATTTCAGTATTCCGCGGTCGATAAATCCATGGCAATCGCGCCGTCTGAAGAAAGCATGTTCTGGTCAACCGGCGATGCCTGGGGAACCTGCCGTCAAAACGGTTCAACGGTGGAGCTTTCGGTGAACCACGGAGACCTCGAACTGAGTACCTTCACACTAAAAAATACTGCCACCGTTCAGTTTGAAACACCGCTGCGCATCACCGCGGGTGAGACCGCGGTTTTTGCCGTGCAGTTAAATATCAATAAGGAGTGAATACAATGAAGATAATAATTAGCATATTGAGCCTTGTGGCGACGTGCCTAGTGGCCGGGGCAACAGGGGAGTCCACGGAACAGAAGCCGATGAACGTGGTGGTGATTACCACCGATCAGCAACGTGCGGACGCGGTAGGCGCATGGGGTAATGATTACATGATTACACCCAATATGGACCGGTTGGTGAAAGAAGGCGTCAGTTTTAAGAGAGCTTATGTCTGCGGCTCGACTTGCGTTTCTTCGCGGGCGGCATTTTATACCGGGCAGTTCGCGCACAATACCGGATGCTACGGGTTCCAGGAGTGGGCGCATAATCGCAGCTGGGTTGAGGACATCCGCGATGCCGGTTACTACACGGCGGCGATGGGAAAGGTGCACCATAATCCGCCTACGGCGATGATGGGATACGACGAACGGCTCTACACGGAGAATTTTCCTGATCTGCAGAAGTCGTACGACGACTATGCCAACTACCTGAAAGCGGAAGGACAGCCGAGCCCGATGAAAATTCTGACGCAGGGCGGCGACTGGATGGATAAGCACACATCCAACGTTTTCCCGCTGGAGGAAAAATACCACGTGGATCAGTTTGTCGGCCGCATGGCCACGCGCTGGATTCAGGACTATGACCGCGACGAACCGTTCTTTCTGCATATCGGCTTTCAGGGGCCGCACGATCCGTATGATCCGCCGCAGCGTTTCCTGGATATGTACGAAGGCCGCGATGTGCCGTTGCCGCATTTTGATGTAAACGGGCTGGATGTCCGTCCGGGTCAGTACAAACGGTTTATGGAGGCCTGCAATAATCCGAACCGTTTCGATGCGGCGCCGCACTACGGGGTGTGGGCTGTCAACCTGGAGGGCATGGACGACGAAGCCTTCCGCCGTATGCGCCGGCACTACTACGCCAAGATCACCGGCATCGACTATCAGGTCGGTCGAATTCTGGACATGCTGGAAGAAAAGGGGCTGATGGATAATACCCTGATCATTTTTACCTCTGACCATGGCGACAACCTCGGCGACCACGAGCTGATGTATAAATGGCTGATGACGGAGCAGACGGTGCATGTGCCGATGATGATCCGTCTGCCGGACGGAAGCCGTGCGGGAGAAATTGATAACGGTCTGTGCACGCAGATGGATGTGGGCCCGACCATTCTGACGGCATTGGGGTTGGAAGTTCCGCAGCGCCTCGACGGTTCCAGCAATTGGAAACGGGTCACCACCGGAGATCAGAGCGAAGTGCCGGAAATGGTGTTCTGTGAGGATAACTATCTCACGATGGTACGTACCAAGGACCGGAAGCTGATTTACTATGCGGGGCAGGAGGAAGAAGAATACTTCAATATGAAAACCGATCCGTGGGAGGAATACAATCTCGTCAAAAATCCGGAATATTCACAGGAAATTTTAGAGCTTAAGGCACAAATGCTCGAATGGCTGACGGTATCGCGCTATCTCGGTTCTCTGTCTCATGTAAAGCAGGAAAACGGCAAGCGGAGCATGTGGCCGGCCAATCATCCGCACGATCCGTATATCCTGAGTACTTCTCCGAAACCGGTGGAGGAAGCCGAGTAAAGCGGATCGCCCTTTCATCTTATCTATCCGCTTTTTTCCTGCTGATACAGGTGCTTTTAAATTTCCGAGCATTGGAAATCTGATGGAGCACGATATGTATCAAAAGGTGGAGTTTATGCCGTAAAAGTCCATGTGAATGCTTTTTAAACCTATGGTCAATGGGTTGCATACCGGTAATATGGAACTCTTCAGTATTAGGTGTTTATATTATTGTAAAGACGGCTGGATATAGGTTGGCCAAGCCATTAGCCTGCGAAGGTTGGCGCGGGCGCGGCGTTGGTACTAAGGGAACTAGGAGGATAAGATGGGAATTGTTGATATCATCGTATTCGTTGCATTTGTGACGGCGGTATTATTTGTCGGCTTGTGGAAATCAAAGGGTGAGGATACCCGCGGGGAAAAGGGTGCGGAGGATTATTTCCTGGCGGGCCGCGGTCTGACCTGGTGGCTGATCGGATTTTCGCTGATTGCGGCCAATATTTCCGCCGAACAATTTGTGGGCATGTCGGGACAGGGAGCGGGCTTTGAAGGCCTTTCGGTTTCGAGTTGGGAATGGATTGCCGCGATTACACTGGTGGTGGTTGCTTTTGTGCTGCTGCCCTATTTTCTCCGTTCCGGAATCACGACCATTCCTGAATTTCTTGAAGTGCGTTACAACCACTGGGCGCGCCTGGTTATGACACTTTCTATGACGATTATCCTTATCGGCGTCAGCTTGATCGGGGTTATTTATGCCGGTGCCATTGCAATGACGAAGCTGTTCGCGGAAATGGACATCATGATTTCGTTGCCGGCGGCCTGCTGGATTCTGGGCGGTCTGGCTGCCGGATATGTTGCGGTGGGCGGGCTGAAAGCCTGCGCGTGGGCGGACCTCCTTCAGGGTTCTGCGCTGATCGTTGGCGCTGGAATCATCACCTATTTCGCATTCCAGAAATTGGGGATCACCGATGTATCGAGTCTGGTTGATGCAACAGGCGCCGCCGCCACGGCTGATATAGGCGTGGGTTCCATGGAAAAATTCAGTGCGCTGAACGAATCGGCCATGCATATGGATACGCCGGCCATGCCTTGGCCCGTTCTGATTATCGGCATCTGGATTCCGAACTTTTATTATTGGGGGCTCAACCAGTATATCACCCAGCGTATTCTCGGTTCTGCGTCGCTCGCGGAGGGCCAGAAGGGGCTCGTTCTCGCCGGTTTCCTTAAACTTCTGGTTCCGTTCATTATCGTGATTCCCGGAATTATTGCCTTTAACCTGTTTTCCGGTGAAATGGCTGAGGGTGCGAATATTGATGCCGGCGGAAATGTTTTTGCACAATATGAACTGGCACAGGAAAATCCGGATAACAACACGATCTTTATATTGGACTCGAAATATGCAGCAACACATCCGGAGATTGCTCAGGAAATTACGGGATTTAATGAGACTACTGTTGCCCGAGTCGGTGAAGATCAGGTGGTTAAAGCTTCGATTAACGCGTATAAATACGATGATGCCATGGGGCTGTTGATTTCGAAGCTGATTCCGAAAAACAGAGGGCTGCTCGGGTTTGTTTTCGCGGCACTGCTCGGTGCGATTATTTCGTCGCTGGCGGCGGTTCTGAATGCGGCCTCGACCCTGTTCACGATGGATGTGTATCAGCGCTATCTTCGGCCGGAAGCGAAGCAGTTCGAGTTTGTGACCGTTGGTCGTATCTGCATCGGTGTATTCGTTGTTATCGGCTGTCTGGTGGCTCCGAAGTTGGTTGAATTCAAAAGTATCTTCGCTTTTATTCAGTCCATTCAGGGATATGTATCAACGGGTATTCTCGCAGTGTTTATCTATGGTTTGATCAACCGGACCTCCGGCAGATGGGCTGGTGTGATCGGCATCGTGGCCAATGCCGGGATCTATCATTATATGCTTAAAACACATTCCGAGATGCATTTCCTCTACAGCATGTCGATCTGTCTTGGTGTGGTGCTCGCCATTCTGGTGGTTTATGGTCTGATCTTTAAATCCAAAGAAGCCGTTGTCTTCTCCTCCAACACCACGATGGATCTCACGCCATCGAAGGGCGCGCTTGTTGCAGGGCTCGGTGTTTGCGCGCTTACCGTCGCGCTGTATGTGATCTTCTGGTAAGAGTTCCGATCTTTGGAAAGTTAAGGCGCTCCGTACGGGGCGCTTTTTTTGTTTTTCAGCGGGGGAAAAGGGGCCGGGGAAATCATGAAAAGCCTCGAATCCTATATAAAGCGGGTATGTTGATCATTATATTGGGGTTTAGGCGCGCCTAAAAAAATAATGAATAGGGTTGACCTAAATTAGATACAGTCTAAATTTGCCCGCAATTTTAAGCAAGGAACTGAAAATGGCGGATTGCCACGAAGATGTCAAAAAACGGATGAATGCACTGTATAACATGCTGGTGGAGCATGATGGATACGGTGAAATGTCTATTGATTTCAAGATTTTGAAAAAAGGGCAGAAAGAAGTAATCATTCGCTGTGGAAAGCAATATCGCTATGTGGTGGAAAGTTCCAAAAACTGTTTGAAAGGTTAACTGCTGTCGGGGTGGGCCTGAGGTTTGAAGCTGATTGTTTAGACGTATTGAGGTCCTGTGAGTGGACGGTGCGGCTATCAAGGGGAAGTATGAAAAATTTAAAGGGAAAAGTGTTAATTGCGGGAATTGCTGCACTGTGTGGAAACGGGTATGCACAAAGCGCGGAATCGTTCGAAAAATGGGGTGCAATGACGCAGAAGGGGCTGGAAACCTTCGAATGGGGAGTTCTTCTGGAGGCGGAAGGATATTATGCACAAACGGGTGATGAGGCTGAAAGCGACATAACATTGGCAACGGTTGAGTTTGTTGCGGATACTGCGGTAACGGAGTGGTTGAGCGCACACGTTGGTCTGCTCTGGGAAGAGGACGATACGGATCCATTTTCGATGGATGAAGGCTTTATCTCAATCGGATTGGATTATTACACCCAGCTTGGAAAGTACTATCTGCCGTTTGGTAATTTTGAAACAGCCTTTATCTCCGATCCGCTTACGCTGGAGCTGGGGGAAATCAACAGGAGCTCTGCTTTGATTGGGTATCGCAATAATAAATATTTCGATGTCAGTGCCGGCGTTTTCCAGGGCTACGATGAGGATGTTATTCAGTGCGGCTATGGAGCCGTGAATGCCTTCGTTGGCGAAACAGCTGTGATCGGCGCTTATCTTTTGTCCGATATTCTGGAAACCGATGGATTTGCAGATCTGAAAGAGTCGAGTGAATCCGGAGCTCCCGGTGCAGGGGTTTTTGCAAATGTTTTTCTCGGTCCGGTGATGTTGAATGCGGAATTCATCACGGCAATTTCTGACGTCACGTACTTTGGTATAGACTATCAGCCCATGGCCTACAATATCGAAGGATCGGTTAATTTTGCTGAAAAATGGCTGGCAGGTCTTAAACTTGAGGGCTCTGGCGATTTCATGAATGAGGTCATTGATCCTACTGGAACCAGCGGTATTGATAACCTGGGATATTTTCACGAAACCGGTGTCGGTGGCGTGGTTTCCTATGGTTTTCATACGAATGCGAAGGTCGGTCTGGAATACATGAGATTGATCAATAAGGACGCGGACGATACGGATCTCATTACCGTTCAGATTGCATTGGAAATTTAAATAAACAGAAGCAGGTTTAATATGAAGCTCAAGGACTTAAAAGTTGGTGCAGGCGGTTGTGTGTCGGGGTTCACTACATCGGATCCGCACTATCGCCAGAAACTGCTGCGTATGGGGCTGACCCGTAATGCGGAATTTAAGGTGGTGCGTAAAGCACCGTTTGGCGGTCCAATTGAAATTGAAGTGAAAGGGTCTCGTCTGGTGCTTCGCTCCGATGAAGCCAATGCATTTGAGGTTGAAGCAAAATGAGTAATCTTAAAATCGCCCTGGTGGGCAATCCAAACAGCGGGAAAACCACTGTTTTTAATGCGCTGACCGGAGCTAAGCAGCAGGTCGGAAACTGGCCCGGGGTTACTGTTGAGCGGGTGGTCGGCGAATTCCACCACTGCAATTCAACGGTCGAAGCTACCGATCTGCCGGGGATTTATTCCTTCTCGGCCCTTTCGCCCGATGAAGAGGTGGCCAGAGCCCATATTCTGTTCGAGACGCCGGATGTGGTTGTGAATGTGATTGATGCCTCCAATCTCGAGCGCAATCTCTATCTGACCACCCAGCTTCTGGAAATGGACGTACCCGTCGTTGTTGCGCTGAACATGATGGATATGGCCAAGCAGCGCGGCATCCGTATTGAGATCGCTCATCTCGCCGCTCATCTCGGCTGTCCGGTTATCCCGTTGGTTGCTTCCAAAAAGAAGGGGATGGAAGAGTTGCGGTCCGCGATCTGCCAAATCAGCAAAACGGGAAATAAACCGGGCGTGCGCGTGGCCTATGAAAAGGACATTGAAAAAGTGCTCCAATCATTGGAACTCAGTCTCGGTGATGTTGCGCTCACGAAAAAGGTTTCCCCGCGTTGGCTCGCCATCAAGCTGCTTGAAAAAGATGATCTGGCGAAAGAGCTGATCGGTGCGGATAAAGCACTGCTTCCGGACCTGAATCAGCAGCTTAAAAAGGTGGAGCGCATTGTCGGTGAAGATACCGACATGATTATTGCTGACGGCCGCTACGGTTTCATTCACGGGCTGGCGCGTGATGTAACGGCCGGCAGTGATAAAGCTCGGAAAACCTTTTCCGATATTGTTGATAAAGTTGTGCTCAATAAAGTGCTCGGTTTTCCAGTTTTCTTTTTTGTGATGTATCTGGTTTTTGCCATCACCATTAATGTCGGCGGGCCTTTCATCGACTTTTTTGACGGGTTGTGCGGCACCATTTTTGTGGATGGTTTCGCCCATCTGCTGAATGCGGTCCACACGCCGGAATGGCTCGTAGCGATTTTGGCCGAGGGGATCGGCGGCGGGATTCAAACGGTGTCCACCTTCATTCCTCCGATTTTCTTCATTTTCCTGTGCCTCTCCTTTCTGGAAGACTCGGGCTATATGTCGCGCGCGGCATTTGTGATGGACCATTTCCTTCGGAAAATCGGATTGCCCGGGAAAGCATTCATTCCCATGCTTGTGGGCTTCGGATGCAATGTGCCGGGCATTATGGCAACGCGGACGCTGGAAAGCCATCGCGACCGTATTCTGGCCATTCTCATGAATCCGTTTATGTCGTGCGGAGCCCGTCTCCCGGTTTACACCCTGTTTGCTGCAGCCTTTTTTCCGCAAAAGGGCGGAGCGGTTATTTTCGGCATTTACATGATCGGGATTGCGCTGGCCGTCATGACCGGCCTGTTGTTTAAACGCACCTTATTGCGCGGCGAAGCTTCCAGTTTTGTGATGGAACTTCCCCCTTATCATATGCCGACCTTCAGCGGGGTGATGTATCACACCTGGCATCGGCTGAGCTCATTCCTGATTAAAGCCGGGAAGGTGATTCTGCTGATTGTCGCTATTCTCGGGTTTCTGAATTCCATGGGAACCGACGGTTCCTTCGGGAACAACGATTCGAAGAATTCCGTGCTCAGTGCCATGAGCCGTGCCGTGACGCCGGTTTTCCGCCCGATGGGTATTCAGGACGAAAACTGGCCCGCCACCGTTGGTTTGTTTACCGGAATTTTTGCCAAAGAGGCGGTGGTCGGAACACTCGACTCGATCTATGCCCAGCTTGAGTATCAGGAAAATGAGGAAATCTCATCGGAAGAAGCCGCGTCGACCTTTGATTTCTGGGGCGGTATCATCGATGCCTTTGCGGCCATTCCGGCCGGCTTTGAGGGGTTCTTTGACTCGTTGATGGACCCGCTGGGGCTCTCGGGAGCTATGGATGAATTGCATGAAGCGGACAGCAATCAGTATTCCACCATGGTGAACCGCTTCGGTCAGCATGGGCCGCAAGCCGCTTTTGCCTATTTGCTGTTCATTCTGATCTATGCCCCGTGCGTTGCCGCACTGGCCGCCATTGCGCGGGAAATCGGGTTGAAATGGATGATCTTCGCCGTCACCTATCTCACGGTTTTAGCCTGGGTGATTTCCACGGCCTATTATCAGTTTGCGACATTCAGCTTTCATCCGGCGACTTCAGCCAGTTGGCTGGGATTATGCGCCGGTATTCTCATTGTCTTTTATGTCGGTCTGCGACTCGCGGGCGACAAAGCCGTAAAAAATGCTTAGTGGAATTCTAAAGCTGCTCCAAGAGCGCGGGGGTGCCCTTTCCGTACAGGAAATCAGCCTCGCGCTCGATATTGAGTCGAGTGCTCTGCATCCCATGCTTGGAATGCTGGAACGGAAGGGGCGGATCGAAAAGGTCGAGCTGCCCTGCGGAACCGGCTGTGCCGGCGGCTGCACCAAAGCCGACACGATGACCTTTTATAAAGTGAAAAAAGAGGCGTGAACAGTGATGATTGAGTCGTGATTTCTTATTGATGGGGTTTCCATAGATTGGAAAAATTTCCTCACGCCTCACGCCTCACGCCTCACGCCTCACGCCTCACGCCTCA
>JARNMJ010000074.1 GCA_029432795.1 Pontiellaceae bacterium B12219
GGTTGATCTTGTCGTACTGCGCTTTTGTTATCTTCATAGCAAGACCATGCCAGACTTGCCTGCGAAACTCAAGCAATAGTGTTAACAGGCCCTAGAACCACCGGCGAATTTTTTGTCAAAAAACAAAAAGGAATATTAGAGATCGTCCGTTGCTCAAGCCTGAAGCCGTGCGATGCGCCGGCGGATTGAACCCCCAAATAGTATTGCCACCGATTTGGCGGATACCTATTGTTTTCAATCCCATGTACGTAATCCCGCACCTTGGAGCAGCACTATGAAATACAGCAGAGTATTGAGCATCGCCGGCAGCGATTCCGGCGGCGGCGCCGGCATCCAGGCCGACATCAAAGCCATCTCGGCCTGCGGCGCTTATGCCGCAACCGCCATCACGGCCATCACCGTTCAGAACACCGTCGGCGTAAGCAATGTATACCCGATTCCCCCGCAGATTCTTGAAGAACAGATTGATGCTGTCCTGAGCGACATCGGCGCGGATGCTGTAAAGATCGGTATGCTGCATTCGGCGGACATCATCGACGTCGTCTGCCGTGCGTTGGATCGGTACACCATCAAAAACGTGGTGCTCGATCCGGTCATCACCGCAACCTCCGGCGATATCCTGCTGCAGACCGAAGCGCTCTCCGCGTTGCGGGAACAGCTGATTCCGAAAGCCCGCGTCATTACGCCGAATATTCCGGAGGCGGAGATCCTGCTCGACGAACCGATTTCCGCCGAGGATGACCTCCCGCGCTACGCCGCCAACCTGGCGGACCGCTATCAGGTTTCCGTCCTGCTGAAAGCCGGCCATCTCGACGGCGACGTGCTGACCGATGTGCTGTACGATTTTGAAAAGAAAGAAACCCTGCTGCTCCAATCCGAGCGCATCCGCACCCGGAACACGCATGGCACCGGCTGCACCCTCTCTTCATCGTTGGCCGCCTACCTCGCCCGCGGCTTCGATCTGCAGGAGTCCGCCCGCCGGGCCAAAGCATATATCAGCCGGGCCATCGCCGGCGGCGCGGCCTACGAAATCGGTGCCGGCCACGGCCCCGTGCACCATTTTCATGAAATGCCGCCGGCAGGCGAATAGAACGCAAAACTCGCCCCCGGCTTCGCATCCGAAAAGTTTGATAGAATGATTTGGCAATGAATCGAACATCGCGAAGCATGCTCCTTGTCGGCAATTTAAGCCTATACGTTTTTCGGAAGGGCATTAAAGTCGACCGCAGGTTGTGGATTTTCGATTACGTGTATGAATGATAGATAAAGGCAGGTAGAGCGGGATGACATTTCTCCAATTGGGATTGCGAAAAGAATTACTGGACGGCATTGAATTACTGGGATTCAACGAACCCACGCCCATCCAGCAGGAAGTCATTCCCTTCATTCTGAAGGAAAAGAGAGACCTCGTCGCCCTGGGCCAAACCGGGACAGGAAAAACCGGAGCCTTCGGCCTCCCCCTTCTTCAGCAGCTCGATCTTCAAAACAGTAAAACCCAGGCCTTGATTCTCTGCCCCACGCGCGAGCTTTGCATTCAGATTACCCACGACCTTAAAAGTTTTGCAAAAAAGATGCCCGGCGTGCGGGTCCTGGCACTCTACGGAGGTGCTGACATTCGCCCGCAGCTCGATGGCCTTGATCGCGGAGCGCATCTTATTGTGGCCACACCCGGCCGGCTGCTTGATCTGCTGCGCACGCGTAAGGCGAAACTTTTCGCGGTGGAACGTCTGGTGCTGGATGAAGCCGATGAAATGCTGAATATGGGATTTGAAGAGGATCTCAATTCCATTCTCGATGAAGTCCCTCTCTCTGCCCAACGCCTGCTCTTCTCGGCCACGATGCCGCAGCGGGTAATGCGGATGATGCATACCTACATGGACGATCCGCACGAAATTACCATTGGGGAGCGCAACACGCTCTCCGAGCTCGTGGAGCATCAGGTTCTGCTCGTACATGCCAAAGATCATTATGCCGGATTACGCCGCATACTCGACGCCACGCCCGGAATATACGGCCTCATCTTCTGCCGTACGAAAGCGGATACCCAGTTGATTTCGGATCGGCTTGCTACCGATGGATTCAAAACGGCGGCGTTGCATGGCGATCTGCTGCATGAGGAGCGCGAAGCGGTGATGCAACAGTTCCGCGCGCATCAGGTTAAAATCGTCGTGGCCACCGATGTTGCGGCGCGTGGACTGCATATTAACGACCTGAGCCATGTGATCCATTACAACATTCCAGACGACCAGAACACCTATACGCATCGGAGCGGACGAACCGGACGCGCCGGGAAACGGGGCGTCTCGCTGGCCATCATTCATGCACGGGAAAAATTTAAACTCGAACGCATTGAAAAAATCCTGGGCCAAACCTTTAAAAAGATCCCCATCCCCACCGGCGAAACGATCGGACGCATTCTGCTTCAAAACCTGCTTCCCCAAGCCGACGTTGCCGATGCTTCTCTCGACGAAATCAGTGCCACGCTCGAAACGCTCGCCGCGTCCGATGAAATCGATGCTCAGGCGCTGATGAAAGTACGCAGAACGGTGGACTTTTATCGCGTTGCACCCGAACTCAGCAGCGAGCCGGAAAAAGTAAAACCCAAGCCCAAAACCGCCGAAAGCATGACCGGCCGCGAAGCCCGCGAGAAACATGTGCCCCGCAAAATGACGGAAGGTATGATTGAGCTTGTTGTTAATCTGGGAAAACGCAATGCGCTTACCGGGGAAAGCTTGAGCAAGCTGTTGAATCAATGCGGGAAACCCATTCCGTTGGGACGGATCAATATCGTGGAAATGCAGGCCTATTTTGAAGTCCCCTACCCGCTCTCGCACGAGATCATCAACCACTTCAAACAACACCCGACCGAATTTGGCGGTCGCCCGCTCAACATCGCCTTTGCCGGAAATGCCAAACCGGTGGAAAGCAGAAAACAAAATTCCCGAGGCGGCAAGCGGAGAAGCAGATAACAGCCCCCTCTTACGAGGGTCATTCCTCGCGGAGGCCAGCGTTTTGCTCTTTTAACATTTCCAATCCTTGGAAGCGGTGAAAGTAGCAACAGTGTTAAACGACTCCACTTCAAGGATAAGATGGCCCCACCGGGTTCTGTATTTGCAATGGGTTGATAGAAAGCAACGGAACACAATGCGGATGAATGGCGTCTCGGGGCGCAATCATATCGGAGCCCCGAGCACGGTATGGCTCGGACAGCGCCTCGCCCTCCACAAAGAGCATGCAGCGCTATTTCTGACCCACTGCCCCCGAAACATATAAGATGAATAATTTACGATGATATTGTCGGGCTTTCTGCTTATTTTTTCATAGTATGGATTTCTGTTTCTAATATTTCAGAAAGGTTGATTATGAAAAAGGCAGTCGCTGTTGCGCTATACGTAAATATCCTCATGCTTCTATCCGCCGGAGGTGCCGAAAAGTCTCCGTGTATTATGCAGCTGGAGGCCGGGGAATCTCAGACGATCGTGGCCTATGGAACGGAGCTGACCGCGAAAGGAGCCTGGGTGGAGCAATTGCAGGAGACGCTCAACGTAAGTTATCCCGGGCTGGCACAGGTGGTTAATTGCGGCAAAGCGAATATGTGGTCTCAGTGGGGCGACTTCAACGTAAAGAACCGGGTCATGAAAGAAGAACCGGATCTCGTATTCATTGAATTTTCAATGAACGATGCCGTCAGTAAATACAAGGTTTCTGTTGATCAGGCTCAGAAGAATCTGGAATCGATCATGGATAAAATTTTCAAAGAAAATGAATCCTGTGAAATTGTGCTGCTCATTATGAACCCGCCGGCCGGTAAACAGGCGCTACTGCGCCCTCAATTGGAGGCCTACAACCAGATGGTACGCAATCTGGCTGAAGCGCGGAACATCCGGTTGATTGATCTGTATCCCGCCTGGAAAAAGCTTCTGGATGAAGATATCAGACAATTTGTTCACTATGTTCCCGACGGATTGATTCCAAATGAGGAAGGATCCCGAAAATTTATCATTCCGGCGCTCATCGAAAATCTGGGGATTCGACGCGTTAAGACACCGGAAGAGCGGATCGAAGATGAAAAGCAGATGTTTATACGGATGGATACCGATAAAGATCAGCGGGTGTCTATGGATGAATATGTTCAGGTTTTTGCGGATGTATTTCCACACAAGGACATCGATAAAGATGGCACATTAAACCCCGTTGAATTTGCACACCCCTCCTTTTATGACGCGGATATGGATGGCGACAGAAAAATGACCCTGCTGGAATACAAAGACATGTATGCAGAGCAGTTTTATACACGGGACAGCGATCAGGATGGTTCGCTGACCATCGAAGAAATGATTGCCCGATAAGCCGTATAAAACCGTTGCGGGCTGCGACACGAATTCAACGGGAAGCACAGACTCTGATCGACTTATTTTTTCGTACAGACGGCTTCATCCTGTACATAATCATGCGTCTCTTTCGGTCCGGAAAATCCGCCGCGTTGAATTCTCAACACGTCCAATCCCCGGAAAGGAAAAGCGAAGGAAGCAGAGTAAGCACTCCCATCTTCTTTTCAGCCCCCGACAGATCTTGACTTGGCATTAAAGCACTGGATAGTTTCAGACATGAAAAAATTACCGGAAACACTCAAGACCACACTCTCCATAGGGTTCCTGCTGGGAACCTTTTCCGCGCAAGCAGCAGAAACATTCACCACGCCCTCACAAGGGAATGAAGTGGGTTTCACCACCATTTTTAACGGGGAAAATTATGACGGGTGGTATATTAAGCTCAAGGACGGCGATGAAGCGTTAGGCAGGAAGGTCTTCGCCATTCACGATGGGATGATTCATGTTTTCGATGACAGCTGGCCCGCTGAAATTGACCTTAATGAAGGCACCGACGGAACGATCGGAATGATGTACACCCAGAAAAGCTACTCCAAGTATCATCTGAAATTCGATTATAAATGGGGCACTAAGAAGGCCAATTATTTTAAAAAGTGGCAGTACGATGCCGGCGTTTACTATCACATCTCCAATGATAAGGTTTTCCCGACCGGTGTGGAATTTCAGATTCACTACAAGCCCGCGAAAGACCGTAACCGTACGGGAGATCTGATCAGACCGGGCGGGCAGGACTATGACTGGTATTACAATCCGGCAAACAGCCAATACCTGCATCCCGACGATGGAGGCGTCCTCTTCACAAACCAAGAGTCCTACAAAGGACAGAAATGGCTGCATAACGCAACCGTCACCCGCAACTTCAATGGCCTTAATGATCAATGGAACAGCTGCGAAATCATCGTGATGGGCGGAGAGTATGCCATACATAAACTAAACGGAGAAGTGGTGAACATGGCCTTCAACCTCAATCCGGGCGAAGGAATCATTGGGTTCCAATCCGAGACCGCCGAAATTTTCTATCGCAATATTCGAATCAAGGAATTCGACGAAAGCGTGCCCGCCGAAGTGTTTTTATCTCCGAAATAAAAACCCGGACATCCTGAACCGCCTCTGACGGCAAAGTATGAACATGCCGCCAAAGACCCGATACGAAGGGATCGTCTTTCGTATTGGGTAAAGCTGATGATTTCAAGAGCCTCGCACTCCGGAAATTTATTTACAACGGATTAACAGCGGCGCGGGTTCCTTCAGGTGCCAACGGATTAATATTAATGGTATAATTGAAAAATTGTCCTAGACGTTCCTCCCAAACATCATCCGTTGCCCCTTCCATTAAATTCTGCGAAGAGCCATTTTAAATGGATCTCTCCACACCGAAAAAGCGTTGTGCCCCCTGTATGCTCCGAGATTGCTTTGGGCATAAAAATTGGAGACAGAGAGCTCCGCCCGACTCCCCATCACGACGCGGATTCGAGGTCATCAATCTTTCGGGTGAGGCGCTCGATCTCGATCATGGCCGCCTTCAGCACCGACTTGGTTCGGCCGTGATCGCTCTTGAGATTTCCCAGTTGCACCAAGGCGACAATGGCCAGAATGGTCGGCGTCGTGAACATGGTAATCTTGAGTCCCAGCAGGATGATATCCATCTCTTCTCCTTCGTTTTAATTCGAATGTAAAAGGGAACTATACCTGCACGCGCCCCGTACAACAGCCCGAACTTCCAAGGGTTGGAAAAGGATTCGTTTCCATGTACGAAATAAGCGGGCAACGGCCTCGCTGCCCTGCGAACGAAAGGGCAGCTCCTCCTTCTAGATTATCTCTCGCGGAGCCTCAAAGGGCGTAGCGAAATTCGCCCCGGATTGCGCCGCGCCCTTTACGGGAAATCATACAGGATTAATCTGAATCAACTTGAGCGAAAACGACACAACGAAACCGGCCCGAAATGGCACTAAATTAAGCCCGTTTTAAGGCAGGGCCGGTTCGATAAACCGGCCGCCCTATCGCTCGGTTTGCGGAAGGCACCCCCCCTTTATATGGTTATGCGTGCGTGCGGCGCGCTCGTCGAGCACGCCCTGCCATTTGTTCTGCTTTGTGAAACAGAACGCAGATGATTCCCGTCAGAATGATGACGACCGTGGTGGTGCCGACGGGCGTGTTATACGGGAGCAGCAGACGGTACAGAATGAACCCGACGAGCCAAAGCAGGCCGTTTTTCAGGTTGAGGTTCCGGCTCAGGCTGTCCGCCCGGCGGAGGATGAAATAGTCGGTAAACAGCACGGCGTAAAGCGGTGCGAAGACGGAGCCGATGAAGTAGAGAAAGTTTTCAAACTGGGCCAACGGCGCCAACAGAGCCAGTGCTACGCCGGCAATACAGACGAGGATGGCGACGTTCTTTTCTCCGGCGCGCGGAAAAATATTGGTGTAGCTGATTCCCGCAGAAAGGACGTCGAGAAACGTAGTCGTGGTGGTGGAGAAAAAGACGACAAAAAGCGCGGGAATGCCGAGTCCGGCGGCCATGAGAATCTGGCCGATATCGGAGGTGCCGGAATAGAGCGCGGCGCCCAGGCCGATGACAAACATGAAGGAGCTTCCGACGGCATAGCCGAGCACACCGACAGCAGTTCCACGGATTGGACGGCGGGCGGAGCGTGTGTAGTCGGCGATGAGCGGAAGCCACGAGAGGCTCATGGCGACGCTGAGCTCCACCCCGCCGCCGAAACTCATGGAACCTTCCGCCAGCGGACTCAGCGCAGAGGTGTTGCGGAAAATAACGAAACCGAGCACGACACAGAAAAGAAAGAGCAGACTGACAACGACGGCGTTTATTTTCGCCAGATTTTTCAGGCCGATGGCAATCCAGAAACAGATAAAGAGTCCGATGCCGATACTCCACAGCGTCGGGTTGCTGTAGTCAAAGAGCTGCGTTGTGGCTTCGTTGAAAACCGCGGCTCCGCTGGCAATCATAATGGCGGTCCATCCGAGCAGCTGAATCATATTCAGCAGCGAGAAACTGTAGGACCCGTATTTCCCGAACGAAAGCCGGGTGGATTCCATGGAGGTGAGATTTTTCCGGGCACCGATGACGCCGGCCAGAAACAGGATAAGTGCACCGATGAGGTGGCCGATCAGAATGGTGGCAATGCCTTTTGCCAGCCCCAGCGGCGCAAGAAATGAGCCGGTCAGGATTTCCGCGATGGAAACGGCGGCGCCAAACCAGATGCCGAGCAGATTGATGGAGGATAATTTCGGTGTGTCAGTGGACATCGTGTTCCGCCTTATTTTAATCGTCTTCTATTTTACCCCGTGGCGGTAGAGACCGAAGAAATGATGCCACAGTCTTTTCCAATATCGAGTGTATGAAAAACGGCGAAGGTGCCGTACAAATCAGCCGGCTCAATTCCCGAGAATTCACCTGCTCTTAAGGCCATGATAGGTATGAGTTCACCGGAAGATTGTCAACCGCATTCGGCTCCGCTTCCGGGTTCCAAACCTTGGAAAGTTTACACATGTGAGCGTGGTTTTAATAGAGTGACACAACCAACGAACCACAGAGCTGACAGGCTTGCTCCTCGATTGCCCTTTCCCCGCGCCCGCCTTTTCGGCGAAATCCCGCCGATCTGAAAAGCAGCGTGTGTTTTTCCCATAGCTCTTCAGAAACAGATCAGCGCATTCCTGTTCCAATGGTTGGAAGGATTCTCCTGAGGGCATGCACGCCATTCACGGCTCGCGGCTGTTCTCCGAGAAAAGCTGAAGCGAAAATGTGCCGGAGGGCACTTGAATTTTAATCCATCCTTTACCGGCGGCCTGCACATCTGCCGCACGCCCGTTGATCGTCACGGATGTTATACCAGGATAATAGAACCTCACGCCGGCGCCGGTTGACGTAATCATTCCCTGCAGCCCCGCTCCAGAAGCCGGGGAGTTCATATACAGCGCAATGGATTCATCCGACTGAAAACCGCTGCGCATCGCATGACCGGTATCGAATGAAACTCCTTTCACAAAAAAGGATACAACTTTTCCTGAATCGGTTCGAAGCAGGACATTCTCTCCCTGGAACGATGTTTCCCCCAGGTGCCCGGCCGTTGTGCCATCGGAGATGAGAGCAACATCTTTAAGAGAGCCCTGAACGATTTTACACCCCGTATATGCATCGGTTTGAATTCGTGTCAGTTCGCCCACCCGATGGGTTTTGTCTGCCGGAAATAATACGGTAAGGATATCCTTTCGCTGATCGACCGGATCGTAATTCACGTAGAGATAATCCGCTGCATACGAATATTTCCTTGCCTGATTCGCAGTCCTCTTTATTTCGACCGAGGAAGGCGGCGTTGCTAAAAATGTTGTGAGCTCTACTTCATTTTCAGTAAACACACGGGGCCCCCGGGCACCGCGTTCTCTTTTGATTTCAGACCGATAGTGCATTTCGGATTCAACCGGTTGTAACACCCCCGAATTGGGGTGCCATACGACATTCACATTGTCGTCCGCATGATCCGTGATGACGTGATCCATCACCAGATAATATCCATTCGCTCGGTCGCATGGCTGCACGAACACGATATCTCTGCAGTGAGTTCCTTCAATAGCCGCCGCACTCACACCTCTGGCATATTCGACCTCCTGTCCGACAAACCCTTCGGTAATCCCATCGCCGGTTTTTAGGGAATGCCTTGCACCGCCGATCATCAGAGTATTGGCTGACTCGGAATCTGAATGCATGAAATCAAACGTAGCGGTAACTCCATCAACGGTTACATCCCGCTCCGGTCCATTATACCCGGCATTACGCAATAGAATTTCCCCGTATCCGGCCATGGCCAACGCATTAACTTCATAGTGGGTATGATATTCTGTATTTCCCCGAAGATTCAACAGGCTCAAATAGAGGGCATTTTCAGACGCCTCCCGAGAGAGTAAGGCCGCATAGTTTTTGAACAACCGGCTGGGAGCCAGCGCGGCGTCATTGAGATCAAATTCAATTGGATTTTTATCGGCCGCTGTCCCGGCCATAACGATGTAATTAGGCAAATGGCCCTTCAAACGTATCGACGAAACACCCGCGCCTTCCCGCAGAACCCACATCGCATATTGATAAGCCTTCGGCGAGAACCGGACGGCGGAAAGAATATGAGGGGAAAATGAAACATTTCCACTCCCAATCTGCCAGGGTTTCTGCCCTTCCGTGTTGCGGGAATCCCCATAGATCAGAATCCGCCCGAAGGGAGCCACGGCATACCCATACATGAATTCCTTCAGTCCGATGATTCCCGGATTGGTGTAATACTCATGATACCCCATATATTCCATTAAATCGGGCGTGATATTTTTAGCAACACGCCCCATGGAATTCCACCGTTGCACACAATATCCGTTGCCTGCCGGGGAAACGCCATCGTTCGGCATGTAGTGCTCCGACAATCCGATATCAAACTCTATTTTGGCTGCCTGAAAATTTTCTTCATCCCCAATATATTTATACCAAAGCATTCGCATGGCCCAGGCATGTGGGTCCCATTTGCCAATGAACAGAGCCATGATTTTGCTTTCAAGAATGAATTCATAGCTGCGAAGAGTTTCCGCATCCAGTTCATCTCGAATCACATCCAACGCCAGTAAGGCATAAAACAGTTCATGCGATGCAACAGAGGTGGTCTCTGCATCGGTGCCGATCATCATATCGGAAATCCGGCCTTCGAATTTCCCTTTTATATGATCGATGTATACCGCTTTATGATCGGGATCTAAAATATACGCAAGAGCTCCGCCCCCCATCACATCAGCGGTATCGACACCATTATTTGCCGAACGAATCGCATCGTCTTTCATCGAAGAAAAAAACGGCAATCGGGATGCCAACTGCCTCCAGTATGGGTAGTCCGAGGTTTGAATGATGGAGCCGGCCATGCCCCATTGTACCGCAAGGAACAGTGCAAAAATGGAGGTGATTAAATATGTCCTACTCTTCATCCGATTCTCTTTTTCAGGAAGATCCAGCCGCTTAAAACACCCCGCATCGGAATCATCTCTTTCAGAAAATTCCGGGGTCTGACACGGTAAATTCAATCCGCTGATTGGGTAACTCATCAATTTGTCTTAAACAATAGATAAACCCTTCACGGGCGAATTGGGACACTCAATCGACGACAACCCTCGCCCAGGCACCGCCTCAAAGACCGGGCGGCATGCAAAACCATACTTTCGGCGGAAGCGCCCGGCCGCACTTACTTCATCTCCGGCACCCCGGTCAATGTGCCAGCGGATTCAAAATCTTTGATGCAAAACAACAGCAGGAAGCCAATGCCTGAAACGGCGGCCATTAGCTGAAACATGAACGAATACGTATAGGTATCGACCAGATATCCCATCATGAGTGAGCCCGTCATCATGCCTGCGGTTCGCAGGGAGACATGCAATGTCAGTGCAGTCGCCTGTCTGCGCGCGCCCACCAGATTGGACAGAAATACAATCGTGGCGACTTCTTTGCCGGCCCACCCGAAGATATGCAGCAGATGCGGAATCCACAGGTATTCCGGCGTTGTGATGAAGGACGTGATCAGCAGGCGCAGCGGTTGGGCGAAAAACGAGATGAACAGGATCCATTTTACGCCCCGGGAATCCACCCACCGCCCGATCATCGGCAGCGAAATCAAGGCGAGAAAACCGGTCAATCCCGATAAATATCCGACCAGATTTAAACTGGCTCCCAGGTCTTTGGCATAGGCCGAGAAAAATCCGTGGATGCCGGGTTCAGCCAGAAAACTGAAAAAAGACGCCGCCATGAAAATATAAAATTCGCGCGGCATTTTATTCCACCGTGCAGGGGTATGTTTCTGCGGTTTTTCGGGATTGTTCAGTTTGCAGATTGTCCATATGGATAAGGGGAGCAGGCACCCCGAAAAAACAGCCATCGCCTTGATCCCGCCGAAGATCAGCGGAAAGACCATGCTCATGGTCATGAAACCGATGGAACCGAAGGGCCGGTATCCTCCATACCCTTTTCCTTTGCCCATGGTCTGCAGATTGGCAATGGCCAGAGCGGGTAAAATGCCCGCTGTGCTGGATAGAAAAACACCGCGCAGCAGCGCGTAAATCATAAAATCGCCTACACTATCCGCATAGGCAAACCAGAAAAGGCCAACACTCAACCCAAGCACTCCCAGAATGAGGATTCGCTTGTACTGGCTTGTTTTGTCGGCCAGGCGCCCCCACATCGGCCCCGTCAGAATAAGGAGCCCGTTTTCAATGGCCATAATGATTCCGACCCAGCCGGCAGAGATCCCGTTTTCGCGCATATGAACCGCTTCAAAAACCGTGAACAGGCCCAGTGTACACACCTGTATGAAGGAGCATATTCGCAATAACCAGAGTCTTTTTATTTCAGGATTCATCATCGATTTCGAAAATTAGGGGTGAGAAAAACGAGGGCTGAAGATACGGAACACTATAAAACGCGGTGCCTCAAGCGGGTAGTGGAAATATCGATAGGCTCGGTCCCTTCATGCAGTCGTTCTTTCGAAGAAACTTATTGCATGAAGGAATCGAAAAACGGAACGGCCGGCACCGTTTAGAATCCGTGCTTATTGATTCTGCCAGATCGAGTTCCAATGGTTGGAAAGTTCCTCGCGGTATTTAATTTAAAACTTCCTTATCCGGTCCGGTTGATTCGTAGTAGGCTCTCCCCCGATTTCATCCAAACCGCTGCCAAGGAACTCATATGCCGAATCCCATTCCCTTTGACAACACCTATGCCCGTTTACCGGAACGATTCTACTCGAAGCAAGAGGCCGCCCACGTGCCGGCTCCTCAATTGCTCCGGGCAAATACGGCATTGGCGGTTGAGCTGGGCATCGATCCCGCCTGGCTGGAAACGCCGGAAGCGCTCAACGTCTTTTCGGGAAACGGCACCGCTGCCGGTTCCGAGCCGCTGGCCCAGGCCTATGCCGGGCATCAGTTCGGTGGATTTTCTCCGCAGCTGGGCGATGGCCGGGCACTCCTGCTGGGCGAGGTGGTGGATCAATCCGGAACGCGGCGGGATATACAGCTGAAAGGTTCGGGGCGCACGCCGTTTTCCCGCGGCGGCGATGGGAAATCAGCTCTGGGCCCGGTGCTGCGCGAATACATCGTCAGCGAGGCGATGCATGCGCTCGGTGTGCCGACCACGCGTGCGCTGGCGGCAGTAACGACGGGAGAAACCGTTCTTCGCCAGGAAGGTCATTTGGCGGGCGGCATATTTACACGCGTGGCCTCCAGCCATATTCGGGTCGGCACCTTCCAGTATTTCTACGCTCGGAATGATGAAGATGCCCTCCGCGAATTGGCGGACTATACGATTGCACGCCACTATCCGGAAGCTTCCGGCGCAGAGGATCCCTATCTGGCGCTGCTCGAATGCGTGATCGCAGCACAGGCCAAACTGATTCCGCAGTGGATGGCGCTCGGCTTTATTCACGGCGTAATGAACACCGACAATACTGCGGTTTCCGGCGAAACAATCGACTTCGGTCCATGCGCCTTCATGGATGATTTTCATCCCAACTGTGTCTTCAGCTCGATTGATCGCGATGGTCGGTATGCCTGGGGCAGCCAGCCCGGCATGGCCAGCTGGAACCTGAATCGGTTTGCAGAGACCTTGCTGCCGCTGATCTCCGGCGACAGCGAAGCGGCCCTTGAAAAAGCCAAACAAACGCTCAGCACGTTACATCGGCTGTTCCGCACCGAATACGACCGGCGCTTCCGCGCAAAATTCGGCTTGGCCGGGAACGCCCCGTTGGACCTGGTTAAAAGCGGACTTTCACTGCTCACCAAACAGGCGGTCGATTTCACCCTGTTTTTCCGGCACCTGACGTATGGCAACCGCAGCGAACTGAGCGCGCTTTTCACCGATCCCGCCTTACTGGACAGCTGGTATGCGGACTGGGAAGCCGCCACCCAATCCGCGCCGGACACGGCTGCGATGCAGCAATCAAATCCCGTTCTGATTCCCCGCAATCACCGCATTGAGCAAGCCATTCAGGCCGCGTACCGACAAGACTATGCCCCCTTTCATCACTTGGCGGATGCACTGGCGAAACCTTATGAGGAGCGTACCGCATATGCCGCCTACGAACAGGCCCCGAAACCGGACGAGATTGTTCATCAGACCTTCTGCGGAACGTAATCTCATAAACCGGCATTCTCCGGTGCGGGCAATACGCCTGAGTTCCGGGCCGCCGGTCAGCGGCTTATTTGATTTGCATTCATTCGGTATTTAACCTTTAAACGAATGAAAGATTTTTCAGGGAGGGCATGATGAAAAAGATTAAATTATGGGCGGCACTGGTTTTAGTTGCACTGATACTCGTTGTTATATTTCAAAACCGGGAACCGGTGGCGACGCGTTTTCTTTTTGCAACCATCATTATGCCGCGCGCCGCACTTCTTTCCATCACTCTGCTCATCGGAGTTGCGGTCGGAATGCTCGTTTCACTGAGCCTTTCAACGCCCCGGAAAAAGAAATAAGCGGCAGTTTTCTTTCCGCTCCCGGCTTTCTGCCGGAATGCCCCCGTCTGAAGCAGGAATTACAGCCTTCTTCAAGCTTGAAACCCACCCCTTGCTTTCGTAGGTTTTCGCCTGTTTTTGCAATAAACCGTAACAAGGAGATATAAAATGGCTGAAGAAACCATGCAATTCAAGACCGAGCTGGAGCAGCTGCTTCATCTCATCACCCACTCACTCTATTCTCACCGCGAAGTTTTCCTGCGCGAACTCATTTCCAATGCCTGCGACGCCATCGATAAAGTCCGCTTCGAAGGCCTGAACAACGAGGAGATCCTCGAAGGTCATTCCGACTGGAAGATCACCCTCAAAGCCGACGAAGAAGCAAAGACCCTGACCATTTCCGACAACGGCATCGGTATGTCGCGTGAACAGGTCATCGAAAACCTCGGCACCATTGCCCATTCCGGCACCAAAGCCTTCCTGGCCAAAGCCAAGGAAGCCGATCTGGAAAACAACCCGGATCTGATTGGTCAGTTCGGGGTCGGGTTCTACGCGTCCTTCATGGTTGCGGACGATGTAACGGTGGTGACCAAAGCCCATGGCGAACCCGCTGTTAAATGGGAATCCAAAGGAACCGGCGAATTCACGCTTTCCGATGCGGACAAAACCGAACGCGGCACCGAAATCACCTTGCACCTCAAAGAAGATGCGACGGAATACCTGAACGAATGGACCATTCGCACCACCGTCAAAAAATTCTCTGACTTCCTCGAACACCCGGTCGTTCTGCTCACAAAAGAGAAAGACGAAAAAACGGAAATCGAAGAGGAAAAGGAAGAGCAGATCAACACGCAGAAAGCGATCTGGCTGCGCCCGAAAAATGAAATCACTGACGAAGAATACGGCGAGTTCTACAAACACATCTCGCACGACACGAATTCTCCCGCAGAAACCATTCACTATAACGCCGAAGGCGCAATCGAATTCAAGGCCCTGCTCTTCATCCCCGAACACAAACCGTTCGACATGATGATGAACAACGACCCGAAAGCACACCTGAATCTTTATGTTCAGCGCGTTTTCATCAGCAACGAGTTCGACAACCTGCTGCCGGGCTACCTGCGCTTTGTGAAGGGTGTTGTAGATTCCTCCGACCTTCCGCTGAACGTTTCCCGCGAAATTCTGCAGGAAAACCCGATGCTGGATAAAATCCGCAAAAACCTGACCGCGCGCGTTCTCAAGACCCTGGCGAACATGAAGAAGAAGGATTATAAGGAATTCGAAATCTTCCACGAAAACTTCAGCGCCATTCTCAAAGAAGGTCTGCAGTCCGATTGGGAAAACAAGGAGAAGATTGCGGATCTCCTCCTGTTCGAATCCACCAACAAAGCGGCCGGTGAAAAAACCTGTTTCGCGGACTACGTTGAAAACATGGCCGAAGGTCAGAAAGAGATTCTTTACCTCGCCGGCGAAAACCGCAGCTCCATCGAAAACTCCCCCTACCTCGAATCCTTCAAGGCTGATGGAAAAGAAGTCCTGCTGATGATCGATCCGATTGACGACTTTGTGATTCCGCAACTGATGGAATACAAAGGCAAAAAACTCAAGGCCGTCAACAAGGGCGATATCGAGGAAGACAAAGAAAAGCTCAAGGATGAAGAAAAAGTCTTCGAGGGCTTCATTGGGTATGCCAAGGATCTGCTCGACGGCATCAAAGAAGTGAAGCTCACTTCCCGCCTCAAAGATTCCGCAGCCGTCCTCGTTGGCGACGAATATTCCATGAGTCCGCACATTGAAGAAATGATGCGCCGTATGGGACAGGACGTTCCGCCGCGCGAAAGCGTATTGGAACTCAACCCGGAACATGCCGTGGTGAAAAAGGTACAGGCACTCTATGCCGCTGACGCCAACGACCCCAAAGTTGAATCGCTGACCAAACTGCTGCACGATCAGGCGGTTATTGCTTCGGGCGCCAAGCTCAGCGATCCGGCCGGATTCGCCGCGCGCATGAACGCGTTTCTTGCCGACTAGCGCGGCTTCGCGCGGGTCCCAAGGTCAGGATATTCAGACCTTGGGCCCAGCAACGTTTACCCCGAAAAGCCCCGTAACCGCGGGGCTTTTTTCTTGTAACTTTCGGCTGACTCAGGAGAATTCGCCCCAATAATCAACCAAGGAGTTTCCAATGATTGGAAGAAGTGTTGCAGTAATAATTTGTCTCGCCGCTGTTTCAGCATCCGCTGAAGAGGTATCCCTTGAAAAAGATCTGCTGCCGCTCTTTCAGCGGTCCTGCGGCACCTGCCACGAGCCCGACAGCGGCATTCGCGGCGCCATCCGGGATGGAACCTTTTTTAACACCAAAAAGGACATTCTGGATAAAGTCGGCAAAAGCATCATTCCGGGGAAACCGGATGAAAGCGGCTTGGTAAAGGTGCTGGACCAGACTAAAACCTTCGGCAAAAAGAAGTTGGTCATGCCGCCGCCGGGCGCAGGAGAACCGAAATGGAATGAAGAGGAAATCGCATCCTTTAAATCCTGGATCACCGCAGGTGCAAAAGACAACTAGTGTGTTGAGCCGTAAATAGATTTACATTACAAAAAGTTATGGTATGATGGTTTGCATGGGTAGACCAATTCTTCAAATAGAAATCAAT
>JARNMJ010000075.1 GCA_029432795.1 Pontiellaceae bacterium B12219
TTTGACGAAAACTGGAATTTTGACCGCACCCTGTCGGCCGTTGCGACTGATTTTTCCGTCGACGCTGGAACAAATACCGTAACCACGGCCGCCGGTAGCGGGACGGATACTCCCGATTTGCGGGTTCAATACATCACACTGGGCGATGTGTACGTTCTGGAATCTAACAACAATCTATAAGAGGGGCGACTATGAAACATGCACTAAAAAAAGAAAAGCTGGTGTGGGTGAACGGCAATAAACTGTTTTTTTTACTTATTGTCGTTGGCTGTCTGCTGATACCTGTGAAGGCTAATGCAATAGAGGCTGAATCGATGACACTGAATGGCTTCAGCGTCGAAGCTCAATCCACCGCCTCAGGGGGACAGGTCATTGTGCTCAATGGTGATAGCGGCTCTGCCACAATGACCGTTGGTGTATCAGGAACCTACGATATTGAAACGATCTATTTTGATGAAAATGACGGTGCGGCGGTCTATAAAGTATATGTCAATAACGTATTACTGGATGCCTGGGAGGCCCGGCGGGATTTGGATAGCGCTGATCCGGTTTCCACAAATCTTGTGAGTCATTATACGAAGGCGGTCTCGCTGATTTCCGGACAGACGCTGGAGTTGTTGTCTTACAGTAATAACGGCGAGCCCTGTCGGGTGGATCAAGTGGTTTTGACCGAATCGTCCAGTGGAAGTTCTGTTCATACGATGACCTGGACTACGAATGCTACGCTTTCCAGTCTAATACTGAACAACGTGGATTATCTTGGAACAGGAATTGGGACGGCTCAGATTCGTACTTACGAAGGTTTTAGTATGGATACCTCTACAATGGCTGAAGCCAGCGAACGGAGTGGTGTTGCCGAGGTGGTAAACGGTGATCAGAAAATGGTTTTCCGGATCGACGAATTTGAACACCATCTTCTTTTTCGTTTGATTGGTTTTGAGGGGATTGATCGCTATGACGAAACGATAAGTGCCAGAGTGACCATTCCGGTGTCGGGTCCTGTTGGATTGCTGATGCTCGACGATTGGGCGGAAGCAACTGTTTCCAATTCAGAACTCGAAATCAACTGGTATAAGCTGGTTGAACGAAACCGGTTCCCCGGCGGGATGTTTGCTCTGTTTTCCAGCGGGACTGCAGTAGAGCGACAGGTCGTGCTGAATGAGATAGAAGCATTGCATGGAGGCGGATTGGATCTTTCGTTTAATCAGGTGCCTGAAGCCTTTGCGGGAAGTGCTTACATTGTGGAAGGCAGTTCCGGAGAGATTACGTTGAACGGATTAGATCCCGATGCTGACAGCCTGAGCTATGAAGTCGTATTGCAACCGGAGAATGGCACGTTAACTGGATCAGGGAAGACGTTGATTTATACTCCGGATATAGGGTTTTCCGGTAACGACCTCTTGGCTTTTGTAGTTTCAGATGGTGTCGCTGAAAGCGTGCCGGCTGCCGTAAAAATTAGCGTAGTTCCTGTAGAAGGTGCAGCAGTAGCCCATTGGCCATTGAATGATGAAAATGGATCTGTGGTACGTGATGTCTCGGCGACAGGGGCCGATGGGACCTTGTCGGGAGGAACCTGGGTGAGTGGTCATGATGGAGGAGCGCTTGAATTCAGTGGCAGTGAATCATCGGATTCCGTGCGTGTACCCTCATCTGCTTTCGCTTCAGTGAATGACGAAATCTCCATTGCGATGTGGGTGAACGGCGATGCCGTCTTACAACCGCGTAAAGATTCTCTGTTTTATGCCGAAGATACGGGTGGCAGCCGTTTGCTGAATATTCATCTGCCTTGGGATTCTGAGACGGTCTATTGGGATGCCGGTAGCAGTAGTGGATATGATCGCATTGAAAAACCAGCCTCCGCTGCAGATTACAAAGGGCAGTGGAATCATTGGATCTTTACCAAAGATGCCTCTGTCGGAACCATGAAAATTTTCCTGAACGGTGCGCTTTGGCAGTCAGGCACAGGTAAGAATGAGCCGATTGGTGCTGTTGATGACGCCTGCTTTGGCAGCGGTTTGGGTGACAATTACTACGAGGGTTCTCTGGACGATGTTCGGATCTATAATTATGCGCTCGACGATGCGGCGGTTTCTTCGCTCTATTCCGGCTACGCAGATTGGGTACCTGTTGCTTATAATCGTTTAATTCATGTTGGTGAAGGAAGCTCCAAGTCATTTGCGCTCAGTGCAGTAGACCCTGAGGGTGATGATCTGAACTATACGGTTCTGTCGCAGCCAATGAATGGCGTTTTGAGCGGTTCCGGTACGAACATGACCTATGTGCCTGATGCAGGATATATCGGTTCAGACTCTTTTACCTTCTCGGTTGATGACGGGATCTATTCCAGTGAGGTGGCAACGGTTTCCATTCTGGTGGATGCCAAACCGATTGCCTATGATTTCACGGAAACGGTGAATGAAGATGAGTCACTTGTGATCACGCTGAGTGGTGTTGACCCTGAAGGAAGCAATCTGACCTATTATGTGGAATCGCTTCCGGTCAATGGATCATTAAGTGGTGATGCTCCAAGCCTTACTTATGTACCCGATGCTGACTATTTCGGTTCAGATTCCTTTACCTATACTGTGAGCGATGGTGTTTCTTTCAGTGCTGTAGCGACGGTGTGGATTACGGTTAATGCAGTTAATGATGAGCCGGTTGCTCATGATCAGTCTACGAAGGTAAAAGTAAATGGCTCCGTGTTTATCACGCTGAGTGCGTTTGATATTGATCAGCCGAGCCTGGGGTATACGGTGCTTGCGGGGCCGTCCAGTGGCACATTGAGTGGTACTGAACCTTATCTGACCTACACGCCAAATGCGGACTTTATCGGTTCTGACAGCTTTACCTTCGTGGTGACGGATGGAAATTCTGAAACGGATCCGGCCACTGTGAGCATTGATGTGGTTGAAGCCGGGGATTGGATTACATGGAATGCTGCAGAAGATATTACCGGTGACACTGATGTTTCCATCAGCGGTTCCTCAGTGTGGGCATACAGCTTCGGTGCATTCGGCAGTTATGTAATTAATGGGGTAACCTTTACCGGAGATGCCACCCCGAACGGCAACGCGGATGTGGCCATAAATTTGGGGCAGGCCTATACCGGATACGGAAACAGCAGTGGGACGTTCGGTACCCTGTCTACTGCCTATCAGGGCGTGTTGACCAGTGGTGCATATGACGGAGGATCCAGTACTGCAATAACACTGAACGATCTTAAACTCGGAAGTGAGTATGAACTGCAGTTCTGGATCAATGACTCCAGAAATCGATCCGATATGGACTCTAAGCCACGTAGTGCCACTATTGCTGGTACGTCGAATGTGGTGGATTACAATACGGCGGGTGCCAGTACATCGGATGGTCTTGGCCAATACATTATCGGCACGTTTATAGCCGATGCAACGACGCAGACGATAGAACTGGATACGATTGTGCCGCAGCTTAATGCCATGCAGTTACGCGTTCTGTCTGGAACAGATTCCTGTCTTGATACGTATTCTGTTTGGATTGCCAGCTATGGGCTGAGCGGTGAAGAGTCGCTGTACAATGCTGATACAGATGGCGACGGCTATAATGCGTATGTGGAATTTGCACTAGGTATGGATCCGTCTGTGAGGGATGCCGAATCGGCCGTTTCGTATGCAATGATTGATGATGTTGGAACAAGCTACTTTGAATTTGTTCATAAGCGCCGTTCGGACTATCTGGATCTGGGGTTAAGCTACCATCTGATTAATTCAACAAATCTGATGGATTCCACACAGAACACCAATGCACAGGATCAGATTCTGATCGGTGGTTCAGTTGAAGACTATGAATCGGTTACGAACCGTTACTTGATGGTTGATCCAGCCATGTTCTTGAAGCTGGATATACAGTCTGATCTGTAAGTTTATAAAACGATGGGCAGTGCATGGGCTTATGCCCATCCTCTGCCATAATTTAATATTTCGTCAGGAGATAAACGTATGAAATGCAAGTCCCTAGTTTTAGCAGCTCTGTTTGTAGCAGGAATAAGCTCGGTACAGGCTGAGCTGCGCAGGTCAAATCCAATTGTGAGCCACATGTTTACTGCGGACCCATCCGCACATGTATGGGATGGACGATTATATGTTTATCCTTCATCGGATACTTCACCGCCGACAAGCCACGCCTCTATGGATGGCTATCATGTATTTTCTACCGACGACATGATTACCTGGGTAGATCATGGGCAGATTCTGCATTCAGATGATGTCGACTGGGGGCGCTCAAGCGGGGGCTATATGTGGGCACCGGACTGTGCGCATCGTAATGGGACCTATTATTTCTATTATCCTCACAAAGATCCAAGTGGCGTTTGGCAGGTGGGTGTGGCCACCAGCACCAATGCGGCCTCCGATTTTGTGGATCAGGGATATGTGGATGGCGGACGAGGTTTCTGTGATCCATGTGTATTTATAGATGATGACGATCAGGCTTATCTTTATGCCGTTTCAAATGCCACCTGCTATGCTGCGGAATTGGCTGATAATTTGATGGAAGTCGAGATGGATATGGCTATGCAGTCCGGTCTTGACGGGCTTCGCGAAGGGCCATTTGTTTTTAAGCGCAATGACACGTATTACATGATTTATCCGGATGGGACTTCCGGGGCCAATCAAATGCGTTATGCCACAAGTTCCGATCCACTTGGACCCTGGACGTATCAGGAGGTTTTTCTGGGGAGTACTGATGTACATACTACCCACGGTTCCTGTGTGGAATTTAACGGACAGTGGTATCTTTTTTATCACAACGGTAACCTTTCAGGCGGAATGGATTATAATCGCTCAATCTGTTTTGATCCGATTTATTTTAATGCCGATGGATCTATTAGCATGGTTGAGCAATCCATCGGGGTTGAGTTGCCCACCTTTCATAAGGATGTAAACTATAACGGAATGTTCGGAACGCTGGAAGCAGGTGATTATACGACAGCGGACCTTGTCTCTAACGGTATAAGCAATAATGCCATCTCCTCTTTGGAAATTCCGGACGGTTATGTTGTGGACTGTTATGAGGATGATTTATTTCAGGGAACCCGCTGGCGGTTTGATCACAGCTATATTGACCTTGGCGTGCTGGGTTGCGATGACCGGTTTTCTTCTATCAAAATTTCGCAGACGAATGATGCTAATTTAGTAACAAATGGTTCGTTTGAGCTGGGAGCGGAATTGACTATTTCATGGTGGGATAATAATCGGAAGGCCAGCAACCTGCGCCGAGTGCTTGATGATCCTGATGCCGGCTATTATGCGTTGCGCTATCAGGATGATCAGGAAGCCACTGGTCTGACTCAGGATATCACGATTCAACCTGATACTTATTATGAAGTGAAAGCATCCCTCAAAGTGGATGCCGGAACGATTGGTCAGGTTTTTCTTGAGGCCGGAGCTGATGTGCGTTTTGAACTGGATGCGGCGGGTAGTGCCGGCCAGTGGGTTGAATTTTCGGGGGTATTTTATAGTGAAGAGTTGGAGAGTTTAACTCTCAGTCTGGGTACAACATCCGATTTTGATGGAACGTGTTATTGGGATGCGATTTTCCTGAGTGAATACGAAGTAACTGCTGGGGCAGATGCAGAGCCCTTGATGGGGGCGTATGCCGCGAGTGTGTTTGATGGATCAATACAGGCGGAGCTGGGGATTGGAGATACAAACGGAGTATACCTGCAAGTGGTTCCTTATGGAAGTTATGCTCACCAGCAGGGATTTGAAACCGATGACCTGATCCGGACCATAAATGGAACCAATATAACGGATAAGCTTAGTTTCTGGACTGTGTATAAAACGATTGCTTCAGGTGCAACGGTGCCGGTTGATGTCTGGCGTTCCGGCGCACTGCTGTCCATGACGTTTACTAAGACCGAGGAAACGGAACAGTTAAACGATACGGCCGGTGTAACTTATTCCGGAAGTTGGTCTGTTGAGGAAGATAACAACTGCTTCAATAAAGATGTGTATTCAACGATTATCATGGGGGATTCTTTCGAAGTTAATTTTTATGGGAATGGAGTTTCGTTCCAGGCAATAAAAGGCAGTGATCGGGGAAATGTTGACGTTTATATCGATGGTGTATTTCAGGAGACAGCCAGTTGCTATAGTGCTACGCCTGTTTATCAGGAAACCGTTTATAAAACAGTGGGACTGGACGAAGGAATTCATACACTACGTGTGGTTAATGCTGACGCGAAGCCTTTTGCTCTCGACTCATTCTATGTAGGACTCTTTTCGCCACTTAACTATCAGGTCTCTACCAGCCAGTCCGATAGCACGGCTCCCGCAGTCAGTAGCACGGATTTGGCGCAGACCTATTATCTCAGCAGTTCTGCGACAGGTGGAAACGGTGTTGCAACGGATCATGTTGAGCTGTTTAACGGACTAGTTGGGAGTTCGGCAAACGATACAGATGAAGACGGCGTAGTCACCATGGGCAGTGACAATACGGTGACGGTTACTTTTGATACATCGGTGAATACACTGGGCTATAACATCACAGGTATCACCACTGTGTTTGGCTGGGCCATCAACAGTGATGGACGATCGAATCAAGGCTATGAATTGATTTTGACCATGATGGATGATTCGGTTGTGACGTTGGCGGGACCTGAGCACTGGGAACCCAATTCGCCTGCTTCCTACTGGACGACGGTCTCTTTTGTGCCTGAAGGTAGTCAGACCATAATGGCGTCCGGGGTAAAGGCGGTAACGTTTAACATCACAGAAGAGGCCAATGCGGGCGGGGTTGTGATTGGTCGTGAGTTTGATGTGTTTGGCTATCCGGTTACTGAGCCGGTAGATCTGCCTGATCCGGGAGAGGATGGACTTTCTTTTTATGTTTCTCCGACAGGAGACGATGCCAATGAAGGCAGCAGTTCAGCTCCTTTCCAGACATTGGAACAGGCAAAGTCTGCTGTGCGGGATGCGCTGACAACAGCCGCTGAGCCTATTCAAGTTTGGGTTGAGGGAGGTACATACTACTTGAGCGAACCGTTGGAATTCGGGCCGCTGGATTCGGGCAGTGAAACGGTTCCGGTGACCTATTCCGGTATCTCGAATGAAACGGTAGTGATCAGCGGCGCGGTTGTGCTGGATACTTCATGGAGCACATATTCGGGAGATATTATGGTCGCGGATGTTGGAACGGGACATGCATTTGATGTGCTGTTTGCCGGCGGGGATCAGCAGGTCATGGCGCGCTATCCGAATTATAATTCATTAACCACGGTTTTGAACGGCTATACATCTGAATCAAACTTAATGGAACGTGCAACATCGTGGTCGAACCCGACGACAGGTTTTGTCCGTGCCCTGCACGTTAAAGAATGGGGCGGTCAGTCCTATAAAATTACAGGGGTCGAAAGTGACGGCAGCCTAAACTTAGATTGGGTAGGGGATAACAACCGCGGAAGCAGTTGGAATTCGGAATATATGATGGTTGAGAATCTTTTCGAGGAGTTGGATGCACCGGGTGAATGGTTCTACGACGAACCGGCCGGGAAACTCTATTTTTATCCACCTGCTGATATGGATGCTTCGGCCGTGGCCCTTGAGGCGGCAACGGCCGAAGAACTTATTCGTGTGGTAGGAGATGATTCTACAAAAGTTAAGTATCTGACTTTTAATAATTTCACGTTCACACAGACGCATCGAACACTGTTTACCCAGCCGTATGAACCATTGCTTCGCAGTGACTGGTGCATCACCCGTTCCGGTGCTGTTTATCTGGAGCAGGCCGAAAATATTACTGTGTCCAACTCCATCTTTGAAAACGTGGGCGGTGATGCCATTTTTATGAGCGGTTATAACCGGGATCACCTGATTACCTGGAATGAATTCAGGGAAATTGGTGCTACCTGCGTCAACATTGTCGGGCTGGTTGATGCGGTTCGCTATCCCTCTTTCTGGGACGATCATAAAACTGATATTGCCGATACAACGCCCGGCCCGCAGACGGAAGACTACCCGAAAGATATTACGGTGAGTTACAATCACATGTTTAATATGGGACGCTTTGAAAAGCAGACCAGCGGGGTAAATCTTTCTATGAGTGAAAGCATTACGGTCAGCCATAATACGATTCATAAAAGTCCGCGCTCTGGATTGAATGTTTGTGATGGAACCTGGGGCGGTCACTTGTTTGAATATAATGATGTCTTTGATTGCGTGCGCGAAACCGGAGACCACGGACCTTTTAATTCATGGGGGCGCGATCGTTTTTGGTCTTATTTGGGGTACGATACGTATGGCGGTGAGGGCAGTGCAAAAAGACCATATGCGTTTCTCGATGCCTGGAAAACAACGATTATTCGCAATAACCGATTTCACTATGCTGAGCCGACTGCGTTCGGAATTGACCTGGATGATGGATCATCGAATTATGAAATCTATAACAATCTGCTGATGAATACCTCCATCAAGTTGCGCGAGGGGTTTGATCGCAAAGCGTACAACAATATTATGATCAACCGACCCATGGATTTACACGTCTGGTTTGATGAATGCCGTGATGTGATTACGAACAACATTACGGTGAACAGTTCGGCTTATTCCATCATTCGATTCGATGAGACGACCATGTCGAACAAGCAGGCGACGGCTGATTATAATCTGTTTTACAATGATGGGAATTCGGTTTCCGTGACGTGGCTTAACTGGGATGGATACGATCTGGACGATAACTCCCTGATCGCTGATCCCTTGTTTGTCGACACGTCGGCTAAAGATTATTCCGTCGCTTCCGGATCACCGGCCTTGGGGTTGGGATTTGTGAACTTTCCGATGGATCAATTCGGGAAGCCCGGAGCGCCGGAGCCCGGTCCCATCGACGGGAGCGTCATTGATTCACCGGATGCGGATCCCGAGCCATTGATGGGAGCGGAAGCATGCAGTGTTTGGGATGCATCCGTTCAGTCGGCGTTAGGGGCGGCCGATCTTAATGGCGTTTATCTACGCACGGTTCCTGATTCGAGTTATGCCGCAACCCAGGGCTTTGATGATGGCGATCTAATCCTGTCCATCAACGGGACCACCATTGCCAACAAACAAAGTTTCTGGTTGCTCTATCATGCTATAGAACCCGGCGAAGAAGTTGCTATGACATACATGCGCAACCAGTTGGATTACAGTGGGACCTTTATTAAACCTACAACATCCGAAGAGCTGAATAATACCGCCGGTCTAGTCTTTTCCGGAGCGTGGACGAATCAAGCCAATACCGATTCATTTAATGGAGATATAGCGGTTAACAGTGAGGCTGGAGCCTATTTTGAAGTGACGTTTTACGGAGTCGGCATTAGTTTTACCTCGCAAAAGAATAGCGATATGGGGGATATAGTGGTCTATATCGACGATGAGCTGGATCAAACCATTAGTTGTTACAACGGTTCGCGCCTTCATCAGCAGACTGTTTATACCAGTGCTGCACTCGATGCCGGAATACATACCATGCGCGCAGTGAATGCCGGGAATTTCGTTCAGATGATCGATTCATTTACTATTGATAATAATGATTCTCCAATCGTTTATACGGTCAGTGGTTCCGACAGTGAGCCAACCTGCAGCACAAATGATCTGGCCCAGACATACTATTTGAGCAGTTCTGCGACGGGCGGTAATCAGGTCGCCACCGAACATGCTGATCTGTTTAATGGACAGGTCGGGAATATGGATGACGATACGACCGATGCAGGTGAGGTGACCATGGATGAGGGAAATACCTTTACCGTCCAGTTTGATACATCGGTTCACTCTAACGGATACAGCATTACCGGAATAGACTCCTGCTTTGGTTGGGGAACAGAGTCGGACGGGCGCTCAAATCAGGGCTATGAAATTCGTCTGACCTATGTGGATGGGACAACCATTTCGCTGATGGGGCCTGAGCATTGGGCTCCTAATACGCCAACAGTTTCCTATTTCACAACCGTATCTTTTTCCGAAAGAAGTGGCGGCATTATGGCTGAAGGTGTGAAGGCGGTAACCTTTGACATTTCCCATGAAGCGAATGCGGGTGGGGTGGTCGTTGGCCGTGAAATTGATATCTTCGGTTATCCGACCGCAGCCTCTTTCTCATCAAACGCTCTGCCTGTCGCCATGTGGTCGCTGGACGACGGGGAAGGATTCGTCGTTTTAGACCATTCAGGGAACGGATATGACGGAATTCATACCAATGGCGTTTGGGTGGAGGCACTGAATGGCGGCGCGCTTGAATTCAACGGCAGTGACACACGGGTCAGTATTCCTTCAGAAGCGTTTGATTCCATTAGCGACGAACTCAGTATTGCTATGTGGGTGTATGGCGGAACATCTTTGCCTAAAAAGAATTCTATCTTTCTGGCATTAGATAGTGATGGAGCACGACAGTTGAATATTCACCTTCCCTGGACCAACTCGAATGTGTATTGGGATGCAGGAAATTCCGGAAGCGGGGCTGACCGGATCAATAAACCGGCATCAATTGATGAGTTTAAGGGAAGATGGAAACACTGGGTATTTACTAAGAATGCCAATTCAGGAGTAATGAATGTCTATCTCAATGGAAGCCTGTGGCACAGTGGTTCCGGCCTGACAACACCCATCGGTGAGGTGGCAACCGCATCATTTGGTGCCGGAATCGCGACGGATTATTATTCCGGCATGATAGCCAGTGTGCAACTTTATGATCAGGCGCTTTCCGGTGGCAATGTCAGCGAGCTGTATGCGGAAGAACATATAGAATCCATAGGTTTGGGACTCATGACGTCGAATGGTGTGGTTTCAGTTCAAGTTGATGGAATAGCGGGTGAAACGTATGTTATTGAACAATCGACCAACTTAGTTGATGAAACAGGATGGATTACTTATACCAACCTTTCCGATGCGGCATATGAATCCTCCGTTACGTTGCCTGCAACTAACAAGGCCGGTTATTTCCGTCTACGCTGGATAGACGAATAAGCCTAGCAACTTTCCAAACGCTGACACGCCCCCTCATTCTTTCCTCCTTCGCTTTTCAAGGGAAGCGCGTGCTACATGGCGGGTCAAGAGAAAAGGCAGGGCAGACGTGTCCCTCGTAAACGTCTCTTCCTCGACCCCGTAGTCAGTCCCGGGAAAGCCTGATAATTTGTCAGGTATGAATTCGAATGAAAATAGTACGCAGGGGCGGGCTTCCTATACGGAGGAAGAACGCCGGGAGCTGATCGAGGAGTTTAATTCAGCGGGATTGACTCAGGCAGCGTTTTGTCGGGAGTGGAACATCAACCCGAAAACATTGGCTCGTTGGCTACGGATTGAACGACAGGAAACGGAGGTTTCGTTCTGCGAGGTGGACGTTCGGTCTGAATCTCCTCCGGCGGATGAGCTGAGGATCTGCCTGCCGAACGGGATTGATGTGCTGCTTCGGATTGAGGAGCTTCGCGAAGTGCAGGACGCGCTGGATGAAGCAACGGAAAAGATCGAAGAGCTCGACGCAGAAAAAGAATCGCGAAGGGGCAAGCGCAAACCGCTCAGAGAGCGCATTCCTGAAGACCTTCCGACCGAGCGTGTCATTCTCATTCCGGACGAAGTCAAAGCGGCGCCGGAGTGCTATAAGATGATCGGGGAGGAAACCGTTGAGGAGCTCGACGTCACGCCGACTCAATACTTCCGTCGCATCATTGTCCGCGAAAAATATGTTAAAGTGGACGATCGCAGCGCCGCCCCGGTGATCGCTCCGGCTCCGAAAAAACGGATCCCGAACAGCTATGCATCCGTCGGCCTGATCCTGCACATCATTCTCGGCAAATACTGCGACCATCTTCCGCTTTACCGGCAGGAGCAGATTTTTAAAAGCCGCTACGGCGTTGAGATCAGCCGCAAAACGATGGGGAACTGGATGTTCCTCATCGCCGACTGGCTCACCTTGATTTACGAAGCCCTTCGCAATGAAATCCGTGAAACGCATTACATTCAGGCCGACGAAACTGTTATCAAATATCAGGATCAGCAAAGGGATTACTGTCCCAACGGATACCTATGGGCTTATCACAGTCCGGGGATCGGCGTACTGTTTGAATGGTTTTCCGGCCGAGGCAACGAATGCCTCGACAATATGCTGACCGGCTTCAGCGGTCTGCTGCAGACCGACGGCTATGCGGCGTACAACACCTGGCTGAATAACAAAAAACATGCCGAAGAGAAAAAGCATATCATCCATGCCGCCTGCTGGGCGCATGCGCGCCGCTACTTCGTGGAAGCGCCCAACTACCCGCCGGCTGAAAAAAACGTACGGCTCATCAAAGGGCTGTATCAAATCGAGGCCGAACTCCGTGAGCACCCCGAACTGGACAGGGCAGCCTACCGGCAGGAACATGCACCGGCCATTCTCGATCAGCTCAAAGAGCTCCTCGATCAGGAAGCTCCGCGTCAATTACCGGAAAGCCAATTTGGTAAAGCCATAAAATATACACTCAACCGCTGGGACGAACTGAACCATTACCTTCAGCACAGCGAGCTTGAAATCGACAACAACCTTGTCGAAAACGCCATTCGTCCCACCGCCATCGGCAAAAAGAACTTCCTCTTCTTCGGCAGTCCCAGCTCCGGCCAGACCAGCGCCGTCATCTACAGCCTCGTGGAAACCTGCCGGAAGCTGGACATCAATCCCGCCGAATACCTGCGCGACGTTCTGACAGCCCTGCCCACCATGGGCCAGCATGAAGCCGTCAACTGGACGCCGTCAAAATGGAAGGCCGTCCAGCCGCAGCCCGATACACCGACCGCGTAGCCGCACATTATCAACCATGCCGAAACTTATCACCCTCGCGCGAGGCTGTATAGGAGGCCGTCGAAGAGACCGATACGAAGAATCTGTTGTTTTGAAAAAATAGTTAAAACCACCAAATCTGAGGATATGCATCATTTTTATACATGATACTTTTGGCATATATCTTCATTTCTATAAGCACATCGGCTGCGGTCTGGAAGTGCTGGAGCAGGGCAAGACGGTGCAATTAAAAATTGGACAAAAACAGAGAAGAGCATGATGAAGTTCTCGATTATAATGGGAGTGGTTCTATTGATTGCAATGATAGTGCTTCAAGTCAGGCTGCATAATGTAAATCAAAAGGCTTCACTGTTGTATGAGAGCTCACCCGCTCTGAAGGTTCATGAATTTTAAAACGACATTGTAAATTTGAGGTATTAATGAATATGAAAAAGAAAACCGTGAATCTGGCGATATTGGCGATTGCATCTTCTGTGATGGTAAGTCATGCACAGAAATTTGATAAACCGGAAGCAAAGGGGGATCTGAGAAACGATTCGGCTTTGGAAGAAGAGTTTATGGATTGGGGGCTGGGATTATTTGTGCACTGGTCATTCGATTCTCAGCTGGGATCGGTTATCAGTCATTCGATGGATTATGCATCGCGGGATTACTTGGACCGCTATGTTAATGAGTTGCCCAAAACCTTTAATCCAAAGGAATACAATCCGGATGAATGGATGGAGATGGCTAAACTGATGGGCGCAAAGTATATGGTGTTTACCACCAAGCACCACAGTGGCTTCTGCATGTGGGATACGAAGACGACCGACTTCGGCATCATGAACACACCGTATAAAAAAGATATTGTGAAGGAGTATGTGGAGGCCTGCCGTCGACATGGAATTAAGGTTGGATTTTACTATTCTCCTGAAGATTTTCATTTTCACTACACCAAAGATGTACCGGCCCGTGCCGGGATCGAATCCCGTCAATATCACAAAGAATTGGTTGCGCTGAGTGAACGGCATCTGGATGAATTGCTAACCAACTATGGGCTGATTGATGTGGTCTTTTTGGATGGGGGACACGATGAAGTGCTTGCTCAGTATGTTCACAAGATTTCTCCGAAAACACTGGTTACGCGTGGTGAGATGGTTACGCCTGAACAGAGGCTTCCTCCGCATTCCATTCCCGGGCCGTGGGAAACCTGTTTCACGCTTGGAAATCAGTGGCAGTATAAGCCGACCAATGAAGAGTATAAGTCCGGGTCCAGGTTGATTAATATGCTGGTGGAAACACGGGCAAAGGGCGGAAACCTGCTGATTAATATGGGGCCGAAACCGAACGGCACGATTCCTGAGGCTCAGGAAGAACGTTTCCGTGAACTCGCACTTTGGATGTTTGTGAACGATGAGGCTATTCATAATATTCGTCCGTGCCCGAATGTCGGCAGCAAAGACGTATACTACACCCAGTCTAAAGACGGCAAATATGTCTATGCAATTTTGACCGGTTTCACCTCCGCTACCCATAGTCCTGCCGATACCCAGTGGGGTCGTGATCAGCGGAAGGATTTTGTGCTGAAGGAGCTTAAGGCAACTCCGGAGACCTCCGTGCGTGTTCTGGGGCAGGAACATCGTCTGGAAAAATTCACTCCAAGGGTCGATATCGAAACACGTTTCGAGAATACGGACGAAGGCCTGGCCGTTTCGGCGAAACGTGCACAGCGCCTCTATAATAATCGTCGATGGCCTAACGCAGTTGTACTGCGTTTTGAAAATGTGGAGTTTAAATAATCCATCAGGTGATGTGATTGTCAGAATACACGAATCATTTTTGGAGAATATATGAAATATACAAAGCAAATCGTGTTAGGGGTTGTTACGGTTTCTATGAGCATTTCCTATGCAGCTGAACGTGCTACAAATCCGTTTATCAAACATATGCTGACGGCCGATCCGACGGCCCGCGTCTGGGAGGATGGTCGTCTCTATGTGTATCCCTCGACCGATATCCCGGGAAAAGGATACCGGGCGATGGATGGGTACCATATCTTTTCCACGGATGATATGTTGAACTGGACGGATCATGGCCAGAGTTTGCATTCGAGCGATGTTGATTGGACTGGCGGTCCCGGAGCCATGTGGGCACCGGACTGCGTGTATAAAGATGGGACGTACTACTATTATTTTCCGCATCACAATAAAAAGAAACAGTGGGAAATTGGTGTGGCGACCAGTACAAAACCCGCGTCTGACTTTAAGGTCCAGGGCGTTGTGAAGGGGGCAACTACGTTCTGCGATCCGAATGTGTTCATTGACGATGATGGGCAGGCCTATCTGTATGCCGTGGTGAAAGCACAGACCTACGCCGCGAAACTTAAAGATAACATGATGGAGATTGAAGGGGAAATGGTCTTACAGGCCGAGCTCTACGATCACCGTGAAGGGCCGTTCGTGTTCAAGCGCAAAGGCCTTTATTATCTGATCTTTCCGGATAATACAGAGGGCGGACACCAGATGCGTTATGCCACGAGTGACAGTCCCCTAGGGCCGTGGGAGACCCGCGGGATTATACTGGATAAGACATCGGCCTTAACCTCGCATGGATCCATTGTTGAATATAAAGGGCAGTGGTATCTGTTTTATCATAATGCGGATCTGTCCGGCGGACGTAAAGCAAACCGCTCCATCTGTTTTGATAAAGTCTTCTTTAATGAAGACGGCACGATTCAGAAGGTGAAACAGACGCGTGATCCTGAATATATTCCGGCAAAAAAATGATGTGATGCTGTGAGGATGATTAATACCGTTTGCTAAAACATTCCGGTATAAACTCCGTCTACGAAACGTTTGCTTGAGAATGCATCCAGCCATCGCCTGCGAGACCCAGTGCATATGAAGAATCTTCCCGGTACGGTTTTAATGCCTCTGAGATTTTTTCTTCTACCGAATCGAGTGTTTCGAAGATTCGGTTGCAGATTTTATCTTTCATGATATCCCAGAGACGCTCAATGGGATTGAGCTCCGGGCTGTAGGCTGGGAGTTGAACCAAGTGGATATTCCGAGGGATCCGCAGGTCTCCTTGTTTGTGATGGAATCCCGCTCCGTCCCAAATGACCACATGCTCCGCTTCCGGATCATGCCGCGCTATTTGCTCAAGATGCGCCTGCGTGTACTCAAGCGTATGCGGCTGTTCGGGGTCCGCATTGACAGGATTACGAAGAGGTGTTTTCGCGGGATGACTTCCAGCAGGCAGGCGTCCAATCGGTTGCTTCGGATTGATTCATCGTCGGCAAAGCCGTAAGGACTTCTCGAAGGTAGACGGCCGGATTGATGTCGAGTTTGCGGCAGGTTTCAATGAGGCTGTAAATGACGGCACTGGTCTGGCCGGAGTCGGGGCTTCCGAAGAAGAGGAAGTTCTTTTTGCCGATGGCGGTGGGACGGATGGCATTCTCGACGAGGTTGTTGCAGATTTCGAGTCTGCTGTGTTCGAGGTAAAGATTGAGCGCGTCCCGGCGCTCGAGGGTGTAGCTGATCGCTTTGCCGAAGTTGCTTTTCGGCAGTTGCCGGAACCGCTCGGTTTCGAGGATGGATTTTATCTTTTCCAAGATGGGCGCGGAGTGCTTCCGTCGATAAGCTGCGCGATCGAGTT